>VFZL01000018.1 GCA_016871175.1 Acidimicrobiia bacterium | reverse complement strand
GCCTCCCGCAGTATCGCGACCATTTGCTCTTCAGTAAATCGGGTCTTCTTCATTGGCTCCCTCCTTGGACCCGGAGGGCGCCATTCTCTCAAGCTTCAGCTGGTCCGAACATCACCGGGCAGGTCACAGGTCATCAACCTGCTCACCGATCTGCAGCAGCGACTGCAGCTGACTTATCCGTTTATCGCCCACGACCTGCGGGTCGTCGAGCATATTTGTGCGCGGGTGGCCGTGATGTATCTGGGGCGAATCGTCGAGATCGGGCCCTCCGCGTCGCTCTTCGCGAGCCCGAGACATCCGTACACGCGCGCGTTGCTGTCCGCCATTCCGGTCAGCGATCCGGATCAACCGCGTGCCCGCGTGGTCCTCGATCCGCAGCTCGTGAACCGCGACGCGTCGCTGCGCGAAGTCGGCACGGGTCACTTCGCCGCCGTCTAACGGAGAGCCGAGACCGAGAGTCGAGCGTTGGGCATGGGGGCTCCCGCGAATTGACGGAGCCAGGATTCTGGGCGAAGCCCGATTGACTATGCCGCCCGCCTGACGTCATTCTCGACCTTGCCGTCGCGAATGTGAATCGCCCGATGCGCGTAAGCGGCGACGTCAGCCTCGTGAGTGACGAGGACTATCGTGTTGCCGGCGGCCTGCAGCCGCTCGAACACGGACATGATCTCGATGCCGGTCTTAGAATCGAGATTCCCGGTAGGCTCGTCGGCAAGCAGAATCGATGGGTTGTTGACCAGCGCTCGAGCGATCGCCACGCGCTGGCGCTGGCCACCGGACAGCTCGTTGGGCCGGTGGTTCATCCGCTGCGTCAGCTCGACCTTCTCGAGCGCGTCCTTGGCGCGCAGCTCGCGATCCTTTGCGGAAACGCCCGCGTAGACGAGCGGCAGCTCGACGTTGCGCAGCGCGGTGGCGCGGGGCAGCAGGTTGAACGTCTGAAACACGAACCCGATCTCTTGGTTGCGGATCCGCGCCAGCTCGTTGTCGTTCATCTGGCTGACCTGCTTCCCGTTCAGCAAGTACGAGCCTTTGCTGGGTGTGTCGAGGCAGCCGATTAGGTTCATCAGGGTCGACTTGCCCGACCCTGATGGCCCCATGATCGCCACGTACTCACCGCGTTCGATCTGCACGGACACGCCTCGGAGCGCGTGAATCTCCTCGTCGCCCATCACATAGGTCTTCCACAGATCGACCGTTTCAATCAATGCCATGGTTGTTCAGACGGCGGCCGGCCCTGCCCGGTTCCGTCGGTATCTTGGTTAGCCTCGCTCTTCGCCGTAGTTCTCCTTGAGCCGGGCCACTACGGCCGGGTCGGCCAGAGTCGTCGTGTCGCCGAGCGCCTTGCCTTCGGCGATGTCTCGTAGCAGTCGCCGCATGATCTTGCCCGACCGCGTCTTGGGCAGATCTGCCGTGAACAGGATGTCATCGGGGCGCGCGATGGCGCCGATCTTCTTGACGACGTGCTCCTTCAGCTCGTCGATCCGCTCCTTGTTCCCGACCATGCCCTCCTTCAGCGTCACGAAGGCGGCGATGGCCTGCCCCTTCAGCTCGTGATTGCGGCCCACGACGGCCGCCTCGGCCACGCTCGGGTGGTCCACCAGGGCGCTCTCCACTTCCATCGTGCCGATGCGATGCCCGGCCACATTGATCACATCGTCGACTCGACCGAGGAGCCAGTAGTTCCCCTCTGCGTCGCGCTTGGCGCCGTCGCCGGTGACGTACACGCCGCTGCCCCACTTGTGGAAGTACTGGCGCACGTAGCGGTCCGGATCGCCATAGATGCCTCGCAGCATCGACGGCCATGGACGGGTCAGCGCGAGCAGCCCGCCGCCGACGTCTACCTTTTCGCCCTTCTCGTTGCGGATCTCCGCCGCGATGCCAGGGAACGGGCGCGACGCGGACCCGGGCTTGGTGGTCGAGATGCCTGGCAACGGGGTGATCATGATGGCGCCGGTTTCGGTCTGCCACCACGTGTCGACGACCGGGCAGCGCTCACCGCCGATGTATTTGTAGTACCACACCCACGCTTCCGGATTGATCGGCTCGCCCACCGATCCGATGAGCCGCAGCGACGACATGTCGTGCGCCTTCGGGAGGTCGGTGCCCCAGCGCATGAACGCGCGGATGGCCGTCGGCGCGGTGTAGAAGACCGTCACGCCGTATTTCGCGATCATCGACCAGAAGCGATCCTTCTTGGGCCAGTCCGGCGCGCCCTCGTACATCACCACGGTGGCGCCGTTGCTCAGCGGACCGTACACGACGTAGCTGTGTCCGGTCACCCAGCCCAGATCCGCCGTGCACCAGTACACGTCGTCCTCCTTCATGTCGAAGACGAGCTTAGTCGTGGTGTAGGTGCCAACCAAGTAACCGCCGGTCGTATGGACGATGCCCTTGGGCTTTCCTGTCGTGCCGGACGTGTAGAGGATGTAGAGCATGTCCTCTGAGTCCATCACGGTCGGCTCGCATTTGAGCGAGGCATCCTGCATGAGACGGTGATACCAGTGGTCGCGGCCCTCCTGCACGTGCACCGGCATCTCGGCGCCGCCACGCTGAACGAGGACGACGTTCTTGATCGACGGTGCGTCCTCGAGCGCCTCGTCGGCGATCTGTTTGAGCGGGACGATCGTGCCGCGGCGATAGCCGCCGTCCGCGGTGACCAGCAGGGTCGCCTGCGCGTCGTTGATCCGGTCGCGCAACGACTCAGCACTGAACCCGCCGAACACGACACTGTGAATGGCGCCGATGCGCGCGCAGGCGAGCATCGCGATCGCCAGCTCGGGGATGCACGGGAGGTAGAGCGCAACGCGATCGCCCTTCTTCACGCCGAGCGACTTCAGCACGTTGGCGAACTGCGACACCTCACGATGCAGGTCGTAGTAGGTGTAGGTGCGACGTTCGCCAGGCTCTCCCTCCCAGATGAGCGCCGCCTTGTTCCGGCGGGGACCCTTGAGGTGGCGATCCAGGCAGTTGTAGCTGATGTTCAGCTGGCCACCAAGGAACCACCTCGCGTTTGGGGGCTGCCAGTCGAGCACCTTGTCCCACTGGCGGAACCAATGCAGTTCGCTCGCGAAGCGAGCCCAAAACGCTTCGGGATCGCGCTCGGCTTCGGCGTAGATGCTCGGATCGGAGACGTTTGCCTGAGCGCGGAACGCCGCGGGCGGGCCAAACGATCGGTCTTCGCGCAGAAGGTCGTCGTATTCGGCGGATTTGTGTTCGCTCATCTGGCGCTCAGAATAGCGTACCCGACGGCAGACCGAACAGCCATTGGTCGCCAGTCGCCCGCGTGGCGCATGTTCAGCACAGCGGAGATGGGATGGGCGACGTGGGATGGCGACCCGTGACCGCGGGCGACCCGCCCTTCGCTCGGACCGAAAGCGGGGCCGGCCCCCTGGCGGTTGACCAGGCGAGTGGCCTAGCTTGTCGAATGTGGGACGTCGATGGGCGCACTCGGTCCACTGAATCCGCCCGGTCCTGCGGGTGGGGCGGGTGGTGGAGGCGCTTTCCGAAACATCATGGCGCCGATCAACCCACCGATTGTCGAGAACGCTGGGCCGACAACCAACATGAACAGGAAGCCGATGACAGTCGCGACAACGCCGGCGGCGCTCCCGAACAGCTGCCCGAACTCCGGTGGGACCGACCCACTCGTCTCTCTCAATCGTTCCAACATCGCTTGTTGAAACGGTGCCATGAGCAGGTTGATGGGGAGCGACAGCACCGTGGAGACGACCGCGCCGACGAGCCCAGCCAGCGCACCGACCAGCGCGCCGTCAGCGGGCGTGATGGGCGCTATCTGGTTCTGCTGCAGCAAGTAGGCCGCCACCACGCCCCCCGCAACGACCCACAAGCAGCAGCACGCGTTGACGAAATTGATCAAGGGGAGCGCCGAGAGCACGCCCATGACGAGACCGCCGACCAATGAGGGCATCACGAGGCGGTTCTGCATGGGCCCGTCCTCAGTCGTAGTACTCGCGGCCAAGGTGCGTGATGAGCTCTTCGCCCATCAAGTATCGCAGCGTGTTCTTCAACTTCATCAACTGGATGAAGAGATCATGTTCCGGGTAGAGACCCTTCGCGTGCATCGGCGCCTTGAAATAGAACGACAACCACTCCTGGATACCCGCCATGCCCGCCCGCCGGGCCAGATCGAGGAACAGCGCCACGTCAAGCACGATGGGAGCCGCGAGAATGCTGTCGCGACAGAGAAAGTTGATCTTCAGCTGCATCGGGTAGCCGAGCCAGCCGAAGATGTCGATATTGTCCCACCCCTCCTTGTTGTCACCTCGCGGCGGGTAGTAGTTGATGCGCACCACGTGCGAGATGTCCTGGTAGAGGTCCGGATAGAGCTGCGGCTGGAAGATATAGTCCAGCGCGGATTTCTTGCTCTCTTCCTTCGTCTTGAAGGACTCGGGATCGTCGAGGACCTCGCCGTCGCGATTGCCCAAGATGTTGGTCGAGTACCATCCGCGGACACCGATCATCCGCGCCTTGAGACCCGGCGCGATGATCGTCTTGATGAGAGTCTGGCCGGTCTTCATGTCGTTGCCGGCAACCGGCGCCTTCGTCCTGGCCGCGAGCTCCAGCATGGCAGGCACGTCGGCGGTCAGGTTCGGCGCCGCGTTCGCGAACGGGATCCCTTCCTTCAACGCGGCGTACGCGTACACCATGCTCGACGGGATGGCCTCGTCATTGGCCTCCAGACCCTTCTCCAAGGCGGCGAGCGACTGATGGACCCCGCCTTCCTTCATGAAGATCTCGGTGCTCCCGCACCACACCATCACCAGCCGATCACACGCGTGCGCGGACTTGAACGCTCTGATATCGTCGACGAGCTGGTCGGCAAGCTCTCGCTTGTTCTTCCCCTTCTTGACGTTCGGGCCCGACAACCGCTTCACATAGCGCTGGTCGAAGACCGCGGGCATCGGCTTGATCGACTCGAGCTCGGTACGCACGGAGTCGAGCATCGATCGCTCCAGCACGCCAGCCGTCTTGGCGGCCGCGTAGCAGTCCTCCTCGAAGATGTCCCAACCGCCGAACACGATGTCGTCAAGCTGTGCGAGCGGCACGAACTCGTTGATTTTTGGCGAGCGACCTTCGGTACGCTTGCCAAGACGGATGGTGCCCATCTGAGTGAGCGACCCGATCGGTCTGGCGAGACCCTTTCTGATGGCGAACACGCCGGCGATGGTCGTCGTGCTGACGGCGCCGAGGCCGACGAGCAACACGCCCAGCCGGCCTGTGGCGGCTGCGATCGGAACAGGAGTTGGCACGAGGGGAAACTATATAACAGACAGATTGGTGGATGGTCAGCTGCGATCGGCCCCCGGCGCCGTGACCAAGCCGGGTGTGGCGCAGAGCCCCACGTAGAGTTGACATCCATCGAGCGTGGATGACAGTTTGTCGTATGTTTCTCAATCCGTTTCGCCGTCGTGAGAATCCGTACACGCTTGTCGTCGGCATGACCGGTGTCAAGATGGGCGACCGAGTCGTGCATGTGGGCTGTGCAGACGCCGCCCAGTTAGCGGCCATCGCATCAAAGGTGGGCCTCTCGGGCCGTGCCGCCGCGATAGTGCCAGATCCCGAGACGGGCGGGCGCGTTGAGCGCGCCGCGTCGCAGGCGGGCGTGCTCATCGAAGTCACCGTGTCGCCGCTCACCCGACTGCCGCTCGAGGACGCTGCCTTCGACGTGGCAATCGTCGACGACACCGGCTCCGGGTTCTCGCGCATGGCGGCGGCTGACAAACGCGCGATCGTCCGTGAGACGCTGCGCGTGCTGCGGGCGGGTGGACGCGTCATGGTCATTGGATCGACCACGCGCACCGGCATCGGCGCCAAGCTGCAACGGTCCTCAGCGCCATCCTCCGATCCGGCACCCGCGCTCCAGGCCGACGGTTACCGCGCGGTTCGCGTGCTGGCCGAGAGAGAGGGCCTGATCTTCCATGAAGGGATCAAGCCTCGGGACTAATAACCTTAATCAGTCGCAAGTCCCAGGTCGCAGGTCGCAAGTCGCTTCTCCGGCGCGCATGAGCCGCGTCATGTACAATCCGCGGACCGATGCCCAAGTTCGCCGCCAACTTGACGATGCTGTTCAATGAGGTGCCGTTCCTCGATCGTTTCGAGGCGGCCGCTCACGCCGGGTTCTCCGGCGTCGAATACCTGTTCCCGTACGACTTCGCCGTCACGGAGCTGGCGGCCCGGCTGCGGCAACATGGACTCACACAGGTGCTCCACAACCTGCCGGCTGGCAACTGGGCCGCCGGCGAACGCGGCATCGCCTGCCATCCCGATCGCACCGCAGAATTCGCCGACGGCGTGGCACGGGCGATCGACTACGCCCACGCCCTGCGGTGCCCGCAGATCAACTGCCTCGCCGGGATCGTGCCAGCTGGTGTCAGCCAGGCGGCGGCGCACGAGACCTTCGTGCGCAACGTCAAGCGGGCCGCCGTCCAGCTTGGTGAGGCCGGCATCCGCCTCGTCATCGAACCGATCAACACGCGCGACATCCCCGGCTTCTTTCTCTCACAGACGAAGCAGGCTCTGGCCATCATCGAGGAAGCGGGCGCCAACGTCGCGCTCCAGTACGACGTGTACCACATGCAGATCATGGAGGGTGATCTGGCGAAGACCATCGAGCGTCACCTTCCGCACATTGCGCATATACAGATCGCCGATCCGCCAGCCCGCAACGAACCAGGCACCGGTGAGATCAACTATCGCTTCTTGCTGAACTGGATCGATCGACTCGGTTACCCAGGCTGGATCGGTCTCGAGTACAAGCCCGCGGGCCGGACGCAGGAGGGCTTGCGCTGGATTGCAGACGGCGGGTGGACTCTCGAAAGGACGTCAGCGTCATGAACGTCGGCTTCATCGGACTCGGCATCATGGGCAAGCCCATGGCTCGGCACCTCATCAATGGCGGCCATCGGCTCTTCCTGCAGTCGCGCAGCGGCGTGCCCGCCGAGCTCACCGAGGCCGGCGGCACAGCCTGCGAGAGCCCCGTGGCGGTCGCTCGACAGGCCGACGTCATCATCACGATGGTGCCCGACACGCCGGACGTCGAGCTCGTCCTGTTCGGACCCCACGGCGTCGCCACGGGACTCTCCAAGGGCAAGACCGTCGTGGACATGAGCTCCGTCTCGCCAATCGAAACCAAGAAGTTCGCCGCGCGCATCAACGAGCTGGGATGCGACTACCTGGATGCGCCGGTGTCCGGCGGACAAGTAGGCGCCCAAAATGCCGCGTTGACCATCATGGTGGGTGGGCCGCAGGCGGCATTCGACCACGTGTCCCCACTCTTCGCGCTCATGGGCAAGAACATCACGCTCATCGGCGAGAATGGCGCTGGTCAGACCTGCAAGGTGGCCAACCAGATCATCGTGGCGCTCAACATCGAGGCGGTGGCTGAGGCGTTGGTGTTTGCCTCCAAGGCCGGCGCGGATCCGGCCAAGGTGCGGCAAGCGCTGATGGGTGGCTTCGCCTCGTCTCGCGTGCTGGAGGTCCACGGTGAGCGGATGATCAAACGCACGTTCGACCCGGGGTTCCGCGTCGAGCTGCACCAGAAGGATCTCTCACTGGCGCTCTCGGGTGCTCGCGCGCTCGGGGTGTCACTGCCGAATACCGCGACGGCGCAGGAGTTGCTGAACGCCGTCCGCGCCGACGGCGGGGCTCGGGCGGACCATTCATCAATGGTCAAGGCCCTGGAAAAGCTGGCGAATCATCAGGTGGCTTGACGAGTCGGACCTCGGCCCAGAACCCGCCTTCGTTGAGCTTCGCCGAGGCTGACCGAAACGGTCTCGATCGGCGGCGTCCCGACCGCGAAGGCCGCCTGCTCACTCGCTCGACGCCAGCCGCTTGTCCTGGCCCGGACACAGCGACCGAGGGCCTTGGAGGTCAGGCGGACCAGAAGCCACCGAGAAACAGGCCGTTCATAGGATCCCAAGCTCGGCAAGCATCTTGCGTGTCACACTGTTGATTCTCATGTCGCTCCGCCGGCTTCAGGTCCCGTTCGGCGCCGCTCTGTTGATCCTGATAACCCTCGTCCCGCGCGCGTCGCTCAGCGTGCGCGCCCAGGAGCGGCAGGAGCCCTCCGCGGCCTCGGCACAAGACGACCAAGCGTTTCGATTCCGTGGACGTCTGGATCTCGTCCATGTCACGGCCACCGTCAGCGATCGCAACGGAAGGTTCGTAGCCGGCCTCACACGAGAGGACTTTTCGGTCTTCGAGAACGGACGGCCGCAAGCGGTCGATTACTTCAGCTCGGAGCGCGTGCCGGTGAGCCTCGGCATCGTGCTCGACACGAGCGGCAGCATGGTGGGCGAGAAGATCGAGTCGGCGCGACGGGCACTCGATCGATTCCAGCACGCGTTGCTCGGCCATGAAGACGAAGTGCTCTTGTACCGGTTCAGCGACGCACCGACCCTGCTTCAGGGGTGGACCGACGACCCGTCACTCCTGACGCGGGCCCTCGGGCGGGCGGAGCCCCATGGTGGCACGGCCCTCTACGACGCCGTGGCCGAGGCAATCCCGATGGCAGCGTCAGGTTCCCGCCGGAAGAAAGCGCTGCTCGTCATCTCGGACGGGAATGACACCTCGAGTCAGACCTCCCTTCGCGAGGTGCGGGATCTGATTCGTCAGAGTGAGCTCCTCGTCTACGCGGTCGGCATCGATGGTGACGAGGACATCCGTCTCCAGCAGATGGGTCCTCCTCGGGCACCGTTTCCACCCCGGCGGCCGTTTCCGCCCATCCGCGGACGCGGGGGTTGGCCCCCGTTTTCTCCGCAGATTGTCATCCCGCGCCAGCCGCAACAGCTCCCGCCGCGTCAGCCAGGCCAGCCGTTCCCACCACGCACGCCGGGGGTCGTCCTGCAGGGAGATCACCGCGTCAACGCCACCATCTTGCGAAGCCTGACCGATGACAGCGGGGGGCGCACCGAGATCATCCACGAGGCGCGCGACCTGGATCCGGCGACAGAAGGGATCGCCGCGGAACTGAACCAGCAGTACTTCCTGGGCTACCCCTCGGCGGCCAACCGGGACGGCCGCTACCATCGTATTCGCGTCGTTGTGAAGAATCCGGACCACCACGTCCGGGCGCGTGCTGGGTACGTCGCGAACTAGAATGACCGGGTGTCGCTTCTGGCTACCGCCGTCGGCCTGAGTCTGCTCGGCAGCGTCGGCGGTCTCTTCGTCGCCTCTTCGCTGCTCATCCTCACGGATTCGTTGCGAACGCGGCTCGTGCCGTGGCTGATTAGCTACGCGGTCGGCGCGTTGCTCGGCGTGGCGTTGCTGGCGTTGTTGCCTGAGGCGCTCGAGACGCTGGCGCCGTCGATCGTGTTCGGCACGTTCCTCTTCGGCATTCTCCTGTTCTTCGTGCTCGAGAAGCTGGTGTTACTGCGGCATTGCCACACCGACGAGTGTCACGTGCACGGAGCTGCGGCACCATTGGTCCTCTTCGGGGACGCCTTTCACAACTTCATTGACGGCGCGACCATCTGCACCGCCGTCCTGACCTCGGTACCACTCGGCATCAACACGGCCATCGCAGTCGCTGTGCACGAGATTCCCCAGGAGGTCGGTGACTTCGCCATTCTATTGGCGTCGGGGTACAGCCGTCGGAAGGCCATGGTGTTGAACGTGATGTCGGGTGCGTCAGGCATTGCGGGGGCGCTGCTCGCGTATCTTGCGGTCGAAACGCTCCCTGCCATCAAGCCGTACGTCCTCGCCGTGTCCTCGGCGAGTCTCCTCTACATCGCCATGTCCGATCTCATCCCGGATCTGCACCGCAGCTCGGTGGACAAGGGCGCGATTCGTCAGGTGTTCCTCATTGCGGCCGGCGTGCTCACCGTGGTCGCGTTCGGCCGGCTGACGGGATGAGCGGAGGCGATCTCGGCGACGGCATCCGCGTCTACCCGGCCGCAGGCGATGCGGCTGACGCGACGCTGATCCTGGCGCACGGGGCGGGCGCCGGACAGTTGCATCCGTTCATCGTCGGGTACGCGCGGGCACTGGCGGAGCGCGGCGTCGATGTGGTCACGTTCGACTTCCCGTACATGCAGCAGCGGCGTCGGGCGCCGGACTCGGCGGCGGCGCTCGAGGCGCGCTATCGAGCGGTGATTGATCGCGTTCGGGCTGATCTCGGCGGCGCGGCGCGCGCCCTCTTCGTGGGCGGCAAGTCGATGGGCGGCCGAATCGCGACCCAGCTCGCGGCGGCCGATCGAGACCTCCCACTGGCAGGCCTGGTGCTGCTCGGCTATCCGCTGCATCCGCCCGGGCGTCCGGACACACTCCGCGACGCGCACCTTCCCAACCTCGGACGCCCGTCGCTATTCGTCCAGGGAAGCCGGGACACGTTTGGCACCCCAGACGAGCTTCGAGTCGTTCTCGCGCGGGTCACGCCCGCGCCGACCCTGCACGTGGTCGAGGGCGGTGACCATTCGTTCAAGATTGGGAGCTCGCGCTCAGCCGTGGTCCGACAGCCTGAGGTGGATGCTGAAATCGAGCAAACGATCGCGGAATGGGTCAAGCATCACGCGCGTTGACGTCTCGAGCTGCGCCGAAGACCCGACGGGCGGGCCGCACTGGTCGATTCTTCTACGCAAGTCCCTGAGTAAGCTTCATTTCTTGACAGGAGCCGAGCCCGGAGGTAAACAGGTAGCTTTCCAGGAGTTACTGAAGATGTCCAGACGATTCCTCTTGTCGAGCGGGCTCGCGGTGGCGCTCGTAGCAGCCGCCGGCCTCCTCACGGTGACGACGCCACGCGTCTTCGGCCAGGCGCCGCCGGGCGAGGCGCCCGCCGGGCCGGCACCGAAGACCCCGTGGGGCGCGCCAGACCTTCAGGGGATCTGGACCAACTCGCACGACATCCCGCTGCAGCGTCCACTGAAGTACGCCGACAAAGAGTTCTTCACCGACGAAGAACGCCAAGCGCTCGACAAGCAGCGCGGCGCCATCGTGAGCGAGGACACGCGCCGGTACGGCAAGGGGAGCGAGCAGGACGTCGGCGGCGCCTACAGCACGAACATCTTCCTGTCGCACAAGCCCACGGGTCGCCGCACCTCGCTCATCATCGATCCGAAGAACGGGCGCATGCCTCCGCTGACGCCGGAAGCACAGAAGCGCCGGAATGAGATCCGTGAGTATCAGCTCGCGCTCTTGCGGGCGACCGAGACCTGCAAGAACAACAGGCCCGGGTGCGCCGGCGGGAAATACGGTCCGCCCTCGCCGCGTCGTAACGAAGCGCCGCCACACTACATCGCCACCGGTGGTGCCGGCGGTGGTTCGATCAATCGCTCGGACGGGCCCGAGGACCGCACGCTCGGCGAGCGCTGCATAGCCGCGACGCTGCCGGACTTCGGCGGCGCTGCGGGGTTCTATCCGCAGATCATCCAGTCGAAGGACACGATCTCGATCTTCTACGACACCGGCCAAGGTCAGGGCTGGCAGCGTATCATTCCGATCACAAATCGGCCGCACCTGCCGTCGAACGTGCGTCAGTGGTGGGGTGATTCACGCGCCCGCTGGGAAGGCGACACGCTCATCGTTGACGTGACCAATTTCACGGCAAAGACCGATTTCCAGGGCTCACGTGAGAACCTGCACCTCGTCGAGAAGTTCCGACGCAAGGATGCGAACACGCTCGAATACACCGTCACGATCGAGGATCCGACCACGTGGATGCAGCCGTGGACGGTCACGCAGGAGCTGACCAAACAGGAGGACAAGTTCAATCGCGTCTACAAGGAGCCGCGTTGTCACGAGGGCAACCATGGCATGCCGGCGCTTCTCATTGGCGCGCGGGTTGAAGAGAAGGCGTTTGCGCAACGCAAAGGACCTGACCCGGCCACCTTGTGCAGTGCAGGCTGCGGTGGTTTCGCCGGCGGCTTCGCGGATGAGGGCGAGGAAGCCAATCCGTTCATCCAATAGGGGCTGATGATGAAGGCTTCAACGATTATCGTAGCGATTCTGTCGGCGGTCGTCGGCGCGCTCGGGATGCTCGCGGTCTCGTGCGGTGGCCCGGCGCCAGGTGGCGGCACGACGTCAGGGGTCGTGGCCGGTCCCGCGGTTCCTCGAACAGCCGACGGCAAGCCGGACTTCAGTGGGATCTGGCAGGCGTTGAATGAGGCGCACTGGGATCTCGAGGCCCACGAAGCGCGACCTGGCATGGTGACGCAAGAGGGTGTGTATCCCTACGAGTACGCCCGAGTCCCGGCGGCACCGGTCGTCGCCCTCGGCGCAGCGGGTGGCGTTCCCGGCTCAGTTGGCGTGGTCGACGGCGACGGAAAGATCCCGTACAAGCCCGAAGCGCTGAAGGTCAAGCAGGAGAACGGGGCGAACTGGATCGATCGGGATCCCGAGCTGAAGTGCTACCTGCCTGGCATTCCGCGCGCGATGTACATGCCCTTCCCGTTCCAGATCGTGCAGGGCGGCGCCAAGGTCCACATGGCGTTCCCGTTCAGCAGCACCGGCCGCACCATCCACCTCGACGAGGTCGAGGGGCCACCCGACTACACCTACATGGGTCATTCGGTCGGCAAGTGGGACGGTGACACGCTCGTGACGACCGTGACCGAGTTCAACGGGAAGAACTGGTTCGATCGTGCCGGCAACTATCACAGCGAACAGCTGAAGCTGACCGAGCGCTTCACGCCCATCCACAGGGACGCAATCCAGTACGAGGTCACCCTCGAAGACCCGAACGTATTCGAGCGGCCCTGGAAGATTTCGATGCCGCTCTATCGCCGACTCGAGCCGAACGCACAGCTGATGGAGTACCGCTGCATCGAATTCGTCGAGGAATTCCTGTACGGCGGCCTCCGAAAGAAACCGTTAGTGAAGCGATGGGAGAACGAAACGTTCATCATTGACATTACCCGCAAGGTACCGGAAGGTGAGAAGCTGTACGAGTGGTACCGACGGTAAGATGGTGGTGAGTGATCGCAGGAGGGTGTGTCCGATGCTAAGAAAGCTCATGGTTGCGCTCGCGGGGATTGGCCTATCCCTACTCCTCACGGCCGCGTCGGTGTCCGCGCACCACGCGTTCGCCGCCGAGTTCGATGCCAACAAGCCGGTGGCCATGGAAGGCACCATCACGAGAATGGAGTGGACCAATCCCCACGTCTGGCTGCATATGGAAGTCAAGAAGCCGGACGGCAAGATCGAGAGATGGGCCTTCGAGGCCGGCACACCGAACGTCCTGTTCCGTCGCGGTTTCACGCGGAAATCGCTCGAGCCGGGCACCGCGGTGAAGGTCGACGGGTACCAGGCGAAGGACGGCTCCAGGCGTGCCAACGGCCGCGATCTGACGTTCAAGGACGGCACGAAGCTCTTCATGGGCTCGTCGGGTATCGGCGCGCCGTACGAGCTGAATCAGAAGGCCACCGGCAAGTAGCGCCTCAACACGCGCCGGTCCATCCCTGCGCGCACGCCCGTGCGCGCAGGGCCACCGGATTCCGCTCAGTCACCGGCCCTTTGGTCCCCCGCACCAGCACGCGATAGTCTCCGTCTGCCGGCGGCGCCTCCTCCAGCCTGCTGCCGGGGTCGCCCGTGCGCACGCTGTTACGGCACGCGGGCACGAAGCCCAAGCGGCATCCCTCCGCAAAGGTCGCACTCGCCTCCTGAACGGCGCGCGCGCGCGCGGGCACATCACTCCCGCCACGGCCCCGCGCGGATCGCAGACCAGCCTCGTTGCAGGCCCAGCCAGAACCAGCCTGACACAGGATCACTTCCAGTTGCGCCACGTACGCACACGCGCGCTCGCGACCTGACTGGCACGCCTGCGTCCAGAACGGCAGCCACTGTCCGCGATGGCCGTCGCCGACGCCGCCGGCAAGGCTCATCGCGGCGAACGTCGCAGCCCACACCGTCATGTACGCCAGATGTCGTTGGCGGGCCGCCAGTGCCTGTCCGAGCCGCGTAGGATCCAACGCATGCAAAGGTCCCCGAGCGAGGCGATCGATGGCGCGGACGGAGAGGTTCAGCAAGGGAACTTGCAGCAGCTTGTCGTAGAACGCCGGGACGCCGGCGCCCGTGAGCATCTGGTACAAAGCGACGGATGACACGCCGTACAACGCTCCGAAGATCAGCCGCCCGAGCTCGGTGCGCGGCGACGTCGACGGATCCGTGAAGAGTAAGTGCATGCCCAGGAACACGGCGATTGGGACGTACGAGTCGAGGAAGAAGTACGTCCCGGTCCAGGCGAAATACACCAGGCCGAAGAGATACGTGGTGAGCACCGCTGACCACGTCATCGATGCGACGCCGAACAGGAACTGCCCCGGCAGCCCGACGAGAAAGAGGAGCAGGTACATCTGTGGTGGATAGAACTGACTGACAGCGATGTCTTGCCCTCGCGTGATCCCATCGGACCCCGTCGCGATGAGCACAATCGACGCGACGGCCAAGGGAAACGACGAAGGGTTGAAGATGTGCACCCGTCGACCGTCACGTGTCCACCGGATGAGATCTTTTGCCGCGAACCCCACCGCGACGAGCAGGAACTGGAAGATGAACCACTCTGGTTGGAACCAGAGGAACAGGTTGATGCTGAAGACCACGGGAAACGGGCCGAAGCCGACCGCGTACGTGCCACGTCGCGTCCAGCTCAGGAGCCAATCGAAGCCGTACGCGAAGAGCAACTGAGCTCCGATGAGCGGCAGGTGCGTTGAAACCGGCGGCCAGCACCATCCCCAGTAGGCGAGGACCGTGCCCTGGGCGCACGCCTGCAGATAGTGTTGTGGCCGTACGTCGACCGAGAGCGTCAGCGGCTGCTCGCGTGAACTCGACCACAACAGCAACGCCGCGTTCCAAGCGGCCAGCAGACCGGCGGCAGCGAGGGAGGCGCGCCACACGTCGCCGTGACCGCGCGCGGGCCACAGCGCGATCCCCACGAGCGCCAGCGCGCACGCCAAGGGCATCCACTGCAGCGCTGACGGAGCCGGGCATGGGTCGGCGGTGTGGGACGGAAGCCTCAGCGGCCGACTCTGGCTGAGCGAAGGAGCGGTGGAACGGGACATGCGAAACGTCGCGCTCCTACATTACGCCGGAATGCCTCGGGACCGGAATTCGTCGTCTCCAGGTCGTAGCCATCGCCGAGCTTCTCCTTGTGGAGACGGCGACAGTCCCACCCCTCGCGCACGTGTCGGACATCCGCTGGAGCCGTCTGCCTGCGCGGGCGCGCACGACGACGTTAGCGCCGCCGACCAGAAGGCCGGCTCGGCGTCGCCGCGACGGGCGCCGGCCGAACACCGGCGTGCCGGCGGCCCGGCAGCACGGCGATGGCCAGGATGAAGACCACGATTGCAATGAACTGGGACGTCGAAAAGAGAGTGCCGAACACGAAGCCGCGATCGATGTCACCGCGCAGGTACTCGATGAGAAAGCGCCCGATCGCGTACATCACGGAGTACGCAATCAGGATCTGCCCGTCGAAGGTCTTCCGGCGCGCCAGCCGCACGAGGACACCAAAGAGCGCAAGGCAGAACAGCGACTCGTAGAGCTGAACGGGATGGAGAGGGACGTTCAGCGGCGCGCCACCAATCGCTGCGGCATCTGGATCCGTGAACGTCACGGCCCACGGGAGGCTCGTCGGGCTGCCGTAGTCGTCGCCAGCCATGAGACATCCGATGCGGCCGATGCCCTGGCCGAGTGCGATCGCCGGTGCGCACAGATCCGCCAGCGGCCAGAACGACAGCGATCGGTTCAACACGAAGAACAAGAGCGCGCCGACCACACCTCCGATGAACCCGCCATAGAAGTCGCCGGCGCTCGTCAAGAAAGACGCGGAGAGCAGCTCTCCAGGGTGTGCCAGGTAGTCCGACGCGTTCCGGACAACCATGAGTGCCTTCGCGCCGACGATGGCGCCAACGATGGCCCAGAAGCCGAGGGACGTGAGGGCGTCGGGATGGTAACCCTCGCGCCGCCCGGTCCGGACGAGCCACCACAACGCAGTCAGGTACGCTGCGGCCAGCAACACACCGAAGGTGTGCAACGTATAGAAGGGCGTCGTGATCAGCCGGGGATACATGCGTCGTCGAACCCGAGCGGGTGCTGCTCGAAGGCGAGCTCCGTGACCGGCCGCCCGCCGATGAGATGTTCCTGGACGATCCGTTCCAGCACGGGAGGGTCACACGCGCCGTACCAGGTGCCATCTGGGTACACGACGGCGATCGGACCGCCCTCACAGATACGGAGGCAATTGGCTTTCGTCCTGAGCACGCCGCCCTGGTCCGAGAGCTCCAGTTCCTTCAATCGGCGCTTCAAGTACTCCCACGCGATGAGGCCACGTGCTTTCTCGCAGCACTTGGGCGTCGTCTGATCGCAACAGAGAAAGATGTGTCGTCGCGAGACAGGGACGCCGATGGATACCGCAATCTGAGTCTGGTCACCCGACATACGCGTCGCCCTCATCGTAATCCGGCGTCGAGAAAGTTGCTATGATGGGTTACAGGGTCCCAGTCCGATGGCCGAACCGAAGCCTGTGTCACCTCAGGGGTCGTCTTCCGAAGCGGTGACGAACAACGTCCGCGTAGAGGTCGAATCCCGCTACGCGCCGGACCAGTCGCAACCGTTCAAGAGTCAGTGGTTCTTCCACTACAGGGTCCGCATCTCGAATGAAGGGGACGAGACGGTACAGCTTTTGAGCCGCCACTGGATCATCACCGACGGTGCCGGGCACATCGAAGAGGTGCGTGGACCGGGAGTGGTCGGTGAGCAGCCGGTGCTCGCACCTGGTGAAAAGTTTGAGTATACGTCGGGTTGCCCGCTCAAGACCTCGACCGGTTCCATGCGCGGCACCTACCAGATGGTGACCGAGGACGGCACGCACTTCGACGTCGAGATCGCCCCCTTCGGCCTCGCTGAGCCCTACACAGTGCACTGAGCGTTCCCGCCTACTGCCGCCGAAAGGTGCGAATCGCGTCGAGGAACTCGTCGCCAAAACTCTCAGCCTTCCGGATGCCGACCCCATAGATACCATGGAGATCGTTCAGCGTGGCGGGCCGGCGCTCGGCCATCTCTCGAAGTGTCGTGTCGTGGAAGATGACGTACGGCGGCACGCCCCGCTCGCGGGCGATCCGAAGGCGTACTTCGCGTAGCCGCTCGAACAGCTCCGGATCGGCGAGCTGGCCCACGGCTGCTCTCGTGCGCCCGCGCGTCCGGCTGCTGGGTGGCGTCGCTTCGCGATACAGCACACACTCTCCATCACCCTTCAGCAACGCGGTACCTGCAGTCGAGAGACGCAACACCGGGTACGGCTCACCGTCCCGCAATAGGTGCCCTTCCGCCACGAGCTGCTCGATGAAGCCGCGAACGGCGTGGCTCGACTCGTGTTTCAGCAGGCCGAACGTCGAGAGCTCGTGGTGCCCGGTTGTGACGACCTTCTCGCTCGTTTTACCCAGCAGCACGTCGGTGACGTGACCGATCCCCCAGGACTGCTTCACGCGTGCGACGCACGACAAGATCTTGCGCGCGACGGTTGTCGCGTCGGCGATCGCATCGAGCTCTCTCAGGCACCAGTCACAGGCACCGCACTCACTCCGCGCCCACGTCTCGCCGAAATACTCGACGAGGGAACGATGCCGGCACCGGGTGCTCGACGCATACCGCTCCATGTCACGCAGCAGCGTGCGCGCGCCCTCTGTCAGCTCGCCGTTGGCTTCGAGCATCTGGCGCCAGCGCAGGAAGTCCGAACCCGAGTAGATGAGGACGCACTCAGCGGGCAGTCCATCCCGGCCAGCACGACCGGACTCTTGCTGATAATGCTCGAGCGAGCGTGGCGCGCCGGCGTGAACGACGAACCGCACGTTCGACCGGTCGATGCCCATGCCAAACGCCACGGTCGCCACCACAACGTCCACTCGTTCGTCGAAGAAGTCGTCCTGATGGCGCGCGCGCACCTCGTCGGCGAGTCCGGCGTGATAGGGCACCGCGCGATGCCCCTCCCCGACGAGCCACTCCGCCAGCGCCTCCACCTCTCGGCGCGACGAACAGTAGATGATGCCCGCTTCGTCATCATGACGTGCCAGCACCTGCTTCAGCTGGGCATGCAGAATGCCCCGACGGAGCACGCGATAGGTCAGATTGGGGCGGTCGAAGGATCCGACCAGGATCAGCGGGTTCTCGAGTCGGAGCTCCTGAACGATGTCGCGACGCACGCGCTCGCCGGCCGTGGCCGTGAACGCATGCAGCGAGACGCCGGGAAAGTCCTGGCGCAGCCGCCCCAGTTGTCGATACTCTGGCCGGAAGTCGTGCCCCCACTGACTGATGCAGTGCGCTTCATCGACGGCGATGAATCGTGGACCGCACTGCTGCAGGAAGCGCCGGAACCCCTGGCTCCCCTCGCCGACGAGCCGCTCCGGCGACACGTAGAGCAATCGGCAGCGGTCCTCCCGCAGACTGGCCATCACGGCGTCGCGTTCGCTGCTGTCGAGCGAGCTGTTGAGGTACGCGGCGTCGACGCCGTCGACGCGAAGTCCGTCGACTTGATCCTTCATCAGCGAAATGAGGGGCGAGACCACCAGGGCGAACCCGCGGCGTCCCGAGACGGGCGTCGAAACAGGCGTGGCATCAACCAGCGCCGGAGCCTGAAAGCAGAGCGACTTGCCGCCACCAGTCGGCATGACGACGACGCTGTCACGTCGTTCGAGAACGGCTTCTATCGCCTCACGCTGCAGCGGACGAAAATCCGCGTAGCCCCAGATGCGATGGAGAGCGGCGCGCAACTCGGCGACGGCGGAACCGCTCGAATCCACGAACCCGTGACCCCCTGAACCCGTGACCCCGTCGTGATCACACGCGTGACGGGTAGTGTGAGACCACGTAGTCTTCCACGAGCCGCTGGAAGTCTCGAGCGAGCTCCTCGTACGTCCCACGGAGCGTGACCGCATGACGACCGTCGATGTAAACGGGGCAGCTCGGCTCCTCACCGGTCCCGGGCAGGCTGATGCCGATATTGGCGGCCTTCGATTCGCCGGGTCCGTTCACGACGCACCCCATGACCGCGAGCGTCATCGACTCGACCCCCTCGTACCGGGTCTTCCATTCGGGCATCATGCTGCGGATGTAGCCCTGCACGCGCTCCGCGAGCTCTTGAAACGTCGTGCTCGTCGTCCGCCCGCACCCTGGACACGCCGTGACGCTCGGCGAGAACGACCGAAGCCCGAGCGCCTGCAGCAGCTCACACGCGGCGTAGACCTCTTCGCGGCGGTCGCCGCCGGGTCGTGGCGTCAGCGACACGCGAATGGTGTCGCCGATCCCTTCAGCAAGCAGGACGCCCATCGCGGCCGAGGACCACACGAGCCCTTTGATCCCCATGCCGGCCTCGGTCAATCCCAGGTGCAGCGGCTGATCGGTCTGGCGCGCGAGTGCTCGATACACGTCCACGAGATCGCGGGGACGCGAGGTCTTGCACGAGATGATGATCTGGTCCTTCAGCAGGCCGCTCTCGAGTGCGAGCGCCGTCGACTCCACGGCCGACAGCACCATGCACTCGTTGATAATCTCTTCTGAGGTCCGGCCAAGGTCGCGGTCGGTGTTCTCCTGCATCCGGGAGATGACCAGCTCTTGATTGAGCGAGCCGCCATTGACGCCGATGCGCACCGGCTTCCCGTGTTCAACAGCGACCCGGCAAATCGTCGAGAACTGCTCGTCGCGCCGTTTGCCGGTGCCCACGTTGCCGGGGTTGATTCGGTACTTGTCCAGCGCGCGCGCACAGGATGGGAACTTCGTGAGCAGCAAGTGACCGTTGTAGTGGAAGTCGCCGATGAGCGGCGCATCGCAGCCAGCGTCGAGCATCCGCTGCTTGATCTCGGGCACCGCCGCCGCAGCCTCCGGCACGTTGACCGTGACGCGCACCATCTCTGAGCCAGCCTCGACGAGCTCGACACACTGCTGGGCTGTGCCCTTCGCATCTGCCGTGTCCGTCATCGTCATCGACTGGACGACGACAGGCGCACCGCCGCCCACCTGGACGCGCCCAACCTTCACGCCCACGGTCCTGTGAAGCCTCATCACTGGCATCGAGACCTCATGATAACACCCGGATCACGGCTGTTCGGCGCCGCGGCCTATAATCGACGGAGCGAGCCCGCGCGCAGTGGCTGCGCCACCGGAAAGGTACGGGCCTGACATGGCGACGATCGACTGGCTGTCTCAAACGCCCCGACGACGCGGGCGCTCGATTGCGCTGGTGGTACTGGCGCTTCTGCTCGTGAGCGGCGGGACGACGCTCTCGTTTTACGTCGAGTCACTGTGGTTTGCCGCTCTGGGATTCGGGGACGTCTTCTTCGTCAGCCTTCGCCTGCAGGCGTGGGTGTTCCTGGCCTTTGCGCTCGTTACGTTCGCCATCCTGTACGCCGCGTTCGTCGTCCTGAAGCCGGCTCGATTGGGTGATCTCGGAGGCGGAACGATCATCGTCAACGGCCAGCCGGTGCGCGTGCCTATCGAACCAGTGATGAGGCTGCTTGGCCTTGGGGCGGCGACGGTCGTGGCGGTGCTCACCGGACTGGCGATGGCGGCGCAGTGGCGGATCTTCGCGCTGTACTGGAACAGTGGCATGGACAGTCTTGGCGAGTCCGCCACGGCGGCCGCCGCTCCGGATCCGATCTTCGGTCGACCGCTGGCTTTCTATCTCTTCACACTCCCTGCCTGGGAACTCGCCTCGGGCTGGTTGATGACCCTTGCGGTCGTCGCGTGCGCTGCGGCGCTTGCCTACGCCGGTCTCAGCGGCGGCACGCGCGTGCTCGAGGGCAGGCGACGCCTGGCGTCCCAGGACGTCTCGCTCCGGGGTGTAAGTGCAACGTTCGGGTTCGTGCTGCTGGCGTTCGCGATCCGGATTTACCTCTCCCGTTTCTCGCTGATCTACGTCGATCAGAGCCTGTTCTCTGGTGTCGGCTACACCGACGCGCACGTGACGATCAACGGCATGGCCATCGTCGCCCTCTTGACGGCTGTCGGCGCCGTTGTCGCCTGGATCGGTGCCGTGATGCGGCCGCACATCACGACGCTCATCGCGGCCGTCGCGCCCGCGGTCGTCTGCTACGTCATCGTCAACGTCGCTGGTTGGTACGTATCGAGCTTCATCGTGGGGCCGAATCAGCTCGTGCGCGAGAGCCCCTATATCACGCACAACATCGAGCTGACGCGGCGCGCGTTCGCCCTCGATCGCATCGAGCAACGCGACTTCGCAGCCGAACCCGGGATCGCCGCCGTCGATGCGCCGCGGAACCGGGAGACGCTCGAGAACATTCGGCTGTGGGATTGGCGCGCCCTCCAGGATACGCTCCGGCAGATTCAAGAGATCCGCACGTACTACGACTTCCCGGACATCGACATCGACCGCTACGAGATCGACGGCACCGTACGACAGGTGATGTTGGCTGTCCGCGAGCTGAACGTCGATCGGCTGCCGGAGAGCAGCCGCACCTGGATCAACCAACGGTTGATCTACACGCACGGCTACGGGATCACGATGAATCGCGTCAACGGGTTCACGCCGGAGGGACTGCCAGAACTCATTGTGAGCAACATGCCCGTGCAGTCGACGAATCCGGGCATCACGGTCACCCGCCCCGAGATCTACTTCGGCGAGCTCACAAACAGCGATGTGTACGTGAAGACGCGCCAGCAGGAGTTCGACTACCCGCAAGGCGACACCAACAGCGTCAGCTCGTACGAGGGCGCCGGGGGCATCCTCCTCGGTGGGTTCCTCCGGCGGACCATCATTGCGCTCGACCGGGGCGACTTGACGCGGCTCCCATTCAGCGACGACATCACACCCGAGAGTCGTCTGCTCATGCGCCGGAACATCCGCGATCGCGTGTCGGAGCTCGCGCCGTTTCTGACGCTCGATCCCGATCCCTACATCGTTCTCACGAAGGACGGCCGCCTCGTGTGGATGATGGACGCGTACACGACGTCCGCGTCGTATCCCTATGCGCGCCACTATCGCCTGGGCGGTCGGCGAATCAACTACATGCGGAACAGCGCGAAGGTCACGATCGACGCCTACGACGGCACGGTGGCTTTCTACGTGTACGACGCCGAGGATCCGATCATTGCCGCGTATCGGGGGGTCTTTCCCACGCTGTTCCGAGCCCGGGAGGACATGCCGGAGGATCTGCGATCACACGTGCGCTACCCCGAGCTGATGCTCGAACTGCAGGCAGCCGTGTACGGCATCTACCACATCACCGAGCCGTCGGTGTTTTACAACCGAGAGGACGTCTGGAGCGTCGCGTCGGAGGTGGGCTTCAACGAACGGCGCGAACACGCCACGCAAGTGATGGAGCCGAACTTCGTCCTGATGAAGCTCCCCGGTGAGGATTCGCTCGAGTTCGTCGAGATGCTGCCGTTCACACCGCAGAATCGGAACAATTTGATCGGCTGGATCGCCGGTCGAAGCGACGAACCGAATTACGGATCGTCGCTCGTCTTCCACTTCCCGCAGAACCGCCTGGTCGACGGCCCGCTGCAGATCGAAGCGCGCATCGACCAGAACCCACAGCTCTCGGCGCAGCTATCGCTCTGGAACCAACAGGGCTCGAACGTACGCCGCGGCGGGCTGATCGTGATTCCCGTTGGGCGCGCCCTCCTCTACGCGGAGCCAATCTACCTCCAGGCGGAACGGAGCCCGATGCCCGAACTGCGCATCGTCGTGCTCGCACTGCAGGACCGCCTGGCCTACGGTCCGACGTTCGAGGCGGCGCTCTCGTCACTCTTTGGGGGGGAGGCGCCGACGCTCGGCTCGGCGGCGGGACGTCTCGTCCCACCGGGAAGACCGTCAGCGCCCACACCGATCCCCGGGGTGGTGCCGCCTGAATCGGGCACCTCGACGTCGAACGACGACCTCATCTCACAAGCCGCGCGGGATCTCGAAGAGTACCAGCGACTCACCGCCGAGGGGCGCCTGGGCGAGGCCGGCCAGCGCCTGGAAGCACTCAAACGGAAGCTGGAAGAGCTCAAGAGCAGATCTCGCTAGTGGCCTGTATTCGCCAACCACACGTCACACGTCGCTTCGGCGGCGGGCGCGGCCCGCCACTCGTTTAGAATGGTCCGCGAAAGGATGCCGATGCGATTCACTCTCTCTCTTCCAGCCGCGGCGATCGTCATGGCGGCAACGCTCACACAGGCACAGACAACGAGAATGATTCCTGCCCCACCCGACGTCGCCGCGCCTTCAGCGAACGCTGCGAAGACCGCGAGCGGACTCGCGTCGCGCGTGCTCAAGCCCGGAAATGGCACTGGACACCCAGGTGCGAGCGACATGATCAAAGTGCATTACACGGGATGGACGACCGACGGGAAGATGTTCGACAGCTCGGTGGCTCGCGGCGAGCCCGCCGAGTTCCCCCTCGATCGCGTCATCAGGGGATGGACCGAGGGCGTGCAGCTCATGGTGCCTGGCGAAACGCGTCGCTTCTGGATTCCGGAGGCGCTCGCCTATCAGGGAAGGCGCGATCCCAGAGGCATGCTGGTCTTCGACGTCGAGCTCATCTCGTTCAGAGCGTCGCCGACCGTCGCGCCGCCTGACGTCAAGGCACCGCCGGCCGAAGCGAAGAAGACTGCCAGCGGCCTTGCCTACAAGGTGCTCCAGCCGGGATCAGGCACTGTGCACCCAAGGGCGACCAA
This sequence comes from Acidimicrobiia bacterium, assembly GCA_016871175.1. Taxonomy (GTDB): domain Bacteria; phylum Acidobacteriota; class Vicinamibacteria; order Vicinamibacterales; family CAVVIG01; genus VFZL01. The sequence continues at coordinate 60,521 of VFZL01000018.1, read as the reverse complement.
TCAAGTCACGGTCCACTACTCGGGCTGGACGACGGACGGCAAGCTGTTCGACAGCTCCGTGATGCGGGGGCAGCCTGCCACGTTCCCGCTGAACGGCGTGATCGCAGGCTGGACCGAGGGCGTTCAGCTGATGGTCGTCGGCGAGAAGACCCGCTTCTGGATTCCCGAGAAGCTCGCGTACGAGGGCAAGAGCGCGCCGTTCGGACTGCTCGTGTTCGACGTCGAGTTGCTCGCGATCAAATAGCCGGGTTCGCCTACCCGACCGTCTCGGTGGTGGCCGGCTCGGGCGCTCGGCTCCCTTGTGGGCGTGTGCGCTTGTCGCGATCACCACGGTCACGGGCCGGCCCCGCGGGACGACCAGGCGCCGGTCGGTGACCGCTCGAGCGTGCCGAGGCGTCCACCCGCTCGCTGACGCGACGGACGGCGCGCTGGAAGCGGTCGGCCAGAGGTCGACGCACCGCGTCGGGAACTGGACCGAGACGCGACCACGCGGCCTGTGCCTGGCGCACCTCTTCGGCCATGGCACGCATGCGGCTCTCGTCATCGGCTTTTCCTCCGATGGTGTTCGCCGCCAATGCCTCCTTGAGCATCGTCGCCAGCTTGTTCACCGGTGAAAGTTCGGCCTGAGCTTCCGAGCTGCCCGCCACTGAGCCCGCAAGACCTTCGACCTTCTTCACCAGCTCCTCCATCCGCTTTCGGTTCGCGTCCGGATCGAGGTCGCTTCCGGCGAAGGACGCCGGCCACCGTCCGGCGAGCGTCGCGATGGCGTCGGCGAAGCGGGTCTCGAGTGCCTGGGCGCGGTCTAGGTCAACGCCGCGCGCCGCGACTTCCGCCTGCCACCGACCCCGGACGCTGCGCACGGTCGACAGCAGATCCACCGGCGCATCAGCGCCTTCGTTGGCCGCGGCAAGCGCCTCGAGCTCGGCGCAGATCGCTTCTCGGGCGGCAATCCGTTCGGCCCGCGCCGTGTTGTGCCGCTGCCCGTAGCGCTCGAAGAACTTGTCGCACGCGCCTCGGAACCGCTGCCAGATCGTCTCAGACCGGCTCTTTTTCACGGGGCCGATGGTCTTCCACTCAGCCTGCAGGCGTTTGATCTCGGCAGCCGCGGTGTCCCAGTCAGTAGACTCGGCGAGAGCCTCGGCTCGGACGCAGAGAGCCTCCTTCTTCGCCAGATTGTCCGCCCACACGCCCTTGCGCTGGGCGAGGTCGGCGTTGCGACGCGTGAAAAATGCATCGCACGCCGAGCGGAAGCGATCCCAGACCGCTTTCTCGCGCCCCCGAGAGACCGGTCCGATGTTCTTCCACTCGGCTTGGAGCTTCTTGATCGCTTCGGCAGCGGCGATCCAGCTCGTGGAGTCCTTCAACGCGTCAGCCTGCTCGCAGAGCGCAATCTTCTTCGTCAGGTTCTCGGCGCGGGTCCGTGCCTCCGCGGCGAAGTGCGCCTCGCACTTGGTCCACGCCGTGTCGTGCGCCGTCTTGAATCGACGCCAGAGTCCATCGGCTTTGTCGCGTGGAACATCGGCGGCCGCACGCCACTGCTGCTGCAGCTCGCGCACGTCCCGCGCTATGGCTTCGGCGTCGTCAACAGACGCGAGCGCCTCCATCTTGGCGCAGAGTTGTTCCTGAATCGTGACGTTCGCCCACTTCTGCCACTCGTCCGCTTCGCGAAGCTCGTTCACCTTCGGCGCCAACACGTCCTGGACCGCCTTGAGGCGACCGTGGACGTCATCGTAGTCCGCACGGCTCGGCAGGGGCGGGATGCCGGCCAGCGCGGCGCGAACGTCGCGGAGAACACGATCCGCCGCCTTGAGCGTGATGTCCGGCTTGACGCTGAGTTGCTCGGCGCGACCGAGCAGGTTGTGCATCCGTGCGAGCCCCTCCCGACGGGTCCGCACATCCGCATCTTTCGCGGCGGCTTCACGAGCGGTGATGGCCGCGTCGGCCTCGCTGAAGCGCGCAGAAGTGGCCTCGTCGGCGGGAGCGACAGCTATGAGCTGCGACCATTCACTGCGCAACCGGCCGAGCGTGGCGCGCGACTGGGTGAGATCGGGCAGCGACGCGGCGGCGGACGCCTCGTCTGCAAGCGCGGTCAACCGCGCGCGATGTGCGTCCAGATCCACAGCCGGCGCCTCGGCGGGCTTGGCCTCGGTCGACACGGACGCAATCGACTCGGCCGGCTGTTCCACTCCGATCTGATCGGCAGTCGAAGAGACCGACAGATTCTGATCGGACGAGAACTCCTCGCTCGTGGGAGCCACTGGGGCATCACTGGACATCGCGGACATAACGACTCGCACTTCCTGCGCGTGTGCTTCTGCCGCCACACGCGTCGCCTCGGCTGCGGCGGCCGCCTGTTCTGCCGCCTCGCGTACGGCGCGTTCATCCATCTCCCGCAGGATGGTGCGCGCCCGCTTGACGGCGCTTTTGTTCCGAGCCCGCGCGACCACCTGTTCCAGATCGTGACGTGCTGTGAGCCATTCGACCGCGCCGGCCGCGGTCTCCTTGAACTCGCCGTTCAAGGCGACGGCAAGAATTTCGGCGGCATCCCCGCGTGCATGTAGGGCCACCAGCGCGGCTACTCGGGCTTCCTCGCACACCCCGTGGCGGGCCACCGAACCAAGCACGCGAATGTCGGCCACGCGATCCAACGCCTTTAAGGCGACTGAGGCGCGCGGCGCAGACTTGACCACATGCGCCAGCGCCTGCGGGTCGGCCAGCGCGTCGACCGCGGCCAGCTCTTCCGCCTCTGTCATGCCTTCGAATGCCTGCACCGCGATGTCTCGAAGCATGTCGGTCGCCGCGGCGCGGATGGATTCGTCGGCCTCCGACCGTGCTACGCTGGCTAGCGCCTCCGGATCCATCAGCTTCGCCACAGCCGCGCGGCGGACCTTCGGATCGGCGTCCTGGCGCGCCATTTCCGCAATCGTCCGCCGGTCGGCAACGGGCAGGTCGGCCAAGAAAGCCAGACGAACCGCGACGTCCGGATGCTCCTGCGGGGGCTGGGACCAAAAACGGTCGAGCAAAGTCATGCCCGGTACACGAGTGCAGAATTGCGGTCTCTGTGCCGATTTAATTGCAGGCCGCACAGAAGGCCCGCGCTCACATCCACGCCGGAGGCCATTCTAGTCAATCCATGCATTTCAAGCCGTATTTCCGTCGGCGCCCGGGGGTCCGGTTTCCGGCCGCTTCAAATTTGCGGATCAACGTTCTGCTTGCCCTGGCCGTTCTTGGGAGCGTCGGCTGTGCCGTGACGCCGGCTGCGCCCACAGTAGGGTCGACGATTGCCTACGCCGCCGTCGGCGCCAGCGACGTCACCGGCGTGGGGTCATCCGCCCCCTGTGTCCCGTACGCCGACTGCTTGGATGGGCGGGGTTATGTGTTTGTCGCGGCGCGTACGCTGCGGGCGCAGGGCTACACGGTCAACGTGACCAACCTGGGCATTCCGACTGGCGTGATCAGCCGGAGCTACCAGGACCTGGGCACGCAGCTTGGTCGCACGATTCTGGGGAACTTCATCGACCAGGAAGCGCCGTTCGTCCCCAGGGACGCAACGCTCATCACGGTCTTCGCGGGGGCCAACGAGACGAACCTCATCACGAGCGCGCTGGGCGCGGGTATGGGCGGCCATGATCCGGCCGCGTACGTGGATCAACAGGTGGTGAGCTTTGGCAACGACTTCAAACGGCTCCTGAGCGCGCTCCGGTCCCAGGCCCCCGGCGCGCGTCTGGTGTTGTTGAACGTGCCGAACGTGGCGGGCATGCCATTTCTGTCCGGGGGGCCGGCTGGACAACGCCAGGCCGCACAGCGAGCTTCGGTCCGGATGACGACCGATGTGATCAACCCTTTGGCTGGCCCTGGCGTCGATGTGATCGATCTGATGTGTGAGGCGCGCCTCTACGATCGCGGTCACTACTCGAACGACGGCTTTCACCCTAACGACGCCGGTTATGCGGTCATCGGCGAAATGGTCGCGCGCGCCGCTACCAGTACGTCACACCCTGCACCGGCCAGGAGCTGTGCGCAGATGAATCAGGTGTAAGAAGCCGCTCCGAGGGACCCACTGCCGTAGAACTTTGCGGGGGCCTTGAGCCCGGCTGAGGGTTGGAAGTGCTACCGTCAAGACCCATGCGGTACGACGACGCTCGGCGGCTGCTCGAGACGAAGCTGCTGGAGCCGCTCCCTGGGCCCAGGGCCCAGCAACACCTCGCGCCTATCCCGCCACGCGATTGGCCAGCCGGCTTCACATTCGATCGGCTGCGGCATGCCGCGGGCCTGCTGCTGGTCTTTCCGCTCAACGACCTCGCACACGTCGTCCTGACTCAGCGGGCGAACACCCTCGATCGGCACGGCGGCCAGATCTCGCTGCCGGGCGGTGTGGTGGAGTCCGGGGAGACCTTCGCGCAAGCGGCGCTCAGGGAGGCGCGCGAAGAGATCGCCCTCGCCGCCGCCGGCGTGCGCACGCTCGGGGCTCTGACGCCCGTCGATATCCAGGTGAGCGGCTTTCGCCTTCATCCCATCGTTGGGATCTCTGACACGAGACCACTGCTCCGGCCGGCCGACGGCGAGGTCGCTCGGGTGATCGAGATTCCGGTCGGCGAGCTGCTCGATCCGGGGGCCTTCACCTGGCAGACACTGCATCGCGGCGAGCGAACGTTCCAAGTGCCGACGCTTGTCGCTCGTGACGCGCGGATCTGGGGCGCAACCGCCATGGTCATCGCCGAGTTTCTGAGCCTACTGGGCTGGCGGGGACGTCCTGCCGAGTGATCGGCTTTTCGTGCAGATCCTGCACGTTTCGCCTGCCAAGGTGCCGGAATCGACGCCGGAATCGTCGAACTGACGCTATCTTCTTGCTCGATCTGCACCGTTGGGTGATAATCGCGGATCTCACAACCGCTTCGTGATCCGCCGTCATGCGGATCGGATCGGTGTCCTTCAGAGCCACAGTCGCAGTGTCGCTGCTGAACGGCCGCACCAAAAGGGGGAACAACGATGGGTTCTGCAGTGTTGGGCGAGGCCATCAGCGCCATTCGTGATTGGTCGATCGGGAGATCAGAAGCAGCGGCAGGTCCGAAAGCGACGGAGACATTCGGCAGCCTTGTCTTCAACGATACCGTGCAGGAGAAGCGGCTGCCGAAGGCCGTGTATCAGGGCCTGCGCCGAACGATCACACATGGCGAGGCACTCGAACAGTCGATGGCGGATGCGATCGCGGCTGCGGTGAAGGACTGGGCGGTCGATCATGGCGCCACTCACTACACGCACTGGTTCCAGCCGCTCACTGGCATCACTGCGGAGAAGCACGATTCGTTCTTGAACCCGACGGCCAACGGCAAGGCAGTCGCCGAGTTCTCCGGCAAGGAGTTGATCAAGGGTGAACCGGACGCGTCGAGTTTTCCGTCGGGCGGCATGCGCAGCACCTTCGAAGCTCGCGGCTACACGGCGTGGGATCCAACATCGGCGCCGTGGCTGCTCAAGAGCGGCGGCGCGGTGACGCTTGTCATTCCGACGGCGTTCGTGAGCTGGACCGGTGAGGCGCTCGACAAGAAGACGCCGCTCCTGCGCTCGATGGAAGCGCTGTCCAAGCAGGCGGTTCGGATTCTGCGCCTCTTCGGTTCGAAAACGGAGCGTGTGGTGACGACCTGCGGTCCAGAGCAGGAGTACTTCCTGATCGATCGGTACTTCTACCTCTCGCGCCCAGATCTCATCAACGCAGGCCGCACGCTCTTCGGCGCCAAACCACCGAAGGGCCAGGAGCTCGAGGACCAGTATTTCGGTGCGATTCCAGACCGGGTCCTCGCCTGCATGAACGAAGTGGAGTCTGACCTCTACAAGGTCGGCGTCCCGGTGAAAACGCGCCACAACGAAGTGGCGCCGAGCCAGTACGAAATCGCCCCGGTCTTCGAGAACGCGAACGTCGCAACCGATCACCAGATGATGGTGATGGAAACCCTGAAGCGCATCGCGCCCAAGTACGGCTTGTCGTGCCTGCTGCACGAGAAGCCGTTCGCGGGCGTCAACGGGTCGGGCAAGCACCTGAACTGGTCGATGAGCGACCAGGAGGGGAACAACCTGCTGTCACCGGGGGCCAACACGCACAAGAACGCGCAGTTCCTGGTGTTCTGCTGTGCCGTGATTCAAGCGGTCAACCGCTGGCAGGGTCTCTTGCGCGCGAGCATCGCGAGCGCAGGCAACGATCACCGGTTGGGCGCGAACGAGGCGCCACCTGCGATCATCTCGATCTTCCTCGGGGACATGCTCACCGACATCCTCGAGCAGCTCGAGAAGGGCGGCGCCAAGAGCACCAAGCACGGCGGCGTGCTCGATACCGGAGTGCTCGTGCTGCCGAAGCTGCCGCGTGATTCCGGTGACCGCAACCGCACGAGTCCGTTCGCGTTCACGGGCAACAAGTTCGAGTTCCGCGCGGTGTCGTCGGGTCAAAGCATCGCCTACCCGAACATCGCGTTGAACATTGCCGTCACCGAATCGCTGGACGAAGTCGCGACGATGCTCGAAAGAGCGGTCGCCGGCGGCAAGTCGATTGAAGCGGCCGTGGCCGACCTGCTGCCGAAGCTCGTCAAGCAGAACAAGCGGATCATCTTCAACGGCAACAACTACTCGAAGGAGTGGGCGAAGGAAGCAGCCAAGCGCGGCCTGCTCAACCTGAAGAATACGGTCGACTCGTTGCCACAGCTCGTCACGAAGCCGACCATCGCGCTCTTCGAGAAGTACAAAGTGCTCAACGAGCGCGAGCTGCACGCTCGCTACGAGATCATGGTCGAGACATACAACAAGACCATCAACGTGGAGGGCAACCTGATGGTGCTGATGGCGAACCGGTACGTGTTGCCGGCCGCTCTCGAGTACCAGAAACAGGTGGCGGAGAGCGTGGCCGCCGTGAAAGGGGCCGGCGGTAAGTCCGCTGAAGGCAAGAAGCTCTTGGGGTCAATCGTCAAGCTGACCGACGAGTTCAAGCGGCGCACGGACAAGCTGCAGAAGGCACTGGATCACAACGGCAGCGGATCGGCCGAGAAGCACGCCAAGCACTTCCGCGACTCGGTCGTGCCGGCCATGAGCGCCCTGCGTGACACCAGCGACGCGCTCGAGTCGATCATCCCGCACGGTGTGTGGCCGCTAGCCACTTACCGTGAGATGCTGTTCATCAAGTAGCGCAAACCGAAGGCACGCGTGCGAACCATCTCGGTCCGCGCACGCTGGCCACGACATCGGGCGCGGCGGGGCCACTCGCCGCGCCCGCCGGCGCGTCCACCAGACGACATCGGCGGCCGTTGGCCCGGCTGGCGGCATCGGCATCCGCTGCGCGCTCTCGACTCGGGTTTGAATGGCCCTACCGCATCTGTCTCAGAACGGCAGGTGAGAACGTGCAGCTGATCGTGCGCTCGCTGCCCACCATCTCGAGGACCACTTCAGCCGTCGGGGCAAAGGCGGCCGTCTGAAACGTGTAGCGCCCACCGCCGTTGCTGAGCGATCGATCGACGATGATCGCTGGCTTACTGGCCCGTTTGAGAACGACTTCCTTCAGCACGTTCTTCGCGCCTTTCACCGGCGTCACGCCGATGGTGACGTTCGCTCTCGACGCAGCCTGATAGTTCGGCTGCGGGGCGGGTCGTTTCCGACTGACGGCCGCCCACACCTCGTACGCCACCTGCTTGTACGGCGTGTACCATGCGAGCGTGAAATCGTCGTTCTTGCAGATGTCGTTGTCCCAGAACACACACGGCGGATCCGCCACGCTCTGCTTCCCGCACTCGATCGCGTTGTAGTAACTTTCTGGCGAGATCGGCTGAATCCCCTTACCCCACGCCGGCGTTGGATTCGGCCGAGCCTGTGCTCGGATCGCCGCAGCGCTCGCACCAGTTTGCGCCTGCAGGCCGCCGTGGAGCACCACGCTCACTGCACACGCGATTCCGACCGCAGTCCCTAGTCGACGCGCAGCCGCAGGAAACCGGAATCGTGAGAGCCCTGTCATCATGGTCGTCACCATCACCCCAGCCTGGAGGCCCGCCGAGCCCGCTCGACTATAGTCCCGCGACAATCGCATCGCCCATCTCGGCCGTCCTCACCATTCGCGAACCTGGCAGCGCGATGTCAGCGGTCCGGATGCCGGCGTCGACCGCCCGTGCGACCGCCGCTTCGATGGCGGACGCGGCCTCGAGCTCGCCGAAGGAAAACCGGAGCATGAGCGCGGCCGACAGAATCTGTGCGATCGGGTTGGCGATCCCCGTGCCCGCAATGTCCGGCGCCGTGCCTCCCGCCGGCTCGTAGAGTCCGAATGCGCCCTCTGCCAGGCTCGCCGAGGGCAGCAGTCCCATCGAGCCCGTCAGCATGGCACACTCATCGGACAGGATGTCGCCGAACATGTTTCCGCAGAGCATCACGTCGAACTGATGCGGGTTCTTCACCAGCTGCATGGCCGCGTTGTCGACGTACATGTGCGACAGCGTCACGTCCGGGTACGCTTTCCCGACGGCCGTCACGATCTCGCGCCAGAACACCATGCTCGTGAGAACGTTCGCCTTGTCGATTGACACAACGCGCTTCCTGCGCGTCCGTGCGGCCTGAAACGCCTTGTGCGCGATTCGTTCGACTTGCTTCCGTGAATACTCCTTAGTGTCCCAGGCGCGCTCATCGGGTCCGCTGCCCTCGCGGCCCTTCGCCGACGGGCGTTGCGCGAAGTAGGCGCCCCCCGTCAACTCGCGCACGACCAGAATGTCAAAGCCGTCGCCAACGATGTCGGGGCGAAGCGGACAGGCTGGCGCCAGCGCCTTGTACACGCGTGCCGGGCGCAGGTTGCAGTAGAGATCGAAGTGCTTGCGGAGCGGCAGCAGCGAAGCGCGTTCCGGCTGTCTCTCTGGCGGGAGCGACTCCCACTTCGGACCACCGACCGCACCGAAGAGAATCGCCTGGCTTTGTTCGCACGCCTTCAAGGTGGCCGGCGGGAGCGCCTCGCCATGGCGATCGATCGCGATGCCGCCGACGTCCATCGGCCGCCACGTCACGGCGAATCCGAACTGCCGGCCCGCAGCATCGACGACGCGGACCGCCTGGTCCATGACTTCAGGGCCGATGCCGTCGCCAGGGAGGACCGCAACTTCAAGGGTTCGGGGCTTCACGGGTTTAGGGGGTTCGTGGGTTCGAGGGTTCGTGGGTTCCAGGCGCCGCGGGTTGGTCGCTCGCTACTTGTTGACGGCGGCGCCATACTCGGCGTCGCTCACCTTGCCGCCCCATTTGGTCGTGCCGAAGCTCACAGCGACCTGCGTGAGCGGGCTGTTCGGCAACGCGCCGTGCCAGTGCTCCACGCCTGGGGCGGTGACGTAGGTCTGCGCCGGGCTGAACTCCTTGCCTGTTCCACCGCGCTCCATCACGCGCAGACGCCCCTTCTCGACGATGATCGTCTGACCGCCCGCGTGGCTGTGCCAGTTCGTGCGGGCATAGGGATCAAACGTATAACGAATGACGCGAATGTCGTCCGTCGAATGAGGCGTGACCTTACCCGTGAAGTTGGCCGGATCGGGAGCTGCCGGCGCGCTGCCTTGCTGAGCCGCCACCTCCGTCCACACGATCGACAACGCTCCGACCGCGACCAGCGTGACGAGCATCAAGCATCTCTTCATGGGAACACCCTTTCAGCTCTCAGCCCTCGGCTACCAGCCTTGGCTCTCTGCTGCTCTCGAGGCCGGCTCTCTAGCCTACGTCAAGTCCCATGGTTTCCGGTGCCGAAAGACGCGGCTGGTACAATGCCGCCTTCGCTCTCTCCCGTGAGGCTCTGTGGCAAAGCGCAAGAAAGACATCCCGTCCCTGTTCGACGCCATCGAATCGGCTCCGTCGACCGAGAGCGGGAACGGTGGCCAGGCAGCGATCCGTTCCGGGCTCTTGACTGGCGGCGCTGCCGGCAGTGGCGGACCCGGCAGCATTGAGAACGTCGCGCTCCACGAAGCCGCGCAAGCGCGCTATCTCAACTACGCGTTGTCGGTCATCACGGCGCGCGCACTGCCCGACGTGCGCGATGGGCTGAAGCCGGTGCAACGCCGCATCCTCTTCTCGATGTGGCAAAAGAACCTGACCGCCGATGCCAAGCACCGCAAATGCGCCACCGTTGTCGGCGACGTGATGGGCAATTTTCATCCGCACGGCGACGCAGCGCTCTATGAGACGCTCGTCCGCATGGCGCAGCCGTTTTCACTGCGCTACCCGCTCATCGACGGCTCCGGCAACTTTGGATCGCTCGACGGCGACGGCGCCGCGGCCATGCGATACACGGAGTGCCGCCTCGCGCGCATCAGCGAAGAGATGCTGCTCGAGATCGATCAGGCGACGGTCTACTTCCGCCCGAACTACGACGGTACCAAAACGGAGCCAGTGGTCCTGCCCGCGCGGATTCCGAACCTTCTCGTCAACGGCACCACAGGTATCGCAGTCGGCATGGCGACGAACGTGCCGCCGCACAACCTGGGAGAAGTCTGCGTGGCCTTGGTAAAGCTGCTCGACAACGAGGACATCACCAACGCGCAACTGTGCCGATCCGTCAAGGGGCCCGACTTCCCCACCGGTGGGCAGATCGTCAATTCAGCCGATGAGCTCAAGGAGATCTACCGGACGGGCTCGGGTTCGATTCGGCTGCGCGGCACCTGGGACATCGGGCCAGAGACGCGCTCCACGAAGACGATCTACATCGACAGCGTACCGTACACGGTCAACAAGGCTCAGCTCTGCGAGCGCATCGCCGAGATCATCGAGGGGCGTAAGCTGCCCCAGCTCCTGGACGTGAAAGACCTCTCGACCGAGGACGTCCGGATCGCGCTGGAACTGAAGAAGGACGCCGACGAGAAGATGATCATGGCGTACCTCTTCAAGCACACGCCGCTCCAAATCAACTTCGCCGTCAACCTAACCTGCCTCGTGCCGGTTGAGCAGAACCCCGAAGTGGGACGTCCCGAGCGGCTGGACCTCAAGCAGATCCTGTGGCACTTCCTCCATTTCCGGCTCGATGTCGTCACGAAGAGGCTCGAACACGAGCTCGCCGCGCTGAGTAAGCGCATTCACATCCTGGACGGATTCGAGAAGGTCTTCGACGCGCTGGACGAGATCATCAAGATCATCCGGAAGTCCGACGGCAAGGCCGACGCCGCCCAGGCCATCATGAAGCGGTTCGGCCTGGACACCGAGCAGACGGACGCCATCCTGGAGCTGAAGATCTATCGCCTGGCACGGCTCGAGATCCTGATCATCCGCAACGAACTGGCCGACAAACGGAAGCGGGCGCGCCAGATCACCGCGCTCCTCAAAGATGAACCGGGACGCTGGGGCGTGGTCCGCAAGGAGATCGAAGAGGTCCAGCAGAAGTACGGCGACAAGCGCCGGACCCTCATCGCGACCGACAGCGGCGAGCCCGAGTACTCCGCCGACGACTTCATCGTCGAAGAGGACGGCGTCGTCATCATCTCGAGAGATGGCTGGGTGAAGCGGCAGAAGGAGGTCAAGGATCTGTCGACCACGCGGCTTCGGGAGGGTGATTCCGTGCTGGCCGCGCTGACGGGCAGTACACGCGCGACCTGCGTCTTCTTCAGCAACTTCGGCGTGGCCTACACCTGCCGGATCGTGGACGTACCCGCTTCGACGGGTTACGGCGAGCCGATTCAGCGTCTCTTCAAGCTCAAGGACGGCGAGCGGATTGTCGCGGCGCTCTCATTGGATTCGCGAGCCATCGGTGACATCAAGCCGAGATCGAAGAAGGACAGCGACGAAGTGGATCCGGCACTGGTGCACGCGGTGGCCGTGTCGAGCGATGGGTACGCACTTCGCTTCGGGCTGGAGTCGTTCGTGGAGCCGAGCACGCGCGCCGGTCGCCGTTATGCCAAGCCCGCGGACGGCGCGGAGATCGTCGGTGTCGCCGCGGTCGGCGGCAAGGAAGCGATCATCGCGGCCACAGCCGACGCGAGGGGCCTCCTCTGCCGCGCCCACGATGTGAACTACCTCGCCGGTCCAGGCCGAGGCGTGATCCTGATTAAGCTCGTCGGCGGCGAGGACCGTGTGATCGGCTTCATCGCGTCCAAGGGAGACCGAGACCTGCTCACCGTCGAGACGACGCGGGGAGGGGAGCAGACGATCAGCACGGCCAAATACGAGGTGACCGGCCGTGGCGGAAAGGGGCGTGAGCTCCTGCAGCGTGGCGGCTTCGCACGTGTCATCTGGCCGCTGCCGGTGCTGCCGGAACCGTTCGAACAGAACTAACGGCGACGCCCGTCACGCTGTCCCGCTGAATACCCAGGCCTCAAGATAGGCCCGGACGTGAGGCAGGAGCGGCAGCCGCACCGCCTCATCCCGGCTCACCCAGTCGCCCCAGACGACTTCGCGGTGGTTGACCCGCGGACACGACGCCGCATCGACACGTGTCTCGAAGATCGTGACGACATCCTGTCGAAACTCGAACGGAACGGTCCCGTGCCACGCGGGAGCGAGGTCTGCCGGATCGACCTCGATGCCGGCCTCCTCCCGCAGCTCACGGACGGCGGCATCCCGCTCCGGCTCCCCCGGCCGGACGAAGCCCCCGGGCAAGCTGAGCGCCGCCCGGTACGACGTGCGGACCAGAAGGACGCGATCGCGGTGCCACAGCGCGACGAGCACGCCGATGGTCCGCGGCCGCCGCAGCCACCACCAGACCAGCGCCAGGCGGTAGGCGCCGCGATAGACGATGCGAACGAACGCATCGGCCAGCCCGGGTGTCCTGCCGTGGACCTCCGGCGGTGGAACTTCTCGTTGGGTGGCGGTCAATCTGCGCTACAATAGCAATGCGTCGGCGTCTGGTCAGGAACTCGACCGCTGCGAATACCGAGGCTGGCAGGGGCCAGCCGCTGTCGCTCGAGCAACCCAACCGTGCAGCATGCTGCTGCCGTCCGAGCGTTGATTCCACATTACATAGGATTGCCGTTTGGCACACCAAGAACGCGTCAACATCGCGGTCTTCATCGATTTCGACAACATCGAAATCGGCGTGAAGACCACCCTCAACGAACACTTCGACATCGGGACGATTCTCGAGGCACTCAAGGAGCGCGGCGAGGTCGTCACCAAAATCGCTTACGCCGACTGGACTCGCGCCGGTGAGTACAGCCGCGCCCTGACCCAGCACGCCATCCGACTCGTGCAGCGGAACCTCACGCCGGGTGGGGACAAGAATGGCGCCGATATCAACCTGGCCTTGGACGCCCTCGAGATGGCGTTCACGCACCCCCACATCAATGCGTACGTCATCGTCGGCGGGGACAGCGATTTTCTCTCACTCGTCGAGAAGCTCAAGCAGTACGACAAGAAGGTCTTCGTCGTCGGCGGCCGATCGTTCACGAGCGTGATTCTCCAGCGTAACTGCCACGAGTTCATCGCGTACGAGAACCTGGTACGCAGGCCCACGCCGCGCAGCGGCGGTCGGCCGATGGTGCCGGCGACGGCGACGGCTCCAACCTCCCAGGCTTTCCCGATCGTCCGACGCGCGCTCAAGATCCTGGCTGACCGCGAGGTTTCACCGCAGACGGGACTGCTCAAAAGCACGTTGCTCCAGCTCGACTCGACCTTCTCCGAACGCAGCTACGGCGCATCGTCATTCCTCGATTTCACCGAGAAGTTGCAGCAAGCAGGCCTCGTTCAACTCAAGCACTCCGGCCGCAGCGTGATGGTGGAGCTGAATCCGGCCTTCCCCGTGGAGGACAGTGAGGCCATGACGACCGCACTGCCACCGATGGCGATGTCGACGCCGGCAGAGGACGGAGACGGCGCGTCAGCGGAACACGAGGGCGCCACGGCTGTGCCGTCGTCGACGTCGATGGGCGACCCGTCGTACGGTGGCTATCGAGCGCCGCAACAAAGCGGACAGCCCCAAGGGCCCATCGTGCAGATCGGCGACAACGCGGAAGGGGTGAAGGTGGCGGCGCAGCTGATGGCTGCGGCCGTCAACGCGCGCTGGCCGATGTACCTCCGCAACGTCAAGCAGATCCTGCGTGCGGGCGGTTTCGACGAGCGCCGCTACGGGTTCGGCGGGCTCATCGATCTCCTTCGGGCCTGCCAGCGTGATGGGCTCGTGCGCATGGAGCGAGATCGCCGCGGCGGACTCCGCGTGTTCCAGAGCTCCGGCCTCAGTCGTCCGGTCGCACAGCGGGCCGAAGGCGTTGACACGCGTCACCGTGACGTCGATCAGGAAGCGCCGCCGCCGGACGAGGACGATCAGCGCGCATTCATTCAGCCGCTCGAGCCGGTACGGACCGTCGAGATTATCGACGTCGAGGAGTCCGACGTAATCGACGCCCAGCCGGTGTCGGTCGTGGACACGACCGCGGAGCTCCTCGGTCGGGCCAAGCCGAAGAAGCCGCGCGGACGGACGACGAGCGCACACGCGGCGTCTGGCAACGAGGCGCCGGCGTCGCGCGGCACGCGCAAGACCGCCAGCGGCACGCGCCGCAGTGGAGCGGCCAAGCGCCCGCGCTCCCGCAAACCGTCGGCAGACAGCTAACACTCGTCCGTCGACGATCGAGTGGAGTGGCACGAGTGGATGCGGGGTCAGCAGGGTGGTGCGCCAGGAACGACCGGAACGGTTGACGGCACATCCGTCGAAACCGGCATTTCTGTGGCGACCGTATGTGCGGGCGGGCTCTCGGTGAGCCCTTGACCCTCCGACCTGGCCCCGCCAGGGGCGATTCGGCGGGCCAGCTGAGTCGCGAGGCTCCTACTCCTGCTCCCCGCCGGGCTCAACACGGGTGACTAGGCCGTTCTCGGCGCCGCTGGCTACGAAGCGGAAGAACACCGGCTTCTCGTGGCGCAGCAGGTCGATCACATTGGCGAAGTCGTCGAGGTGGTAGTGCACGTTGGCCTGGCCGTTCGGCGCCAGAAAGTCTTGCGGCAACGTTGTGCCATTGGGAAGGAAGACGCACTGACCCAAGACCGTGTGTCTAGGCTAGGGCTTGTCGATGTAGGTCATCCACTGCTTGACGAGCGCGGCTTGTTGGCCCGTCGCACCCTTCAAGTAGGCGTCGGCGTACTTCTTCGCGAGCATGCGATCTTCGGCCCGCGAGTGCGCCGTCGCACCGACCACGCGCAAATGATAAATCCACTCGACGGCGAGCGCCAACGCATCGCGGTCCGTCGGGTTCGCCGCCAAGTGCCGCTCCATCATGCGTACGGCCTCCCGTCCCTGACCAAACACCGCATAGGTCAATGCCAACGGCTTCGCGAATCGCGCGTCGGTCGGCCACTGGGCCACGGCCTCCTCGAGGATCGGCCGCGCCTGCGCGAGCTCTCGCGATCGGAGCAACGTGTCACCCAACCACACGAACAGGTCCGGCACATCCGAACCACCCACGAGCGCCGTTTGCCACGCACCTGCCGCAGCATCGTCCTGGCCGGCCTCCGCGTACACCGCAGCCAGATAGTTCAAGAATGCGGTGCTGTCGCCGTCCACCGAGACTCCGGACTTGAGGGTTTGCTCGGCCCGCGGCAGATCACCGCTGGCGAGCGCCGCAATCGCTTGATCGAAGACCGGCAGTGCCGCTGGCGCGACGCGTTCGCGGAAACGCTTCAACACCGGAGGCGCCAATACGGCGGTCTTGCTGAACAGCCGCACGAACATCGCCTCGGTCACGGGCAGATACAGATCGGAGAGCCGCATCGACGAGAGATCCACGCTGCCAGCGGACGTCATCAGCACGGGCGGCGCCGCCACTTCGAATCCACGCGTCAGCGTCTTGACCACCTGCGGCATGTCCGTTGACGCATCCGACACCACAGCGCGAACGACGTAGCGACCGGGTGGAAGCTGCCGCGTCAGCAGGAGCTCGCTGAAGACCGTGCGTCGATCGTTCATCTTGTGGGGTGTCGCGACGCGCTCGACCAGCGCAGGACCCTCTGGCGACGCTGCCAGCTCGAACCGCGCCTTCAGCTTTTCGAGCTCGTTGCCGTAGACCTCCATATAGCCTTGGACACTGCCAAACGAGATGAGGTGGCTGACGGTCGGGTACTGGATGTCTCGTGCGTCCACCGGGCCGCCGACAATCAGGTCGCTGAAGCTGATGCCCTCGGTTTCCGCCACGCTCGCTCGGAAGTTGTGCTCGACGGAACCGATCTTGTCGCCGTCTGCGGCGGCCAACTTGAAGGTATAGTCTCCGGGTGGAAGGCTTGCGCCTGTCACATACTGCAGCGGGGACGGAACGCCACGCATGATCGGCGGAAGCGGGGCGTCGACGGTTCGAGAGTCGACCACCCGTCCTTCCGCATCGGCGATGTAGTACGCCAGCGCCACGCGCGACGATTCCGTGTGACCAGATCCGATGTCCGTGTGAATCAGCAACTGGACCCGACCCCGCTCGGGTCCGAGGAGCGAGAACGCAGCCGTCTTGAGCGAGAGTCCCGCTAGCGGCAACGGCGTGCTGAGCGCTCCAGCCACCGCCTGGCGGGGCGTGTGCATCTCTGGATCGCCGCTGTCGTCCTTCAAGATCCGACGAAAGCGCACCGTTACCCCTTTGCGCGACACCTCCACCCGGATGGGATGAGGCGCGCCGTTCTTGTCCGTCGGAGCCGCTTCGACGCCCACCATGTAGTAGCCAGAGAGCTCGGACTCTATCCGCTCGAACACGCCGGTGCCCGAACCGACGATATTCAGGCTGACGCCTCGCGCCGCGGAGGCAAGCGAGGCCATAGAGTCGACGAGCATCATCTGGTCGAACGCCGGCATCGCCGGCAGCCTGGGATCCGCGATGTCGAACAGCTGGTTGTCGAGGCGCAAGGCGTAAATACTGGTCCGCGCGAGACCGGCCAGCGCGCCGATCTCGTTCACAGTCGCTCGCTGATCGTCGACAGGAAAGCCCTCGGAGACGAAGATCATCGTCTTCGGGGCGTCGATGCGCGCCAGCCCGCGCAGCAATGTCCGAAGCGTGGACAACGTGAGCTGCCCGTTCATCTGGGCGTCGGTCGACATGAGCGTCGCCTGCGCCATGATCTGACCGCGGCACTGATCGAGCTCGAAAGGCGAGCCGGCGCCGACACACTCGCGCGACAGCACGCGATCCAGGGCGCCGAACATGCCACGGACGATGTCCATCGCCTCGTTCTGGGCGATGTCGAGGTCGAACGTCTGGAACTGCCGATTCGTGCCCGACATCCGCGAGATTGCGCGTTTGACGCGCTCGCGATCCGCCGTGAAGCCAGTGGACGCGTTCCCCGGTCCGATGGCCACCGCGGCAATGCGATCCGCGGGTTGCAGCCGGTCGATAAACTCGAACACCGCGCGCTGAATTGACTGCGTCGCGCCAAAGCGGATGTTCGGCTGGTCGACGACGATCAGAAAGAGCCGCCCCCCCGAGAGGGATTCATTGGTCGTGTAGCCGTCGGGTGGGGGCGGCGGCGGCGGTCCAGTCAGCATGACCAACGGCGTCCAGTCTGCGGTCACCACGCGGCGTCGCACGTTGTCGATGCGGACCGTGAACTCCTCGGGCTTGAGGTCGAGAATGGGCCGGTCAGCGTTGTCGACGACCGTCACGTCGATCGACGTGACGTCCACCGACGAACGGAAGCGAGGCGTGTCGGCCTGCTGTTGCGCCCACGTTGTCAGCGGCCGAGAGAGCACGGCTGCGACGAGCGTCAGGATCGCTGTGATGCCCGTCCGACCCGACATGTCACTTCTGTGGCATGGCGCGATACCCCTGTCGCGCACGGATATTGAGCGGTTGGCCCTCGATCTCGACCCTGATCTCGTGCCACGCATCATCCCGCATGGTGTAGGCGGGCTGATACCCGATGAGGTACTGATTCGACAGCTCGTCGAGCAACTCTTCGAAGGCGCCCTGCAAGGCGTCGATGTTGTCGGTGGTGAACACGCGACCGCCTGTCGGGACCGTCAGTCGCTGCATGACCTTTCGCAGGTAGTCGTGCGTGACGCCGCGGCCCTGTCCAATCATGTACAACGTCACATCTCTCGCCTGCAGCCGACGCTCCACGTCGTCCAACGTGACGTGACTCCCCTGATCCTCGCCGTCGGTGAACACCACCAGAGCACGGCGACCGGTCTGCCGGCCGAGCATCTCGATGCCGCGGATGATGACGTCATAGAGCGCCGTCGCCCCCCAGGGCGCCAGACGATCCACCGCGCGCACGCGTTCGGCAGGATCGGTCGATCGGCGCGTCAGCGTGAACACGGAATCGTTGAAGCCGAGCAGCGTTACCTGATTGCCGATGGGCACTGCCTCCAGGAAGTTGCGGACCGTGCGCTTCAATCGCGGCATCGCCGCCGTCATGCTGCCGCTGATGTCCACGGCGACGACGAGCTCGAGCGGGACATCCTCGGAGGCGAAGTAACCGATGGTCTGCAGCTGCCCATCCTCGTAGACCCGGAACGACTGCTGAGGGATTCCTGGGACGAACTTCCCTTTGTCGTTGGTGACAGTCACGGTGACTTGGACAGCGTCCACCTCGACTCTGTCCGCATACGCGAGGCCCTTCGTCCGAAGCGTCCGCACCACTCGGCCGCCGCCCTCGAGTGTCGCGACCACCCGCACTTGGTGAGCGACGACGTCGCGGCCTGCGTCCCACTCGCACTCGAAGGGCGCCGCACCGAACTCACAGACCTGACGGCCGTCGATGTAGAACGCCACGCCGGTGACGCCATCCGACGGTTGCACGGTGGCGCGTACCCGCGTAGAGCCGCTGACGAACTGCGACGTGTCAGGTGACAGGATCTGAATCCTGGGCGTCGAGACGGGCGCCGCGGCGGCCGGACTCGGCAGGCCATCCGGGGACGGAGCGGTCACCGGGGACTGCGCCGACGGCGACACGCCGAGCGCGAGCGCCACCGCTGTGACTGCTGCCCATCGCCCATTCGTCACGTGTCTACGGCTCCCTGTTGTCCTCGTCTGGCACCAGCACGCCGCCCACCGACGCTGCGGCCGCGACGTAGTCCTCGACGCGCTCGCGCGAGAGCGTTCGTGCCGCCCTCGAGAGCGCCCACCAGTCTCCCCCATCCAGTGGGGACGCGTCTTCAATGAAATCTTGGATCGCCGCCGCCAACACTGGCTTCGCGAGCCGGGCAGGTAGTCGGAGCTCGCTCAGGGCGGCGGCGATGCGGATGTTCAGATCCGAGACGGAGGCGGCCGCCAGGGAGAGCTGTGGTCGGCCAATCAGCAGCGGCCACGCCGATGGAAGCACGACCTGGGTGCACAGACAGCCCGACAACGGCAGGGCCATTGAGCCCCAGGGCGCGAGCTGGCTGGGGGGCGGACCCCCGCCGAGCTGTACGAGCTCGGTGAGCGAGAACTGCTCAGCCAGGCGTGACGAAGCGTCGGTCGCCATGAACCGCAGGGAGCGGCGCCTCAGACCGTCGAATCTCAGCGTGGTCGCAAAACGCTCGAGCTGCTGGGCATCCGCCGCGGCCGCTTCAACACGTCTGCCGCCGCGCGCCAACGCCGCGGCGATTGCGTCGCGCGCGTCGTCGCGAAGATCGCCAGTTCTCATCAAGGCCAGCCCGATCGCAAAGCCGTCGCGATCAATCGACGGGATCCGCGGCACCGCGCCCAATCGATCGGAATTGAGGCGCGTGAGCGCGAGGCGCGCGAGTGCGACGTCCAGACCGAGGGCCGACCCGGTCACGTGCCAGGCCACGCCGGGTTGAAAGTCCTGTCTCGGCACCGCCCACGGGAGTCGGTTGCGCGTGTTGGTGTCGAGCCGACCGAAGCCGAAGTCGTGTCGCAGGGCGCCGTTGCGACTGAGCAGCACAGGCCCGTCAGGATCGCCGAGGTCGACGGCGTACGCGAGATCAAGGAGCGCTTCCCCCGTCGTGATGTCGACCAGCTCGTGAAGAACGGACGCCTCTCGGCTGGCGCGACGCGGATCGTGGGCGCGAATCGCCTGATCCAGATCCGCCACAATTATCTCAACTGATTCGCGCAGGGGCCTCGGCGCACTGATTCCCGAGGCCGCCACATCAGCCGCCGTGAGCGATATCTGAAGTTCGGCGGCCCGCACGTTCAGCACGTGCTGGAGTCGACGCTGCGCGGCAACGACGTCGTCCTGATCGAGGGAGCTGCGACCGAGCGCGGTTGCCACGTGCTCCAATGTGGTCGCCAGGTCGAGCGTCGGTCCGCCCTGTCGCTCGCGTACCACGTGCAGACGCCTCAGTTCGGCGGCCGAGAAATCGAGGCGATAACGCTCCCCTTCCCACTCCACCCGGGGCGCATGGGCGCCGGGCGAGGGACCGGCCAACGCCATCAAGACGCTGGTATCGAGGTCCGTCGAGGACGGAAGCCGAGGCGCGAGCTCCCGCTCGATCCATCGTGCCATCCCACCCCCGTAGCGCTGGTCGGTCAGCGGGACCGCGAACAGCGATCGGATCAACGACTCCGATACGCGTCGGTCCAGCGAACCGCTCAGCGTCATTTTCGAGACGAGCGCGAGCGCCGACTGGAGCTGGGCCATCACCCAGTAGCCACGGTTGGTATCGTGGACCTCCAGGCTGCTGGCCCGCTGCGACACGAACGCGTAGAGCGAGGGGGCTCGAAGCCCCATGCGCTCCAGGGTCAGCATCAACATCTTCTGGCGTGGAAACGCGCGGACTGCCAAGATGGCGTCGCTTCGTGCCGACTCGGCCTCGGACCCGAATACGCGTTGAGCAAACGACAGCTGATCGACCCGATCGCCGCGCTCGAACATGTTGCCGCTGCCCGCCAGTTCGGTCAGCCAGGCTGCGTCGACCTCTCCACTCGGCCGCCCCGACGCGGCAGCCGGACTCGCCTCAGGCCCCGACACGGACCACACCTCACTCCAGAACGCGCGGTCGGCGGGGGCCAGCGGCCTCCCCTCGCCGCTGACCCGCAGCCTCGTGAGCAGCAGCGCAAAGTCGTGGAGTGGTCGAGTGAAGGGAAACGAGTCGAGCTTCCATTCACCGTACAGCGAGCCAGTGGCCGTGGCGAGCGCGCGCAAGCGCTCGATGCGAGCCGCGGCGTCGCGGGTGTCCGGACCGAGCACGAATCGAGTCGTCGGTGGTTCCACCGAGGCGACCGTGCCGAACAGGTACGCGAGTCGCCCTCCGGTCGGCGGCAGGAACATCTGACGAATAAAGCGATCCGGGGCGCCCACCGGCGCACCGATCACCGCCTCCCACACTTCGCGATCGGATTCGCGACCGGGCGTGACGATGCGCCCGTCTCGCACACGAAGAGCAGAGGCGAAGGCGGCAAACGGGGCGGACCCGCGCTCATAGAGATCGGTCACGAGCGAGGGTGCCTGAGCCACGTACGCGAGTATGTCGTCGTCGAGGCTCGAGAGACCTGTCGCGAGGAGCGCCGCGCGTCGATCCGTCACGATCGTGACGAGTAGCTGGTCGAGCGACACGGATCGCTTGAAGACGGCGGTGCTCCAGCGCTCCGCGTCCAAGGGCACGACGACTGTGTCGCCCGCCGACGGCGCCGCCGGCGCCTGACGACGCAACTGCTCGAGCAGCGCCATCCTCTCGTCCGATCCGATGTGAAGCAGGCGGACGAAGTCAGGGAGGAATCGAACGCGATCGGTGGAAGGTTCGAGTCCGAGCGTACGCGCCACCGCGAGCGCCGGAGCGGGCACCGGGGCCAGCACGGTCCCCGGGGGGGCGGCGGCAGTGAGCGGCGCAACGAATGCCGCTACAATCGTCAAGCATACGAACCAGGTGCGCGACATCTCGATCCAGGTCCTGGCCTGAACCCGAAGGCGCGATTATTACACATGGCCTCCGCCACCTACACGGCGAAAGACATCACGGTTCTCGAAGGGTTGGAGCCGGTCCGCAAGCGGCCGGGCATGTATATCGGCGGCGTCGGCTCAGCCGGTCTCCACCACCTGGTCTGGGAAATCCTGGACAACGCGATCGACGAGGCGATGAACGGCTACGCCTCGAACATACGGGTCACTCTGCACACGGATGGCTCATCCATCACGGTCGAGGACGACGGCCGCGGGATCCCGGTCGACAAGCACCCGAAGACCAAACAGAGCGCGCTGGAGGTCATCTTCACCGTGCTCCATGCCGGGGGGAAGTTCGAGCCGGGCAACTACAAGACGGCAGGCGGCCTGCACGGCGTCGGCGCGAGCGTCGTCAACGCGCTGTCGAAAGAGCTCATCGCGACGGTCAAGCGCGATGGCACGCAGTGGGAGATGCGCTTCAAGCAAGGCAAGCCGGTCGCAGGGCTCAAGAAGCTCGGCCCGGCGCGCGGAACCGGCACCTCGGTGTACTTCCATCCGGATGCCGCCATCTTCCCGAAGATCGAGTTCGACCCCGCGATCATCCGCGAGCGCCTGGAGGTGGCGAGCTACCTGCACAAAGGCGTGAAGGTCGTCTTCGAGGACGAGACCACGAAGACGAAGACGGTCTTCGAGCACGCCGAAGGGATCGCCGACTATCAGAAGGCCATCGTGGCCGCACGTGGCGCCAAGGCCGTCCACGAG
This sequence comes from Acidimicrobiia bacterium, assembly GCA_016871175.1. GTDB lineage: Bacteria > Acidobacteriota > Vicinamibacteria > Vicinamibacterales > CAVVIG01 > VFZL01. The sequence goes on along the minus strand of VFZL01000018.1, from coordinate 38,057 downwards.
ACGCCGTTCGTGCTCTCAAAGGACGAGGGCCTTCGCCTCGATCTCACCCTGCAGTGGACCGAGGCCACAGACGAGCACCTTCGGTCCTACGTGAACGGCATCCCCACCGGATCGGGCGGCACGCACGAGAACGGGCTGCGCGCCGGTCTGGGCAAGGCCGTTCGCAACTTCATCGAGACCCACAGCCTGTCGCCCAAGGGCGTGACGATCACGGCCGAAGACATTCGCGAAGGGCTGACTGGCATCCTAAGCCTCTTCATTCAGGAGCCGCAGTTCCAAGGTCAGACCAAGGATCGGCTGAACAACCCCGAGCTCGTCTCAGCGGTGGACGGCGTGATCCGGCCGGCCCTCGAGCATTGGCTCAATCACAACATCAGCGTCGCCGAGTCGATCGTCGCGCGCATCATCCTCGCCGCGCGCGCGCGCGAGGCAAGCCGTGCGGCGCAAGCCGAGGTGTCTCGCAAGAGCGCGACGTCAACGCGACTCAACTTGCCGGGCAAGCTCAGTGACTGCACGAATCCGTCCAGCGAAGGCAGCGAGCTCTTCATCGTCGAGGGTGACTCGGCGGGCGGGTCGGCCAAGCAAGGTCGCGATCGCGCGCGCCAAGCCATTCTGCCGCTGCGCGGGAAGGTGTTGAACACGGAGAGCGCGTCGCTGGCCAAGGTGCTCGAGAACAAAGAGCTGTCGGATCTCGTGACGGCGATTGGCTGCGGCCTCGGCAAGAACTTCGAGCTCGATAAACTGCGGTACGGGAAGATCATCATCCTGGCCGACGCGGACTCGGACGGCAATCACATCGCCACACTGCTCCTCACGTTCATCTACCGCCATCTGCCGCAGTTGATGGCGAGTGGAAGGGTGTACCTGGCGCAGCCGCCCCTCTACCGCATCGACATCGGCAAGGAAACCTTCTGGGCGCTCGACGATGCGCACAAGGAAGCTATTCTGAAGCAACGTGGCAACGGTCGCGGGACGCCGGAGATCACGCGATTCAAGGGGCTCGGCGAGATGATGCCTAAGGTGCTCTGGGACACCACGCTCAACCCGCGCACGCGGCGTCTGTTGAGGGTGGAGGTGGCTGATCAAATCGCCACCGATCGCGTCATCAACGAGCTGATGGGGAAGGACGCGTCCGCTCGGTTCCGGTTCATCATGGAACGCGCCGACGAAGCGCAGGAGCTGGATGTGTAGGGCGGGTCGCGTGGCCTACCCGGCTCACCAGGCCTGGCGGGCCTCACCGCAAGAGAGCCCGCAACCCCCGCACGAGCCTCCCGATTCCTTCCTCGACCGTGGCTTTCTGCAGCGCCCCGTACGCGACGCGGAAGTAGCAGCCATCGGTCATGCCGAACGCAGTGCCGGGAATCACTGCCACTCTGTGCTGTTTGATCAGCCGCTCGTTGACGGCGACCGGATCCGCGGTGGTTTCGACTTTCGTGAGGCAGTAGAACGCGCCGTCGGCTGCCGGCACATGTGCGAGCGGGGCGAGCGCGGACAGCTCGCCGAGCACGATGTCGCGGATGGAAGCGAGCTCCCGGACATGTGGCTCGCAGTACGCGCGCCCGACCTCCATTGCGGCGAGCGCCGCCACCTGCGAGACGATCGTCGGACAGATGAGAATCGTGTCCTGGCTCTTCATCATCGCCGAGAAGAGCCGCTGGGGATACGCCACGTAGCCAATGCGCCAGCCGGCGAAGCCATACGCCTTCGAGAGCGAGTAGATCGCGATCGTATGCGCGGCCGCGCCGGCAAATGACGCCGGCGACACGTGCCGCGCATCGCCGTACGTGAAGTACTCGTACGTTTCGTCGCTGATGTGAAAGAGTCCGCGTTCCCCACACCACTGGTTCAGTGCGCGCAGCGAACTCTCGCCGAGAACAGCGCCGCTCGGGTTGTTCGGCGACACGGTCACGACGGCTCGCGTGCGAGGCGTGACGGCGGCACGGATGGCGTCGAGATCGAGCTGATACCTGGCGTCGGTTCGCACAGGAACCGTGCGACAGCCAGCCATCCCAATCGCCATCTCGTGGTTGAAGTAGAACGGCGCGGGCACGATGATGTCATCGCCGGGAGCGGTCACGGCGAGGACGGCATGCATGAACGCCATGTTGGCGCCGGCCGTGACCATGACCGCCAAACCGTCCGCCACGTCGATGCCGTTCTCCTCGTGGAGCTTGCGACCGATGCGGTCCAGGAGCGGGGTCAAACCGGCGCCGTCGCAATACTGGTTCAAGAGCCCATCGGACGCACGGTCCCGAACGGCACTGAGCGCCGCCGGAGGGGGGCCATAGTGCACCACGCCCTGACCGAGGGAAATCGTGCCCGGCGTTTCACGGATTAGCCGCCCCACAATCGGAATGATGGGCGATTGGACGGCATCCATCCGGGTGGCCGCCGTCTGGGGGGGGATCGGAGTGGTGCGCATGGTGGTTCCCACGGTTGTGTACGGGAGGGCGCTAGCCTATCCTTGCGGTGTGACACGCCGCCCGTCAGCGAGCCGGAGGTCTGCACGGCTCCCCGGACCCTCGGTCGCCTTCCTACTCGTCGCCCTGCTGGCGGCGCTCACGCTCGTCCCCCTTGTGGGCGGCGACCGAGTCAGCGCCGCGGCGAGCGTTCAATCGCCCGAACAGTTTATCGGGTTCAAGGTCGGAACGGACAACAAGCTCGTGCGCTGGGACCAGATGGTCGAGTACCTGCAGCACGTGGCCGCCGGGTCCGACCGCGTGCGCCTGCGTGAGCTCGGCAAGACCAACGGCGGGAACACGTTCATCGTCGCGGAGATCAGCGCGGCGGACACGATTCGAGGCCTCGACCGACACAAGCAGCTGGCGCGGAAGCTGTACTTCCAAGACGGCGAGCCGGCGGCGCGCGACCGCGACGACATCTTCCGTCGGGGCAAGATCGTGGTGCTCTTGACGTGCAGCATCCACGCGGATGAAGTCGGCCCAGCACAGATGTCGATCGAGCTGATCCATCAGCTCGCCACGAGCGACGCCCCGTCCATCAAGAAGATTCTCGACAACGTGATCTTCCTGCTCGTTCCGAGCGTCAATCCCGACGGTCAGATGATGATCACCGACTGGTTCAACAAGAACCTCGGGACGCCGTACGAAGGAAGCCCACTCCCATACCTCTACCACCCCTACAGCGGACACGACAACAACCGGGACATGTACATGCTCACGCAGAAGGAGAGTGAGTACATGGCCCGGCTCGCGTGGCACGACTGGTTCCCTGTCGTCTGGCTCGACGCACACCAGATGCAGATGACCGGGCCGCGGATCTTCGTGATGCCGGCCACCGATCCGATCAATCCGAACGTCCATCCGCTCATCTATCGCTGGAACGGCATCTTGGGGCAGTCTCAAGCCGCTGCGCTCGAGGCGGCAGGCAAGACCGGCATCATCTACAACTCGACGTACACCAACTTCTGGCAGGGGGCGCTGGCGTGGTCGGGCTGGTGGCACAACCAGATCGGTCTGCTCACGGAGGTCGCCAGTGTACGGATCGCCGCGCCCACGGTCCAGTTGCACGCACCGAGCGACCGGCTCGGTCCGCCTGAACCCTCCCGGGCGCCGCCACGATTCGACAGCGCACCGCTCATGCCGCCCACCGACACCCTAGCACGCACGGAGTATCCGCGCCCGTGGACCGGCGGTCGATGGACGCTGCGAGACATCGTCGATTACCAGCTCATCACGACGATGGCCATGCTCGAGACGGCCGCCGATCGGCGCGAGACCCTGCTGCGGCAGATCTACGAGGTGAACCGCAGCACGGTGGAAGACGCACGCCCGGGCGATGTGCGCGCCGTCGTGATCCCCGTCGAAGGCCAACACGATTCGCACGAGGTCGCTCATCTCGTCGATCGGATGATGCTCGGCGGCGTGGAGATCCATCGCGCCGACGCGCCATTCGAGGTAGAGGAGAAGTCGTTCGCGGCCGGCACATTCGTCGTCCCGCTGTCACAGGTGTTCGCGCGTTATGCGAAAGACCTACTCGAACCTCAGGTGTATCCGGAGGTCCGACGATCGTCCGAGGCGCAGCCTGAGCCGCCGTACGACGTCACGGCGTGGTCGCTCGGCATGAAGCTCGGCGTGAACGTCCAGTTCGTGCGCGCGCCATTACCAGATGGACTCAAGCTCACGCGCGTCAAGGGCTTGCCCCTGCCGATCGGTCGCGTGAACGGTCACGGATCCCAGTACGTCGTCGACTACGTCGGTGCGGACGCCGCCTTGGCGGTGAACCGCCTGTTGAAGGCGGGGGCCCGCGTGGCGTTCGAGCCACGCTCCCCGGCTGGTGCAGCGGGTGCTGCGTCACGGACGCGCGTCAGGATCGAGAACGTGTCACGCGAGGTCATCGACACGGTCGCTCGGGAGACCGGGCTCCTCGTCAGCGCTGGCACCCCACCCGAGACCAGCGGCGACACACCAGCACCGATCGGCGTCCGCGCGCCCCGCGTCGCAATCTACTCGCCCTGGACCGGAGGCAATATCGACGAAGGGTGGACGCGCTGGGTGCTCGAACGATACGAATTCGGCGTGACGGTGATTCACAACAAGGAGATTCGCGAGGGCGGGCTCCGGCAGCAGTTCGACGCGATCATCCTCCCTGATCAGGCGCCACGCGAGATGCTCGACGGTTTCGATACGCTGTCAGTGCGACCCGAGTATCGCGGCGGCATCGGCGCGATCGGCGTCGACAATCTCGATCGGTTCGTTGCCGAAGGCGGCACGCTTATCGCCATGGGTGCGGCCTGCGACCTCGTGATCGACCAGATGCAGATGCCCGTGCGGGACCTCAAGCGAAACATGCGCCGGGATCAACACTTCTCGCCGGGCTCGATCCTGCGCGTGCAGGTCGACACGACGCACCCCATCGGCTTCGGGATGGCCGCCGACACCTACGGCTTCTACGACAACAGCCCGTTTTTCGCGCTGGAGGGCCTGTCCGCCGATCGCAGCACGGTCGTGGCGCGCTACCCTACGCGTAACGTGCTTGCCTCCGGGTGGCTCAAGGGCGAGGAGCTCATGATCGGACGAGCGGCGGTCGTCTCGGTCGACGTGCGACCGGGTCACGTCGTCCTTTTCGGCCTCCGCCCCCAGCATCGCGCACAGACACACGCGACGTTCCCGATGCTGTTCAACGCGCTCTTCCACTCGACCGCGCGTGACAGAGCCGTCCTGACCAATCAGTGATCCGGATCTTCGTCACCGGCGGCACCTTCGACAAGGAGTACAACGAGCTCGATGGCACGCTGTTTTTCGAGGACACGCACATCCCGGAGATGCTGCGCCTGGGCCGCTGCCTCGTCGACGTCTCGGTCCGGACGCTCATGATGATCGACAGCCTCGAGATGACCGACTCCGATCGCGCGCTCATCGTCGAGCAGTGCCGTCAGGCGCCGGAATCGCGCATCGTGATCACACACGGCACGGACACGATGGTCGACACGGCACGGGCACTTGCCAAGGCGTTCCCCGTCGGCGGCTCGAAAACGATCGTGCTCGCGGGCGCGATGGTGCCGTACGCCTTCGGGAGCTCGGATGGGTTGTTCAATCTCGGCAGCGCGGTGTCGTTCGTGCAGACCCTGCCGGGCGGCGTCTACATCGCAATGAACGGTCGCTGGTTCGCGTGGAACCGCGTCCGCAAGAACAAGGACACGGGAACGTTTGCAGAGACCAACGACCAATGACCGATCGCATGGACTACTTCATCACGCAGTACGAGCTCGAGCAGGGCGCGCTGGAGATTCAGTACATCGAGGAGTACTTCGGTGAGTTTCCTCGAAAGAAGACAGCGGCCGAGATCGTGGACCGACTTCGCGGACGCCCGCACCTCATCCTGATGGCCACGGCGACGCTACCCCACGATCCGACCACGGTCGTGCCGGTGTCGTTCAAGGTCGCTCATGAGATCCGGGACGACGAGCAGGACCCCAAGCTCGCGGATCTGGTGACTCACCTGCGCGATGCCGTGCAGTTCGAGGGGCGAAGGATTCTGTACTCGTGGATCGGCGGAACGCGACGCGATTGGCGCGGCCAGGGCCACTTCCGCGCGCTGAGTGAACAGCAGGAGTTCTGGGCAATCGAGCAAGGGTTCGACGAGATCGTCGTCAAGACGAAGAACAGGTTCTACGAGATGCGCGGGACGCTCGACCACCTGCGCTTCGAGGTCATCAGGTACGAGCGCCATCAGACGGACAATGCCGAGTCGAAGGTCTACCTGAGCAAGCGGCTCATGCCTGAGCTCCTGACGCGCCACCGCGGTCGCTACACGGTCACGCAAGCCACACTGTAGTCATTGGACGTCACGGGTTCTTGCGCGCGATCTTCGACCAGGTGTCGCGAAGCGACACGGTTCGGTTGAAGATCAGCTCGCCAGATCGTGAGTCAGGGTCGACGCAGAAGTAGCCGAGTCGCTCGAACTGATAGCGCGACATCTCCTGTGCCTCTCGAAGGCTCTCTTCCGCCTGGCACGCCGTCAGGATCTGCAGCGACGTCGGATTCAAGTGGTCGAGGAACGTCTGCCCTTCCTGGGTCGCTTCGGCGTCCTCCACCGAGAACAACCGATCATAAAGGCGCACCCGCACCGGCAACGCATGTGCCGCTGACACCCAATGGAGCGTCGCTTTCACGCGCCGCCCGTCTGGAGCATCACCGCCTCGCGTGGCCGGATCGTACGTGCAGCGGAGCTCGATGACCTTGCCGCTCGCGTCCTTGACCACCCCCTGGCACTTGACGAAGTACGCGCAGCGCAGCCGGACTTCGCGCCCGGGGGCGAGGCGGAAGAACTTGTTCGGCGGGTCTTCCATGAAGTCGTCGCGCTCGACGTACAGCTCCCGTGAGAACGCGACCTTCCGCGTCCCGGCCGAGGGATCCTCCGGGTTGTTTATGACGTCAACTTCCTCGACCTGTCCCTCTGGGTAGTTCGTGATGACCACCTTCAAGGGGTCGAGCACCACCATCACGCGAGGAGCCCGCTTGTTCAGGTCTTCACGCACGCTGTGTTCGAGCTGTGCGACGTCGATCACGTTCTCTTTCTTCGCCATGCCGATGCGCGAGCAGAATCCGCGAATCGACTCGGGCGTGTAGCCGCGCCGCCGAAGACCGCTGATCGTGGGCATGCGGGGATCGTCCCACCCTGACACGTGCTTCTGCTGCACGAGCTGCAGCAGCTTGCGCTTGCTCATGACGGTGTAGTTCAGGTTCAAGCGCGCGAACTCGATTTGCTGCGGCCGTTCGCCCTCGATGAGATGCTCGACCAGCCAGTCGTAGAGCGGCCGGTGATCTTCGAACTCCAACGTGCACAGCGAGTGCGTAATTCCTTCGATCGCGTCGGAGAGGGGATGCGCGTAGTCGTACATCGGGTAGATGCACCAGGCGTCGCCGGTGCGATGGTGGCTCGCGTGGCGGATGCGATACAGCGCTGGATCGCGCATGTTGAGATTGGGTGACGCCATGTCGATCTTGGCGCGCAACACGTGCGCGCCGTCAGGGAACTCGCCGGCTCGCATCCGCCCGAAGAGATCGAGGCTCTCCTCACTTGAACGGTCGCGATAAGGGCTGTTGCGACCTGGCTGGGTAAGTGTCCCGCGATATTCCCGGATTTGATCGGCCGTCAGACTATCGACATACGCGAGGCCCCGCTGGATGAGCGTGACCGCAAAGCCGTAGAGCTGCTCGAAGTAGTCGGAGGCGTAGAGCTCCGCATTCCACGTGAAACCGAGCCAGCGGACATCCTCCTTGATCGCCTCGACGTACTCGACGTCCTCCTTGGTCGGGTTGGTGTCATCCAACCGCAAGTTGCAGGTGCCGCGATACTCCAGCGCGACGCCGAAATTGAGGCAGATCGACTTCGCGTGGCCGATGTGCAGGTAACCGTTCGGCTCTGGCGGAAAGCGCGTGGCGATGTGTGTGTGTGCACCGGCCGCGAGATCATCGGTAATGATCTGACGGATGAAATCGAGCGGAGCACTCGCACCCCTGTCGGACTGGACGGCATTCGCCGGCGTCAACGGGCCCTCGGACTGATTCATGGTCAGCACCATTCTATCCAGTCGGGGCTTTGCCCCGAACGCCAACTCAGTCGCACGGGATCGCACGGCCCGCTCCAGTCGCCGCTCCCTCCAGGGCCCCAGGTCTCGCGGTGGCCCCTGGACGGTGACCAAAGGTCACAACCCCGCTTTGGCGAGGCTCGGCGAGGCACGCCGAACTGGTCGCGCGTCTTCACGGGGCCGCGAAGAAGGCGGCGGCCGGCCCTCAGGCCGATCGCGACGGCGAGACGCCCGTCGTCCTCACGGCGTCTAACGCACTAGAAACGGCCTCCAGAGTCTGTTGATGCGTCTCACCACCAAAACGTGGCTCCCCGTCCCACGCGACCTCGTCTTCGCGTTCTTCTCGTCCTCTGAGAACCTCGAATTCCTGACACCTGATTGGCTGCAGTTCGAGATTCTGTCCGAACGGCCCATCGCCATGCGGGCAGGCACGCTGATCGACTACCGCATCAGGCTTCACGGCGTGCCCCTGAAGTGGAGAACTGAGATCGCGGTCTGGGACCCACCACATGTGTTCGTGGACTCGCAGTTGCGGGGACCGTATCGGACTTGGATCCACACGCATCGATTCACCGAGCACGCAGCAGGAACTCTTGTCGAGGACGAGGTCGATTTCCGCGTTTTGGGCGGGCGCGTCATCGCTTGGCTCGTCGTACGTGACCTCAAGCGAATCTTCGCCCATCGCCACGAAGCGCTCCTGCGAGCATTCGACCTCCCGGTGTCCACGCCCGCCGAGATCCTGATTTCTGCGACGCAGCGCGGGCGACAGGCTTGACGCGCTTGCTATCGTTGACGCCGATGGCGTGGACCACTCTCGTCGGTGCGGAAGCGCTCGGCTCCAGGCTCGGACAACCGGATGTCGCGATCGTGGACTGTCGATTCCTCTTGAACGACACTGCATGGGGCGAGCGCGAGTACCGGCAGGCACATATCCCGGGCGCCGCGTACGCGCACCTCGACCGAGACCTGTCAGGCCAGAAAACTGGGCGTAACGGCCGGCATCCGCTTCCCGATCCAACGGCCCTCCGTCAGGTGCTGGGCCGGCTCGGCATCGGACCGGCGATGCAGGTCGTGGCCTACGACCAAGAGAGCGCGATGTACGCGAGCCGCCTCTGGTGGCTGCTGCGCTGGATGGGGCATCAGCAGGTTGCCGTGTTGGATGGCGGCTTCGCCGCCTGGCAGCAGCTGGGTGGCCCGACACGGGCGGGTGAAGAGCATGTGGTTCCGCACGTGTTCGACGGAACGCCAGACGTCGCGATGGTCGCCAGCCTCGAGGAGGTCGGCGAGATCGTGGCTGGCGCCGGTGGGCGGCGTCTGCTCGATGCGCGAGCGCCGGAGCGTTTTCGTGGAGATGTCGAGCCGCTCGATGCCGCTGCGGGTCACATTCCCGGTGCGGTCAACCACTTCTTCAGGGAGAACATCGACGCGGACGGGCGATTCAGACCCGCCGACACCCTGCGCAGACAGCTCTTGAACCGGTTGGGGGATACGCCGCCCGATCGCGTCATCGCGTACTGTGGCTCCGGCGTGACCGCTTGCCACAACTTACTGGCGCTGGAGCACGCGGGCCTACCGGGTGGTCGCTTGTATCCAGGTTCGTGGAGTGAATGGTCGGCGGATCAGGGCAGGCCCATCGCGACCGGGGACTGAAGGCGTCTCAAGTCGCCAGTCGCAAGTGTCAGGTCACGTCTCAGGCGGGCCGACTGCCCGCCGATACCATGTTCGGTGCCCGTGTGCGCGCCGGCGAGGTGAGGTGCGATTTGTGATGTGACTCGCGACTGAGAGAGGGCCGCCTTCCGAAGAAAGCGGCCCTCGACTGGCTGGCTGTCGAACTAGTGGATCGTTTCGGTAACGGCCGACTCGAAGGCGTTGGGAGCCGTCCGAGCGCTCCAATCCTCCGCCAGGATGGCGTAAGCGTCTGGTCGAGGTACTCGCCATTTCGGAGGAACGACTGTCGAAGAACGGCTTCCGGCACGGCGCCAACCTTCAGCAACGCCGCGTTGCCCCGGCCGTTCTGGATCGCCGCTCGCGCTTCGAGCCGGTGGACGCCCAGCGTTTTGAACGCGAACTGCAACGTGAGCTCGGCACCCTGGGCGAACACCCCGGTGCCCCAGAACTGGGACCCGATCGCGAATCCCCATTCAGCCGTCGTGAATCCCTTTTCGAGCTCGCGCACCTGGAAGATCCCGATGGCGGTGTCGGAGCCCTTCAGGGTCACCGCGAAGCAGACGTACGTCCCGGCCGCTCGCTGCCGATGCGTCCACGCGATGAAGCGCTCGAAGCCTTCGACCGTGGAGGGCGGCGGCGAGATGAATCGCGACACTTCTTCGGTCGTCAGCATCGTAAACAGGGAGGCGGCGTCCGACGCGCGAAGCTCGCGCAACACCACCTGACCCGAGGCCAGCACCGGCAGCGCCTGCCGCCAATCGCTGGTGGTCACGTCGTGGGCGGCCATGGTCCCCATCTGGAGGATGCCGCCGTCAATCTCAACGCGGTATGGCATCTTTTCCATGATTAGAGACCTCCCACCAGGCTGAAGAGGTCCGCCGAAGGCTGACTCAACTCGGCTTCGATGTCGGTGACAGGCTCGGAGGCTGAGTCGCTGAACTGCAGATCAGGCGTCGACCCGTCACTGCTGCCCCATACCACGTTGTCGCCGTCGCTGGTGCCCCAGACGACGTTGTCGCAGTCGTTGCTCCCACAGTCGCTGCCCCACACCACGTTGCCGTCGTCGCCGGACGTGCCCCACACCACGTTGTCGCCGTTGTTGGTGCCCCACACGACGTTGTCACCGGCGGAGACGGCCGTCTTGGCAGCACCCCACACGATGTTGTTCGCCCACGCGTTGGCCCGGGGACTCAGGTAACCGCCCTTGATCAATCGATTGCCCCAGATGATGCTTCGGCTCCAGCTCGGCTGACGAGGCATCGTGCTGCCCACAGCGTTTTGCTGGTAGAAACGCGCCAGACGGACCGCGCCGAGCGCGTTCAGGAACCCGGCGCCCTGCTGCAGTGGCTTGTACCCGGGATATGCCTGTGCCGTGTACTGCAGGATCGCCTTGACGAGATTCGGGGTCAGGCTCGGATTGGCCTGGAACATGGCCGCGACCGTGCCCGACACAACCGGCGCTGCCATGCTGGTGCCGCTCAGCGAGAGATACACGTACTGGGCGGTCGTGCCGTTCGACAGGGCGGTCGCTTTCGTCGAATACAGCGTGCTGCCCGGGGCCGACAGTGACACCGTGCCAGTGCCCGGCGCGACGAGATCCGGCTTGGCCAGGTAGTCGTATTTGGTCGGACCCGCCGAGCTGTAGCTCGCCATCACGTCGTCGCTCCGTGTCATCGTGCCTTGCGTGCTCGTCGCACCAACGGTCAGTACCCACGGGGCGTTGCCGGGCGCCGTGACGCTGCCGTACTGCTGGCGGCCGTCGGCTGCCTTGCCGTAGTTGCCGGCGGCGGTCACGACGACGATGCCCTTGTCCGTCAGCTTCTTCGCGGCGAGCGTCAGCGGGTCGGTCCAGTACGACTCACCGATCCGTGCGCCAATCGACAGATTGACCACACGGATGTTGTAGGCGGTGGCGTTGGTCACGATCCAGTTCATCGCGGCGATCACGTTGCCGATCGACCCGGCGCCGTTGGCGTCGAGTACCTTGAGCACGACCAGGTGCGCGCCAGGCGCCACGCCGGCTTTCTGATTGGCTGAGTCGTAGCCATTCCCGGCGATGATGCCGGCGACGTGCGAACCGTGACCGTGGTCGTCATACGGCATCGCGTGTCCGTTGACGAAGTCGACGAACGCGGCGACACGCTGGTTGCCATACGGGTAGACGGTCTGGCTGTTGCCACGAGTCAGGTCGTTGTGCCAGTTCGTGATGCCGGAGTCGATGATGGCGACGCCGACGCCCGCACCCGTGTATCCGAGGGTGTTTCGAACGGCAGTCGCGCCGACGGTGACGCTCATCCGAAAATTGTGCGCAGCGACCGGGCGGTCATAGTGCAGCCGGAAGATCTCGGGCCGCGCCTCGAGACGTTCAATCACGCGGTTGGGCAGCTCGAGTTCGATCCCGTTGATCAAATCCAGCTTGCGGTCCGCGCGCGCGAACCGGCGGAACTCCTGGGGCAACTGAGTGCCTGGCACCAAGGTCACGATGACTTTGGTTCTCGAGTCAGGATTCCGGCGCTTGCGAGCGGAGAGCTCTCGATCGACTTTGTACTGACGAACCCTCCGGCTCGGAGCGCCGGAGCGGGCAATGGGTGCCGTCTCGAAGTGGCGCGACGGACGCGCTTCTCGACGTTTTTGGCTGGCGGCCATCGCGTCGGGCGCGAAGCCGGTGACCAGGAGTAGAAGAGCAACAACGAGATTCTTGGGACCCCAGACGGCCTTCCGTCTGGCTGAGCACAGACGAATGGACATGCCAGCTACCAGAGCAACCGGTACGCCAGCCGAGCCGTTTCGGCCTCACCACCATAAGCGCCTTTTTTTCAGGTTGTTGCGGTCGGTTGGTGTCTTCAAGATTCGAGGGGTATACCCGTGGCCCCTGTGCCGAGACAGCACAGCTGGATCGCAGACATCGAGAGAGAGTGAGGATTCCTTCGGGAAATGGCCAATCTACGGCTGTGTTCTAAATCCTGACAGCTTTCTCAAAATCGACCACCCCAGGGTTGGTCATAAGCCTCTATTGTCGTATACAGATCGTTAAAGGCACTTCTTTGGAGTTCGGTAAACGAATCCGCTGGCAGCTCGACGGGATTTCCCATCGCTGCACGCGAGACAGCGCTGGAAACGGTGGGCAGTTACGACACGTCCTGGCACTTCGCTTCCCAACTAGTGGCCGTCCCCGGTGAAGCAGCGTGACATGCCGGAGCGCGACGCCCGGATCGGCGGGCGCGAAGAGGAGCGTCTGGGGCATACGTGAGCGATGAGCAACGCCGCAAGGCGGGATCCCCGCCTGGCAGGCGGTGCTGATTCAGCGCGGACAGACCACGAGAATCAGCAGTTCGCCGGCGCGTACGAGAGCTGGGTGGTCAGCCAGCGCTCCGCCTCTTCGACGCGTTCGCCCTTGCGTTTCGCGTAGGACCTCATCTGGTCCTCGCCGATTCGACCGACGGTGAAGTACCGAGCCTGAGGGTGCATCAGGTACAGACCGCTCACGCTCGCGGCCGGAATCATGGCGGCGTGCTCCGTGAGCTCGATCCCGATCGCCGGCGCGTCCAGGAGATCGAAGAGCTTGACCTTCTCGCTGTGATCCGGGCACGCGGGGTAGCCGAAGGCCGGACGGATACCGCGGTGTCGCTCGGCGATGACATCTTCCGGACTCGCGTCTTCGGCCATCCCGAACTCGCGCCGCGCGCTCGCATGCAGGGCCGTGGCAAATGCCTCTGCGAGTCGATCGGCCAGCGCCTTCACGAGAATCGCGTTGTAGTCGTCGTGCGCCTGCTCGAACGATCGGACCAGCCTGTCGGCGCCAAGTCCGGTGGTCGCGGCGAACGCGCCGACGAAGTCCAGAACGCCGGACGCGCGGTCCGCCAAGAAGTCCGCGAGCGACAGATTCGGCTTGCCGTCGGGGATCCGCTCCTGCTGGCGCAACATCGGGAACCGGATCCGTTCGACCCTCCGCAAGGTATCCGTGAAGAGGACGATGTCGTCGCCGTCGCTTGCCGCTGGCCAGAACCCAAAAACGCCGCGGGCGGTGAGGAGCCGCTCCGCGATGATGCGATCGAGCAACGTCCGGGCGTTCGCGTACAGCTCGCGTGCCGCCGCCCCGTACTGCGGGTGGTCGAGGATGGCCGGGAACCGCCCCTTGAGCTCCCACGCCGAGAAGAAATACGTCCAGTCGATGAACGGCACGAGATCGGCCAAGGGCATCTCCACGATGCGGCGCCCCACGAACGACGGCGAGCCGAGCGTCTCGTGTGCCCAATCAATCGCCAGCCGGTTCCGGACAGCGACCTCGTAGGGCAGCAGAGGCGCCTCGCGACGCGCGCCGTGCTGCTGCCGCAGCACCTCCTGCTGGGTGCGGTTCGTCTGTGCGAACGCCTCACGCTGCGCGGGATTCATCAGATTCGCCACGACGTCGACCACGCGCGACGCGTCGAGCACATGGACGGTCGCGCGTGAGTACTCGGGTGCGATCTTGACCGCCGTGTGTTGCCGACTCGTCGTCGCCCCCCCGATGAGAAGCGGCAGCGCCATCTGGCGACGCTCCATCTCCTTGGCCACGAAGACCATTTCGTCGAGAGACGGCGTGATGAGCCCGCTCAGACCGACCAGGTCGGCCTGCCGCTCGATCGCCGTCTGGAGGATGCGATCGGCCGCCACCATCACCCCGAGATCGATCACCTCGTAGCTATTGCATCCCAACACGACGCCGACGATGTTCTTGCCGATGTCGTGGACATCGCCCTTGACCGTGGCGATGACGATGCGTCCTTTGGACGAACCCATCGTCCCGGCCTCTCGTCGCTCCTGCTCCATGAACGGTTCCAGGTACGCGACCGCCTTCTTCATCGCGCGGGCGCTCTTGACGACCTGAGGCAGGAACATCTTCCCTGCCCCGAACAGGTCGCCAACAACCTTCATTCCATCCATCAGCGGACCCTCGATGATGTCGAGCGGGCGGGCGTACTGCTGTCGCGCCTCTTCCACGTCCGCAACGATGAAGTCGACAATGCCGTGCACCAACGCGTGCGACAGGCGGGCCTCCACAGGACCGGATCGCCAGCCGAGATCGTGCTCGGCTCGTTTGCCGCTGCCTTTCACGGTCGAGGCCATCTCGATGAGCCGCTCGGTCGCATCGGGCCGCCGATTGAAGAGGACGTCCTCCACGCGCTCGAGCAGGTCCGGTGGGATGTCCTCGTACACCACCAACTGCCCGGCGTTCACGATCCCCATATCCATGCCGGCTCTGATGGCATGGTAGAGAAAGGCGGAATGCATCGCCTCTCGCACCGGGTCGTTGCCGCGGAACGAAAACGACAGGTTGCTCACGCCACCGCTGATCTTCACGCCAGGACAAGTGGCTTTGATGATCCGCGTCGCTTCGACGAAGTTGATCGCGTACTCGTTGTGCTCTTCGAGCCCCGTCGCAATGGCCAAGATGTTCGGGTCGAAGATGATGTCCGACGGGTCGAATCCGGCCCTCTCGGTCAGGAGGCGGTACGCCCGTTGGCAGATCGCGACCTTTCGCTCGATCGTGTCGGCCTGCCCTCGCTCATCGAACGCCATCACCACCACGCCCGCACCGAACGTACGAATCGTCGCGGCCTTTTCGAGGAAGTCCGCTTCCCCTTCCTTCAAGCTGATCGAGTTCACGACGGACTTGCCCTGCACGCACTTGAGTCCGGCCAGGATGACCGACCACTTCGAGCTGTCGATCATCACGGGCACGCGCGCGATCTCCGGCTCAGTCGCGATGTAGTTGAGGAACTCGGTCATCGCGCGCTCGGAATCGAGCATCCCCTCGTCCATGTTCACGTCGATGACATTGGCGCCGCCGCGCACTTGATCCAGCGCCACGGTCGTCGCGTCGGCAAAGGCGCCCGATTTGATCAAGCGGGCGAACTTGACGGATCCGGTGACGTTGGTGCGCTCCCCGATCATCTGAAAATTGCTATCTGAACGGATCGTGAGCGTCTCGAGGCCCGAGAACTGGGTCAGGCGCGGCGTCGGCGGCGTCGGCACACGTCGCGGCGGCAACGCCGAGACCGCACGCGCGATCTCTCGGATGTGATCCGGCGTCGTGCCGCAGCAGCCTCCGACGATGTTGACGAATCCGCTCGTCGCGAACTCTCGAAGGGCGCTGCCGGTGTCGGCGGGCCGCTCGTCGTAGCCGCCGAAGGCGTTCGGTAGACCGGCATTCGGATAGCAGCTCACGTAGCAGTCGGCGATACGCGACAGCTCCTCGAGGTACAGCCGCATATCGCGCGCGCCAAGCGCGCAGTTGATCCCGACGCTGAACGGTCGAGCGTGCGCGATTGACGTCCAGAAGGCGTCGATCGTCTGGCCTGACAGCGTGCGGCCGCTCCGATCCGTGATCGTGACCGAGATCATCAGCGGGATGCGCCGCCCGAGCTGCCCGAACGTCCGCTCGACGGCGACGATTCCCGCCTTGGCGTTGAGGGTGTCGACGATGGTCTCGAGCAGCAGCAGGTCGCAGCCACCCTCGATCAAGGCGTGCGCCTGCGTCTGGAACGCGGCGCACAACTCGTCGAACGTCATGTTGCGGGCCGCAGGGTTGTTGACGTCGGGCGAGATCGAGAGCAGCTTGTTGGTCGGGCCCATCGACCCGGCGACGAAGCGCGGCCGATCGGGCGTCCGGGCAGACCAGCTGTCTGCGGCGGCTCGCGCCAGACGTGCCGCTTCGAGGTTGAGCTCGTACACGTGCGGCTCGAACGCGTAGTCGGCCTGCGCGATCACCGTCCCGCTGAAGCTGTTGGTCTCGATGATGTCAGCGCCGGCCTCGAGATACGCCTCGTGGATCTCGCGGATGACGTCTGGGCGCGTCAGCACGAGGATGTCGTTGTTCCCCTTCAGCTCGCGTGGGTGCGCCCTGAACCGGTCACCTCTGAAATCCGCCTCCACCAGCTGATGGCGCTGCACCATCGTGCCCATCGCCCCGTCGAGCACGAGAATGCGGGAGGCCAGCAGCTGGTCGAGGATGGGGCGGCAATCACGAGCCATGGGACCGACCTTTCAGCGAGATGACGGGAACGACGCGCGTGGCTTCGTGCCTGACGCGATGAGCACCGTGAAGGGATCGCCGGCTTTGCGGGCGCCCACGGCGACCTTGATGTCGAGCAGGCCCGTCGACACCAACAGGTCGCGGAGCGCGGTGTCGCGGAAGCCGAGTGCGCGATCGCCCAGCGTCGTGCGCACCCACTCCTCCTGGTGCTCGCGCAAGTCGAGAATCAGGACGCGCCCACCCGGACGCGTGATGCGTGCCGCCTCGGCAATCGCCTTCTCGGGCCTGCCGGAATGATGCAGCGCCTGCGACAAGAGCGCCACGTCCACTGAGGCATCCTTCAAGGGAAGCCGTTCCAGCTCGCCCTGCTTCCACGTCACGTTCGACACGCGCCGCCGTTTGGCCAACGCCCGGGCGCGGTCCAGCACCACCGCCGAACGGTCGACGGCGACGACCCGCTTCGCCCAACGGGCCGCTTCGATGGTGAGGTAGCCTTCGCCGCAGCCGAGATCCGCGACCTCCAGCGGCGGGAGGAGCATGCCCAGCGCCCGCGCCCACGCCGCCCAGCTGCGGCCGGGCACGAGCTGGCGCGCACCGCGCGTATCGGCCGTCCCGTGCGTGTCGAAGTTCTCGATCCGAAGCCGTAACACCTCCTGCAGCCGTGCATCGTCAGCGCGGAGGGCCGGATCGTGTTCCGTGGCCTCGAACTGCGCCTCGACCGCCTGCCACAACGCTCGGCGTGGGCCGTCTGCGAGCGACGGGGAGAGCCGATAGTACGAGTAGCCCGCGTCGCGCTCCTCGGCGACCAGACCCGCATCTTTCAGGAGCCCCAGGTGCCGTGAGACGCCGGACTGCGCCAGCCCGAGCACACCTGTCAGCTCCGTGACATTGAGCCGTTCGCGGCGCAGCACGCGAAGGAGACGCAATCGCGCTTCGTCGCCCAGCAGTTTGTAGAGCGCGGACACCTGGCGCACATCCACAAATCTACATTCATTGATGGAATGTACGCAAGCACCACGGCAATCCCCGAACGTTCAATCATCAGTCTTTCAGCGTTCGAGGCCAGGCGTCCTTGAGCAGACGCGAGAGCGACCGATCGGCGAGCAGGCGTCCGCCCGTCTGGCATCGCGCGCAGTAGTTGCACTCGTGGTCCGTGTAGACGATGCGCTGCACGGGCGCGCCGCACACCGGACACGGCTCCTTGAATCGGCCGTGGACGGCCATGCCCTCGAGGAAGGCGGTGACCTTCTCCGGAAACGCGTCGCCAGCTTCACCTCGAAGGCGAGCGATCCAGTGTTCAAGCGTCGTACGTGTGGCTACGTACAAACGGTGCCACTCCTCGTCGGTCATCGCGCGCGTCAGCTTCAACGGCGACAGACGCGCCGCGTGAAGAATCTCATCCGAGTAGGCGTTGCCGATGCCGCTCACGAGGTGCGGGTCGGTGAGGGCGCGCTTCAGCGTATGGCTGTCTCGCGAAAGCGCCGCGCGAAACACATCGGCGGATGCTTCGAGCGGCTCGATACCGCCAGGATCGAGCGCGAGAAGCGCGTCTCGTCCCTGCACGAGTTGAAGCGACGCACGCTTCTTCGAACCGGCTTCCGTGAAATAGAGCTGACCATGATCGAAATCAAACACGGCGAGGGTCAGCTTGGCTGGCGGTGGGACCGGTTTCGGCTCGTTCCAGCGCCAGCGGAGGCGGCCGGCGACCATCAGGTGGATGATCAGGAACGACTCGACGTCCAGCTCGAGTATGATTCGCTTGCCCAGACGCGAGACCGTCCGGACGGCACGGTCGTGCAGCGCGTCCAAGGGAGGGGTCACCGATCGGAGCACGAAAGGGCTCCTGAGCCGAACACGGCGAAGGGTGCGGCCTCCTACGGTTCGGTGCAGAGCTTCGACATACAGCGCGACGTCGGGCAACTCGGGCATGTACGATGCGTCCTGCCGGGTTCGCCGGGCTGAGACCGCAAGGACGGATCCGGAGTCCAAGAAGCATGCGCCTTTCTCTTCAACTAGTTGCTGTCGTTCTGTCGACGACGGCCGTCGGCGCACAGCAGGCGGGAACGTCCCCGAAACCGTCCGACCCGTCGTCCACTTCCGGGGCGCCGACACCTCCGGCGGGCGCGCAGTCGAGCCCGACGCCGCCCGCTGAGCTGCCGGCGTCGCTGGAGCGGATTCGGGAGGGCCTCGCGAAACCGGCGCCCGGATCGACGCTGAAGAATGTCGAACTCAAGGCGGACTTCGTGCTCCGGGTGGAGGAGCGGGATCACTTCCTGAAGATTCTGGACGCGCTCAAGATCGAGAGAGGCCCTGCCCCGCTCGGGGGCCTCAACGCACATGAACAGCGCGAGCGGGCGTTCCCGAAAACCGAGCGGCCGCTCATGCAGCCCTCCGCGGCCTTCAGCGGTGGCGAGCTCCTGACGCTCGCCATCCAAGGGTTGGCGCAGCGGTTCCTGGGAGGCGCGTTGGTCAATGCGGTGTCGAATTCGCAACGGGCGAGGGCGAAGCAGGCCGCAGTTCAGGAGGTGGCCGCCGCCATCGCAGAGTACTGTGACGCTCAACCCGATGGCGGTCGAAGCCTGCACCTCTGCACGGAGGTGATCAGCCGCTAAACGTTGCCACACTCTGGCAACGTCGTCCCGGCGCCGCCCGCGCTCGAGGGCATCCGATGGTTGGTGAGGTGAGGCGATGCACGATCCATCCTCCGAGGACAAGGAACTTGACTTGGCGTGGTCTTGGACCGCGTTGCATCGCCTGAGGGCGTGCCCGACCACGTCAAGCCCCGCGCGCGCCGGACGAGGTCGATGGGCGCGTGTGGCGTGGCTCGGCGCGCTCCTGCTCGCGGCTCTTGTGGGGCCACTGGCACCGGTCGCATCGGGGCAGTACTTCGGTCGGAACAAGGTGCAATACAAGCCGCTCGACTTTCAGATCCTCAAGACCGAGAACTTCGACATCTACTACTACCCGAGCGCCAAGGAAGGGATCGACATCAGCGCGCGGATGGCCGAGCGTTGGCTCGCCCGCCTCGAGAAGCTCCTCAACCACGATCTGACTGGGCGCCAATCGCTCATCTTGTACGCGTCGCATCCGGACTTCGAACAAACGAATGCCATCATGGGCGAGATCGGCGAGGGAACCGGCGGCGTGACCGAGCCGCTGCGGCGGCGCATCATCCTCCCGCTCGCCGAACCGCTGGCGGATACCGACCACGTTATCGGGCACGAGCTGGTGCACGCCTTCCAATTCGACATGACGGCACGTCCAGAAGCCGGCCCCGGGGCAACCGGCGCCAACGTGCTGCCGCTGTGGTTCATCGAAGGGATGGCCGAGTACCTGTCCATCGGGCCGGTTGATCCGCATACCGCCATGTGGCTGCGGGACGCGGCGCGCGAAGACAAGCTGCCGAGCATCAGAGATCTCAACCACCCCAGGTATTTTCCCTACCGTTGGGGCCAGGCGTTCTGGGCCTACGTGGCTGGCACGTACGGCGACGACGCGATCGGTCCGATGCTCACGACCGCCGCCACGGCAGGATCGCCCGAGGCCTCGTTCAAGGGGATCCTTGGCGTGGATGAGAAAGAGCTCTCGGAGGGCTGGCACAAGGCGATCCGCGCCGCCTACTGAGATGTCCTCAAGGCCGTTACCCCACCATCCGAAGTCGGGAGAGCGATCTTCACCGCTGATGGCCCCGGCAACGATTTGAACGTCGGACCATCGCTGAGTCCCGACGGCACGATGATCGCGTTTCTCTCACAGCGCAGCCTGCTCTCGATCGACTTGTACGTGGCCGAGACGGCAACAGGGAACATTCTGAAACGGCTCACGAGTACCGCCACCAGCCCGCACTTCTCGAGCTTGCAATTCATCTACTCCGCGGGTGCGTGGGACCCGGCGAGCCGTCGGATCGCGCTGGCGACGGTGACCGAGGGGCGCGCGATCCTCTCGGTGTTCGACGCGCGAAGCGGACGCCGGGAGCGTGAGGTCGCCTTGAGCGACGTGGACGAAATCTTCAATCCCACGTGGGCACCTGACGGGCGGTCCATCGCGTTCACCGGCATGGCGCGCGGTCTCACAGATCTCTACGCCCTCGATCTCGACACGGGGAACACGCGCGCGCTCACGCGTGATCCGTGCGCCGATCTGCAACCTGCGTGGGCGCCCGACGGGCGGCGCATCGCGTTTGTCACCGACCGTTTCTCATCGCGCCTCGACGTCCTGGAGATCGGCACGTATCGAGTGGCGCTCATCGATCCGACGTCCGGTCAGATCAAGCAGTCGCGTCCCTTCACGAGCGGCAAGAGCATCAACCCGCAGTGGGCGCCGGACAGCCGAGCGCTGTACTTCATCTCCGATCGTGACGGCATCTCGAATTTGTATCGCGTCACGCTCGACGCTGAGATCGCGCAGTTGACGACCGTGGCCACGGGGCTGACCGGCATCACTGCACAGAGTCCCGCGCTTTCGGTCGCGACCAAGGCTGGTGTGGCGGCGTTCTCCGTGTACGACAAGGGCGCGTACGTCATTCGAACGTTCGACCCCGTCGGGCGCGGAGGCCGACCGGGCGACGTGCGAGGGCCCGGACGTGCCACGTTGCCGCCCGAGGATCGGAAAGCGAGCGACGTCGCCGGACTCTTGAGTGACCCGAGCTTCGGTCTGCCGGCGCTCGAGGCCTATGAGACGGCGAAGTACCGGTCAGGCCTTCGCCTCGACGCGATCGGCCAGCCGACGATCGCGTTCGGGCCGATCGATTCGGTGCCGCCATCGGCGGCGGGCTGTCGTTCTACTTCAGCGACATGCTCGGCCATGACAGCCTGGCAGCGGCGGTGAACGTCAGTCAGGGCATTGGTGGACGTTTCTCGGTCTCCAACACCGCGGCGCAGGCTGCGTACTTCAACCAGTCGCGCCGTTGGAACTGGGGCGTCATCGGCGGCCAGATGCCGTATCTCTCGGGCGGGTTCCAGGGCAGCGTGGGAAACGTCAACGGGGTGCCGTCGCTCATCGACCGGACCGTGCTCTTTCGCCAGACGGAGCGTAGTGGAGCCGGTGTGCTGGCGTATCCGTTCAGTCGCGCGCGACGCGTGGAGTTCCAGGGAGGGATGTCCCAGATCTCCTTCGACCAGATCGTGCAGACGCAGGCGTACTCGCTCCGCACGGGTCAGTTGATATACGACCAGACCGAAACGACGTCGCTGCAGGACAGCCTGACGCTCGGCACGATATCCGCCGCACTCGTCTTCGATACGTCGAACTTCGGTGCGACCAGTCCCGTGGCAGGGGCGCGATATCGGTTCGAGGCCGCTCCCACGTTCGGGTCGGTCCGCTACACGAGTCTGCTGGCGGACTATCGCCGATATCTGATGCCGATCAGCTTCTACACGTTCGCGATCCGGGGTTTGCACTACGGGCGCTACGGCTCCGGCGGCCAGGACGAGCGGCTCTATCCGCTGTTTGTGGGGTACCCCAACCTCGTGCGCGGTTACGGCGTGTATTCGTTCGATCCGAACGAATGCATCCCGACCGTGACCAGCAGCTGTCCCGCCTTCGATCGATTGATCGGCTCACGGGTGCTCGTCGGGAACATCGAGTTCCGCTTCCCGCTACTCAGGCCCTTCGGGGTAACCCAGGCGATGTACGGGCCGTTACCGTTGGAGCTGGCCTTCTTCGCCGATGGCGGCGTGGCGTGGAACCGCGGTGAGAAGCCGTCATTCTTCGGCGGAGATCGCAGGGGCGTCTCGATCGTCGGAGTGGCGTCACGCGCGAACCTCTTGGGATTCGCCATTGGCGAGTTCGATTTCAGCCGGCCGCTACAGCGTCAAGGCCGCGGCTGGATCTTCCAGTTCAACCTCGCTCCAGGATTCTGACGGGGCGTTGTCGCGGTCAATTGACCAGCGGCTGGAAACCAAACGACCAAAGACCAGCAACCAACGACCAAAGTGGTCCTTCGTTACGCCATGAGGCGGACGGCGGTTGACTTCCCGCATCACGCGTAGAATAATCCGTTCATCCGGATGGACGGATTGATAAATCGTCGCATCACCGACCAGCTCGCGACCCTTGCCGATCCGATTCGTG
This sequence comes from Acidimicrobiia bacterium, assembly GCA_016871175.1. Lineage (GTDB taxonomy): Bacteria > Acidobacteriota > Vicinamibacteria > Vicinamibacterales > CAVVIG01 > VFZL01. Next base: position 15,249 of record VFZL01000018.1, on the reverse strand, counting down.
ATCGCCTCCTCCTCTTGCTCGAGCGCCAGGAGCTGACCGTCTCCGAGCTCTGCGCGGTGACACAGCTCCCGCAGTCGACCGTCAGCCGCCATCTGAAGGCGCTCGGTGACAGCGGGTGGGTGACCGCGCGTACCGAAGGCACGAGCCATCGATACGCCATGGCGCGATCCGTTGTCGTGAGCCCGCCGGACCGGAAGGATGCATCTGCCCATCGACTGTGGCAGCTCGTGCGGGAACAGGTGACCGGAACGGCCAGCGCCGCCCACGACCTGCGTCGGCTCGAGCGGATCCTGGCGCGGCGGCGCGCGCGGTCCCGTGAGTTCTTCTCGTCTGCGGCCACCGAGTGGGATCGCCTCCGGGACGAACTGTTCGGGAAGCACGTCTTCGTCAGCGCGTTCGCGGTCCTCGCCGGAGCCGAGGCCGTCGTTGGGGATCTGGGCTGTGGCACTGGTCAGATCGCCGCGTGTCTGGCGCCCTTCGTCCGGCGGGTCATTGCCGTTGACGCCTCCACCGAGATGCTCCAAGCCGCTCAGCAACGCGTTGCGGGCTCATCCAATGTCGAGCTACGCCGGGGTGAGCTGGAGGCGCTCCCGATCGACGATGCCCGGCTTGACCTCGCGTTTGTGACGCTCGTACTGCATCATGTCGCAGACCCCGGGGCCGTGCTGGCCGAGGTGGCGCGGGTCCTCCAACCCGGGGGACGCCTGGTGGTCGTCGACATGCTGCCGCACGATCGCGACGCATATCGGCAGCAGATGGGACACGTCTGGCTCGGGTTCTCCGAGGATCAGGTGGCAACGTGGTTGATCGACGTTGGCTTCGAGGACTGTCGGATCGTGCCGCTGGCGGCGGATCCGCGGGCGAAGGGGCCTGGACTGTTCGCCGCGAGCGCACGGACGTCACCAGCCGTCACGGCTCGGCCGCGGCCATCCCGGGCTGAGGATTGGAAAACTCAAAAGGAGACCACATGGCAACCGTAACCGAGAAACTGCATGCGTTCGCCGCGGCCAAGGCCGTCGGGCGCGAGCCGTACAAAGTGGCCGACCTCTCACAGGCGGAGTTCGGACGCAAGGAGATCCGGCTCGCGGAGCAAGAGATGCCTGGCCTCATGGCGCTGCGCGCGCAGTACGCGGGCAAGAGGCCGCTCGCGGGTGCGCGGATCATGGGCAGTCTGCACATGACGATCCAGACTGCGGTCCTCATCGAAACGCTCACCGATCTCGGGGCAGACGTCCGCTGGGTGTCGTGCAATATCTTCTCGACACAAGACCATGCCGCCGCCGCGGTCGTGGTGGGTCGGCCCGAAACCGGCGGAACGGCACAGGACCCGAAGGGCACGCCCGTCTTCGCCTGGAAGGGCGAAACGCTCCCGGAGTACTGGTGGTGCACGAGCGAAGCGCTGGAGTGGCCCGACGGCAGCGGCCCCACGCTCATCGTTGACGATGGTGGCGACGCGACGCTCGTGGTGCACAAGGGCGTCGAGTTCGAGAAGAAAGGGAGCGTGCCGGACTTCGATCCGCACGGCCATCCCGAGGAGTGGGGTGTCATCCTCGACCTGATCCGGACTTCCATCAAGAATGACCCGCATCGTTGGAGTCGGCTGGCGTCGACCATTCGCGGGGTCTCGGAGGAGACCACGACGGGCGTGCATCGCCTCTACCAGATGATGGAAGCTGGCGAGCTCCTGTTCCCCGGCATCAACGTCAACGACTCGGTAACGAAGAGCAAGTTCGACAACATCTATGGCTGCCGGCACTCGCTACCGGATGGCCTGGCGCGCGCCAGCGACGTCATGCTGGGTGGGAAGGTCGCTGTCGTGTGCGGCTTCGGTGAGGTGGGCAAGGGCTGCGCCGAGGCGCTTCGGGGCCAGGGTTGCCGCGTGATCGTGACGGAAATCGATCCGATCTGCGCCCTCCAGGCCGCGATGCAGGGCTACGAGGTGAATACGCTCGAGAGCGTCCTTAGCAAGGCGGACATCTTCATCGCCGCCACTGGCAACAAGGACATCATCCGCGCCGAACAGATGTCGCGGATGAAGGACAAAGCTATCGTCGGGAACATCGGCCACTTCGACAACGAGATCGACATGGCAGGTCTCAAGAAGTTCCCCGGTATCGAGCGGATCAACATCAAGCCGCAGTACGACGAGTGGCGGTTCCCCGACGGCCACAGCGTCATGATCCTCGCTGAAGGGCGCCTGCTGAATCTCGGGTGCGCCACGGGCCATCCGAGCTTCGTGATGTCGGCGTCGTTCACGAATCAGGTGCTGGCGCAGCTCGAGCTGCAGGCCAACGCCGAGCAGTACGGCAAGACGGTGTTCATGCTGCCGAAGCAGCTGGATGAGCAGGTCGCCCGGCTCCACCTCGATCACCTCGGCGTGAAGCTGACGCACCTGACGAAGGAACAAGCCGACTACATTGGCGTGAGCGTCGAGGGGCCGTACAAACCGGCTCATTATCGCTACTGACGCTCAACGGCCAGGCAGACCGGGGAGGAAGCAGGTAGGCGGAGCAGGCAAGGCTGGTGAAACCGGCGGCCCCGCCTCCTACCAGGCTTGCCCGCTGACGTGTCCACGTGTCAGACGAGCGGAGACACGTCAGCGTCGTAATCGACGCCATCCACGCCAAAGCCAAAGATCTTGAGGAAGTCGGCACTGTAGCCGTCCAGATCTCCGAGCTCCGGTAGGTTCTCGGTGGTCACGAGGTCCCATCGCCTTCGAATCTCGGATTGAATGTCCTCACGCAACTCGAGATCGTCCACCCGAAGCCGGCCCTTCTCGTCCGTGTGGGCTGCAGTCTTCGACCCGTACAAGACATCTCGAAACAGCCGGTCGATATGACGGAGGCAATCCTCGTGCGTGCCGTTGGCCTTCATCACCTTGAACAGCAGCGCCATGTAGAGCGGCACGACTGGGATGGCCGAGCTCGACTGCGTGACGACACCCTTCAGGACGGCGACGCACGCGTCGCCCCCACTAGAACGGAGCGTCTGCCGGAGCCCCGCCGCCGCACGGTCGAGATCCTCTTTGGCGCGTCCAAGAGTGCCGTCCCAGTAAATCGGCCAGGTCAACTTGCTGCCGATGTACGTGTACGCCACGGTCCGGAACCGGGGTCCGAGCAGACGACGTCGCTGAAGGTGTGTGATCCAGCGCTCCCAATCCTCACCACCCATCACCTTCACGGTGGCCGCGATCTCCTCGTCGGTCGCTGGGGCCAGGTCAACCTCGCTGACGATCGCCTTGTCCACGTTGAGCGACTTGATGTGAACTGGCTTGCCGACGGGTTTGATCGCGCTCCGATACTGCACGGCCGTGTCGGGATCGGTGCGCACCGGCGCACCGAGGCTGTACACGAGGAGATCGATCTGTCCGAGGTCCGCCTCGATGGCCGCGGCCACCGTCTCTTTCGTCGCGTCAGTGAACGCATCGCCGTTCAGCGACTTCGCGTAGAGGCCATGCGCGTGTGCCAGTCGATCGAATGCGGCGTTGTTGTACCAGCCCGCCGTTGCGGTCTTCTCAGCCTCGGGCTCCTTCTCGAACGACAGGCACAGCGTCCCGGCACCGTAGCCGAAGGCTGTCACGATGCGGGACGCGAGTCCGTAACCACCCGATCCACCAATGATGAGGACGCGCCCGGGACCATCCGTGGCTCTGGGACGATTCTGCTCCCAGTCCGCGTATCGTTCCACGAGCGTGGCACACCCAACGGGGTGAGCAGTCGTACAGATGAACCCGCGAATACGCGGCCTGATGACCATGAAGATCAGAGTGTAATCGAACATCCGTGCGGTGCACCGCGGGCGCGACCCGCGAGCACGGTGTCCCCGCCTGTCTGAGAGGCGGATCAGCGTTGAGGGACGCCCCTCACGCGCGCGCCATCAACGATGGTGTCGCCTGGGTGGAGCACCACGAGTTCGCTCTCGCTGAGCCCTTCGAGCACCTCGGCTTCCTGGCCTGTTCGCTGGCTCAGCGTGAGCGGCCGCTCGTGCGCGCGTCCTTCGCGGAGCACGTAGGCCGCCCACGTCTCACCGCGACGGAACAGTGCGCTGGTCGGCACCTTCAGCACACTGCCCGATTCCCAAATCACCACGTGCACCTCGACGCGGTAGGCATCGCCCAGCGCCGCGAACGCGTGCGCCGGATCCACGAAATCGAGCACCACGTTCACGCGCTGCTCCTCGACGCCCAACGCCGAAACCTTGGTGAACCCTGATGGCTCGACCCGTCGAACCTGCGCGTCCAGCGGACGGTCGCCACCCCACTGGTCGATGATGGCTCGGGCCCCTGGCTTGACGCGAACCGCGTCTGTGGAGAGCAGATCGGCGACGATCTCGAGCCGCGCCGAATCGCCGATCTCGAGCAGCGGATCTCCAGCCGGAACCACCGATTCACTTTCACGCACGCGCTTCAAGACCATCCCATCCACAGGAGCGGTGACCGTGACAACCCGTCCCGCGTCACGGCTCGGCGGTGGGGCCAATCGCGGCTGCGCGCGTCTCAGGTCATACTCCGCGCCCCGTATGGCGTACGTCGCTGCGTCGAGGGTATCCCGGGCAGTCCGAACGTCGGCCTCCCGCAGATCCAGCTGCTGCAGCGTTCCGATTCCGCCCTGGCTGAGCTCCTGTGCACGCCTCAACTCTCGTTGGGCTTGAGACAACGTCGTCTGCGCTCGCTGCTCTTCCGCGCAGGCTCGCCCGAGGGCGGCGCGCGCGGTTTCGACCACGGCCGCGGCCTCGGCCCGCGTTCGCGCGTCGAGGAGCGGCGCTGTCTCCGGTTGGAGGCGCGCGACAACGTCGCCCCGCCTCACTCGGTCGCCCGGCTCCAACTCGACCCGAAGCACTCGCCCAAACACTGGCGCGGACACGACGTAGCGATTGCGGACGCGCGTTTCGCCCTCCTCGTCCACCGTCACGACGAGCGGGCCCAGGGTGACGAGCGCCACCTCCACAGCGGTTGACTCAGGCCACAACGCGACGGCGAGCAACCCGACGACCACGGCGGTCACAAGAAGGACACGACGATTCGTCAGCAGGCGCAGCACGGAATCTACTCCCGCGTCTTCAATACCGCGACGAGATCCAGCGTATCGAGGCGTCGACGGACGACAAGACCGGAGAGGAACGCCGACGCGATCACTGTCAAGAAGGCCCACGCAACCGTTGAAGCCGTCAGCGTGAACGTGATGCGATAGATCTCGTTGTTGAAGGCCAGCATGATGAGCTGCCCCAATGTGTACCCAATGATCGCGCCCGATGGCAGTGCGAGCAGCGTCAAGATGGCGAGCTCACCCAGAAGGATGAGGGAGATCTCCGCTCGTGTGAACCCGCGCACGCGCAGGCTGGCCAACTCGCGCGTGCGCTCCGAGAGGGAGACGCGTGCCGAGTTGTACACGACACCGAAGGCGATGATGCCCGCGAAGAAGACGTTGAGGAACACCTGCAGGTTCATGCTTTCGGCCATCGTCTCGCGAAAGTTCTGCAGCATGATCTCACGTAACCCGACACCGGCCACCGCGGGCATCGCCTTGACCTCGGCGTAGAAGCGCTGCCGCGCTGCAGGACCGACAGTCATGTGCGCACCAGACAACGTCGCGCCCTCCCGCAACAAGCGACGAACGGCGTCGAGCTGCATGTAGGCTCGCAGCCCCAGGACGTCGTCGATGAGCGCCTGGACGCGAACGTCAGCGGTCGGGCGGTGCCCTTCCAGGACCTCCAACTGGACGATGTCTCCCACTCGAGCGCCGAGAACCTGGCCGAGCATCCGCGAGATCACAAGGCCCGACTCCGGCAACGGCACGAGATGCCCTTGGCGGTCCATGATGCGATTCAGGTGCGGATTGGGACCCACGGCAGTGATCGCCAACGTCCGGTTGCGATGACCAACGCGTGCCCGCACCGGCACGATGCGGAACGGCTCGACGTCCATGACCCCTAGCAGGTGCTGCACGGCGTGCAGCGCGCCGGGCGATCGTGGGCGCACGAACGACACCGTCGCATCCTGCCGCATCGTCTTCGTGAACTGCTGGTCGACCAGGTCCTCCATCACGGTGATGAAGCTGAACCCCACGACCAGGACGGCGACCGCAAGCGCGATGCCGGCCACCGACAGAACCGATCGCATTGGCTGCCGCTCGATGTTGCGCAGCACCATGCGGGTTGCGTGGGAGAGGCGCGAGCGTCGCCAGGGTCGCTCGATGATTGACGACCGGTACTGGCCAGGCGGCTCCGGTCGCATCGCCTCGGCTGGCGGCACGCTGACGGCTCGCCGCACCGCGGTCTGCGCGCCGAGCGCGGCGACGATGACGCTTCCGACCACGGATTGCACCGCCACGTCGAGCGACAGACGATAATCGAGCGCCGGGAAGCGAAAATATTGGTTGTAGAGCTGAGTCATGCCCGCGCCGAACTGCGCTCCGGCCAGCACACCCGCCACGGCACCGCCCGCCGCAATGACCACGGCCCACTTCAGGTAGTGCCACGCAAGCTCTGCGTTGGCGTACCCCAGCGCCTTGAGCGCGGCGATCTGCTGGCGCTGAAGCGCCAGCGCACGGGTGAGCGCCACATTGAGGATGAATACCGCGACGCCGAGGAAGATCGCCGGCAAGATGAAGCCGAACGTCTGGAGCTGCGTCAATTCGTTCTCGAGCGTCCAGGCCGAGATCTGCAGTCGACGCGGGATCGCGCCCAGGCCACCATATGGCTCAATCAAACGGTCGACCGCTGCGATGATCTCGGCCTCCGAGGCGTTGCGACTGATGGACACGGACACATCATTGAACCCGCCCTCCATGTCGAAGGCGGAGGCAAGCGCGTGCTGTCCCATCCAGAAGATGCCATACCGCTTCCGATCCGGAACGATCTCTCCCGGCTTGACCGCGAAGATGTACTCCGGCGACAGCGCGATGCCCACGACGGTCAACCATCGTTTCCGGCCATTGCTGATCGCGGCCACACGGTCGCCGGCTCGGAAGCCGTTCGCCTCAGCGAACATCTCGCTCGCGAGCACCTCGTCGGGTCTCGTCGGATCGATCCACCGGCCGCTGCGCAGATACAACCCGTTGAGCACAGGCTGCGCGCGCTCCGGAATGGCGACGAGACGTCCACCGGCTGGCTCGGCGATCCCCGGCACGTCGAGCGTGACGTCAGCGACCACCCGAGTCGAAACGGTCTCGACGCCCTCGATGTCGGCGATACGGGCCGCCAACGAGTGCGGCGCGCGGGTGAGCGACGCGAATACGTCCGCGAAACGCTGCCGCTCGTAGTAGTCGGCCCGCGTGCGCTGCAGCGAGTCGAAGTTGGACAGATACGTCACATACATCGTGACGCCGGCCGCGATGACCGAGGCGATGGCAAGGGCCTGCCCCTTCATCTCCCACACGTCGCGCCACAACTTTCGGTTGAGCGCCGACGGTCGGACTCGATCCAACCAGGTCACCATTGCAGCTCGTGGACGGGCCGTTTGCGCGTGTTCACCTCGATGCCGGCAACGCGTCCGTCAGCCAACCGAACCACTCGGTCGGCCATGGCGGCGATGGCGGCGTTGTCTGTGATGACCACCGTCGACGTGCCGAGCTCGCGGTTGACGGTCTCGATGGCGTCGAGTACGACAACACCGGTCGCGATGTCGAGGGCCCCGGTAGGCTCGTCGCATAAGAGCACGTCCGGACGCTTTGCGATGGCGCGCGCGATGGCCACGCGCTGCTGCTCACCGCCGGACAGCTGAGCCGGAAAATGGTCGAGCCGTTGCTGCAGCCCCACGAGGTCGAGCGCTTGCTCGGGCGTCATCGGATGCTCGACGATCTCGGTGACCAGCGCGACGTTCTCTCGAGCGGTCAAGCTCGGAATCAGGTTGTAGAACTGAAACACGAACCCCACGTGCGTTCGCCGGTATTCCGTCAGCGCCGCCTCGCCGGCCGCCGTCAGATCGTGATCCTGATAGACGACCGACCCTGCGGTCGGCACATCGAGCCCGCCGAGGATGTTCAGCAACGTCGACTTCCCAGACCCGGAGGGTCCGAGCAGGACAACCAGCTCGCCCGGAAACAGGTCGAAATCCACGCCACGCAGGGCGTGGACCGTGACCTCTCCCGTCTGATAGACCTTCGTGAGCCCGCGGGCCACGAACACCGGAGCTTGGTCCTACGAAACCGCCATCCCCCCTCTGCCGCCTGACACAGCACATCGCATGCCGCAATGCCTGGGTCGGGCACCGCTGAGGCTGATGTCAGTCCTGTGGGATGAAGCTGGCAAGAGTTGACAACATCAGTGGGCCGGACTACGCTGACGATTCATGTTCGTCGGCGCCCGTCACGCGCATCGGCTCCACTATCATCATCCGGCCACAGCCGGGCGGGTGGCGTTGCGCGCGTAGCTGGTAGTCCGAAGCAAACCAAGCGACCTGCAACCCGCCTCCGGCGGGTTTTTTTGTGTCTGCACGAACGGCATCGAGAGACTTATGGATTTCACGAAACTCGACGGGCTCATCCCGGCGGTCATTCAGGACGCGGTCAGCAACGAGGTCCTCATGGTCGGCTTCATGAACGAAGAGGCCTGGACACGAACACAGACGACGGGGTACGCCACGTTCTTCAGCCGCACGCGCAACAAGCTGTGGATGAAGGGCGAGACCTCGGGCAACCGCCTGAAGGTGCTCAGCACGCTCGTCGATTGCGACGACGACACGGTGCTGCTCAAGGTGGAGCGGGAGGGCGACGGCCACGTGTGCCACACCGGTGAGCGTACCTGCTTCTATCGGACGGCGGAGCCGCGATGAAGCTGAAACTCGGCATCCCGAAAGGGTCGCTCCAGGACTCAACGATTCAACTGTTCGCGCGCGCCGGCTTCAACGTCGTCGTCAGCTCGCGATCGTATTTTCCGAGCATCGACGACCCCGAGATCGAGTGCATGCTCATCCGCGCGCAGGAAATGGCGCGGTATGTCTCTGACGGCGTGCTCGACGCTGGGCTGACCGGGCTCGACTGGATCGCCGAGCATGAGGCCGGCGAAGGGACCACGGGGGTCATCGAGCCGATCGCCGATCTCATCTACGCGAAGCAGAGCTTCGGGAAGGTCCGATGGGTGCTCGCGGTACCTGAGGACTCGAACGTGCATTCGGCGAAGGATCTCGAAGGGAAGACCATCGCCACCGAGTTGGTCCGCGCCACCAAAGCGTACTTCAAGCAGCAGGGCGTCACTGTCAAGGTCGAGTTCTCGTGGGGTGCCACCGAGGTGAAGCCGCCCACCCTCGCCGACGCGATCGTGGAGGTGACCGAGACCGGATCGTCGCTCCGCGCCAATCGCCTGCGGATCATCGACACGGTGATGGAATCGAACACGCAGTTCATCGCCAACAGGGCTGCGCTCACGGATTCGTGGAAGAAGCACAAGCTCGACAACATCGCGCTGCTTCTGAAGGCGGCCATCGAGGCGCATGGTCGTGTCGGCCTGATGCTGAACGTCCGGCGCAGCGACCTCTCGTCCGTGCTCGCGCTGCTCCCGGCGCTGCAGCGCCCGACGATCTCGTCGCTCAGTGATGAGGACTGGGTGGCCGTGAATACGATCATCGAAGAGAAGACGGTTCGCGATCTGATTCCGAGGCTCAAACGAGCGCACGCGCAGGGGATCGTGGAGTACCCGCTCAATAAGATCGTGCTTTGATGGCCGAGTGGGTTAGGCGGGCCGCGCGGGCTAGGTAGGCCAGGTGAAGGCAAGAAGGGCGGGCAAGGCACGGCACATGCGGATCATTCAATCGACCGACACTCGCGCGCTCGGTGCGGTTCTCGCGCGCTCCGACGGCGGCTCGGACCGCGCGTTCGAGCGGCGGGTGGCGTCGATCGTCGACCGTGTGCGGCGCGGCGGAGACGCGGCGTTGCGCACTTTTGCGCACAAGTTCGACGGGACGTCCGGTGCCCTCGCCGTGTCGCACGACGAGATGCTCGCGGCCGCGGCCGGGGTGCCCGCAGACGTGGCTCGCGCGGTCAGGCAAGCCGCCAAACACATTGCGCGCGTCGCCTTCAAGCAGATTCCCAAGCACTGGGACCTGGAAGTCGCCCGCGGGGTCGTCGTCGAGCAACGCGTGGAGCCACTGACACGGGTCGGCTGCTACGTCCCAGGCGGACGGTTTCCTCTCCCTTCTTCGCTGCTCATGACGGCGATTCCGGCGCGCGTGGCCGGCGTTCGAGAGGTCATCGCTGTATGTCCGCGGCCGGCGCCGGTGGTGATGCTCGCGGCGCTGGAGGCAGGGGTCACGCAGCTCTTACGCGTCGGCGGCGCTCACGCCGTGGCCGCACTGGCGTACGGGACGGAGACGATTCCGCGTGTGGACAAGATCGTCGGACCGGGCAATCGCTACGTCTCCGTCGCCAAGGCACTCGTCTCCGCCGACTGCGCCATCGACTTCTTCGCCGGACCGACGGAGATTGTCATCGTCGCAGGTGGCGGTCGCGCGAACTGGATTACGGCGGATCTGATTGCGCAGGCCGAGCACGATCCGGACGCCCGCTCGATATTCATCACCTGGCGCCGTCCTCTGGCCGATCGCGTCAGAGCGCTCGTCACAGAGACCGCCAAGGGGCGGAGCATCGTCCGCCAATCGCTCGCCGCCAACGGCGTCATCATCGTCGCGCGCAACGCCCGTGAAGCCATGGACCTCTCGAACCGCATCGCACCCGAACATCTCGTTGTCGACCGCGAGGCGCTGATTCAGCGTCCCGTGGTGGCGGGCGCCGTGTTCGTGGGCCCGTTCACCGCCCAAGCCGCTGGTGATTACGCAACGGGCTCGAATCACGTGCTCCCGACGTCGGGCGCCGCGCGATTCCGGGGTGGGCTGAGCGCAGCGGACTTCGTGCGTGTGATGGCGGTGCAGCGGCTCACGCGCGACGGGCTGGCTCGACTCGCGTCGACCATCGTGCCGCTGGCACGGGCCGAGGGTCTGCGTGCCCATGCGGAATCGATCGAGGTTCGTGTCAAGTGACCATGCAGTACGAGAAGCCGGCCGAGCTCTACGCGGGGTTGCGGCTCCATCAGAACGAGCACACAGGCGGTTGCTCACGGAAGGTACTGCAGGCGCTCGCACGACTGACCCGCGAGCAAATCGGACAGTACCCACCGTACGCGACGGCCATCGACGTCTGCGCGAGGCACGTGGGCCTGGCGGCGGACGAGGTGATGCTGGTCAACGGCCTAGACGAGGGAATCCTCGCGATGGCGATCGCGTTCCTGCGCCCGGGCTCAGATGGGCCAGCCCCTGAAGCCATCGTCCCGAAGCCGGCGTTCGAGGTGTTCGACGTCGCGGTGGGCGTGGTAGGAGCGCGTTTGGTCGAGGTCATGCCGCTGTCGGATTTCGCGTTTCCGTTGGACGGCGTCCTGAGCGCGATCACGCCGCGGACGCGGGCGGTCATCGTCACCAGCCCGAACAATCCAACCGGCGTCTCGACGCCTGTTGCGGCGATCCAGACCATCGCCCGCCGTGTGCCGACGGGCGCCATCGTCTTCGTTGACGAGGCGTACATCGACTTTGGCGGGCAGAGCTTCGTTCCCGCCGTGCGCGATTTCCCGAACGTCGTCGTGGGACGCACGTTCTCGAAGGCGTACGGGCTGGCGGGTCTGCGCGTGGGGCTGCTGCTCGCATGCGCCGACACGCTGCGGCCGTTGCGCCTCGCCGTGCCCGTCTACAGCATCAACGTCGCCGCGACCGTCGCCGTGGTCGCCGCCATCGAGGACTCGGCGTATCGCGAGGACTACGTGCGTCAGACGGCCGCCTCGAAGGCGCTGCTCTACGACGCGTGTGCCCGGTGGGGCTTCCAATACTGGCCGAGCGACGGCAACTTCGTTCTCGTGCGTACGGGCGAGCGAACCAAGCGAGTCCTCGACGGCGTCAATGGCCGGGAGATCTATCTGAAGGATCGGTCGGGCGAGCCCGGATGTGCCGGCTGCATTCGGATGACCACGGGCGTGCTCGATCACACCAAGCGGCTCATCGCCGCGATAGAGGAGATTCTGTGCGGCGAGCCGTAGTGGATCGGCGGACCACGGAAACACGAATTGCGCTCAAGCTGACGCTTGATGGCAAAGGCCGCTCGCAGGTGCGAACGGGAATCCGTTTCCTCGACCACATGCTGGAGCTGTTCGCGAAGCACGGTGGGTTCGACCTGGCCGTCGCGGCCACCGGCGACCTCGACGTGGACCAGCACCACACGGTCGAGGATCTGGGCATCGTGCTCGGAGAGGGCGTCTCCAAGGCGCTCGGCGATCGAAAGGGTATCAATCGCGCCGGCTACTTCGTCATGCCGATGGACGAGACCTTGGCGGTGGCGGCGATCGATCTCGGGGGACGCCCCGCGACGGTTGTGAATCTGAAGGTGACGACACCCCTCGTGGGCGATCTGCAGACCGAGCTCGTCCACGATTTCTTCGAGGGCTTCGCCATGGGTGCACGCGCCAACGTGCACATGAACGTGATGTATGGGCGCTCGAATCACCACAAGGTTGAAGCGGTGTTCAAGGCGTTCGGCCGCGCGTTGCGCGTGGCGTGCGCGAAAGACAAACGGATGGCGAAGATGCTGCCCTCTACCAAGGGACTTCTGTGATCGCGCTCGTCGACTACGGCGCTGGTAATCTGACCTCCGTGAAGAAGGCGCTGGCCGCTATCCATGCGGAGGTGTACGTTCCGGCCTCCCCACGCGAGATCGCGCGGGCGAGTGGCGTGATCGTTCCAGGGGTCGGTCACTTCAGCGCGACGCGCGCGCTCGACCCGTCATGGCGCGACGCCATCCTCGCTCGGCTTGGCGAGGGTCGACCGCTCCTCGGTATCTGCGTCGGCATGCAGTGGCTCTTCGAAGGAAGCGAAGAGGCGCCCGACTGCCCTGGGCTCGGGGTACTGGCAGGTTCGTGCTTCAGGCTCGGACGTCGGATTGCCGGTGGTTCGGCGGATGACGCCGGTTCACGGGACGCCCTCAAGGTGCCGCACGTCGGTTGGAACAGTCTCCTCGTGACCTGCGAGGCGCCTGCGGTCGAAGGCGTATCGCCGGGTTCGCAGGTGTACTTCACACACAGCTATGCCGCCCCCGTGACCGGCGAGGCGGTGGCCATCACGGAGCACGGTCAGCCGTTCGCATCGATCGTGCAGCGCGGCCAAGTCAGCGGCGTCCAGTTCCATCCAGAGAAATCGAGCGACGTCGGGCTCCGAATTCTTCGGAACTTCGTCGAGACTGCGCGGTAGCGTGTGCTGTCCAAACGGATTATCGCCTGCCTTGACGTCCGCAACGGACAGGTGGTCAAGGGCATCAACTTCGAGGGCCTCCGCAATGCCGGCGACCCCGCCGAGCTCGCGCGTCGCTACAACCGAGAGCTGATCGACGAGCTCGTCATCCTCGACGTGACCGCCACGATCGAGACCCGGCGCGCCATGGCCGACACCATTCGTGCCGTGGCCCACGAGGTGTTCATCCCGCTCGCCGTCGGCGGCGGCATTCGCACCGAAGACGATGCGGCCGCGGCCGTGGAGGCTGGCGCCGACAAGGTGAGCTTGAACACAGCGGCAATCGCCAACCCGCCGCTCATCACGACTCTCGCCAATCGCTACGGCAGCCAGGCGGTGATTGTGGCCATCGATGCCAAACGATCGGACGATCACTACGCAGTCTACGTGCGCAGCGGATCCGCAGCCGCAGAGTGTGACGCGGTCGAATGGGCCCGGGAAGCGGAGGCCCGAGGCGCCGGCGAGATTCTGCTGACATCGATCGATCGCGATGGCACGAAGGCCGGGTTCGACTGCCAGATGACCGCGGCTGTGTCTCGCGCGGTGTCGATTCCGGTCATCGCCTCGGGCGGCGCTGGAGGCCTCGACGACTTCGTCGATGTGTTCACCAGGGGCGCGGCCGATGCGGCGCTCGCCGCCTCCATCTTTCACTACGCGGAAACGAGCGTCCACGCGCTCAAGGAACACCTGCGCGCACACGGTATCCCGGTCCGGCTGTGAGCTGACCAGACTCGAGGCTCCGATGCTGATTCCATCCATCGACCTCCAGAACGGCGCCGTCGTCCAGCTTGTGCAGGGCGAACGACTGGCGATCCGCGACACCGACGTGTTCGCATGGGTGCATCGGTTCGAACGGTGTCCGAAGGTGCAGGTCATCGACCTGGATGCCGCGATGGGCCGCGGCGACAACCTCTCGATCGTTCGACAGATCGCGGGTACGCTGTCGTGTCGCGTTGGGGGCGGCGTGCGCACGGTCGAACGAGCCCACGACATCCTCGCCGCCGGAGCGAAGGCCGTCATCGTCGGCTCGTCGTTGTTCAAGGACGGCCGGCCCGATCTGGCGTTCGCCAAACGCATGGCCGACGCGGTGGGCGTGGAACAGGTGATCGCAGCCGTGGACAGCAAGGCCGGCCAGGTTGTCATCCACGGATGGAAGACCGCGTTGCCGATCACCGCCGTCGACGCTATTCGCGCGCTGGAACCGTACTGCGCCGAGTTCTTGTACACCCACGTCGACAGGGAGGGGCTGATGGCGGGCACGGATCTCAGCGCCATCCTCCAGTTGCGGCGGGCGACGACACGGCGACTGACCGCCGCGGGCGGGATCACGACCAGGGAGGAGATCGACACCCTCCACGAGCACGACGTCGACGCCGTCGTCGGGATGGCGCTCTACACCGGGCGCCTCTCCTTGGAGCCGTAGCCCATGTGTGGCGTTGGCAAACGAGTGGAGCGCCGCATGGAGATTAGGCGGGACGATCTGTCTGGGCCCGAGATCCAGGCGCTGCTAGCGGAACACGTGACCGACATGCACCGTATCTCACCTCGAGAGAACGTGCACGCACTCGACGTCGATGGCCTCCGCCGCCCCGACATCACCTTCTGGACCGTCTGGTCCGGCGCCGATCTGCTTGGCTGCGGGGCGTTGAAGGAGTTGGATGCCCGACACGGGGAGATCAAGTCGATGCGCACCGCCCGCACTCACCGCCGTTCCGGCGTCGGAAAGGCGATGCTGACGCACATCCTCGAGGAGGCGAAGCGACGCCGCTACGATCGCCTCAGTTTGGAGACAGGGTCGCAGCCAGCATTCGAGCCCGCCCGCAGGCTGTATGCGAGCTTCGGGTTCACGCGCTGCGAACCATTCGCATCTAGTGTCTTGAGTCTGGTGGAAAAGTAGAAATCGCGTCATCATCCGGCGCAGTTCCAATTCAAAGAGCTGCGCCCGCTTGGCGGCGGGTGCCGGAGGATGACGCAATGGAGCACTGTACCAGGAA
>VFZL01000017.1 GCA_016871175.1 Acidimicrobiia bacterium | reverse complement strand
ACCAGCCGGACCGCGCGCTCACGCACCTCCGGCGAACACCGACTTGGACGTCCCATAGACCCCATCCTCCCAAGAAATGAGGTCTCGCGAGAACCCGGTACGCCTCACAAACAGGCTTCGAGTCCTAATCCCGACGGGCCGCCGATAGAAGTGAAGAACGATGTCGGGAAGTCTCACATAGACTACCGGCACATTCAACAAAAAATACCCGGAAGCGGTTAGGAAATTCCACGCTGCTGAATAGCATATCGGCGATATTCAGCGGGAAATGCAGGGCTGCACGGCCAGGACGACTACTGGCCGAGGGCACGCCCGAAGCCACACCTCACGACGATGAGGATGCGGCGGAGGCGCAGGGCGCATATACTCCGACTCCGAAAGGGGCGTTTCCTGTGAGCAACACCCGAGGGTTCTGGGCGACCGGGATGCCGCGCTTCCGAGGACTGCTGGCGTGCACCTCCGCTGTTGTTCTGCTGGCGGGTCAACCGGTAGTCGGCCAACGGCCCGTGCCGCCGGCGGACCCGGCGGATACGACGCGCCCGGAGACACCCCAGACGCCGACGTCTCGACTGATCGACGCCGCGATGCTGGGCCGCGTGGATCTCGTTCGCGCGGCGCTCGCCGAGAAAGCCGAGCTGAACGGGACGACGGCAGCCGGCAGCACGGCGCTTGCAGCCGCTGCCATCCATGGACATCTGCCCGTCGTCCAGGAGTTGCTCGCGGCGGGTGCCGACGTGGAGTTGCCGGATAGGACAGGAGCCACGCCGCTGCATGCTGCAGCATCACAGGGCCACACCCCCATCGTCGAGGCGCTCGCCACAAAGGGCGCAAACGTCAGGGCCGCCGACTCGATGGGGATCACTGCTGTAATGGCCGCCGCAGCCGCGAACAAGGCGCAGACAATCCGATTTCTCGCCGGACGTGGCGCCGACTTGAACGTCAGTGACAAACAAGGAACGACAGCGCTCATGGCGGCCGCATTCGCCGGGCATCTGGCCGCGGTCGAGGCGCTGCTCGCGGCCGGCGCGACCGCGAACCAGAAAGATCAGAACGGCCGCACGGCGCTCCACGCCGCTGCGATGGGCGGCGAGGCCTCGGTCACGCGCGCGTTGCTCGCCAAGGGTGCCGATCTGCAAGCGGAGGACGCGGGGGGGCTCTCGGTCTTGGCCTACGCCGCCTCGAACGGCCACGCGGCAGTCGTGCAGACGCTGCAAGCCGCAGGACTCAAGAAGGGCGTCGATACGGCGCTGGCGTACGCCGCGCGCAGTTGTCACGAGGAAACCCTGAAACTGCTCCTGAGCGTGAAGCCTGACGTGAACGGACCGCCGACCGGCAAAACACCCTTGTCGATGGCTGCCTCCGGAGGATGTGAATCGTCGGTGCGTCTGCTGCTTGACGCGGGAGCCAACGTCAACGCGACCGATGATCAAGGGGCAACGGCACTGATGGAGGCCGCGAACGTCGGGCTCGTGCCGATCGTGCAGCTGTTGTTGGACAAGGGTGCGGACATGGAGATCCGCAACAAGGATGGTCAGAACGCGTGGCTGATCGCGGCCATGGGCCAGAAGCTCGACGTCATCGCGATCTTCCGCAAGCTGCGCGGAGAACCGAAACCGTAGTGCGTCACTGATCGTTGCTCGTTGGCCGGTCGCGGAGATCGACGCTCAGTCGTGACGCACCGGTGGCCGACACCATCACCTGCGTCCGGCGCTCACCCAGCTCGGGATGGCGCATCACAACGTCATGCGCCCCGATCGGGACCGCGAGGTTGCCGATCGGCGTGTCACCGACGCGCGTACCGTCGATCCACACCTCGGCCCACGGGGCGGCATTCAGCGACAACTGCCCGTTCGGGACGTCGACGGTGGCGGTCGTCAGCGTGCTGGCGGCTATCTGTACTGTCCGCGTTGTCTGAAAGCTGAGGGCGTCGTTGCGCAACGTGAGCACGTGGCGTCCGCCCGAACTGGATCCCAGGGTCAGGCCGCCATCCTCGATCACGAGATCGGTGGGCGACTTGATCAGGATCCATCCCGGGGGCGGAGCGACTGGAACGCTTCGGGCCATCGGCCCTGGCGCCGTGGCCACCGGATTCAGGGCCGTCACGACCAGGCGCTCGCCACCCTCGGGCGTGGCGCTCGGATCGCCGCCCTCCGGGCTATCCGTCGTTGTTGGCAGTTCGATGTAGTGCTCGACTCGTCCGCCAGCAGTCATCACAACCGGCACCGTCTTCGGCTCACCCTCGGCTCGCACTTCCAGCGTGTGCGCACCGGCGAGCACCGTGACCGTCAGCGGGGTGACGCCGAGTGGCCGACCATCCAGCGAGATCGACGCACCACGCGGGGACGTTGAGATGACCAGCGTCCCTGTGCCGAGCGCGGCGGCCTTCCGCGGACTCAAGTACCCCCACAAGGGCACGGCAGCCGCCACCAACGTGGCCAGGATCCCAATGCCAGCCGACACGGGCCACCGGCGAGACGGCCCGCCGGTATCGACGGCAAAGAGCTCACGGACTGCTGGCGACACATCGCGGACAGACGCCCGATCGGACGCCGGGAGGTCGTGTGACGATACGGTGCGCGGCGGAAGATCGGTTTCGGGGCTGAAATCCGACAGGAGTGCGTCGCTCTCGAGCGGCCATTCGATGACGCGGCGCGGCTTTTCATCGGGAATCGCGACAAGCAGCGCGGATTCCGCCGGTTGAGGAAGCGCCTCCCGACTTCGATCGATTTCCACGACCGGCAGCTCGGGCTGCGAGGAGGGATGGGCCTCACGGTATCGCATCAAGAAGGCGTCGACGCTGGCGGGTAGCCCCGGATACTCCAGGTCGCCGATCACCCGCTCGAGTTCGTCGTGCGCTTCCGCGGCCGACCCAAACGCCTGCCGCACGTCGAGCTGAACCGCGCACATGAGCCAACCGCGCAGTGACGGCGGCCGTGGCTCGAAGCCGCCCCTCGGCGCGATGGCCTTGGCCGCCATCACGACATCAGCGACACGCGCCGGATACTCGTCGTCTCGCAGCGCACGACCGAGGACGAGCGACAGCGCGATCAGACCGATCTGCGTGACATCGGTACGGTGGTCGAACCGCGGCAGACCCGCCGAGTGCGGGACCGCCACGCGGAGCTCTCGCCAGTAGCGTTCTTGCGAGTAACGAAGCTGTTCGAGCGCCTCGCCGAAGACGTACTCGGTGACCATCAACCTCCCGCTCCACGTCAGCACGACGCGCTCCGGGCCGAGCGCGCCATGACACCCGTCGGCCTCGTGCAGGCGCGCCATGGCCGGGACAATCTGTCGAATCAAACAGAGAGCGGCGTTGATGGCCAGGTTGAGACCGCGCTCCGCCGAACGCTTGAACAGCGCCGAGAGTCGAATGCCGTCGATCTGTTCGGACAGCAGGCCCAGCGTCGAGTCTTCCGCCGTGACGGGCTCGATCGACACGGCCGGCGCGAAGTACGGATGGCGAAAGCTCCCGAGCCGCTGGGTGCACTGGTGCAGCGCGAGCGGGAATGCCGAAACGGCGGTCAGCTCGGAGCGAATGCACAGGAGTTCACGTGGCTGGCCTGAGCCGTCAATCGTCGATCGTCGCTCGCCCAAGCCATCTCGAAAGCAGCTGTCCTGGTCTCGCGCGTCACTGAGCGTGGGGGCCGATGGCACCATTTGGGATCCTGGAACTCCACGCTCTGCGCGTGCGTGAAGCATGCCGATCGGCGAGGCGGGGGCTAACCGGCGCATTCCTAGCCTTTTGCAGGGAGCGGGTTCAGGCCGGTGCTGGCGCAGTGATCAAAATACGGGCGACGGTCTCGTCAGCGGAACTCGAAAACCGTAATTGGCGCGCCCTGCCCGGCGGGCGTCATCGTTGTCGAAGATCGACATCGAGGCGGGCCAGCTAGTTCGCCAACACGGTCATCTTGTGCCGTTGTTCGCCCAGCACACGATGGCGCAACACCACATCGTGTGTGCCGATTGGTATCGGAAGGTTACCAACCAGCGTTCGTCCAACCGCCTTACCGTCGATCCAGACTTCGGCCCAGGGTTGAGCGAGCACGCGCACGAGACCGTTCGGGAGATCCTCCGTCGCGGTCGTCGACGCACCTTCAGCCACATCAACGCTTCGCGTTGAGCGGAAGCCGAGGCCATCGTGCCGGAACGTGAGGATGTGGGTACCGACCGGCAACGCCAGACGTCCCCCAGCCGTGCTGCCGATGAACGTCGTGCCCTCGTAGACGTCGAAATCGATGTCGGCGCGCGCAGTGACCCAACCCGTTGCCACGGGCTCCTTGGGCTCGACCGGGAACTCGACGCGTTGCTCGAAGCGGGCTCCCGCTTGGACCGTGACCGAGACCACTCTGGAGACGCGTCCATGTTGCAGTTCCACCGTGTGGTAGCCGGGACTGACCGTGACCGGCGTCGTCCCCGCCGGCCGGCCGTCGATGGTCGCGGCGGCTCCTTGGGGGACGGTCGTGATCATCAGCGTGCCAGTTGACCGCGTGTCAGGCTCCCGGAGCAGCGACGGCGTCAGGCCCGCTACGATCGCAATGCCGACGGCCACTCCAGCCAGAACCCTTCGGCGAGCCAGCGCGGGGACCGACGTCGACGACGCGCGGGGGATCTCCGCCGGCGGCAGTGCCGTGCTCTCCTCGAACTCGGGAGTTGGCGGCAACACGGTGAATGCGCGCGGCACGGGTAGTTCGCTGGGCGGCAACTCGGCGTGAGGCGGGGTGTCCGGGGCGGCCGCAGCGGAGCGCGCCACTGCGGCAGGCTCGTCGCTCGAGCCGTTCTCGGACTGGAAATCCCCAAGCTGCGGCGCATCCCCCGTGAGCTCTGACTGGAAGTCGGTCAAACAGGCGGCTTCCGCTCCCTCCGGTGCCCCGCCGTCGCCCTGTTGTGCCGCTGTCCGGGTCGCGGCCGCTTCGGCTGTGGAGGTCGATGCCCCCGCGGCGGACATTTCGGACTCTTGAGGGACGAGATCGAGGATCGGCGCTGAGGGACCTTCGTCCGCGTACGAGCGCACGCCGACGTCCGGGGCCGACGCTTCACGGGGCGACGGCAGATCCGGCTCAGCCACGCCGAGCGCGCGCGTCGTCGCGGCACCGGCGCTTTCGTGCGACCGGTAGCGCTCCACAAACCTGTCGACGCTGCCGGACGATCCAGGAAACTCGATGGTTTCGCACACCCGTTCAAGCTCTCGACTCGCCTCGTCTGCGGCCGCAAACGAACGACTCGGATCGAGTTGCAACGCCTGGGCGAGCCACTGCCTGAGGCGGGGCGGCACCGGCTCAAAGCCCCCAGCTGGTACGGCGGCCCACGCGGCGGCAAGCAGGTCACCCACCCGCTTGTGGTACTCGTCATCCCGCAGCTCGCGTCCCAAGATGAGCGACAACGCCAGCACACCCACTTGTGCGACGTCCGTCCGTTGGTCAAGGCGATGCGCGTGCGACCGCAGCACCGGGATGCGGAGCTCTCGCCAGTACCGCTCGGGGGAGTAGCCCAGCAGCGCGAGCGCCCCACCCAGGGCGTACTCGGTCACCCTCAAACGACCGTTCGAGGTGAGGAGGACGCGATCGGGACCGAGAGCCCCGTGTGCGATGTCGCGGGACGACTCGTGGAAACGCGCAAGCGCCTCCAGCAACTGTCGCAGCCAGTACATGGCCGTGTCGATGTCGAGTCTGACGCCGCGTTCGACCAGACGAGGAAACAATTGCGCGAGGCGGATGCCGTTGAAGCGATCGGACACCAGCGCGAGCGAACGCCTGCGGTCGGTAAGTCGCTCGACACTGCGCGCCGGGTCGAAGTACGGATGCTCAAAGCTGCCAAGACGACGAATGCGATCGCGGAGAGCGAAATCGAATACGGGGACCTCGGACAGCGCAGTGCGAATGCACAGCAGCTCTCGAACAGCGGTCGAGGGATCGAGAATCAGCCTTCGCTCACCGAGGCCGTCACGAAAGACGACGTCTGCGTCGGGATACGCTGGAACGCCGGCATGCTCCATGGAGCATTAGAGACCTCAGGCCAAGCCCGGCGGCCGCGAGACCCCGCCCCGATGATAGCGTGATTCGCTGAGGACTCTGCAATCGAACTGGGCGCGACGGGCGCGCGCCTGAGGAGCGATTTCCCGAGGCGACACAAGACGACTCGCGCGCCCCGCCACACGTTGGCCTATTCGGGCGAGATCGACATCCGACCGCAATCGTCGCAACGCAGGTACAGGACCGGGAATGACTCGGAGCGCCCGACGATCCGTGCGCTCGGGACCCCGCAACGCGGACACACAACAGCTCCAGCCGGATTCCGCTTGGCCATGGACTACAACTCCTCGCTCATCTTCAGGACCGCACGCTTCTTCGGGGCTCCCGCGCCTGGACTGGCAAGGCCCACGTCCCCGCGCTCCAGCACGCGCTCGTTACACGTTGAGACGCAGAAGCGTGCCAATGGGATCCGAATCGACGTCGTGCTGTCATTCAACCTATTGTCTCAGAAATCTCCACACTTTCGGAGATTTTCAACACGAATCCCGCGAGCCGGCTTTCGCAGCTCGCTCAGCGACAGCCGCAGGTCGGCCGGCAGGGGCGCCTCGACCGAGATGGGCCGACCTGTGTCGGGATGAAGAAACCGTAGGCGCCAGGCGTGTAAGGCCTGACGTGTGGCCGCCCCGTTCCCACGACGAAAGCCCACCGGGCTCACGTACATGCGCTCCCCTAACAACGGATGCCCGTGGGCAGACGCCTGGATCCGGATCTGGTTCCTCCGGCCCGTGTGCAGTCGCAGACAGACGAAGGCCGCCTCGCTGCCAAAGGACTCCAACACGCGGTAATTGGTGACAGCTTCGCGAGCGCGCGAATCGCGGGCGTCGGTGACTGTCTGTGCGAGGCTGGCTGCGTCCCACCGGAGCTGATCGCGCCACACCCCCGCCGGCGGGTCCGGCGTGCCCCTCACAAGCGCGAGATACACACGCTCCGGTTCTCGGCGCGCAAACTGATTCTTGAGCGCCTCGCGCGCCGAGGGATTAGTGGCAAACACGACAAGACCCGACGTATCCCGATCGATCCGATGCACAACCCAAGCACGCCGCTTGCCCTGAGACCTGAGGTAGCTCGCGAGCAGAGACGCGGCAGACGGCGCCCCCGGTCGACGAGCTAGCTGGACCGTCAGCAGACCCGCCGGCTTGTTCACGACCAGCACCGAGGCATCCTCGTAGACGATCGCCAGCTCGCGGTGCGTGTCTCGACTCGGGCGGCGACGGACTCGCGCGCTGCCAGGCCGATCGGTCCACGCTCGAACCCGGTCGCCAGGGCTGAGTCGTGTCGCCGCATGCTCCGGCAGAGCCTCCTCCTCGTTCAGTTGGACTTGGCCTCGTTCGATCGCTCGTTTTGCCCGTCCACGTGACCTGAGGCGTTCCCGAACGGCGAGAAATGCATCGAGTCGACAGCCTGCCTCGGTGGCACTGACGACCCACTGGCTCCCGGGAGGCTGCCGGCTGGAACGGCTCGGGTCCAGTCCGGCGTGATCCATCAGTGTGTAAGCATACGCCGCCCGCCGTCTCGGCGTTTACATCCGCGTGCGGAAGAGCGGAACCTCTCAACCCAGGTCGGTATACTGAGGCGTCTTGCGACAGGACCTGCCTCGGCGGGCGCGCTATTACATCATCTCGGTCATCGTGGCCGGGCTCGGGACCCTTGTGGTGCTGTTGCCCCGGGCCGATCTTTCGGCCTCGGTGTCGATCGCCTTCTTCGTCTTGCTCTCGTCATTGACCTCGGCATTCACGGTCCAGTTTCCGATCGCCAGCGGCTCGAACATGTCGGTCTCGTACGTCGTCGACATTCTGACGCTCATCCTTCGCGGTCCGCATTCGACCATGATCGTCGGGGCCGTCAGCGGATGGGCACAGCCGGTGCTCGGCAAGCGGGAGCACAACCCGGCGTACCGCACGCTGTTCAACATGGCGATCCTCATCCTGACGGTGCAAGCGGCCGGACAGGTCTACAGTGGCTTGGGCGGGACCTCCCACATCACCATCGCTTCGACGATTCCGTTGCTCGCCATGGCGATCACGTACTTCCTCGCCAACACGATTCCCATCGCGTTCGAGATCGCGCTCACCACCGACCAGAGCGCCTGGGTCATCTGGAAGTCCGAGTTCGCGCCCGCCGCTCCGAACTACATGCTCGGGGCCGGCGCGGCAGCCGTCATCATCGCGGTCGGGACGAGTAGTGGTCCGGCGCTGACGGCGCTGGTCGGAGCGTTGCCCCTTTACCTGCTTTGGAAGCTCTATCGTGCGAGCATCGAGAGCGAGGCGCGGCAGGGGGCGATTCTGGAGGCCGCGAAGGACGCGATCATCACGGCGGACCAAGACCTCCGGATCCGCGAATTCAATCCGGCCGCGGAGCGGATGTTCGGCTGGGCGCGCATGAGCATCCTTGGCAAGGGCATCGAGATGCTGCTCCCGCCTGCGATGCGCGACCGCCAGGTGAAGGCGCTCCGGGCGTTTCTTGCGACAGGCGGCGCGCCGCTCTCCGAGGGACAGGTCGAAGCCACGGCGCTCCGAAGTGACGGCAAGAGCTTCCCCGTCGAGCTATCGGTGACTCGCGTGCGCGAAGGGGGGGCGCCCCCTCATCACCGGGTTCGTGCGCGACACTACGGAGCGGCGAGCGCTCGAAGAACAGTTGCGCCAGTCACAGAAGCTCGAAGCCGTCGGCCGACTCGCCAGCGGTGTGGCGCACGACTTCAACAATATCCTGATGAGCATCGTCGGCTCGGCGGATCTGATTCTCGTGCAGCTCCCCGGCGAGGAGCCTGCTCGCGCCGAAGCGTCAGAGATCAAGGTCTCCGTTCAACGTGGGGCCAGCCTCACACGCCAGTTGCTCGCGTTCAGTCGCCGCCAGGCCACCAGCCCTCGCCTCATCGCCCTGGAAGACGTCGTGGACGGCATGGAGACGCTGTTGCGGCGCTCGATCGGCACGGAGGCCGAGTTGGAAATCGTCCATACGGCGACGCCGACACTGGCCATCGCGGATCCGGTACAGATAGAGCAGCTCGTCCTGAACCTCGTCATCAACGCGCGGGACGCCATGCCAGACGGCGGGCGGTTGATCATTCGCGTGGCGGCCGTCGACGCCGAAGATCCCACGGTCGCCGCCCATGTCGAAGGGCGACACGGTCACTTCGCACGATTGAGCATCAGCGACACGGGGACGGGCATCGACGAGGCGGTCCGTGCCCGATTGTTCGAGCCCTTCTTCACGACGAAGGAGGAAGGCAAGGGCAGCGGCCTCGGCCTCTCGATCGTGTCCGGCATCGTCAAGCAGAACGGCGGCTACGTCGGCGTCGTCAGCGAACCGAAGAAAGGTTCGACCTTCCACGTGTACTTGCCGCTGGCGAGCGTGGACGTACCCGCTGGCGTGCCGTGAGTGGCGTCAACCAGGGAGTTCGTCTTCACATCTGCTGGTGCTCGCGGACCTCCGTGACCTGGTGATTCAAACTGAGCAGCAGCGAGGCGAGGAGGAAGACGGCGGCGGACACGTAGGGCATGGCCTCGCCGAAGCGCTGCAGCGAGGCATTGCCCCAGACCGGACCGATCGCGCGCCCGAGGCTCTCGACAGCGCTCGCCGCGCCCTGCACGCGGCCCTGCTCGTCCTGTCGCGCGGCGCGGCTGACCAGGCTCGAGATGGTCGGGTGACCGAAGCCAATCCCAATCGCTAGCGGCACCAGCGCCAGCGTGAACAGGGCCACTGACGCTGTCATCGAAGCGGCGAGCAGCCCAAAGGCCGAACACCCGAGCCCGAGCATGAACGTCGCCTTGTCGCCCAAGCGCCCCACAATCGGGCCAATGAGCGCGCCCTGCACCACGGCCCCGAGCACACCGAAGGCGGCAAAGAAATAGCCGGTCTGGCCGGCGTCGAAACCGAACCGGCGGGCCACGAACAGCGCGAAGGTCGTCTGAAACACCGCAAACGCGAGCCAATACACGAAGTCGATCGCGAGGACTCGACGGACGTACGGTTGCCGCAATATCGTGCCCATCGACAGAAACGGGATCCCCGTGGCGGCCTTGGCGCGATGAACGGTCTCGGGCAGCCACAGCATCGCCGTGACCATCGCGACCGCCGTGATACCG
Organism: Acidimicrobiia bacterium; assembly: GCA_016871175.1. GTDB lineage: Bacteria > Acidobacteriota > Vicinamibacteria > Vicinamibacterales > CAVVIG01 > VFZL01. The sequence goes on along the minus strand of VFZL01000017.1, from coordinate 83,452 downwards.
GCCGCGGCCCAGATGGGCGCCGTGTAGCTAATCGGCGCCAACAGACCACTCAGCGCCGGGCCCAGGATGAACCCGAGCCCAAACGCCGCGCCGATGAGACCGTACGCCCGCGATCGATCCTTGGCCTCGGTGACGTCGGCTACGTACGCGCGCGCCGTCGAGATGTTGCCGCCCGACAGACCATCGACGATGCGCGCGAGGAAGAGCATCAGGACGCTGTCCGCGAGCGCCAGCATGACGAAGCTGAGCACGGTGCCGGCCAGGCTGAAGATGAGCACGGGGCGCCGCCCGTACCGGTCCGACGCTTCGCCCAACAGCGGCGAGGCGATGAGCTGACACAACGAGAATACGCCGAAGAGCAAGCCGATCGTCATACCCGACGCGCCAAACCGTTCGGCGTAGAACGGCAGGAGCGGCACGATGATGCCGAACCCGACGAGGTTGACGAAGATCGTCAGAAAGATCACCAGGAGCGGTCGGGTCACTCGCGGGTTCCTCTGCCGGCTCGCGGACCCCTCCGGTCCCGCACTGGTGGATGATCAAGATCGGCCAGCCGCGCGCCGGTCTCGTACACGAGCCGTGTGATGCGCGTCAACTTGTCGAACTCGATCTTGGCCACTTCGTCGGTGTTCGCATGGTAGTCCGGGTGAAGGCCGGTCGTGAAGAAGATCACCGGCACACCCTTCGCGGCGTAGCTGTAGTGGTCGCTGCGGTAGTACATCTGCTCGAGGTCGCTCGGATCGTTCATCTTATAGTCGAGCCGCAGCGGACGCGTGAGCGAGGCGTTCGCCGCGCGGTTGACGTCGTGAAGTTCGGTGCTGAGGCGATCCGAGCCGACGAGATACACCGTGTCGGCCTGCTTGAGATCATCGTTTCGATTGCGGCCCACCATGTCGATATTGAGCTGCGAGACGATGCGATCCATGGGAACGCTTCCCGTGTCGGCGAAGTACCGCGAACCCCAGAGACCGCGTTCCTCGCCGGCGTGCCAGACGAACAGCAACGATCGCCGTGGGCGTGGGGGGCTCGTGGCGAACGCCTTCGCGATGGCCATGAGTGCGACGGTCCCGGACCCGTCGTCATCGGCGCCATTCCACACGCGGTCGTCGGCCGCACCTCTGGTCACGCGACCCGGCGCACCCGTGCCATCGTTCGTGATCTCGCGATCGGCGTAGCCCACATGGTCGTAGTGCGCCCCAAACGCCACGTACGTGTGCCGCAACGACGGATCGGTGCCTGGCACGACACCGACCACGTTGTGCGTGTACCGCGTCCGAACGATTGTGTAATCCGCATCGATGGTGAAGGTCAGGCTCACGTCCGTCAACGCGAAGGTCGGGAGCGGGTCGCCGGCGGACGCTCGCCGCTTCAGCTCGGGATATCGAACGGGTGCGGTGCCAAGGAGGAACTCGTAAAAGGCGTCGGCGGCGTTGATGGACGGAGGTACGGGCCTATCCAATCGCTCAGCCGAGGTGAAGTCGAACGATCGAGATCCATCCGAGGCGCTTCCCCCGCTTGCTCCGCGCGTCCGTTCGGGCGCGTGGTCGGCGGTCGGCCCAATCACCGCGACGGCGCGTAACTGATCCAGCGCGTGCCGGCTCCGTCCATCTAGCACACGGCGGGAGCGGGTCGCATCCACCGACTTGGGTCCCCCGGCTCCGAGATAGACAACCGCAACGCCCTCCAGGCTCGAGCCGGCAAAGTCGTTGTGGCGAGCCGCTGGCGCATCGAGCCCATATCCCGCGAATTGCACTCGATCGAGCGTGATCGTACGAACTCCGCCCATGTCGCGCGGGAACGTCACGCCGCCTCCGTCTCGGAAGACGCGAGTCTCGCGTCCCACACGCACGGTGACCGACGAGCGACTGGTCGTTCGGACCTCCTGGACTTTGACTGATTGCAGGTAGCCGCCCCGGTCACCGGCCGGGGTGAGGCGCCACTCGGTCAGGCGCTCCTGAATATAGGCCGCCGCCAGCCCCAGCCCCTCGCTGAAGGTGGCACGGCCCTGCAGCTCATCGGAGGCCAGATACGTGAGCCACTCCCTCAGATCGGAGGTCTGAATCGAGGACCCGTCGGCAGACGGGGAAGGCCCACCCAGGATCAGGCTGCCGGCTATCAGCCACACGAGGGCGCAGCGCCCTTTCATCTGGCTTACTATAGCGCTCGGCCTCCCGCTTGCCAGCATCCACGAGTTACGGTAACGTTTTGCCACTGGATCCGGCTGCTCGCGTGTGTCCTGCGCCCCACCCTCCCGGCGTTCTGCCTCGCCATGTCAATTTAGGAGAGAGCTGATTGGCTGTTCGTCTGTTCGTCGGCAACCTGTCGTACAGCAGCACTGAGGCAGACCTGCGCACGTACTTCGGCACCGTGGCCGCGCCGTCTCAGGTCGTCCTACCGGTCGATCGAGAGACGGGTCGCCCCCGAGGGTTCGCGTTCGTGGAGTATCTCGACCGGGCCCACGCCGAGCAGGTCATCCAGAGATTCAACGGACAGCTGTTCAACGGGCGACCGCTTGCGGTCAGCGAGGCCAGGGCGCGGGAAGACCGCGGACCAGGCGGCCCTCGACCCGGGGGCCCCGCCGGTGGCGGCTACGCCCCGCGACCGGGAGGCTTCCCGCCACGCCCCGGTGGTCCGGGGGGCGGAGGCTTCGCGCCTCGCTTCGATCCCTCGGCACCCGCACCTCCGCGCAGCCGCAACTTCGGCCCTGACGCCAAGCCCCAGCGCGGTCCGAACGCCAAGGCGAAGAAGAAGGAATCCGAGCGCCCGCGCGGGCCCATTCCGTTGAAGGCCACCGGCCGTTCGTTCTCACTCGATGACGACGGCACCGAAGACGCGGCGTCAGACATCGACGATATCGCGACGAGCCTGCCCCACGACGACGGTGAGGACGAGTAGGGTCCGAGAGGCCGGCCATCGCAGATGCCTTCGGACGACACGAAGCTCTGGCAACGGGTGCTGAATCGCATTCACGCCGAGGTCGATCCGGAAGAATTCCGACGGTGGTTCGTCCCCACGAGCTACGCGAGCGATTCCGGCGATCTGATCACCGTGTGGGTGCCGACCGAAGCGATTCATCGGCACCTGTCGACGCACTACACGAGCAAGATCGACCGAGCCCTACGGGCACTTCGGCCCCACTGCTCGATTCGCTTTGTGGTCACCGGCGTCGATGAAGACGACGACCAGGACGAGCACTAAGAGGTCGCTGGACGGGTCCCCTTGCCGAAGCACGTACGACCTGCCGGGCGGGGCCAGGCCGCTAGTCAGGGGAGAGTTGAAGCTTGCCGCGGACTTCCTCGAAGGCTGTGATGAGCTCTTGAATGACGCGTGGCACCCGGCTCGTGCGGGGGTAGACCCACCCAGTTTCTCGGACGAGCTCGGTGCCCTCGATGCGAGCACAGAAGAGCTGGCCGTTCCGAACCTCCGGAGCAACCGCCTGATACGGCACGATGCTCACGCCGAAGCCTGTCTTGACCATCGCTTTGATGATCTCGACGTTCTCGGTTTCCATCACGACCTTCGGCTCGACTTTGTGTGTCAGAAAGAACGCATCGATCACGTGCCGAGTGGCGGAGCCGGGCTCGAACTGCACGATCGATTGACCCGACAGATCCTCGGGAACAATGCGTTTCTTGCGCGCCAACGGGTGCGACGGCATCGTCATGAGGAGGAGCTCCTCGCGCAGCACAGGCACCGTTTCGAGATCTGACTCTTCGACGGGCAAGGTCAACAATCCAGCGTCCACGCGACCGGATCGGATCTCCTCGAGTGAGCGCCCCGCCGTCGCCACGGTCAGTCGGATCTCCAGCTCCGGATGTACGCGCATCAAGTGTTTCAAGAGCGGCGGAAAGACGTACAGGCACACCGTCATCCCACCGGAGAGTCGAACACGTCCACGCAGGGCCCGCGTGTGGTCCGTAATCGCCGCGACCGTATCCTTCACGTCCTGAAACACGCGCTGCCCAAGGTGCACCAGGCTCTCGGCCGCCGGCGTCATACGCACCTGCCGGCCGACGCGAAGAAACAGCGGCTCGCCGAGCTCCGCTTCGAGCAGCGAAATCTGCCGGCTAATAGCCGACTGCGAGACGTTCAACTTCTTGCCGCAGGCCGTGAACGACCCTGTTTCGGCGATCGCTTGCAAGATCTCGAGCTGACGAAGATCCACGGCAGTCACAGTATTGCAGATCGCCGATTGCGGATTGAAGAGCCGAACGCCTCCGGCCGCGACCAACGATTAACGACCCATCAGCAGTTCCCGTGCCTCCTTGGTCCAGTTCTCTTCCCACGTCGGGCGCGCCGCCCGGGCCGCGCCATGGCGCAGGCGTTCGAGGACCGACTGATCATCGGGATAGCCCTCGAACAGCTCGAACAGGATGTCCGCAAGGTGGCGAGCCGTCGAAAACAGCAAGCCGTTGTCGCCGTGGCGGACGCGCTCAGCGAGACACGCGCCGTAGTCAAGTGCGCACACGGGCACACCGGCGCCGAAGAGGTCGGCCACCTTCATGGGGATGTCGAGCCCAGACGTCGACCGGTGCAGGCACAACCCCACGTCAGCGCTGCCCACGACACGCGGATACTCGTCAGGCTCGAGCCACCCGGCGCGCAGGTGGACCCGTCGAGCAGGCAGCCCTGAAAACCGCCGCTCAAACTCTGCGCGCCGCTGCCCATCGCCGGTGACGAGGATGATGAGCTGCGGGAATCGACGACCACCCGATCCAGACTCTTCCCATCCGCGCACCCGGTCCTCGAGCCGCAACACGGCATCCATCAGAACGTCGAAATCCTCGTCCTGCGTCCAACTCGATGGGCAGACGACGAAGCCGGTGGGTCCGCCGAGGACTCCCAGACGTCCGAAGAAGCCCTGTCGAAACCGATCGCGGGCGGCGCGATCGATGGGAACGAAGACCGCCGCCGGCCGGTCGTACAGCACCTGCACGCGGGGCGCGTTGAACTTGTCCTGAAGAAAGGCCGCCATACCCCGAGACACCGTCAGGCTCGCATCGATGCACTGTGCATGACGGCGTTCGAACCAGCGCGCCATCCGCACCGCCGGGTGCCAGCGTCCCAGCCGCCGCTGGAGAAGCGAGTATCCCAGGCTGTGCCAATCGACGACGAATCGGACGCCGCGTTGGCGCAGTGCAACGCGAGTCACTTCGAGCGTCGGAAACGCGGGAGGATTCTGCACGAGCACGAGATCGGCTCTGGGCAGCGCGCGGAGACCTCGCCACAAGCGGAACCCGAGGCGCACCGCGTCGCCAGTCGCGAACCCCGGGTAGACCAGAGCCCTTTCGTGCCGGAATCGCGAGGTCGCCGGCCGCAGACGATGGACCGTGATACCTGCGTGTTCCGTGATCGCGCGTGGCAGTGGTGTCCCCTCGAGGCCCACAAAATGCACTTCGACCCCGTGGTCTGCGAGCGCGTGCGCGTGGTACTGCATGCGGGCACAGCGACCGAGATCGGCCAGGGCGATGACAACAGCGCGCATGCGGTCGGAAGGACTTTAGGGGCGATGACATTGTACAGCGGGAACACTCGCGGGGCCTCGGTCGATTTTGCCCGGCCCCCGGCGGGAACGTCGTGCGTGCGCTAAGGACGGCACGCGGGCGCGCCGGTGATGAGACGAACCCGTCGTTGAAACGTCACGTATGCCCAGGCCAACTCGGACAACACGGCGAGGCGATTTCGGAATCCGATCAACCAGAAGATGTAAATGAACAACCAGATCAGCCACGCCACCGGACCGGAGGCGCGGACGCCGGCGATGTCCGCCACCGCCGATCCACGTCCCACCGTCGCCATGTTCCCATAGTCGCGGTACCGAAATGACGTGAGTGGGCGACCCGCGATCACCCGCCGGATGTTGCGGGCGACGTGGGCGCCAGACTGCTTCGCGACCTGCGCCACACCAGGGAGCCACCGGCCGTCTTGTTGCAGCGCACAGAGGTCGCCCACCACGAAGATGTTCGGCTGCCCGGGCACTTGAAGCGTGGGCTCGGCGAGCACACGGCCCGCAGCATCGAGCGGCACGGCGAGCGACCGTGCCAGCGGTGAGGCAGCCACTCCGGCAGCCCACAGGATGGTTTGCGCGTCGATGCGTTGCGCCGCCCCCCCACTTGCGGCGTCCGCGCTACGCCATGACACCCCACGCGCATCCACGTCGATGACGACCGAGCGAGTCAACACCTCGACGCCCAGTTCCTCGAGCGACCTGCGGGCCGCGGCCCGTAGTGACGTCGGAAACGCGGAAATCAGATCCGGGCCACCCTCGAGCAGCACGATTCGGGCGGACTCGGGCCGAATCGCGCGAAAGTCCTGGCGAAGCGTCCGCCTGGCGATCTCAGCGAGCGCTCCGGCCAATTCCACGCCAGTGGGTCCACCGCCCACGATCACGAAGGTCAACAACCGGCGCTGCTCCGAAGGCTCGGCCTCGCGCTCCGCGGCTTCGAAGGCCAGCAGGACACGGCGTCGAATCTCCAACGCATCGTCGAGCGTTTTCAGTCCCGGTGCGCGGCTGGCCCAATCGGGGTGCCCAAAGTACGCGTGCGTCGTGCCGGTCGCCAAGACGAGGTAGTCGTACGTGAGCCGCGTCACATCCGAGCGTTGCCAGAGCTCCTGCGGATCGGCCCAGGTGGCTCCGAGCGTGATGCTGCGCGCCGCAGGGTCGACCTACTGGGCCTCAGAGAGCCAGACACGGAGGTTGCGTTACCGACGCAGAATCCATCGGATGGGTGAGGCGATGTCGCCAGGCGAGAGCGCGGCAGTGGCCACCTGGTACAGCAGCGGCTGGAAGAGGTGATAGTTGTGCCGATCGATCAGGGTGACGCGCACCGGAGCGCTGGCGAGCCCACGTGCCGCATCCAATCCGCCGAAGCCCCCTCCGACGATCACGACATGGGGGCGCGTGTCGGAAATCATCGCGGTACTGTATCGTAATCGTAGCCCATGCACTCCGCACGGAAGCTCGACAGACCGGCCGATCGCACAGAAGGGACATCGCTCGGCGGACCAGCCTCGGTGGTGGAAACGGCGTGCCCGCTCGACTGCCCCGACTCCTGCACGCTCGCGGTGACGGTTCGACACGGCAAGTTGCTCAGCCTCGATGGCGGTCGTGTGAATCCGGTCACCAACGGCTTCATCTGCGCGAAGGTCCGTCGCTTCGGCGATCGCGTCTATGGTCCCGACCGACTGCTCTACCCCGCAGTACGAAAGGGGCGAAAAGGTGAGGGCCGATTCGCTCGCGTGTCCTGGGACGAAGCGCTCGAGAGGATCGTCGACCGGATGCGGCACGCGACGGCAACATGGGGCGGCGAGGCGATCCTGCCGTATTCCTATGGCGGGTCCAACGGTCTGCTGACGCAGGACAGCCTTGACGCCACCTTGTGGCGGCGGCTCGGGACGTCACGACTGGCTCGCACCCTCTGCGCGGCTCCCACGGGCACCGCGAACATGGCGCTGTACGGCAAGATGGCGTCGGTGACCTATGAAGACTACCTTCACGCTTCACTGATCGTGCTGTGGGGAGTCAACCCGTCTACGTCCGGTATTCACCTCGTTCCCTATGTGCGTCAAGCACAGAAGAACGGCGCCCGACTCGTGGTGATTGACCCTCGAACGACACCGCTGGCGAAGGCTGCAGACATCCACCTTGCCGTGCGCCCTGGTTCTGACGTGGCGGTGGCGCTGGCCTGGCATCGCCATCTCTTCGAGAGCGGGCAGGCCGACCGCGCATTTCTCGACGCGCAGACCGTCGGCACGGATCGGTTGCGGGAGCGCGCGTCACCGTGGACGTTCGAGCGCGCTGCCGCTGTCGCGGGCATCGATGCGACGATCCTCGAGCGCGCCGCGGTGCTGTACGCGAACGTCTCGCCCGCCCTCATTCGCTGCGGGTGGGAACTGGAGCGAAACCGAAACGGCGGAAACGCGGCCATGGCGATCCTCGCGCTGCCCGCCGTCGGCGGAAAGTTCGGCGTCCGTGGTGGCGGGTACTCGATGAGCAACTCGGCCTCTTGGAACATCGACAAGGCGTGGATCAGCGCGCCCGAACAACACTCTCGGCTCGTCAACATGAACCAGCTCGGTCGTGCGCTGACGGAACTCAAGACGCCCCCGGTGGACGTTCTCTTCTGCTACAACGGCAATCCGGTCGCGACAGTACCCGATCAGCGCCGCATCGTGCGGGGGCTCGAGCGCGAGGATCTGTTCACCGTGGTCTTCGAGCAGGTGATGACCGACACTGCTATGTATGCGGACGTCGTGCTGCCGGCAACCACGTTTCTCGAAGGCTACGATTTCGCCCGAGCCTACGGCCCGCTCAGCCTGCAGCTCACTCGCCCTGTGATCGAAGCCGTCGGTGAAGCCCGTACGAATGCCGACGTCTTCGCCGAGTTGGCTCGGCGGTGCGGCGTGGCAGGAGCGGACGATCCCGAAGGCGAGCTCGACCTTCTCGTGAAGGTCATCGACCAGCTTCCTGCCGCGCTCCGCGAGGACGTCCGCGCAGGCGCTCGCCCCGTGCCGCCATTCGGCGCCACCCCGATTCAGTTCGTGGACGTGTTTCCCAACACTCCCGATGGGAAGGTTCACCTGTTTCCAGACGCCCTCGATGCGGCGGCACCGGCCGGGTTGTACGCTTTTCAGCCCGACCCAGCCACCGAGACGTACCCGCTCGCGCTCATCTCACCCGCCAGCGATCGCACGATCAGCTCCACACTGGGGGAGCTGCCGAGGCCGGACGTGAGGTTGACGATGCACCCGGATGATGCCGCGGCTCGGGGGTTGGAGGGCACGGACGTCGTCTGTGTGTTCAATGCACTTGGCGAGGTCCGGTGTCCTCTCAGCGTCTCGACGGCCGTCTGTAGGGGCACGGTCAGCCTACCGAAGGGCGTGTGGCGTCGCAGCACGCACAATGGCTTCACGGCCACCGCGCTCGTGCCCGACACGCTCACGGACCTCGGAGGTGGCGCCTGCTTCAACGATGCTCGCGTTCAAGTGGCGTCTGTCGCCCAAGCGTAGGGGACTGGACGGGGCAGGGCGCGACGGGGGCCGTCACCCAACGTTTCAATGGATTGCGCCTTCCCGAGTTGGCGTCGCGGGCGCGTCCGTGAGCAAGCGCCCACGTCCGCCTCGACTCACCTGTCCGCCTTTACGTCCGGCCTGCCGAGCTTCGTCTGGCGTCCATTCGTGGGCGGTGCCCTTCTCGTGGGCCGCGCGTCCGCCCTTGCTGGCAATCTCACGCTGCTGTTCTGGTGACATCGATGCGAAGCCGCGGTGCTCTTTACGTTCATTTGTCACGATCTGCCCTCCCGCTTCATGCTGCGCTGTCGTTCTGTGAGTCGGCCACGCGGGAACCCCTAGGCTGTGGGCGGGTTCGCGGCTAACTCTGTCGTGTCTCCGTGCTGCGCGTCACGTTCAGGCGCCCACTGCATCCAGCGCCCGTCTGCGGAGCCGGCGCGCAGCCTCCGACCCCGCCTACGCGTAGATTATTCAAGAACGGTGCCACCTCTCAGATAGATGGGATCCGCTAACTTGTTGACTGGAAAGCTGTTGAGGAGCAGGCCTCCCCGAAGCTCAAGGGATCTTGCAGTAGAATACTACAGAAGGGCTTGATCACAGTAGCGAATGCAGTCAGACGAGCTGGGTTGCTCGCCGGTTTGTCGATGACCTGCTCCGTGGCGATTGCCGCATATCTCGGCCAATCACCAGGCACGTCATCGAGCGAGGGCTATTGACCTACCACCGGTCCACCCCCAAATGACCCAGCTAGGATCATTGCGGCTTGTATTCAGGCGGGAGCGCGTTGCCTTCGCCGAAGAAGAACTCCTCCATGTGGCGCGCCACGAGATCCTGCGCTTCCTTTTGCCAGGGCATGAGGCGGTACTCATTGAGGATCATCTTCATCCGGTCTTCCCAGAGTCGCCAGGCATCGGCTGACACCTCGTCGTAGATCCGCCGACCCAGCGCTCCCGGCCACGGCACCTCGTTCAAACCGGGGAGTTCCTTCCGAAACTTCGCGCAAAACACCGTCCGGGAATCGGCCATGAGCGAATTGTAGCATCTGCTAGACTCCGCACATGGACTCAGCGATGCCGCCGGCGACCGCTGCGGCCGTGCCCATCGCCCGTGATGAGGACCGAGCGTTCTTCGGCCATCCGCGCGGGCTGTCCACGCTCTTCTTTACCGAGATGTGGGAACGCTTCAGCTACTACGGCATGCGTGCGTTCCTGATCTTCTATATGACCACCGCAGTCGCCACTGGTGGGATGGGCCTGAGCACGGCGACGGCGGCGGCGATCTACGGCACGTACACCGCCATGGTGTATCTGCTGAGTGTGCCTGGCGGCTGGATGGCCGATCGCGTGCTCGGCCAACAGTGCGCCGTCCTGTATGGCGGCATCGGCATCGCGCTCGGCCATTTCTCGCTGGCGGTCCCCAGGCCCGCCTTCTTCTACCTCGGCCTCGTGCTCATCGCGCTCGGCACTGGGTTGCTCAAACCGAATATCAGCGTGATCGTCGGGCAGCTCTACGGCCCGCAAGACGGTCGGCGAGACGCGGGGTTCTCGATCTTCTACATGGGGATCAACCTCGGTGCGTTTCTCGGTCCACTCATCGCCGGCTTCCTGGCACAGGATGAGCGCTTCCGCACCTTGATCGCGGGCTGGGGCCTGAATCCCAATGACGCCTGGCATTTCGGCTTCGGAGCGGCTGGGGTCGGTATGGCACTTGGCGTCCTACAGTTCGTGTTGACCGGCCGGTATCTCGGCGGGGCCGGTCTCCGGCCCGGGGGCGCGACCAGCCCGGAGCTCGCCAGTCGGTTCAAGCGTCAGGCGATCCTCTGGGGTGGCTCGAGCCTCGGGGCACTCGCACTGATCGGACTTCTGGCGGCAACCGGTGCCATCGTCATCGAGCCGACGTTTGTTCGCGATCTCGTGGGGTACTCGCTGACGATCATCACCGTCGTGTTCTTCGCCAACCTCTTCCGCGATCGAAGCTGGACGTCCGAAGAACGCAGCCGGCTGTGGGTCATCTTCGTGTTCTTCGCGTGCGCGGCCATCTTCTGGGGCGTGTTCGAGCAGGCCGGATCGACGCTCAGTCTCTTCGCCGATCGCAACACGCGAAGGGAGATGTTGGGCGCGGCGTTTCCGGCGAGCTGGTTCCAGACGTTGAACGCGATCTTCATCGTGGCCTTCGCACCAGTGTTTGCCTGGCTTTGGTTCACGTTGGGCCAGCGACAGCCTGCAAGCCCAACCAAGTTTGCGATCGGCCTGATCGGGGTCGGTATCGGCTTTCTGCTGCTGGTGGCGCCCGCGCGTGCGGGTGCGAGCGGCGCGCTGGTCAGTCCGCTCTGGCTCGTCGCCGTATATCTCATTCACACCTTCTCTGAGTTGTGCTTGAGTCCGGTCGGGCTGAGCTCGATGACCAAGCTCGCACCGGCCCGCATCCAAGGATCGATGATGGGGGTCTGGTTCCTGGGATCCTCGGTCGGCAACTTCATGGCGGGCCAAACGGCGACGTTCTACGAATCGATGCCGCTCGCGACGCTCTTCGCCGCGGTCAGCGTCACTCCGATTGTCGCTGGCATCCTGATGTTCCTGCTCAGCCCGAAGTTCACGAGGATGATGGGGGCGGTTGGTCGCTAGCCAGCTCGGTCTCTGATGCCCCTCGACGAATACAACCGTAAACGTGACTTCGCGAAGTCGCCCGAACCGCGCGGACAGGTGAGAAGTCGAAACACTCACGAGCGGTTCTTCTGCGTGCAGAAACACCTCGCCAGCCATCTCCACTACGACTTCCGACTGGAACACAACGGAGTTCTACTCTCGTGGGCCGTGCCGAAGGGGCCGTCGCTCGATCCGAAGACGAGGCGACTGGCCATGCGGACGGAAGACCATCCCCTCGACTACGGCGAGTTCGAGGGCGTCATCCCCGAAGGCTACGGCGCAGGCATCGTCATGTTGTGGGATCGGGGCACGTGGACACCGGAGGTGGCGGATGTTGACGCCGCCCTCAGAAAAGGCGACCTGAAGCTCATCCTCAACGGCTACAAGCTCAAGGGATCGTGGGTGCTCGTGCGCACCGGCGGCCGCTACCGTGGGGCGCGCGAAGGAGACGGTCGAAGCTGGCTACTCATCAAGCATCGTGACGACTGGAGCGGCGAGCTCGACATCACGACGTTCGCCCCTCGCAGCGTGAAAAGCGGCGGCGAGTTCGAGGACATTCTGGCGGCCGACACACCCGCCATCTGGGAATCGCATCGGCCGACGCAGGTTGGCGAAGCTGGCGCGCTGCTCGCTGACATCATCGCACGCGCGGCGCGCCGCAAAGCGGCAGCGCGAGCCGCCGAGTCGATCCCGGGGCCGCCTCGATCGCGTGCCATGAAGGCGACCGAGAAGGCCGCGACACAATCGCGTGCACTCAGAGCGCGCACGGCGGGCGACCCCACTTCGAGAACGAGCGCGCGCCGCGGCCGGGCGATGAAGTCATCCCGCCGCAAAACACCCTAGACCGGATGACCAGTGCCACGGGCCCGCGAGCTTCCACCCGGCACTCCGCCGGGGTTCGGGACGAAGCTCCGACCAGTTAATATGTCAACAAGCGTCGGGAGAGCACGGACCAGATCGCGTAGGCCAACCGCAGTCGGTCGTGCCGCGCGATCTCACCGCTCCAGAATGCCCCCCTACTTGCTCGCAGTGGTCTGGTAGGGTCCCCGGCAGCAGAGGCTCCTTGTGCTCGGTCGCATATCGCGCCAGCACGGCGGCCGAGGGCCAGGCCTGGTTGGTCACGACGACTTCGACGGGACGCTGGATGACCTCTTCGATGCGGGCGACCGCGACCGCGACGGTGAACCCCATCATACCGCGCCCTTCCGTGAGGAGGTTGCAGACCAGGATCACCGGACCCGACATCTGGCGCAGCGCCTCGGACACGCCCCGAACCAGGAAGATCGGCATCAGGCTGGTATAGAAGCTGCCAGGTCCAATGATCACGGCATCGAACGTCCCAATCGCGGCGGCCACCGACGGATAGATGGATACGGGCGGTTCGAGCCACGTGCGCTCGACGAACCGGCCGGACGATTGAGCGGCGTCGACCTCCACTTCACCACGTGTTGTGGAGCCGTCACTGTACCGCGAGCAGACCGACGCCTGCTGCACGCTCACGGGCCATACCCGCCCCTTGCACCCGAGCAGCGCGCGCAAGCCGTCGATCGCATCCAGAAAGTCGCCGCTGTACCGCTGCATCATCGAGAGCAGCACGTTGCCACCGGTGTGGCCGCCCAGACGCGCGTGCTCCAAGGTGGGAAGCCGCGCCAGCAGCACCCGACGCGCCTCGCGTGGTTTACGTGACAAGGCAAGCGCGCATTTCAGAATGTCGCCCGGCGGCAGCACGCCGAGCTCGTCGCGCAGCACACCGGAGCTGCCGCCGCTGTCGAACATCGTCACGACAGCGTCCGCGTGCACCCACGAATTGCTCTTGAGACCACCAAGGAGGCTGGGCAGACCGGTCCCGCCGCCGAAGCAGCCGACACTCAACACGCGCAGATGCATGTGCTCCCATTTTATTAGGGTCCGGGACGCTCGCGCCTACAATGGTTTCCATGGCTGTACCCGACAGCGTCCACGCCCTCGAACGTGACCTCCACGACATCTTCGACTCGCGATTCCTGTCGCTTGTGATGTATCGCCCTGTGGTACGCGTGCCAGGTGGCCTGCTTCACACCCTGGCGACCGTCCAGGAGCTGCGTTTGGACGACCTGCGACGTTGTGCGGATCGCGTCGTGGTGTGGCAGGACAGCGGCCTCGCAACGCCGCTGCTCCTGCCCCGCCACGAACTCGGCCGCTCACTCGATTCGTTTCCATTGGAGTTTGGAGCCATCCTGGCGGACCACGAAGTGGTCGTTGGCTCGGATCCGTTTGCCGACATGCGCGTCGACGACGCCGACATCCGGCGCGCGTGCGAGGTCCAGGTCCGGAGCCACCTGCTCCACCTCCGAGAGGGCTACGTCGAAGCCCGCGGACGCGGTGACGCGTTGGGCGAGCTCTTGACCGATTCGGTGGCGCCGCTGGCCGGGCTGGTCACAAGCATCGCCCGACTCCTGGGTCAGCCGCCCAGTCAGGCCACGACAGCCGCCGCCATGGTGGAGCGGATGGCCCACCTCGCTCCGGGCAGTCTCGCGGCGCCGCTGCAACACGCACCTCTGTCGGGTGAGCAGGCACGACAGCTCTTTCCGCCCCACCTGGCAGCCATCGACCAGTTGACGCGTTACGTGGACTCATGGAGCGGCCCGGATCATCGGAGTCGCGCGTGAGCAGAGGCCTGGGGCTAGCCGCGGTTCTTGTCGTCCTCCACCTGTGCCTGCCCTTCGCGACGGCGACCGCCCGCGCGCAGGCGGCTTCCGAACTCCCGATCATCTCCCAGCCGGTCACCGATCTGGCCAACGTGATCGATCGCGAGTCCGCCGCACGCATCGACCGGCTCAGCCGCGCGTTGCAACAGGCGACTGGGGACGTTGTGGTCGTCGTCACGGTCCCGACCGTGGCTCCGTACCCCGACGTCAACGAGTACGCGGTGAAGCTCTTCGAGAACCACGGGCGCGGCATCGGCACGCGCGGCCAGGACAACGGCGTGCTGATTCTCCTGGCGACGAGCGAACGACGCGTGAGCGTGGAAGTCGGCTACGGGCTCGAGCAGTGGATCACCGATGGCTTTGCGGGACAAACGAGCCGCGAAGACATGACGCCGTACTTTCGCGAGGGCCAGTACGGCCAAGGCTTGCTGAACGGCACCTCGCGCATCATCGGTCGCATCGCGCAAGGGCGAAACGTGACCTTGCAGGATGTTCCGAGACCCCGGCGAGCGATGCCCCGCCAGACGAGTCCGCCGCTCTGGGTCATCATCGTGTTCTTCATCGTCATCATCCTCATCAGCCGATCGACGGGAGGACCCGGCCGCGGTCACCGCAGCGTGCGGCGATGGGGACGGTACGGTGGCTGGTCGAGCGGCGTCGGACCCTTCGGCGGTGGTTTCGGCGGTGGGTACAGCGGCGGCGGCTGGGGTGGCGGCGGCGGATTCGGTGGTGGCTTCGGCGGGTTTGGCGGCGGCCGCTCTGGCGGCGGCGGGGGCGGAGCCAGCTGGTAACGGAGCGCTCAACGCGGATGGTAGGATTCCAATATGAACACCACACGTCGACTGGCGATCCGGCGCGTGCTCATCCTGCTCGCGGCGGGGTCGGTGAGCGGATGCTCGTACAACCGTTTCGTCGGCCAGGAAGAGGCCATCAAGGCCCAGTGGGCCCAAGTCGAGAATCAGCTACAACGCCGAAACGACCTCATCCCCAATTTGGTGGAATCGGTGAAGGGCTACGCTGCGCACGAAGAAGGTGTGTTTAAGGACATCGCGGAGGCCCGGTCGAGGCTGCTCGCGGCCAAGTCGCCTGATGAGACCATCCAGGCCGCGAATCAGCAATCCAACGCACTGGGGCGGCTGCTCGCCGTCGTCGAGAGCTACCCGCAACTGAAGGCCAACGAACAATTCAATCGCTTGATGGACGAGCTCTCTGGTACGGAAAATCGCCTCGCGACAGAGCGCATGCGCTACAACGACCGCGTGCAGGAGTACAACACGTCTCGACGTCAGTTCCCGTCCAACGTGACAGCGACGATCTTCCAGTTCAAGGAGTACTCCTTTTTCGAAGCGCCCGCCGAAGCGAAGCAGGTTCCGAAGGTGAATTTCGGCAAGTCGTGATTACGTGGGGCTCTGCCCCACAGCGCGGCTCGGTTGCTCGCGGGGCCGCACAACCTCGCTCCGCTTCCTCGCGTTCTCGCCTTTCTCGCCGTTGGCAGCCGACGCTGCCCTAGCTGGCAGCAGCGTGAGCCGGGAATCGGCTCGTGCCGAGACGGCGCCCTCTGAGAACGGGAGGAGCGCCATCTCTCCTGCGCGCCATCGGTCCACCTGATCGAGATACCTCGGGCTGTCGGGTGCGGCGGATTGCCCTGGCGGCAGCACGATTCGAGAGCGGTCCCAATCCTGCAGATCGAAGACCAGCTCTACGATTGGCCCTATCGATCCGTCGGCGGTTCGTCCCGTTGCGAAGACACTCGATGGATAGCCCCCAACCGCGAACGGGCCCGCGCCGTAACGGCGCCTCGCCTCAGCCGAGATGGCAAGCGGATGCCGAAATGTCAGTTGCTGGAACGTGCCCCAGGTCACCGGGTCGCCCCCATCACCCGGGGCGCTCTCGGGGGCCCTGGAACTGTCGGCGCCCACAGTCCAACGCCGTTCATCATCGACCGTGGCCGTTAGGGCGTCTCGCAGGAGCGCGTCTCTGGCGGCCGCGGTGTCGCCGTCGAACCAAACAGACGAAGGCCTCGTGAGCGACGGGACGAGCAGGCGGCCGCCACGGATCACGAAATCATCGAGCAACGCCGATGGAATACGCAAAGAGCCCAGACGCCGCAGCAGCGCGTGCTCCCAGACGACGTAGAGCAAGGCGTCTGGCGAGTCTGGCCGCACCTGACGGTCCCACTGCAGGAGCCGATCGCGCGCACGCGCGCCGAGCGGATCGGACACATGAAGCGGCTCGAGCAGCGGGATGAGCTGGCCGGCAGTCCACGCAATCGTATCGCGCAGCGACTGGTGCACCTCGTCTAGGCTGAGCCGGTCGCCAGTCAGCCGCTCTGTCATGCGCCGCAATCGCGCCACGCTGTTCGGTACGCTCACGACCACCGCGTCAGACGTCGGGAGCGTGTGGGGCAGTCGGTCCAGGTCGGTCCAGCTTTGCCAGTCGCCCTCTCGCACCCAACCCGCAGACGGAAGAGCACCGCGACCTCTGGGTCGCAGCGGCACCCGTCCTCCAGTTTGTGCGGCGACGCGGCCTTCGACATCAGCGCACACGAACTCAGCGACGGGAGCTTTCCAACGAGCCAATGCCGCCCGAAACTCGGACCGCGACTGCGCGCGACTAAGCGCCAGGGCACCGAGCTCTGCCGCTGTGCCTGGCTCAGTGCCGGTCCAGCGTAATGTGTACGCCAGCGAGCGTTGGCGGTCCACGGCAATCACCACACCATGAGACGAGTACTGGCGCTCGTAGTCGAATGGCTCGCTGCGCCCCTTCACCGCGACTGACTCTCGGACGATCGTCAAGTCGCGCCATCCGCCGCCCGGCACGGCGACCTGACGCGGATTGGTCGGGTTCACTCGTTCGACGACGATGTCCTGCGTGTCGGCGAGCGTGGGTGCGAAGCTCCAGGCGATCCGGTCGTTGTGTCCGATCGACACCCCCGGTAACCAGGGCGCCGTGGCGCCGATCACATTCCAACCTGGGGCCTGCAGGTGCACGAGGTATCGAGTCGACGGGATCTGCAGCAACCCGTTGACGGCCCCCGCCAACAGCGGCGACCCGGTGGCCGATCGCGAAGCTCCGACCCCCATCGCAAGGCTCGCGATCGACGGGACAGGCAACGGCAGTGGCTTCGCGGTGGCCGGCGGCTCGGAACGGGGAAGGCCCGGAATCGGACCACTCAAACCGAGAAAGAACGGTTGGGTGCCGACACGACGCAGCACGTCAGCCACGAAGTAGTTG
This sequence comes from Acidimicrobiia bacterium, assembly GCA_016871175.1. GTDB lineage: Bacteria > Acidobacteriota > Vicinamibacteria > Vicinamibacterales > CAVVIG01 > VFZL01. Next base: position 65,877 of record VFZL01000017.1, on the reverse strand, counting down.
ATCGCCTTGAGATCGACCGCCGACGCCGGCAGCGGCTCGTCGAACCCGAGGAGCTGACCAGCCCGGCCTGACCCGACGGTGGCGGACAGCCGTGCGCGGAACAGCTCGTCGTCCGCGCCACCACTGGCCAGGAAGGCGTCCGTCCGGTTGAGCAGATCCTCGGGCGCCCATCGCTCAGGCTTCCAGCCGGCCAGCGCGAATTCCTCGGGAAGCTGCCCGCTGGTTAGCGTGATCCACGCGTTGATGCCACGTGTGAACGCCAGCGCAATCGCGCGTGTGTCGGGTCCGTAGCTCGCCCACTCCGCGTCCAGCGGCCCCCGATATTGCATCCGCCGCGTCATCGCATCGCGCTCGATGAAGTTCGACCCAAGCACTTCGGCGAGCCGTCCTTGGACCGAGCGCCGCCACAGATCCAGTTGGAACAGCCGGTCCTGCGCTTGGACGAACCCCTGCGCGAAGAATAGATCGTCCTGATTGGCGGCGACGATATGTGGGATGCCGAGAGTGTCACGCGTCACCGTCACGGGAGCGGAGAGGCCGTCCACGATCAATGTGCCGGAGACCTGTGGCAACGGTGGTGCCGGGATCGGCGGGGGCTGTGGCGCCGGCGGCCGACGACAGCTCACAACGGCGGTGAGGACGAGCAGCCCGAGGACGCGCGCTACACTACGACGCATGGGATTCAGGGAGCGACTGCTCGCCGATTACGACCACGAGATCGCCTCGACGCGTCGCGTCCTGACGCATCTGCCTGAGCAACGGCTGACATGGCAACCTCACGCACGGTGTCGCTCGCTCAACGCCTTGGCCACGCACGTCATCGACGTCCTCGGATGGGCCTCGCCGATCCTGGGTCAGGACACGTTCGATCTCGACGACGCACCACCGGCACCGGATCCGCTGCCATCGTGTGCGGAAATCATGACACGCTTCGAGGCCCGGGCATCACGCACCAGAATCGAACTCGATCGCAGCGACGCCGAGTACAAAGCGCAGTGGCGCTTGACCCAGGGTGGCGCCGAAGTCTTCGCGATGCCGCGTGAGGGCGCGATCCGCGCCTTCGTGTTGCACCATCTGATTCACCATCGGGGCCAACTCACGGTCTATCTCAGGCTGGCGGACGTCCCGGTCCCGCCCGTGTACGGTCTGACCGGCGTGTGATCACCATACGGGCTGCGTCCCGGCCCGCCTACTGACCGGACTGCGCGATAACCGGGGAAGGGGTGGTGGTCGGCGCCTCCGACTGCGCTCCAACCGGCGTAAGGTGCGCCAGGTGCCTGTCTCGCCCATCGAGGATGGCGCGGGCCCGCGCCAAGTCCAGCGCACCATCCCACCGCGCGACGACCATCGTCGCGACCGCGTTGCCGATGAGGTTGGTGATGGCTCGGGCCTCCGACATGAAGCGGTCGACGCCGAGCAGGAGCGTCAGACCCGCAACCGGAATCGTCGGAAACGCCGCCAAGGTCGCCGCGAGCGTGACGAAGCCGCTGCCGGTCACCGCAGCCGCACCCTTGGACGTCAACAGCAGGACGGCGAGGATGCCCAGCTCCTGACTCCACGTCAGGTCGATGTTGCTCGCCTGCGCCACGAACACCGCTGCCATCGTCATGTAGATGGAGGTGCCGTCCAGGTTGAAGGAGTATCCCGTCGGCACCACCAAGCCAACCACTGGCTTCGCGCACCCAATGTGCTCCAGCTTCGACATGATCCGAGGGAGCGCGGACTCAGACGACGAGGTGCCCAAGACGATGAGGATCTCTTCAGAGATGTAGCGAAGGAACTTGAAGATGCTGAAGCCGGCCGCGGCCGCGATGGCGCCGAGGACGACGAACACGAAGAATGCGCACGTGAGGTACACGCCGAGCATCAGCTTGCCGAGCGAGATGAGCGATGCCACGCCGTAACGGCCGACCGTGAAGGCCATCGCGCCAAACGCGCCAATCGGCGCCAGACGCATGACCATCGACACAACGGTGAAGAGCCCATCGGACGCCATCTGGACCACATGCACGAGCGGCTGCGCGCGCGGACCCAACTGCAGCAGCGCCAGCCCGAACAAGACCGCGAACAGCAACACCTGGAGCACTTCGCCCCTCGCGAACGCGCCAATCACGGTATCGGGGATGACGTTCAGGACGAAATCGACGGTACTCAGATGCTGCGAGGCGTTGGTATAGGAAGCGACCGAGCTCGCGTCGACAGTCGTCGGATCGAACCCGATGCCGCTCCCTGGCTTCAACACCGTCACCACCACGAGACCGATCGCCAGCGCAAGCGTCGACACCACCTCGAAGTACACGAGGGCCCGCAGGCCAATTCGACCGACGTGCTTCATCTCGCCCATATGGGCGATGCCCACGACGACCGTGGTGAACACGATTGGGGCGATGAGCATCTTCACCAGCTTGATGAAGCCGTCGCCCAGCGGTTTCATCGCGGCGGCGTTCTCTGGCGACACGAAGCCAAAGACGATGCCCAACGCGATGCCGAACAGCACCTGCACGTACAGATTGGCGTAGAACGGACGCGTCATGCAGGGTCTATCTTACTTCCGGACATCGCCGATCACTCGATGGCGGATCGGCTAGTGGCGAGCCACGCCGACTCGAGCTCCGCTGCATTGGCGTACCGCTGGTCCGGACGCCGGTCGAGACAACGAACGATGATGCGCGCGGCGTCTGCGGCAAGGCCTGGCGCGAAGACGCGCGGATCCTCGAAATCGCCCGCGACGATCCGGGCGATCAATTGCGGCACGGTCGCGGCGGCGAACGGCCGCTTCCCTGTGAGCAACTCGTACGCGAGCACGCCGATCGTGAAGACGTCGGTGCGGCCGTCGGGCAGCTCGCCGAGCAATACCTCGGGGCCGACGTAGAACAAATCGGTGTTGGAGATCTGCAGGCCTCGCAGCGCCTCCTCGCTCGAGCCGGCGAGCACGTGCTGCAGCTCCACAATGCCCGCTGACGAGATGATCAGACGCTCATCGCGACCTTCGCCCGTGAGGCGAATAATCTTGGGGGTCACGCCATACGCCAGAGTGCCCGTACGGTGAAGGGCGTGCGACGCGCTGGCCAGATCGAGCACGAGACGACGCCCGCGCTCCCACGGCAGCACGCCTTCCGTATCGAGGACGTGGCGGAGCGATGGCCCAACGATGAAGTCGGTCACCACGTAGACGAGGTCACGCTCCTCGCCATAATCGCGAACTTGCAGGATTGATGCGTGCGCAACTTGCATCGTCCGCGCCTCACGGAGAAAGCGTGAGCGGGCGGCGTCCCAAGTCGCCTGAGCGCCTCGGCGCAGGATCCGGATGGCGACGCGGGTGCCCATGGCGCGGTGCGTCCCCTCGTAGATCTCGCTTCCCAGTCGACCTTTCGCGATGAGCTCGCCAAGGTCATAGCGCTCTCGCACGCCGGATCCCGTCGACAGCGTGGCGCGATCGGGACCGTGATCGCGTCCATCGAGTGCGTGAGCGAACGCCGTGGCGGTCGGCCATCGAAGTCCCGGTTCCTTGGCCAGCGCCTTCAGCACCACGCTGTCCAAGGCGGGGTCCAGCTCGGGGCGCCACTCGCTCGGGCGCGCGGGGACAGCCGTCAGCCGCTTCGCGAGCAGGGTTCGCGCATCCTGCTCGACGAAGGGCGGGCGGCCGGTCAGCATCTCGTACACGACCATGCCAACGCTGTAGATATCGGACCGGCCGTCCACCACCTCGCCGTTCAGCTGTTCGGGAGACGCGTAGGCCAGTGACGCCATGAGCGGAGCCGTCGGCGCCGATTGCATCGTCGCATTCTCGGCGCCCCGCATCAGCCCGATGCCGAAGTCGACAATCTTGGGCACGACCTTTCCGGTCTCGTATCGATGCGTCACGATATTGGCGGGCTTGAGATCGCGATGCACGAGCCCCAACGAATGCGCCAAATCGATGGCCGCCGCCAGGTCCACGGCAATCCGGCGCACCTGCTCGGTCGGCAAGGGCCCAGTTTCCGCTATGTCCTGCGCCAGGCTCCGCCCGTTCAGGAACTCTATGACCAAGAACGGCCCGAAGCCGGGATCGACGCCGACGTCCAGGACACTGACGATGTTGGGGTGGCGAAGCGCGGCGCAGAGACGGCCTTCGGTCATGAACCGATCGCGTCGCCCCTCGTCCTCCAGTGCTGCGGAGTGAATGACCTTGAGGGCGACGTCGTCCCCCAGGCGCGTGCGCCGTGCGCGAAAGACCTCGCCCATCCCCCCGGCGGCGATGCGAGCCACGATCTAATACCGACCGTCGATGACATCGCCAACGCGCAGCGCCGACGGACCTTGGCGCACCGGTCGTTCTCCGGGCGAGGTCGCCGTCGGCTCTCCTGGCTGCTGTTGTGTCTGAGCGGTCTGGCCGGGGTGCCCGGCGTCTCCGGGACCCTCGTCGTCTCCCGTGTCTCCGTGATCCCCAGCGGCCCCACGAGTCAGTCCACCCGCCACAACGCGCCGTGGTCCCAGTCGAGCGTCTCGCAGATGGCCTGCAGGAGGTGCACTGCGGCCTCGGCTGGCGTCGCCGCCTCCGCGAGCGCGCGCGCCGCCGCATAATCGACGGTCAAGCGTCTGTCGGGTTGCGGGGGAGGAGGGATCTCAAGCGGCACGAGTGCGTCACCATCGCCTGGTACCGCCGGATTATAGGCTCGTCGGGCTCCGGCGAGACGGGGACCCCTCGGCGGTTTTCACGCCGCTGAGTCGCCGTCGTCATGCCTGCGCCGAGGTGCGAAGGTCCGCGGCGGCGGACCCTGAACGGCTGGCGTGGTTCGACTGACGGGTGACCGGGCCCGTTCTGGATGGACGAGGCCGCGAGACGCGTCCACCGTTCCACGAGGTGCGGATGCTCATCGCGCTCCCCGAAACCCGTCAACACGCCGCCCAGACAGCGCTCGCTCGAGCTGAGGTCCTCGGGGCCATCCGGAACGCGAGGCACCTCGAGCCTCACGTGAGCTCGAAACAGGCGCCATATAATCGATCACGCGTTGACTCCGGAATTCGTCGCCCATCCCGCGTTGCGCGGCGGCCACAAGATGACGCTGTACGGCTGGGGCAAGCCGCGTTCGTTCCCCACGCTGCCGCCTCCGGTCGAGAGGTACTTCGAGATCGAGCCTGACGCGCGTGTCCTCGCGCACTGCCACTGGCAATCGGAGCCTGCTCGCCACTCGACCCTGCTCCTGCTGCACGGCCTGAACGGCTCGAGCCAGGCGCACTACATGCGTGGCATCGCGGCAAAGGCGCTCGCGCAGGGCATGAACGTCCTCAGGCTCAATCAGCGGAACTGCGGCGGAACCGAGCATTTGTCGGCGGGCCTGTTTCACTCCGGATTAACGGCTGACGCCAGGCACATCATCGAGGAACTGAGCGGGGTCGATGGCCTGCCGGCGATCGCCGTGGCCGGGTACTCCCTCGGCGGCAATCTGGCACTGAAGCTCGCCGGGGAGTACGGCGACGCCCCACCGGCCGCGCTCAGAGCCGTCGCGGCGGTCTCGCCGATTCTCGAGATCTCTCTCTGCGTGCACGCGCTCGAGCGCCGCTCGAATTGGATCTACCAGTGGAACTTCGTCCGCGACCTCAAAGCAAGGATGAGACGCAAAGATCGGCACTGGCCCGGCAGCTTCGATCTCTCGAAGCTGCCATCAATCAGAACCGTCCGCCAGTTCGACGATGTCTACACGGCGCCGCACTTCGGCTTCGCCGACGCCGAGGACTACTACCACAAGGCGAGCGCCATGCGGGTAATCGATCGCGTCCGCGTACCGGCGCTGGTGATCACCGCGGCCGACGACCCGTTCGTTCCGTCTCAGCCCTTTCGCGATCCGCGCGTCACCGGAAATCCGCGCGTCACACTCCGACTGTCGGAGCACGGCGGGCACTGTGGGTTCATCTCGACGCGTCCGCCCCGAGGCTTTCAGAACGGTCACAACTTCCTCGACGACGAATACTGGGCCGAGACCCAGATCGTGCGCTTCGTGGAGTCGCACTCGGAACTCTGACTTCGGAATTCTGGACTCAGAACTCCAGACCGAAAACTCAGCATGGGCATCACGTCGAAGCGGATCAGGCCTGCAGGTGTCGCCGTAACAGCGCCGCGAATTCAGGGCCCTTCCCTTCCTCCTCGTGCTTGAAATACACGTACACGTCGCGGCACTCGGTGGTCGCGGCACGAATCCGGTCTGCCCACGCGGCGATGTCATCCCGCGTATAGCCCTCGTCTCGGAGGCGGAAGTACGCATAGTCCGCGGTCACGGCAAGAGGCGTGGAGACCTTCTCGCTGTCGGCGACGCACAGCGCGTAGCCGCGGGCCTGGAGCCGCTCGACCACCGGGTCGTCAAACCAGGACGGGTTGCGAAACTCGAACGCGGCCGGTGCCTTCGGCGGAAGCTCACCAAGGAACGCGTCGAAGAGGTCGAGGTCGCGCTTCAGGTGCGGCGGCAGCTGAAACAGCAGCGCGCCGAGCTTGTCGCCAAGCGTCCCCGCAACCGTGCAGAAACCCCGCACCAGATCGCCGCAATTCCGCAACCGGCTATCGTGCGTGATTCGCCGTGGCGCCTTCAATGTGAGCTTGTACGGCGACGGGGTCTGCGCGGCCCATACCGTCACGAGCTTCTCGTTCGGCATCCGGTAGAAGGTGTAGTTGATCTCCACGGTGGGGAACCGCTCGGCGTAGTACGGCAACATCTTCGCCGCAGGGAGATCGGTCGGGTAGAAACTCCCCTTCCACTCGGGGTAGTCGTAACCAGAGGTACCGATCCAGAACATCGTCGGGTTGGTTGGGGTTCAGGGGTTCAGAGTTTCAAACGGTTCAACGGTTCAACGGTTCAAGGGTTCAAGGGTTCACGTTTCTCAATATACCCCGGCTCTCGAGAACCCACGAGCCCTTGAACCCTCGAACCGGCGAACCCTTCGCAGTACACTACTTCCGTGACGGAGCGGTTGAGATCTCTCGTTCGAGCGGCGGCTCGCGCGCTGTGTGTGGCCGTTGTGATGGTCGTCGCCATCGCCAGCAGCAGTTGTGGAGATCCTCCGTCAACCGCGGCTCGCACGTATACGATGCAGGGACAGGTCATCTCGGTGGCTCTCGAGCGCAAAGAGACGGTCGTCAAGCACGAGGCCATCGCCGGATTCATGGAAGCGATGACGATGCCGTACTCCGTGCGCGATGCGAAGGAGATTTCGGCGCTCCAGCCGGGCGATCTCATCACGTCGACGTTGGTCGTCGAGGACGGTGGCTCGGCCTATCTGCGCGACATCAGAATCGTCGGAGATGCCCCGCTCGAAGGACCATCAGCAGCGACGACTGCGGCTGCATCCTCGAAGTTATCCGACGGTCCGCGTGCGCCCAATCTTCTGACCGGAGGCGATACCACACCCGATGCCACGTTTGTCGACCAGGATGGGAAGGCGCGCGACTTCGCCTCGTTCCGGGGGTCCGCGGTCGTCGTCACGTTCATCTATACGAAGTGCCCGCTGCCGACCTTTTGCCCGCTGATGGACCGGCATTTCGCCACACTCCAGGCGCGGCTGGCTGAGCATCCTTCGCTGAAGAGCGTGCACCTGGTGACCATCAGCTTCGATCCTTCGACTGACACACCGGAGGTACTCAAGCGCCATGCGACGTCGGTCGGTGCGGATCCAACACGCTGGACGTTCCTGACCGGCGACCAGGCGGACATCGAGGCGTTGGCTGGCCGATTTGGCGTGTTCGCCATGCGGGCGAAGGATGCGGCCGACATCACACACAATCTTCGAACCGCGATCGTGGACGCGAACGGAGTCTTCGTGAAGGCCTACACGGGCAACGACTGGACTCCCGAGCAACTCCTCGCCGACCTCACCAGCCTTGGCCGATAACGGACTGACAACCCATCTGCGGCGCGTGCCCATCCGATCATGAGTCCGTCGTTTCGACCGACAGAGCGCCGCCTCATCGCTCGGCTCCGCACACCGACACACGTGCAGGAATATCTCAACAATCTGGCATACAACAACGAGCCGCCGCCCCAAGGGGCCACACTCCGCTCGTTTCGAGGCGTCGTTCGGCACCTGTGCGCACACTGTCTCGAAGCGACGCTGTTCTCCACCGTTGTCCTGGAGCAACACGGCTATCCCCCGCTGGTCATCAGCTTCGAGTCCATCGACCAGCTCGATCACGTGATCTTCGTGTACCGTCAGAACGGGCGCTGGGGATCGGTCGCCAGGTCGCGCGATCCCGGTCTCCATGGACGCAAGCCCGTGTTCGCCTCGCCCCGCGCGCTGGCGCTGAGCTATGTCGACCCGTACGTCGATTACACCGGACGCGTGACGGGCTACGCCCTCGTCGATCTGGGCCGCGAGATGGGCGGCTACGATTGGCGGTTGGCAGAGACCAACGTCTGGAAGGTCGAGCGAGTACTCCTCGACTACCCTCACCGACCCATCCGCATGTCAGATGCGCGCTACAAGCAGCTACGGGCATGGTACGTGGCGTACCGAGCCGCCCACGGGCACAAGCCGACGACCTACGCGGGGCGAGAGCGATGGAGCGCGCTCCCTTCGGAGTTCGGCGAGTCGCCCAGGCGGTGACGTCGACCTCGGCCAGGCCTCGCGGGGACTAGCGGGCAGACCTGAGCCAGCGGTAGACTCGTCAGGCGATGGAGATGCCGCTCACCCCGCTCGAGTTCGCGCGCCGCGCCGCGCGCCTGTATCCCACACGCGAGGCCGTCGTCGATGGTCCGGTCCGATTGACCTACGCGGACTTCCTTGCGCACTGCGATCGCTGGTCGAGTGCGCTGCAGCAACTCGGCGTCCGGCCGGGTGATCGGGTCGCCTACATCGCGCCGAACAGTCTGCCCCAGCTGGAGTCGTTCTACGCAGTACCACAGATCGGCGCCGTCCTGGTGCCGATCAACTTCCGGCTCACGGCAGCGGACTTCTCATACATCATCAATCACAGCGGGGCGACCGTGGTGTGCGCGCACGTCGACCACCTCGACGCCGTGGACAGCGTGCGGTCGGAACTCACGGGCGTCCGATCGTGTGTGGCCATCAATGCGCACCGTGACGACCCGGTCACGCGATCGGGCTGGCTCGACTACGACACCTTGCTCGCAAGCGCAGGAACGGCAGTCAGTCGACCGCCACTCGGCGAGCGCGACCTCTTGACGATCAATTATACGAGCGGGACGACGTCGCGACCCAAGGGGGTGATGATCACCCATCGGAACGCGTACATGAACACCGTTGGCACGTTGCTGCACCTGCCGATGAGCTGCGCCGACCGGTATCTCTGGACGCTGCCGATGTTCCACGCAAACGGCTGGACCTTCACGTGGACGGTCACGGCAGTGGGCGGCCTTCACGTCTGCCTGCCGAAGGTCGACCCGCGACAGGTGTTCGAGCTCATCGCCAAGGAGCGCGTGACGATGCTGTGCGCAGCCCCGACGGTCCTGATCAGCCTCGCCAACGCGCCCGAGGACGTACGAGCGGCGGCGCCCAAGGGCGTGCGCGTCGTGACCGCCGGCGCCCCGCCTGCCGCCGCGACCATTCAGCGGATCGAAGACGAATTCGGGTGGACGCTCACGCAGATGTACGGCCTGACGGAGACCGCGCCGTTCATCACGGTGTGCGAAACGCGCCCCGAGCACGCCGGGCTCTCGGCGGACGCGCGCGCGACGATCAAGGCGCGTCAAGGCGTGGAGCTCATCACTTCGGGCGAGCTGCGTGTCGTCGATGCAGACGACAACGAAGTGCCGCACGACGGCCAGACCCTGGGTGAGATTGTCGTCCGCGGCAACGTCGTGATGACGGGCTACTACAACGATCCCAAGGCTACCGAGACGGCACTGCGGGGTGGTTGGTTCCGTACAGGAGACGCGGCGGTGGTCCACCCCGACGGTTTCGCCGAGATCCGCGACCGCTTCAAGGACGTGATCATCAGCGGCGGCGAGAACATCTCGTCGGTAGAGGTCGAAGGAGTGCTGCTTCGCCACCCAGCCGTACTCGAGGCGGCGGTGGTCGGCGTACCCGATGAGAGATGGGGCGAAACGCCACAAGCGTTCGTGGTGCTGCGGCAGGGCGCGACGGCCACCGACGAGGAGCTGCGTGACTTCACCCGTGAGAAGCTGGCGCACTTCAAGGCGCCGCGGGAGATCACCTTCGTCACCGAGCTACCCAAGACGGCGACCGGCAAGATCCAGAAGTACGTGCTCCGCAAGGGGCGAGCGTCGATCAGCGCGCAGTGACGGACCATCCCTCGACCATCGCATTGGCGAAGCGATTCGCAGCGCTACCGCGCGCGGACCAACGGCTCGTTGTCGAAGCGGCGGTCTGGCTCGTCGGCTTCGCCTGTGGTCTTCGGATGCTTCCGTATCCGGTGCTGCGCAACCTGCGGGAACGCCTCGCTCGCCCAATGCAGGGCTTACGCGCTGCTCCCGGGAGTCAAGCCAACTTGGCGGCCCGGGTAGGCTGGGCGATCACCGCTGCCGCACGCCTGCCGATTCTGCGAACATGTCTTGTCAGGGCCATGAGCGCCGACGTGATGCTTCGGCGCCGAGGCATCGACGCTCGGTTCCACGTGGGCGCCAAACGGCCGCAGCCCGGCGAGCCGCTCGAAGCACACGCATGGGTCGAGCTCGATGGCCACACCATCGTGGGATATCTCCCCAACCTCTCGGAGTACTTCGCGCTGTCTCTCCAGGAACGCGGGGGATGCGCGTGAGCATGTCGTCGTCCATCGTCGGCGCACTGGCGGCCGTGATTCGGGGAGAGCCGACTTCGTGGTCAGCTGTCCTCAGCACGCCTGAGCGAGTGGTCGATGCGTTCGCCTTTCACGGCGTGACGGGTCTCGTCCACGAGCGTCTCAACTCGGCGTACGGCGGTCACGACTGACCACCTGAGGTGAGCCGCTCGCTCGCACGGACGTCCCGAGCCGAAACGGCCGTCGAGCTGCTGCGTCGTCGGGAGCTCGTTACGGTTCTCGATGTCTTGGCCGGGCACGAGATTCGCCCGGTCCTCCTCAAAGGTGCGCCGCTGGCATACACGCTGTACCCGACCCCCTCGTCCAGACCGCACGACGACGTGGACTTGATGATTCGACGGAGCGATGTCGAGCGGGTGGCGAACGCTTTGTCTGCTCGAGGGTACATCGCGCCGACGTATTGCGGTGGTGAGCTGCTCTTCTGCCAGACTCAGCTGTCGCGAAGAGACGAGTTCGGCGTGAGCCATGACCTCGATCTCCACTGGAAGGTCAGCACTCAGTCCGTCTTCGCGGATCTCCTGACGTACGACGAGCTCGACCAGGACAGCGAACCGGTGCCCGCGCTTGGTCCACACGCGCGCGCGGCGGGGCGAATTCACGCGCTGATCGTCGCGTGTGCCCACCCCGTCATGCACCATCGCAACGTCGAGCGCCTCATCTGGACCCACGATGTGCATCTCCTGGCGTCGAGACTGACCGCCGACGAGTTCCGGCAATTCGCTCTCCTGGCGCAGGCTCGAAGAGTCGGAGCCATCTGTGCTCGACAGCTGGCGCTGGCGCGCGCTCGGTTCGGAACGCAGCTTCCCATCGAGGCGACGGCCCAACTGGCGACGTTCGGTTTGGAGCCATCGACGGCGTACCTCTCGACCGGACGTCGGTGGCACAACGAACTGGTCTCGTCGCTGCGGGGCTTGCCTGATTGGGGCAGCCGGATGCGACTGCTCCGCGAGATCTTCCTCCCAAGCTCCCGCTACATGTATGCGGCATACGGCATCGAGCCCGATGACTGGGGCCGAGCGAGCTTGCCTGGTCTGTACGTGCATCGAACGGTTCGCGGTGCGTGGCGACTCGTGCTGGCCAAGAAGTGAGGGCCCGTGAAGATTTCCCTGTCCGACACGGTGACCATCAGCAGCTCCGTCGTGTTCCGGGACCTCTCCGGAGAGACCGTCCTTCTGAACCTGGATTCGGGAATCTATTACGGGCTCGATGAGGTGGGCACGCGCATCTGGCACTTGCTGGCGGAGGCCTTGCCGCTGGCCACGGTCTGTTCGACAATCCAACAGGAATACGCGGTCGAACCAGACGTGATCGAACGGGACGTGCTGCAGCTGGTTGGGGATTTGTGCGACCAGCGGCTGGTTACGCGAGCGAGCCAGTTGAGCGTGGCCGCCCCGGAATCGTGATGTTCCATTACCACGCGTACGGGCACTCACTCCTCAGCGACCTGCCGTTCGCCGAGCTCGATCAGGTCGAGCCCGGATGCCGTCTGCCATCCATTCGTCTCGAAGCCGCCGAGGTCGTCGCCCCGTGCTCATCATTGCGGTATGAGTGTCTGTGGCCATCTGGCGCGCGGTACTTCGCCGCCTACGGAGACGGCACCCGATACGTACTTCGCTTCCCGGACGTGTGCGACGTCGACGTGGACGTAGACCGTCGGGCCGTGCGAATTTCTCGCCTGCCGCCTATCGCGGCTGAGACCATCAGGCACATCCTGCTCGATCAGGTCATCCCCCGACTGATCGCGGCCGCGGGCCGGACCGTCCTCCACGCGAGCGCCGTCGAGACCCGCGTCGGCACGGTGGCCTTCCTCGGCGAAGGCGGAGCGGGCAAGTCCACCTTAGCTGCGGTCTTCAGCGCGGCCGGCGATGCCCTCGTGAGCGACGATGCGTTGGTGATCGAGGTCGCCGGCGGACGTGCGTACGCGAGGCCCGGCTATCCAAGGCTCAGGTTGTTCCCAGATGCCGCCCGCCAGTTCTTCGGGAGAAACGACCGCGGATGGCTGCCGAACAACGCGAAGAAGTGGTGCGTGCGGCCGCCAGTCGTCTCGAACCAGGCCTCTGCTCGAGGCCCAAGCTCGCCGTAAAGCGATCCTCGACTTCCAACACGTGAAGCTGATACCCGCTCGAGCTGTAGCCCCACAGGTCCGCCTGTGCCAGCGAGGGCCAGGCCACGCGATCTTCGTCTGGCTCGCCCAGCGGGCTACCGGCTGACGCTCCGGCCGCTTTCGCAAACGCTGGAGTGAGGACGCTGGCTGTGCGCCTCGCACCGGTGACCCGCTGCTTGATTCGTCGCACCAGCCCATTCGTTCCTCATCGAGGATCGCGCTGACGCCCTCGGCCAACACGCGGCGCGCCGACACCTCCGCCCAAGGCACGCGGCGGTCGAACCAGATTTGTCGCGCGAGGGTCAGCAGATCCCCCCGCCGTATCGAGTCCCCCCAGTGCCTCAAGCTTCCGGTGAACCAGTCGTCTCCTCCGAAGCCGGTGAGCAGGATCTTGAAGCCCCGCTCCACAGCTCTCTGCTTGATCGGATCCGCCGTGCAGCCGTTCGGGTAGTTCGGGAGATCTCGAAATCGCCTGGCCATCGCGCGATAGTCCGCGTGATAACAGCGTCCACCGTCGTCATCCGGACAGATGAGATGACCGCGGAGATCCCAGCGCGAGATCACGTCGTTGATGTATTGGCTCTCATCGCAATCGAGGCCCGGGAAGACGAGCGAAAACGTCTCGAAGCCGACGTCCGGAATCATCTCGTCGCGCCTGAGTCGTTCGGCCATACAGACGACCGAGGAGGAGTCGAGGCCGCCGCTCAGGTAGGCACCGACTCTAGCGATGCTCCGCGTGCGGCATCGGACGGCTTCTCGAAAGAGATCTCGGAAGTGCACCGCGTAGTCGGCCGGATCTCGATAGCGCGTTTCGTGTTTCGGACCCGGAATCCAGTACCGCCACAGCCGCAGGTCGGCCCGCGTCACGACCAGCGTGTGCGCGGGCGGCAGCCGCATGAGATGGCGATAGAGCGTCGCGTCGACGCTGCGGATGTCGTTGGACAGGTGTTCGGCAACCACCCGCTCATTCGGCCTAGCCGGCACGTCGGCGTGAGCGAGCAACTGCCGGAGCTCGGAGCCAAACACAAGAAGACGCGTTCGCGAAGTAGTAGAACCGGACGATGCCGAAGCAGTCGCGCGAACACACCAGCCGCTGGTGTGATGAATCCCAAATCGCGTAAGCGAAATCGCCAATCACCCTGGCGGCGCAATCAGGGCCCCACTTCGCGTACGCGGCAAGGACCACGCGCTCGTCACTGGTCTCGAGGGCAAGATTCAGCTGCGCGAGACGCTCCTCACGGTTGTCGATGCGCCCATCGAAGGTAACCGTGAGGCCCGGACCCTCGACACGCACTGCGCGAGTGGGCTCGGCAGCCGCTTCCGGTGTCGTAAAGCACGCAAGGTGAGCCAAACCGACGGCCCCGTCGATCCAATAGCGTGCGCCGTCTGGCCCGCGCTCGGCAGCGGCCTCGGTAACCCGTCGAACTGAGTCGGCGCGAAGTGGCGAACCGTCTCTGTGGAAGATACCTGCGATTCCGGCCATCACTCGCCTGGAACCCTCGAAACCTTCGAAATGTCCTGGAACCCTCGAGTGCCTAGAAGAGCGCCGACGCGACTCTCTTGACGAGGTCCACCCACGGCGCGGGATAGACGCCGATGCCAACGACACCGGCGGCGCAGGTGGCGATGGCGGCTCCCAGCAAGCCGGGCACGCGGACGCGATCCGAGCAGACCGGCGCGTCGATGTACATCCGTCGCGCCACCAGCAAGTAGTAGTAGAGGGCCACAACCGTCAGCACCGCGCCCAGGAACACGAGGCCGTAGAGGCCCTTCTCGGCGGCCGCGAGGAAGAGATACAGCTTGGCCCAGAACCCGGCGACGAACGGAATGCCCCCAAGTGACAGCAGGAAGATCAGCATCGCCAACGCGAGAAGCGGCGATCGCTGCGCGAGCCCGGCGTAGGCATCGATCCCCTCGGACCGCTCGGATCGGGCGACCGCTTCGACAACCATGAACGCGCCCATGTTCCCGAAGAGGTACGCGACGAGGTAGAACAGGACCATCGCGACGCCGGAATCGGACAGGGCCGCGAGGCCGATGAGCATGTAGCCGATGTGCGCCACGCCGGAGTACGCGAGCAACCGCTTGATGTTCCGCTGCGGGATGGCCATCAGGTTGCCAGCCACCGTGGTCACGCCTGCTAACGCGACGATGACCGGCAGCCAGGTGTCGGACGCACTGCTGCCGGCCACGTACAGGCGGATGATGGCCACGAACCCCGCCGCCTTGGGTGCCACCGCGAGCCACGCGACAAAGGGCGTCGTCGCGGCCTCATAGACATCAGGCACCCACATGTGGAACGGGAACGCGGCGATCTTGAACGCCAGTCCCACCAGCATCAACCCCATCCCCAGCCATGTCAGGGGCTGCCCCTCGGCCAGCGCCCGCGGGATGGTGTCGATCGCCGTGCTCCCCGTGACACCATAGATGAACGAGATCCCGTAGACGATGAACGCGGCGGAAACCGTCCCAACGAGAAAGAACTTGAGCGCGGCCTCGGAGGTGGCTTCGTCGCGCTTCAAGAATCCGGTCAACACATAGAGCGGAATCGACATCAACTCGAAGGCGACGAAGAAGAGCAAGAGGTCGCGCGCCGAGACGAGCGCCATCATGCCGAGCAGCGATGCCAGCAACGCGAAGTGGTACTCGGCCGACCGTCGACTGAAGCTCGCGTGGCCTAACGTCAGCGACCCCAGAATGCTGATGACACCGGCGCCCAGGAGGAGCTGCTTGGCGAAGATTGCGAGGCCGTCATTCACGAACATCCCGTCGCCCACCGAGCCACCCTCCACCAGGCGCAACGTCGATCCCAGCACGCCCAGTAGGCCGATGCCGGTGATCCAGCCGACCACCCGCTTCTGGTCGCCACGCTGAATCACGCCAATCAGCAAGACGACCACGGCGAGGACGAAGAGCCCGATTTCCGGCGCAAGTGTCGTGGCGAGGGTACCTGTCATCGCGTCCTCGCCGCCGACATCAGTGGCGCCAGTCGCTCGAGGAGGGGCACGGTGGCTGTGTCAATGGGTCCGATGGCGAGACCGGGCGCGACGCCGAACAAGACGAGGACGAACACGAGGATGCCGAGAGCCGCCCACTCCGTCCCTTGCGCGTCGGGCAGGTGCGCAAAGTGTGGATCGTCACTCTTGGGTCCCCAGAAGATGTAGCGGGTGACCCGCAGGACATAGAGCGAGGTGATGAACGCTCCGAACACGCCCGGGAACAGCCACCAGGGATGAGCTGAGCTCCAGGCGCCCAGGAACGTGAGGAACTCGGCGACGAAGCCTGCGGTGGCCGGCAACCCCAGCGAGGAGAGTCCGCCAATGGTGAACGCGGTCGCGATCCCCGGCATCATCGTCCCGAACCCGCCCATCTTGAGGATCGCGCGTGAGTGGGCCTTTTCGTACACCAAGCCCACGAGCGCGAAGAAGAGGCCCGTCATGATGCCGTGCGCGAACATCTGGAAGACCGACCCGTTCAAGCCATGCTCGGTCAACGTCGCCGCGCCGAGCATGACGACGCCCATGTGCGATACCGAGGAGTACGCGATGACGTACTTCAAGTCGGTCTGCGCCATGGCGCTGAGCGCCCCGTACACGATGTTGATGCACCCGATCAGGCCCACGAGCCAGGCCCATTGAACGGTTGCCTCCGGCAGGAGCCCCATGCCGACGCGCACGACGCCGTACGCGCCCAGCTTCATCAGCACCCCGGCGTGAAGCATCGAGACCGCTGTCGGCGCTGATGCGTGCCCGTCCGGAGACCACGTGTGCAGAGGCCAGATCGCCGCCAGAATGCCGAAGCCCACGTAGAAGGCCAGAAACACCCACGACTGGAGCGACGGGTCAAACCTGATCGACTGCAGCTCGAGGAACGAGAACGTGCGCGAGCCGGCCGCCACGAAGAGCGCAAGAATGCCGACCAGGATGAATGCCGACCCGAACAGCAGGTACAGCGTCAGCTTCATCGCCGCGTATTCCTTCGTTCCTACGCCGGTCCAGCCCATCGCGCGGCCGAAGATCCCCTGCGGCCGCACCTCCCCGGACGACCCCCAGATGCCAATGAGCAGGTACATCGGCAGGACCGCGATCTCGTAGAAGAGGAACAGGACGAAGAGGTCCAACGACACGAACACGCCGTACACACCCGTGACCAAGATCAGCAACAGCGCGTAGAACTCCTGACTGCGCTGCTTCACCGTCCAGGAAGCGAAGACACCGGCGAAGATGATGATCGAGGTCAAGAGCACCATCAGCGCGCTCATCCCGTCGAGGGCTAGGAAGTACGAAATGCCCAAGCTCGGGACCAGGGCGAACGTCTCCTGGAACTGAAACCCGGCCGAGACGCGGTCGTACGCCCAGTAGACCCACAACGACGCGAGCAGCGAGATCCCAGTGCCGATGGTGGCCGTCCACCGCACGAGCAGCGGACGGTGTCGGGCGCAGAACATGATCACCACCGCGCTCACGAACGGCGCCCATGTGATGATCGACAGAAACGGGAGACCGCTCATCGTCCCCACCCGATCCAGATGAGCATCGCGAGTAGCCCGGCGCCGACGGCCACGACGTAGTCCTGTGCACGGCCGGTCTGCATGGCGCGCAGTTTGTCGCCGCCCACGACGGTCCACTCGCTGACGACGTTGAGGACCCCGTCCACGATGTAGCGGTCGAGCCAACCGACCATCCGAGAGAATCCCAGGAACACGCGGTAATACACGGCCTCGAAGGCGTCATCCATCCAGAACTTCGCCAAGGCCGCTGTCCGGAGTACCCCCATGGACGAGGCGAGGCGTTCGGCATCGAGCACCGCACGCTGGTACGTGAGCCAGGCGAGGGCGATGCCCGCGCCCGCCACCGCGACGGCGGCAGGCATCAGCCAGGCGGGGCTCGTCGGTTCGTGTTCGAGGTGCCCGAGGAACAACTCCGGCCCGGACACGGTGACGTACGCGCCAGTCATCGTCGACAGGACGGCGAGAATCCAGAGCGGCAGGCGCATCACCGCGGGCGGATCGTGCGGGATACCGTGTCCGCCGGCCGCATGGCCATCGGATCCGTGGCTCCCCGGGCCATGTCCTGCGCCGTGGGCTGACGCGTGATCCGCGGACGAAGCGGCCGCGGCGTGTGCGTGTGCGACCAGCGCCTCGGCGCCGAAGAACGCCAAGAAGACCACACGGAACATGTAGAACGCGGTGAGGAACGCGACGAGCATCAGGATCGCGAACGGCACCACGTGGCCACCCTCCCACACTGTGCCGAGCACGTCCTCTTTCGACAGGAACCCCCCGAAGAACGGGATGCCCGCGAGCGCTAGGGAGCCGATGATGAACAACACGGCCGTCTGCGGCATGCGCTTCACGAGTCCACCCATGCGCGAGAGGTCGTTGCTTCCGACGGCATGAATCACCGCCCCGGCTCCGAGGAACAGCAGCGCCTTGAACAAACCGTGCGTCAGCAGGTGGAAGAACCCGGCGGCGGAGAACCCGGCGCCGATAGCCGCCATCATGTAGCCCAGCTGCGAGACCGTCGAGTACGCCAGCACACGTTTGATGTCGTCCTGCACACACGCGAGCACCGCCGCGAGGAGGGCCGTCAGGGCGCCAATCCACACCACGATCGCCAGCACCTCGGGCGTCAACGCGAACAACCAGCTCGTTCGGTGCAACAGGTACACGCCAGCGGTGACCATGGTCGCGGCGTGAATCAAGGCCGACACCGGTGTGGGACCTTCCATCGCGTCCGGCAGCCAGATGTGCAGCGGGAACTGCGCCGACTTCCCCACCGCGCCCAGATAGATGCAGAACGTCATCACCGACAGGCCGGCCGCCGCGACCGTCCCGCTGTTGACCATCGCTTGCAGCTCGGTCAGATCGAAGGTGCCCGTGTGTCGCCAGAGCATCACGATGCCAATGAGCAGCCCCACGTCACCAAGCTTGGTCGTCCAGAAGGCCTTCACGGCCGCACGGGCGGCCGCGGGCTTGTGATACCAGAACCCGATGAGCAAATACGACGACAGGCCGACGAGCTCCCACGCGATGAAGAGCTGGACGAAATTGGGCGCCAAGACCAACGCCATCATCGAGAACGCGAAGAGCGACTGGTACGTGTAATACCGGCCCAGTGCGTAGGGCAGTTCGTCGGACAAGTAGCCGATCGAATACAGCTGCACGAGGAACGCCACGAGTGCGACCAGCAACAGCATGCTCGTGGAGTCGTGATCGACGAGGACGCCGATGGTCGCCAGCGGACCCGCCTCGGCCGGGATCCAGTCCCACACGAGTCGTGATCGCTCGGCTGCTCCGCGCCACGCGAGCGCGGCCGCCGCGAGGGCGCCGCCTGCGCACAGCAGAGACACGTAGGCCGCCGGCCGACCCAATCGACGAAGCGGCACGACGACGGCCAGGATCAAGAACGAGACGGCCGGCAGCAGCAGAGCGACCAGGGCGAGCGCGGTGACGTCGGCCATCATCCTCGAAGCAGATCCAGATGATCCGCCATCACGGTGCGGCGGACACGGAAGAGCAGAATCACGATGGCTAGCCCCAACGCGGCTTCGGCGACGGTAATGGCGATGGCGAACACGGGGAAGACGAGACCCGCGAGATCGCCTCTGAAGCGCCCAAACGCCACGAGATTGATATTGACCGCGTTCAGCATCAGCTCGACGCCGAGCAAAATCCCGATCGTGTTACGGCGCGTGATGACACCGAACAGGCCGAGGCAGAACACGACGGCCGACAGCACGAGGTACGCCTGCAGTCCCATACGTCCTAGTCGTCGGGCCGCGCAAAGTAGGTCGCACCCAGGAGCGCCGCGAGCATCAGGAACGCCAGCAACTCGAACGGCAGCACATAGCGCGTCAGAAGGGCCTCGCCCAAGGACCGGGTCAGATCGTCCGTGATGGGCGGCCGCGTCGTCACGAGCGGCTGCTGGGCCACGGTCCTGAGCACCAGAGCCAACAAACCTGCTGACACGATCGTTCCGGCGGCGATCCGACCGGTCGTTTGCGAGAGCCGCTGCCCCACCAGTCGCTCGGTCACAACGATCGCGAACACGACGATCGTAATGATGCCGCCCGCGTAGAGCAGCAACTGCACCGCCGCGAGGTACTCGGCCTCGAGCAGGAGAAACACGCCGGCCGTTCCTACGAGCGAGAGCGCCAGCCAGAGGACGGCATGGAACAGGTTCTTCGACAGCACCACGGCCAGGCCGGAGCCAACCAGGGTCACCGCAAGGGCCCAGAACGCGATCACCTCGGTCGTCATGACTTGGTCCCACTCGCCGCGGTGGGCTCCGCGGCGTGGGCAGCCGCCTGCTTGGGAGGGCCCTGCATCGTGCGGAGCTTGTTGCCGGTGGCCCACGATTGCTGATGCACGAGCCCGATCGCGTGCAGGCGGTCTTTGTCGAGCAAGAGCTCACGGCGATCGCTCGTGGCCAGGTCGAACGACTTCGTCATCACGATGGCGTCGGTCGGACACACCTGGACGCAGAGCTCGCAGAACTCGCAGGCGTACAGCTCGAGCGAGAAGCTCTTGGCGTAGTTCCGCTTCTCGCCCTTGAGCATCTCCACCTTGATGACGGCCGGCGGGCACACGTATTCGCACAGTCGACAGCCGATGCAAGCTTCCTCGCCCGTATCGGGCTCATAGGCCAGCGCGAGCAAGCCACGATACCGATCTGGATACGCGCGTTTCTCCTCCGGGTAGTGGACGGTGACGGGCGTACGGAAGAGGTTCACCAACGTCACCTGCATCGCGCGGAGCACCGCGCGCAGGATGACACCGACCGGGGTCCCGGCCGCGCCGGACGCTTCACCTACGACCATGACGCCAATGGATGAGCCAACGGGCGGGCACCTGGAGCGAGCGCGAGGGGCAACGGCGCGCGTCGAGTCCTCAAGGCGTGCGAAACGGCATTGCGCCTGGACGTGGACTCATCGCGGCTCTTCCGACGTCGAACTGGCGAGGCGTCCATTGTGGGCACGTTCTGCAGATCTCGGTGGATTCGAGGACGACGATTTGACGGTCGTTCCAGCAGCACCAATCGGCCTCGGTGGCGGAGAGCCAATACGGTCGGGGCATGAACAGCGTCGGCACCGACCAATGGCATGTGTGAGGTACGTGGTCAAGCTTCAGCACCGTCACGTCGGCCTCCACCTCTAATGCCGTCACAGTCTGCCACAGAACCGGCCCATTGGCACCAGAAAACCGTGTCCGGACCGGTCCTGCCGAGCGCCGCCAGGCGCGAGGCTAGGCTCACCGCGGACCGCGCGTGGTAACATCCGGCCGTCCAGCGACGACCGCCCCTCGGGACCGCTGGCTCGCGGGCCCATCGCGTCGACGCTGGCGAAGTGGGAGAGGTGTGCCATGCGCAATCGGCCTCGCTATCCGGGTATCCGTGTCACAGCCAACGGCAACCAGTTGGTCTCGTACCACACTGAAGCTCGCATCGCAGATGCCGGCGTGTTCTACCCGATCACGCCCTCGACCGAGGGCGGCGAGCTCTACCAGCAGGCCTTCGCCGAGGGCAAGCTCAATGTCTTTGGCCGCAACACCATCGCGATCGAGGCCGAGGGGGAACACGCCGCGCAGGGTGGCGCGATCGCGCATTCGGTCTGCGGCAAGCGCGTCGTCAACTACACGTCGGGCCAGGGAGTGGTTTACGGCGTCGAGCAGTACTATCACGCGCCCGGCAAATGTTCGACGATGGTGCTCGAAGTGGCCGCGCGCGCGCTGACCAAACACGCATTGAATGTGCACTGCGGTCACGACGACGTGTACGGCGCGCTGGACACCGGCTGGATCATCGTCTTCGCCAAGGATGCGCAGCAGGCCGCGGACCAGGCGCTGATCCTGCGGCGGGTCACCGAGCTGAGTCTGACGCCGGGGATGAACGTGATGGACGGATTCCTCACCTCGCACCTCGAGCGGACGTTCTACAAGCACGAGGCCGAGCTCATTCGCCGATACCTTGGGGCGCCCGACGACATCATCGAGTGTCCCACGGAGACGCAGCGCGCACTGTTCGGCCCTCGACGGCTGCGTGTCCCGCGCATGATCGACCTGACGAATCCGATCCTCCTGGGACCCGTGCAGAACCAAGAGCACTACATGCAGGGCGTCGTCGCCCGCCGGAATCACTTCACCGAACCGATTCTCGATTTCTTCAGGAGCGGGTACGAGGACTTCGCCGATCTGACGGGTCGCTTCTACGGGTTGGTCAGCGAGTACAAAACCGACGACGCGGACACCGTGTTCGTGTCGATCGGCTCTGCCGCGGAGAACATCGAAGCGGCCGTGGATCATCTGCGCGTGCATCGGAGTGCGCGTGTGGGATCGGTCCACGTCAACGTGTTCCGGCCGTTCCCCGAGGCGGCGGTCGTTTCGGCGCTGGCCGGGAAGAAGCGGGTGATCGTCCTCGAGCGGACCGATGAGCCGATGGCTGGGGACAACCCGATGGGCCGTGACATCCGGACCGCGCTCCATCGATCGCTCCAGGGCGAGGCTGGTCTTCCAGCCATCACCAGCGAGCGCATGCCCCGTCTCTTCAGTGGCGTGTACGGACTCGGATCGCGAGATTTTCGTCCGGAACACATCATCGGCGCGTACGAGTTCGCGACGGGCGAATGCGCGCGTCGCGACGGCAAGCGCGCGTCCGACGGCGTGTCGCTCATGGTGCTCGGTGTGGACCATCCGTACGAAGTCAAAGCCGACGAGCGGCCCTCGCTCCTCCCTGAAGGCGCCGTGGCCGTCCGCTTCCACTCGGTTGGGGGATGGGGAGCCATCACGACCGGCAAGAACTTGGGCGCCATCCTCGGCGACCTCAACGATCTGCTCTACGAGCGGGATCGGCTGGTCGATGAGTTCGGGAATCCGAAGGAGGTCATCCACGTCAGCGCGAACCCGAAGTACGGATCGGAAAAGAAGGGTGCGCCGACGTCGTACTTCCTGGTCGCCGCGCCGGAACGCATCCGCGTGAACTGCGATCTGCGCCACGTCACCGTCGTCCTCTGCTGCGATCCCAAGGCGTTCACGCACACGAACCCGCTGGATGGGATGTCGGAAGGCGGCTCCCTCCTGTGGGAGTCCGAGGAAGAGGGCGCGCAGGCGTGGGAACGTCTCCCCTTGTGGGCGCGGAAGCTGATCATCGACAAGAACATCCGCGTCTTCACGTTGCCTGGCTTCGCCATCGCCCGCAAGGCGACCGATCGCACCGACCTGCAGCTGCGCATGCAAGGCAACGCCTTCCTCGGCGCGTTCTTCGCGGTCTCGCCGGTGCTCGAGGAGTTCGGGATCACGCCCGAGCAGTTCCGCGAGGTGGTCCACAAGCAGTACGCGAAGAAGTTCGGTCGACTCGGCGACGCCGTCGTGAAATCCAACATGGAGGTCATGGCGCAGGGTTTCGAGCGGGTGCGGGAGATCAAGATTGGTGAGCTGCACGCCGCCGATCGCTCGACGCTGCGAGGCCAAGCGATCCTGCCGCTCGTCGCCGCCACGGTGGGTGTCGACGGCCACTCGTGCGGATCGGGCTGCCGCTCGCAGGTCGCACCGAACGACCAGGCCGAGCGCACGCCGTTCACACGCATCAAGGAGTTCGACCGCAACTTCCGGGCGGGCCATGGGTACAACCAGCCAGCCAATGCGTACTCCGCACTCGGGATCATGGCGGCGGGCAGCGGGGACACGGCATCGAAGTACGTCGCACGTCGTGAGACGCCGCTCTACATCCCGGAGAACTGCACGCAGTGCATGGAGTGCATCGGCGTTTGTCCGGACACTGCGCTGCCGAACTGCTCTCAGGATCTGGTGACCATTCTGCGGACCGCGGTCGTGAATTACGTGTCGGATCCCACCGAGCGCCAAAACATGGTCGACCTCGTGCCCGAGATCGATCGGCGCACGCGGGCCCTCATGCGCGACAGCCTCGGGAAGAACCCGCCGCCGCTCCAGGCGATCATCCGACAGGTCACCCACGAGGTGAACGGGTTCTCGACGGAGGCGAAGGAGCAGCTCTTCGCGATCCTCGACAAGGTGCCTCTCGCCTACCAGAAGGCGAACGCGATCTTCGCCACGCCCGAGAAGCGGACACCGGGCGCTGGCGGCATCTTCTCGATCTTCGTCTCCGACTTGTGCAAGGGCTGCGCCGCCTGCGTCACGGCGTGCGGCGAACATCAGGCGCTGCGCATGGTACAGGAAACCGAGGACGTGAACGCCGAGCACGAAACCGGGACGGCGTTCCTCAATCTGCTGCCCGACACCCCGCAGAAGTACCTCGGCCTTTACACCGATGCGCGGCCGCAGGACTCGAAGACCGCGGCGCTTCGGAACATGCTGATGGTGCGCCGCAACTACGACGCGTTGGTGTCGGGCGACGGCGCCTGTGCCGGATGCGGTGAGAAGAGCGTGCTGCGCGCCGTCACCGCGGTCACCGAGGCGTATATGCGGCCGGTGTTCCATGCGAAGGCCGATCGGCTGCGAGCTACGGCCGATCGACTCGATGCAAGCGGGGCCGCCCGGCTCGCCGCGCTAAAAGACAAGAAGCCGGAAGAGTACGCGCTCTTCCGACAGGCGGTCGCTCATCTCTTGATGGGGCTCGGCGGCGAGGACGACAAGGACATCAAGGCCCGCCTCGAGGCACACGGCGACATCGCCGACGCCGAAATCGTCACGGCGTTGACCGCCGTCATACGACAGGAGGCGTTCAACCACAAGACCCTGCAAGCCGTCGACGGTCGACTGGCCAACGGCATGTCCGTGATGGCGATGGCCGCTCACACCGGCTGCAACACCGTGTACGGCTCGACGCCCCCGAACAACCCGCATCCGTATCCGTGGATGAACTCCCTTTTCCAAGATGGCGTCACCGTCGGCTGGCTCATCGGCGAAAGCTTCATCGTCGACCACGCTCGGCGGTCCGTGATTCCGGAGCGTCTCGCCACCGCGCTGTTGGACCGTGAGATGGGCGTCATCAACCAGACCGAATACGACCGGTACGTGCACTTCTCCGACGCGTGGATGACGGATCAGGAGATCCTCGAGCTGCCCAAGGTCTGGGTAGTCGGCGGTGACGGCGGCATGGGCGATATCGGATTCCAGAACATGTCGAAGGTCGTGCTGCAGAACCGCCCGAACGTCAAAGCCGTGATGCTCGACACGCAGGTGTACTCGAACACCGGCGGCCAGAACTCCGATTCAACACCGATGCTCGGCGGCAACGACATGAACGTATTCGGACCAGCCACCCAGGGCAAGCACGTCGAGAAGAAGACCGTGGCGGAAGCGTTCCTGGCCGGCCATGGATCGCCGTTCGTCGCCCAGGTGTCAATCGCGAACGTTCCCAAGCTCTATCGAGCGATCCTCGACGGCATCGAATACCGCGGCACGGCGTTCCTCCAGTGCTTCACCACCTGCCAGCCGGAGCACGGCGTGCCTGACGACATGGCACTCACCCAGGCGCAGCGCGTGCGCGATTCGCGCGGGGCGCCGGAGTTCATCTTCAACCCGAGACTGGGCGAAACCTATCAGGAGGCGCTGGATCTCAAGGGCAATCCGTCCGCGGAGCTCGATTGGTACGAAACGAAGCTCAAAGGCGACACCGAGCTGCATCGGTTCACGGTGGCGCACTGGGCCGCCACCGAGGCGCGCTTCCGCAATCACTTCAAGAAGATCAAGAGGGAAGACGCCGCCACGCTCGTGCCGCTCGAGAACATGCTGGTCCGGATCACGCAGCAGGACGTGGTCTATCGCCGATACCTGGTGCCGGACCACCGATCGTACGTGCCGGACTTCGGCGTCTACATCAAGGTCCAGGGGGCCAACACGGACATCGAGTACCGTGCCCTCTCGCGACAATTGGTACTCTTCTGCGTCGAGCGTCGCAAGGCCTGGCGGCTGCTCCAAAGCAAAGCGGGCATCGAGAACCGCGAGTACAAGGCGCAGCGCGCGCTACTGGCCGACGTCGACGCGAACAAGCTCTCCAAAGATGAGCTGTTTGCACGAGGCCCGGAGCTCCTCAAGGCGCGGATCCCGAAACCGGCGGTGGCTCATGCACCGGCCGCGCCACGCCCTGCAGCGCCGGACGCGGGCACGCCGGCAGGCGAGCGGGCCCCCGTGCCCGCTTCAGCCACGGCACACGCGCCGACCACATGACGGCTCGATCCCCGGGCAGCGGGGCGAACGACTGAAGCCACCTAGCGAGGCTGAGTGCCCACTCGACCATCTAAGGCGCAGCCTCGCTAGCCTAGAATGAACGCCACACGGCTCCCTACAACGAAAGGGTCGACGATGAAGCGAACAGCGAGTGCGGGATGGACGGGCGGGTTGCGAGATGGAAAGGGTTCGGTCTCGACGGGCTCCGGGACCCTAGCGAAGGTGCCTTACGCGTTCGGCATGCGATTCGGTGAGGATCCGGGCACGAACCCTGAGGAGCTGGTGGCGGCCGCGCACGCCGCCTGCTTTTCCATGGCGCTCTCGCTCTTCATGGCGAATGAAGGGCTGACTCCGCAGCAGATCGACACGACCGCGACCGTCAGCTTCGACAACGTCGAGGGCGCCTGGACCGTCACGTCCAGTCACCTCGAGACCCGCGTCAAGAGCGCGGGTGCCGACTCCGCCAAGTTCCAGCAGGCGGCGGAAGGTGCCAAGGCCGGCTGCCCGATCTCCCGGTTGCTCAAGACCAATATCACGCTCGACGCCAAGCTCGTGTAAGCGGCTGAGCAGGCGGGACCCGCTCATGCCGTTCATCATCACAGACCCTTGCATCGGGACGAAGGACACGGCGTGCGTCGACGTGTGCCCGGTCGACTGCATCCATCCCCGCAAAGACGAACCAGAGTTCGCGCTTACCTCGATGCTCTTCATTCATCCGGATGAGTGCATCGACTGCGGCGCCTGCATCCCGGCGTGCCCAGTCGCGGCCATCTACGAGAGCCCGGACGCCACGCCGGCGCATCAGAACGCGCTGATCGAAGCGAACCGCGCGTATCGCGCGGGAGACGCGGCGGCGCTTGCGGCCGCCGAAGCGCAAGTGCAGGTGCACATCAAAGCCGCACCGAAGCTCATGGCGCTCGCGCCAGCGGACCGTCAGGCGGCACACGGCACCCTCGTGGAGCCGTCAGTCGGAGAGTAGCGTTCGCCTCTGCCGGTCTCGAGCTCCGAGCGTGCCCTATCCCACGTCACGCGACCTCGGCCGACGACGACGGACCGTCGCCGAAGCGCGAAGTGCTGCGTTTACGAGAGGCCCTCGATGTCCAGGAGATCCTGCGGCCGCCCACTCGCTCGCAGGTGCCGAATGCGCTCCGCACGGCCGATGGAGTCCAGCACTTCCCGGCCGTAATGGCCCGACACGCGGTCGTGCCATGCCTCGTCGAACGTCACCCCGTCGATCATCGTCAGCAGGTCGACGCGATTGAGCCACACCAAACTGGACAATCTTTCCCCATCCCGTGCAGGGGACGTCGGACTTCGGCCCGTACCCGCGTCCATAACCGGGCGCAACGCCTTCCGTGGGCCGGGGCTTGATCAGGCTCGGGTCTATGCGCCGGCGCGCCAGACGACGACGATCGCGGTGGCGACCAGCAGGAGGAGCGTGGATGGCAGCAGCGCCTTCCACGACAAGGCGAGGATCTGATCCACGCGAATCCGCACAAAGCTCCAGCGGACCCACG
This sequence comes from Acidimicrobiia bacterium, assembly GCA_016871175.1. GTDB lineage: Bacteria > Acidobacteriota > Vicinamibacteria > Vicinamibacterales > CAVVIG01 > VFZL01. Next base: position 38,368 of record VFZL01000017.1, on the reverse strand, counting down.
TCACCAGCAGGAAGACGAACATCGCCTTCAGCAGGAACCACAGCGGACCGAGCCACGCCGGACCTGGTCCCGCCCACGCCCCGAGGAAGAGGAGCGCGCCGAGGAACGACGACCCGACCACGTGCGCGTACTCGCCGAGCTGAATCAAGGCGAACTTCATCCCCGAGTACTCGACCCGGAAGCCTGCCACGAGCTCCGACTCCGCTTCGAGGATGTCGAACGGCACGCGGTTCTCGGCCGCCAGCGTCGACACGACGTACAGGATGAACGCGACCTGCCCGATGACCGGATACGCGACGAACCAGAGGCCGCTTTGCGCTGCCGCAATGTCAGACAGTCGCAGTGACCCGGCGAGCAGGACAGGCACCAAGGAGGCGAAGATGAACGGCAGGTCGTACGAGATGATCTGATTCACCGCCCGCATCGCGGACAGCAACGCGTACTTGTTGTTCGATCCCCAACCAGCCATGAAGAGGCCGACGATCTCCAGCGACGAGACGGCCAGGAAGAACAAGATGCCGATGTTGAGGTCGGCGACGCCCAAGCCGGGCGCGAATGGAATCGTCGCGAAGATGAGCATGCAGGGCACGAAGAAGATGATCGGCGCGAGGTTGTACACGCGCCGATCGACCGCGTTCGGCACGATGTCCTCTTTCATCATCAGCTTCAGCGCGTCGGCGATCGGCTGGAGCAGCCCGTGCGGTCCAACACGATAGGGGCCCACGCGTGACTGCATCCGGGCCGCGAACTTCCGCTCGAGCAACGTCACGTAGGCCAGGAGCAGGACCAGCGCGTTCAGGAGGATGAACGGCGCGATCAGCGGCGAGAGCCAGGCGGGCATCAGCGATCGACCTCGCCGAAGACCGGGTCCACCGACCCCATGATCGCGACGACGTCGGCGATCTTGTGGCCGACGAGGATGTGCGGCAACACCGACAGGTTGGAGAACGACGCGCCGCGCCACTTCATCCTGTAAGGCTTCGCGCTGCCGTCAGCGACGAGGTAACAGCCGACCTCACCACGCGGCCCCTCGACCCGTGCGTACGTCTCGCCCACCGGCACGCGCACCTGCGCCACGGACTTCAAGCCGGGACGCGATGAGATCGTCCCCTCGGGTAGCTTGTCGAGCGCTTGCTTGACGATGGCGATTGCCTGGCGCATTTCAGCCATCCGGACGCGGTATCGAGCGAGACAATCCCCACCGGGATCGGCCGGCACGGTGAAGATGAAGTCCTGATACGACGAGTACGGCTCGGCCTTTCGGAGATCGAAATCGATGCCGGAGCCGCGAAGCAGGGGTCCGCTGACACCGACCGACTGCGCGAGCTCGCGCGAGAGGACGCCCACGCCCTTGGACCGGGCTTCGAAGAAGGGATTGTCATCGAGCAACCGTTCGTATTCGTCGATTCGGGCGGCGACCTCGTCCAGCGTCTTTCGGCACTGGTCCGCCCATCCCGTGGGAATGTCGTAGCGCGTGCCGCCCACCTGATAGAACCCGTACAGCAGGCGCGCGCCGACGAGCGACTCGAACAGATCCAGGATGCGCTCGCGTTCGCGGATGCAGTACAGAAAGATCGTGGCACCGCCACCGAGCGCGCCGCCCATGTCCATGCACCATGTGCCGAGCCAGAGCAGGTGCGACGCGACGCGCTGTAACTCCGCCATGATCACACGGAGGTACTGCCCGCGCGGCGGCACTTCGATCTTCGCGAGGGCTTCCGCCGCCAGGACGTACGCGAACTCGCTCGTCATGGCGGCGACGTAGTCCGTCTTCGAGGCGATGGAGGGATACTGCGCGTAGGTCAGCGTCTCGGCCAGCTTCTCGTGGCAGCGGTGCAGATACCCGATCACCGCGTCCACGCCCACGACGGTCTCGCCCTCGAGCGTGAGGACGGCCCGGAACACCCCGTGCGCGGACGGGTGTTGCGGGCCCATGTTCAGCGTGAGCCGTTCTCCGCCCGAGTAGTCTACCTCCACACGCGTCCGCAGGGGCGTGGCCGTGGGGTCTGGCGTGGCCGGCGCACGCGCCAACCGGTCGAGTGTCTCTGGAGTCATCGGTACGGTGGATGCGGCGTATCAACCGCGTAGGACTTGAGGAGCGGATACCCTTCCCAGTTGTCGTCGAGCAGGATCCGCCGGAGATCAGGGTGGCCCTCGAAGCGGATGCCGAACATGTCGTAGCACTCCCGCTCCATCCAGTCCGCGCCGGCGTAGAGCGGCACCAGCGAAGCACAGGTGCTGACGCCTGCGCCCAGCCGGGTCCTCATCGTGACCGACACGCGCTCGTCGAGGTTGTCCACGCGTGCGACGACCTCGAGTCCGTCCGCCTTCCAGTCCACCGCCGAAAGAAATGAAAAGAACCGGCAGTCAAGGGCGTCCCGCACGAAGTGCGCAAACGGGACCCACTGGTCAGGCGCCACGGTGACGGTGAGCACGCGACCGCCCGCGGGTGGATCCTTGACCTGTGCCCCGGCAAAGCGCTCACCGATGAGGGTCTTCGCGGCGTCAAGACTGACGGGGACAGCGCTCACGGGGAGAGGCCCTTAGTCGAGCTTCGGGTTAGGGGCGGCGCGCTGGCCGGTCCGCTTGAAGTGGGAGATCTGGTCTTGGAGGAGCAGCAACCCGTTCAACAACGACTCGGGCGGCGGTGGACATCCCGGCACGTAGACGTCCACCGGGATGATGCGATCGACGCCCTTGACCACGTGATACCCGTGCCGAAACGGACCGCCCGAGTTGGAGCACGAACCCATTGAGACCGCCCACTTCGGGTCCGGCATCTGGTTGTAGATGCGCTCGAGCATCGGCGCCATCTTGATGGTCACCGTGCCCGAGATGATCATGAGATCCGAGTGCCTGGGCGAGGCCCACGGCACCATGCCCAGGCGCTCCACGTCGAACCGCGAGGCAAAGGTCGCCATCATTTCGATGGCGCAACAGGCGAGACCGAAGGTCACCGGCCAAACAGATGATTTCCGTGCCCAGTTGAGGAACCTGTCCGCCAGCGTGGTGACCACGAACCCGCCGGGAAAGCCGTGAATCCCTTCGGTCACGGCCTCAAACGCGGCTGAATGCCTATCGTTCGTCGGGCGCCACTGGCGCAGACGCTCCCACTCCTGGAGGTCCTTCACGTCTCTCCAGAACGGGACGGGAATCTGCGGGACGGGGCCTTTTATTTCCACTCGAACATCCGCTCCCGATAGGCATACACCCACCCCATGGTCACTATCCCCAGAAACAGCAGCATCGCGGCCAGCCCCTGGACACCCAGCTGCCGCAACACGAGCGCCCAGGGAAACAGGAACACCGCAAGCGCGTCGAAGACGATGAAGACGAGGGCAACCAAATAGAACCCAACGGGAAACTGAATCCACGCGTCGCCCACCGGGTCGGCGCCGCACTCGTAGCTATCGAGCTTGCCTGCGACCGCGCGGCTCGGGCTTCGAAGCAGCCTGGCCGCCGCCAGCGACACGACCGCGAACGCGACGATGAATCCCACGTAGATCGCGACGGGAGCGTACCCGGTCACGAACGGGTCCTTCCCACACGCTCACGAGCGGCGCTTGAGGCGGACTCGATCACCGAAAGCTCTCCATGATCTCCTGGAGCGCAGCTCGACCGGGCCGTAGCTTCGACTCGTCAAGAAACGCCAAGGGCTCGTCGACGAGGCCCAGCAGGTCCACGAAGTCCTGCTTGTCCGGCTCCAGGTAGAGAATCCCGGTAGCGAACTCGCCACGCGTCGAGGTCTCGCGCAGCAGGCTGAGCGCCGCGGACTTGTCGGTCGGATTGTACTGCTCATTCAATTTCGTGAGCAGCAGCTTCGATCCATCGTGCAGCGTCACCGCCGTCGTCGTGCCCGGGTTGTAGTCGACCGAGATTTCCTCGAAGAACGGCACGTAATCCATGTCCGCCACGGGCTCTTCGTGGTCCTTCGCGTACTGATAGCTCTTGGTCGAGCCCTCGTGATCGTTGAAAGTGACGCACGGCGACAGGACGTCGATCATGCAGGTGCCGCGATGGCTAATCGCCGCCTTGAGGATCGCCTTGAGCTGCTTCGGATCGCCCGAGAACGACCGCGCGACGAACGAAGCCCCCAGCTCGATCGCCAGGGTGCACGTGTCGATCGGCGGCAAATCGTTGATGACGCCGCTCTTCTGCTTGGAGCCCAGGTCGGCCGTCGGCGAGAACTGCCCCTTGGTCAGTCCGTAGCAGCCGTTGTCTTCGATGATGTAAATCATCGGCAGATTCCGGCGCATGAGGTGCACGAACTGGCCGACGCCGATGGCACCCGTGTCGCCGTCACCGCTGACGCCAATCGCGATCATCTTGCGATTGGCGACCACGGCGCCGGTGCTGACAGACGGCATGCGGCCGTGGACCGAGTTGAAGCCGTGCGCGCTGCCGAGGAAGTACGCCGGGCTCTTGCTCGAGCACCCGATGCCGGAGAGCTTGACGACGTCGGTTGGCTCGACGCCGAGATCGTAGAAGGCGTCGATGATGCGCTCGGTGATGGCGTTGTGCCCGCACCCCGCGCAGAGCGTCGTCTTGCCGCCACGATACGCGACCGGCTCGAGTCCGATGCGATTGACCTTCTTCCCAGGGGCCGGTGGCTGAACAGTCGTGGACATGCGCGATGAATCTCCTTCGAAGTGGCGATTACCGGCCTTCTTGGCGCAGCAGTTCCGTCGTGACGGACCGGCCGTCGATGGGCAGGCCAATGTAGTGGCGAATGCTGCGAATCTTCGCGAACCGCTCCAGCGTGCTGTCCAGTTTGAGCAACGACGCCATCTGCCCGTCGCGGTTCTGTTCCACGACGTACACGCGGTCGCACGCGTCGATGAACGCCGCGACCTCCTCGGAGAATGGATACGCCCGCAGGCGCAGGTACGACGTCGTGAACCCGTGTTCGGCGCGCAGTTGATCGCGGGACTCGACGATGGCCCAGTGCGTCGTGCCGTACGCGATGAGGCCGACGCGGCCCCCGTCGACCAGGTCCACTTCGGGCTTGGGCACCAGGGTGCGGGCGGTCTCGAACTTCCGATCGAGGCGATCGAGGTTCTTGGCGTAGTCGTCGGCACGCTCGCTGTACTGAGCCAACTCGTTGTGACCTGATCCGCGCGTGAAGAACGCGGGCATACCGTCACCCGGCACGGTGCGATACGGGATGCCGTCGCCGTCCACGTCGCGATAGCGGCCAAAGCTACCGAGGCGCTTCAGCGTGTCCGCGTCCAGACGCTTGCCACGATCGAACGGCTTGGTTGGATACTGGAACGGATCTGACATCCACGTGTTCATCCCGAGATCGAGGTCGGTGAGCACGAAGACCGGCGTCTGGAGCCGTTCCGCCACGTCGAAAGCATCCATGGCCATCGTGTAGCACTCGTTCACCGAAGCGGGCAACAGCAGCGGGTGTTTCGTATCGCCGTGGGACAGAAACGCGGTCGAGAGGACGTCTTGCTGGCCGGTTCGTGTCGGGAGGCCCGTCGACGGGCCCGCCCGCTGGACGTCGAAGATGACGGCCGGGACTTCGGCGTAGTACCCGAGGCCGGTGAACTCCGACATCAGCGAAATACCGGGGCCCGCCGTGGACGTCATCGCGCGCGCGCCCATCCAACCCGCGCCGATGACCATGCCGAGAGCCGCGATCTCATCCTCGGCCTGAATCACAGCATAGGTCGCCTTCCCGGTTGTCTCGTCGCGACGGTACTTCTTCAGGTAGTCGATGAGCGATTCGCACAGCGAGCTGGACGGTGTGATCGGATACCACCCGACGACCGTGACGCCGGCCATCATGCAACCGATGGCCGCTGCGGCATTGCCCTCGATCAGGATCATGCCCTGCGTCTTGTCCATGGGCTCGATGACGAAGGGATCCTGTTTCGGGAGGTTAGCAGCGGCGTAGTCGTACCCGATCTTCAGCGCGCCCAGGTTGAGATCGATCGCCTTTTGCTTGCGCCCCAGCTGCTTCCGGATAGCGTGCTCCATCTGCGCCATGTCGATGGACAGCAGCCGCGAGAGCACGCCGTCGTAGAGCATGTTGCGCACGGGCCGGCGCAGCTTGGCGTCGGTGGTGAGACCGGTCACGAGCTTATCGAAGGGGACCGGATAGAACACGAGGTCCTTCCGCAGGTCGGCCAATTTGAGCGGCTCGTCGAACACCACGGCGGCGCCAGGGGCGAGCGTCAGCACATCCTCACGCGCCGTCTCGGGATTCATCGCGATGAGAAAATCGACTTCCTTCTTGCGGCCCAGGTAGCCGTTCGCGCTGGCGCGGATGGTGTACCAGGTAGGCAGCCCGGCGATGTTCGACGGGAACATGTTCTTGCCCGACACGGGCACGCCCATCTGAAAGATCGAGCGCAGCAACACAAGGTTGGCGGTCTGGCTACCGGAGCCATTGACGGTGGCCACTTGAATCGCGAAATTGTTGACGACACGCTGGTTACGGGCGGCGGACGGGGCTTCCGGGGCTAACAGGTCGGTCTCGGGCATTGTCACTTGTCTCCGGCGGCCACCACGGCCAACCGGGCACTCCAGATTATCACGATCTCGGTCCAAAGCCCTGCGTAGAACAGGGCGTTTCCATGGCGATTTGGCCCGGATTCACGCCCCCGAACCGCCAGCACTGACGCCAGCGCCCCTTGTCGTGAGCGGATCGGTGCATCGTCGAAAAGCCGGTTGCGGTGGCCGGAGAGGCGCTGCGCGACGGACGAGGGCCGATGGCCGCCAGCTCCAACCGAAGCGCCCTCACTCGATCGCCTTGACGATCTCCTCCATCACCTTCTTCGCATCCCCGAACACCATCATCGTCTTGTTCATGTAGAAGAGCGGATTGTCGATGCCGGCGTAGCCCACCGCCATGGACCGTTTGTTGACGATGACGGTGCGGGCCTTGTGGGCTTCGAGAATCGGCATGCCGTAGATAGGGCTGCCCGGCTGCTCGGCCAGCGGATTCACGACGTCGTTCGCGCCTAGCACGAACGCGACGTCGGTGTTCCCGAAATCGCTGTTGATGTTCTCCATCTCGAACACTTGGTCGTACGACACCTCGGCTTCGGCGAGCAGGACGTTCATGTGGCCCGGCATGCGGCCAGCCACTGGATGGATGGCGTAGCGGACGGTGATCCCCTTGGCCGTCAGCTTGTCCGCCATCTCCTTCGTCGCGTGTTGCGCCCGCCCGACGGCCAGCCCATAGCCGGGCACGATGATGACGCTGTCGGCGTTGCTCAGGAGGAAGGCGACGTCCTCGGGCGACCCCGACTTGACCTGCTTCTGCTCTCCGCCTCCGGCCGCGCCAGCCGCGGTCTCGCCGCCGAATCCGCCGAGGATCACGCTCAGGAACCCGCGATTCATCGCCTTGCACATGATGTAGGAGAGAATCGCGCCGGATGCGCCCACGAGTGAGCCGGCAATGATGAGCATCGGGTTGTTGAGCGAAAAGCCGATGCCGGCCGCCGCCCAGCCCGAGTAGCTGTTCAGCATCGAGATGACCACCGGCATGTCGGCCCCGCCGATGGGGATGATGGTCAAGATGCCGAGGACGAACGCGAGGACTGTCATGAACACGAACGGCGGCCACTGACCCTCAGGCGACGCGGCAAAGAACAGCAGCCCTGCGCCGATCATCACGAGCGCCAGCACCAGGTTCACGAAGTGTTGCCCCCTGAACACCACCGGGGCACTCGAGAACAGCCGGCTGTACTTGCCCAACCCGGCCAACTTGCCGAACGCCACGATCGATCCCGTGAACGTGATTGCGCCCACGAAGGTGCCGATGAAGAGTTCCAATCGGTTCCCGGGCGGAATGGGCGTCTCGAGGCCAAAGGCGGTCGGATCGCTGACCACGGCGTAGGCGATGAGGACGGCGGAGAGGCCGACGAGCGAGTGCATCGCCGCGACCAACTCCGGCATCTGCGTCATCTCGACGCGCTTGGCCACCACGGCTCCCAGCAGGCCGCCGACAACCAGCGCAGCAATCGCCAAGTCGAACCGGTGGCTGATGGCGAACGTCGTGAGGACGGCAATCGCCATTCCGATCATGCCGAGCAGATTGCCCCGGCGCGCCGACGCGGGATCGGAGAGATCTCGCAGCGAGAGGATGAAGAGCACGCTGGCGAGAAGGTAGGAGAGCGCGACTTGGTTCGCTGTCATCGTGGATCTACTCTTCGCGTCTACTTCTTGGACCCGTCCTGCGACTTCTCTTTCTTCTTGAACATCTCCAGCATCCGCTGACTGACCAGGAAGCCGCCAAACGTGTTGATGGCTGCCAACCCGACGGCAACGGTGCCCAGCCAGGCGCCGGGGCCGTTCTCCCCGGATCCGGCCGCGAGAATCGCGCCCACCAGAATCACGGAGCTGATCGCGTTGGTCACGCTCATGAGGGGCGTGTGCAGCGCGGGCGTCACACGCCACACCACCTGATACCCAACGAAGACGGCAAGGACGAACACTGTGAGGTTGACGACAACGGGGTCGATGGTTCCGGTCATGGGCAGACTCACGCGGCAGGGACGACGCCGCCGTCGATGCAGACGAGCGCGCCGGCAATGATCTCGTCGTTGCGATTGAGCTTGAGCTCGCCGGTCTTCGGGTCGACCAACAGATTCACGAAGCCGAGGACGTTGCGTGCGTACAACGCACTCGCATCGGCTGGGAGCATGGCGGGAAGATTCGAGTAGCCGATGAGCGTCACTCCGTGCTGGACCACCGTCTTGTCCTTGACGCTGAGCGGGCAGTTACCGCCCTGTTCCACCGCGAGGTCAACGATGATTGAGCCTGGCTTCATGGCCTTGAGCGTGTCCTCGCGGATGAGGACCGGCGCCGGACGCCCAGGGATGAGCGCGGTGGTGACGATGATGTCTGCCGCCCGCGCCCGCTCATCGATGAGCGCAGCCTGGCGCCTCTGGTACTCGTCGCTCATCTCGCGGGCATAGCCGCCGGCCGTTTCCGCTTGTCTCTTCTCCTCGTCGGAGACCGGCACTTCGACGAACTTCGCGCCCAGCGATTCCACTTGCTCCTTGACTGCAGGCCGGACGTCGAACGCTTCGACGACGGCGCCGAGCCGTTTGGCGGTCGCGATCGCCTGGAGGCCGGCGACGCCCGCCCCGAGGACCAGCACCCGAGCCGCCTTCACCGTCCCGGCGGCCGTCATCAGCATCGGCATGAATCGCCCGTAGGCGTCCGCCGCGATGACCACGGCCTTGTAACCCGCGATATTGGCTTGCGACGACAGGACGTCCATGGCTTGCGCGCGCGTGATCCGTGGCAGACGCTCCAGCGCAAAACCGGTGACCTGACGCGCAGCGAGCGCCGCCAGCCCTTGGGCGTCGTGAGGGTTCAGCAGGCCGATCAACAAGGCGCCCGGCCGCAGCAGCGCGATCTCGGGCGCTTCCGGTGCCCGGACCTTGAGGACCAGCTCCGACCGGGCATACAGGTCGGCGGCGGTCGGCACGAGCGACGCCCCGGCCGCCTCGAACTCGCGGTCGGGAACGCTCGCGTGAACGCCGGCGCCCGACTGGACACACACCTCATGAAACCCGCCGGCCGCAAGCTTCTTCACCGTCTCCGGTGTTGCGGCGACGCGCGTCTCACCTGATCGAATCTCAGTCGGGATCCCGATCCGCATGCACCTGACCTCAAGGTCTTAATCGGAGAGCAACGAGCCATCCATCAGAGTTACCCCGGTCGCGCAACTCGGCAGTATATGGCACGCGTCCGTCAGGACGACCGTATCTTCTTGTTCTATCGACACTTGTCACAGAGACGACCAGCGAGGATTTACCTCGGACCGGCGGCAGGACGATGAAGGATGGGCCGCCAGAGGGCGGGGTCGCGTCGCGGGGACACTGAACGAACGTCATTGTACATGGAGCGCAGGCTCCACGCGCCTCTCGTTGCGCAAACGCTTGCATGGGCGAGGCGCTCCGTCCATCGAACGGCGTGTCCGTGCGAGGGGGTTGCTCGTCGCGCCGGTTATCGGGGCTCCGTGAGCCGTAGGTCCACGGTCTTGGTCTCGCCTGCGTGCAGCGCGAGACTCGTGCCGGCGTGGCGCACCCCATCGAGGAAGTCAGGATCCGCCCAGGCGCCTGGCTCCACGTACTCCACGGCCACGACGTAGTAGTCGCCCGGCGGCAAGGTCCTGATTCGAAAGCGGCCTTCCTGATCCGGTCGCCCAACCGCGATGTAGCGCGTCGCCCCTCGCCAGAGCTCACGGTCCTGAGGGAAGACCACCGCGGTATAGCTGCTGGTCGGCTTGCCGTCGGCACCCGTGACCAAACCCGAAACCTCCTGCTGCTGACTGGTCAGCTCGACCTCGAGATCGCTGAGGTCCTGCCCGGAGCGCACATCAATCCCGCGGTCGGTGAGGTCCACGCCTTGATGGCGAACCGCCTTCAAGCGCCAGCGCCCGTCTAGCGGCATAAAGCGGGCCAGGAGGCGGCCGGCCGTCGCTTTCGTTTCAAACGTGAGGTCGTCTCGCGGCGTGAGCATCGCGGGCATCGACATCATTCCGGGCCCGAAATCGTCGGGATCGGCCGAGCTGAGCATGAGCTGCGGGGGCGTGCCTCCGTCGGATTGGACGGTGCCGCCGTCCAACGTGATCCGGCCGCGAATCGTACTCGGAACCGCGGGTATCAATTGGACACCAAAGAGATCATGCCCACTCACCGAGACCGTCGCCACCGCGGTGGCCCCGGCGCCGCCATTCGCATCCGGCGGCGTGCTCGCGCGCAAGAGGTATTCGCCCGGCGTGAGATTGTTGATCGTGAACGCGCCATCGGGTCGTATCGGACCGACGGCTGGCATCATCGCCAGCATGACACCCCCACGAGCCATCGCCATGACCACACCCGCGCGGACAGGTTGACCGGACGCGTCCAAGACCGTCCCCGACACCCTCGCTGTCTGTGTCGGCGCGAGAGACACGTTGATGTCGTTCAGCGTTTGTCCAGCCGCCACAGTCAGGCGCTGCGCATTGGCGATGTCGTTCGTGCCTGGATAGTACGTGGGTGCATACCCGGTCCGGTCGTCGCTGCGATCGTTCATTGTCACGAATATCGGGCGAAGCGAGACCGATAGGTAGTAGGTGCCTGGCGTGAGCCCGAACAGGCGAAACGCGCCGATGTCATTGGTCGTGGCGATCCCGCCCATGGGCATCAGCCGCCGCCGTCCGGACACATACAGCTGGCGAAGGGCGCTGACCTGCGCGTCGGGCATCGGTTCGCCGAACTCATCCAGCACGGCGCCCGTGATGATCCCTCCGCGCGGGAGCCTGAGATCGATCCGATCAATTGTCTGGTTGTCTTTAATCTCGATCGGTCGCCCGCCCTCGGCGGCGCGCGTCTGACCGTACGACAGGGTGGCGTAGGCGCCTTTGCTTGCCGTGACGGTGTAGCGGCCAGCCGGCAGGTCCCTCACCTCGTAGAACCTGTCGGGCGTGGTCATCGTTGACACCATCTCGCGGATCTCTGGCGCCGACGCCCGAGCGGTGGCGCGGCGAAGCGGCTGCCCTGTGTCGGCTGCAACGATCCGTCCGCGTATCCGCGCCGTGCCGGTCTGACGCGGCCCTCGATCGCGCGCCGGGAGACCACTCGGGGAGCCCGGAAAGCCCGGCGCCACCCCCGGCCCGACGCCCAGCTGTAGAGGCGGTGCACCGTGAAGCCCTGCTGCGCGGTAGCGGGCGCAGCCGCACCACCGAGAATCAGGGTCAGCGAAGCCACGAGGGTCGAACACAGAATCCGCACCATATGGGCCTCCCAGATGCCGGGACAGTCGCGCACTCGGATGCGCCCGCGCCTTCGATGAGTTCACCGTCGTCCGACCAACCGGCGGGCGCAGCGCGACATCGGGCGCCGCAGCGACTGAGCCGGGATAAGGCACAACGGTAGGATATCCGCGCGCTCCATGTCGGTTTGCTCAACATGATGCCCGACGCGGCGTTTCAAGTGACCGAGCAGCAGTTCATGCGGCTCGTCGGGACGTCCAATCAGATCGCGCAGTTCTACGTTCACTGTTTTACGGTCCCGGGATTGCCGCGCAGCGAGGCGACTGAGACTTACATCGCGCACCACTAGAAGACATGGCGTCGATGGTCGCTGGTGGGCTGGATGCGCTCATCATCACCGGCGCCAACGTGGCCACTCCACGGCTGGAGCAGGAAGCATTCTACCGCCCGCTCATCGAGATCATCGGCTGGGCGAGTGAGAACGTGACATCAGTTCTCTGTTCTTGTCTCTCCACGCACGCGCTCATGAAGTACCTGCATGGCATCGATCGGGTGCCGCTGCCCCTGAAGCAATGGGGCGTCTACAACCACCGCGTCGTCGGTCCGCACCATCCACTCCTCCGTGGCATCAACACGCGCTTCGACGTGCCTCATTCCCGGTACAACGCGATCACGCGTCAACACTTTCTCGATGCTGGCCTGACGATCCTCGTCGAGAGTGAGGAGGCCGGCGTTCACATGGCCGTCAGCGAGGATCAGTTCCGGCGGATCTACTTTCAGGGCCATCCGGAATACGACGCGAACAGCCTCCTCAAGGAATTCAAGCGGGAGGCCCTCCGTCACTTTGCCGGCGAGCGGGACATGCCGCCGCTCCCTGAACACTACATCTCGGAAGAGGCGTTCGCGATCCTCGCGGAGTATCTCGAGCAGGCGTCTGTGGCGCACGCCGCCGATCGTCCGCTCCCGGATTTCTCGGAGACGGACATCGCCCCGCATCTGGACAACACGTGGACCGATACCGCCAAGGCCATCTTCAACAATTGGCTCGGTCTGGTGTATCAACTGACGAATCTCGACAGGCACCGCCCGTTCATGGATGGCATCGACCCGAGCAGACCGCTCGACTGCCTGCCCACTCACGACCGCTGACCGACTCAGCATCCGACCACCAAGGCCGTGGCGGCGCCGATCTGGCGCTCTCTGCCGCGACATCGGGTCGGGGTGAGCCACGCGGCCGCGCACCAGGCTTACCCGGCCCCCTGTGGAGCGGAGCGAGCGAGCCACGGCTTCGCCTCGATCTCGAAAAACGCCATCGGCCCCTGCGCCGCGTACGCGGGGTGCGGGAACACACGACTGCCTCGACGCTCGAGACCAATCTTCAGCAGGACGCTGTGCGATGCGATGTTCGCCAGGTTGGCGACCGCGGCAATCCGGGGCAGCCTCAGATCAACGAATCCGTAGCGCATCACCTCGCGCGCCATTTCCGTCGCGTAGCCCTTGCGCCACGCGGAGCGCAGGAGGGAGTAGCCCACCTGGACGATCGTCTCGCCCTGGATGTGGTTGAGCAAGTGAAACCCAACCGGCCGATCCGTCGCGCGCTCGATGGTCTGCCAGATGCCGAAGCCGGGATGCTCGTCGTAGTAGCGGAGAACGCGGGTCTCGAGCAGCTCGGTGACGGCTGCCCTGTGGAGAGGGCCGCCCAGGTAACGCGTGACCTCGCCATCCGTGTAGAACGCGACCAGCCACTCGAGATCGTCGCGCGTGAACCGACGAAGCACGAGGCGCTCGGTGGTCAACTGGTCGTTGGTCTTGGGTCGTTGGACGTTGGAAACCGGTCGTCGGTTGTTGGCCACAGTCGTTGGTGCGGTCGCTGGTCGGGCCTCAGAGTCGCGGAACTGCGGACCTCCGAACGCATGAAGCCGGGAGCTCTCGAAACCACCAGGTCTCAATCGAGATCGAAGTCGCGTGTGGGCTTCGTGATCGGCTCCTGACGTGCCTGCTTGAGCGCTTCCTCGAATCGCCGGGAGAGCGCATCGCCGCGATTCTTCTCGGCGTCGACCGACTGCTGGAAGATCGCCTCGCGCCGCCGTGCCTCTTCGGCCAGGATGCGTTGGGCGTCGGACAGCTCCGGCTTGTCGCTGCGCTCGGGCTCCGCGTGCGAGATGACGCGCCCGAGATTCACATCGACCACGAGGGTCGCCTTGCAGCACGGGCACTGCACCTCGATCTCAGACTTGAGACGCGACATCGTTGTTTACCCCGCCTCCTTCACGGCCTACCCGACCCACCCGGCTGACCGGGCCTATCATAGCGCGTTGAGTGCTCATGAACCGGCCACGCTGCGGGTGGTGACCTACAACATTCACCGCTGCCGAGGCATGGACCGCCGGACTCGACCCGATCGGGTGGCCGCGGTACTGCGCGCCATCGACGCCGACATCGTCGCGCTCCAAGAGGTGATCGGCCCGGGACCGCGCGGCTCGAGCCATATCGAAGAGATTGGGGCTGCGCTCGGGATGGGCTGGGTCATGGCCTCTGCGCGCCGACTGCGCGAGCATCAATTCGGCAACGTCGTGTTGAGCCGGCTCCCGATTCTCCATCACGCCGAACACAACCTCTCGTGGAAGACCTGCGAGCCTCGGTGCCTGCAGCGGGCCGATGTGGATGTACACGGCCATCGCCTACACGTCTACAACGTGCATTTGGGCACGGCCATTCTCGAGCGGCGATATCAGGCCCAGCGTCTGGCGGAGATCGTGAGCGATCGCCACGTCGTGGGCGCGAAGGTCGTCCTCGGCGACTTCAATGAATGGATGCGCGGCCTGACGACGATCCTCCTGAGTCGAAGGCTGCGGAGCGTGGACGTCCGCAGTTACTTGAAGCGGCGACGCACCTATCCCGGCCTCTTCCCCATCCTGCACCTCGATCACATCTACTACTCGGGCCGCCTCGAGGTGCTCGGCCTCGCCATGCCCCGCACACGCCTGTCGCTGCTCGCCTCAGACCACCTGCCTCTTGTCGCCGACATCCGGATCGGAGGGTAGGTTCGTCATGTGAAGGCCGCACTCCTTCTTGGTTTCCTCTTCCCACCACCAGCGGCCGGCACGCTCGTGCTCGCCTGGGTGCGTCGGGCGGGTGCAGGGCTCGCAGCCGATCGAGATGAAGCCGCGTTCGTGAAGCGGGTTGTACGGAACGTCGTGCTCGCGAATGTACGCCCACACCTGCTTCGACGTCCAGAAGCTGAGCGGATTGAACTTCACCAGCGGTTTGTCGACCGTACCAAACGTGCGATCGATCTGGATCACCGGCACATCGGCCCGAGTCCCGGGACTCTGATCTTTGCGCTGGCCAGTCACCCAGGCCCGCAACGGCGCGAGCGCTCGCCCGAGCGGCTCGACCTTCCGAATCCCGCAGCACTCTTTGTGACCGTCCGCATAGAAGGAGAACTGTCCCTTGCTTCGCACGAGTGCCTGCACGGCATCGGGTTGCGGCACATACGTATCAATCGTGATGCGGTAGTGGGTGCGGACCTTCTCGACAAACCGATACGTCTCGGGATGCAGTCGGCCCGTATCGAGCGAGAACACGCGGAATGGCGCGCCGATCTTCACCGCCATGTCGATGAGCGCCACATCTTCAGCACCGCTGAACGAGATCCCGATGTCCGGCGAGAACTCGTCGAGCGCCAGCCGGAGGATGTCGTGGGGACTGCGAGATGCAAGCGTCGCCGCGGTCCTGGAGAGATCCGTCAGATCGAGGGCCATGCCCAGACCGTACCACGCCGGTGGCACCACGACAACATCACAGCCCTCACCCGCTCGCGGTCATCAGACCCGGGAGGTGCCCATCGATTCAGCGATTCGGTACGGCCTTCGCGCGACTGAGACCGTCGCGTGCGGCTCTCGACGTCGGGTCCAGGGAGAGCGCCTCGGCAAAAGACCGCTTGGCGGCGGCATGGTTGCCCGCGTTCAGCTCGAGCAGCGCGAGATTCTGATACGCCGTCGGGTCCTTCGGGTCGAGCCGCATGGCGTCCGTGAACGCCTGCCGCGCCGCGTCCGTCTCGCCGCGCATGGCCCGAATGGCCCCGAGCAGATTCTGTGCGCGCGCATGTCGAGGGTCGATTGTCAGGGTCTCTCGCGCCGCGACCTCGGCAGCGGATAGATCGCCCTTCATGAACCCGAGTGCCGCGCGATAGTAGTGCGCACTCGGACGCGACGGATGTTGGGTGAGCAGCGCGGCGACAACGCCTTCCAACCGGCGCGCATCAGACGCGTCGGCGAACACCGATGCCAGTTGCTCGAGGCTTGCCGCGTTCCCCGGCGCTCGTTGGATGCCGTCGGTGGCTGCCTGGGCGGCGTCATCCCACACCCCCTGAGCAGCGTGCAAACGCGACAGTGCTAGATGGGCCTCAGGCCGCGCGGGATAGCGGTTCGCCAGCGCCTTCAAGGCGACGAGCGCCTCTGGCTGACGGCCGCTGGCCACTGCGGCATCCACCAGTGTCGCGAACGCCCCGGCTTGAAGCGGCTCGGCGGCAATGGCGTCGAGCGCAGCCTGATAAGCGGCCTCATAGGCGCCCGCCTCACGGAGCATCGCCGCGCGTTGCACCAGCGCGTCACCGTCCGCCTCCGCCCAGGCGCTCGCGATCGCTGGCGGCTGTTCGGTCGGAGACACCGACGCACGCAACTGTTGGACGTTCACTCGTGACGCCGTCCTCAGCGCACGCGGCGTGGAGAACTCCAGTGCCAGGCGGTCATCGGTCTGGCTCGGCGCACCCCCACCAAATCGCGCCGCTGCCGCGGTCCCGCCGAGAAACGTCGACAGAACTCCGAACGGCTCCATCACGCCGACGGACCGCAAATCGTCCGCGATATGCGGACGGCGCCACGCCGTCGGCAGGGCCTCGAGGCGATCATCGAATGGCTCGCGAGCCCCCACCATGAGCAGATCGCCCTCCCCCACCAGCCACAGCGTGACATGGGGGAAGACCGAGGCGAAGGTGCCGACAACGGATCGCAGGTCCTCCGTGCTGATGTCGTACGTGTTGATCCACTGACACAGGACGCCGCGTGGCGCCAGCCGTTCTCGCGCTGCCCCGAAGAACTCCCGAGTGAAGAGCGCAGCTACGCCGGCCATCCAAGGATTGGAAGGCTCAGACACGACGACGTCGTAACGTTGGTCGGTCAGCAGGAAGTGCGTGCGTCCGTCGGCCACGAGAAGGCGCGTCCGTGGGTCGTCGAGCGGTGAAAACGGAGAAGAGGCGGTCCGGCTCGCAAAGAGCCGTGAGGCCTCCGCCACCTCTGCCGAGATCTCCAGCACGTCAACGGCGTCGATGGGATGGGTCAGCGCCGACGCGACCGTGACGCCGCTGCCGAGTCCAATCACCGCAACCTGCCTCGGGCGCTCGTGCAGGAGGAGCGGCACATGCGCGAGCAGCTTCTGCGTGAGCATGTCGCCCGCGGTCGAAGCATCGACCTTGCCGTCGATGGCGAGCGACAGGTGCCCCGTGAGCTGCTTGACCGACACCGTACCGGTCGGCCCATCCTTGAAGTACACGAGCGTTCCGGCTCTGAGCGCGGTTTCCACATCCAGTTGGGACGAGATGCCAGCGGCGTACTTGTACGAGCCGCTCGCCAGCAGCTCACGGTCCCAACGGGCTCCCGCCAGGCCAATGACCACGGCTGCGAAAGCGGGCAGCGCCATCGTCGATCGAGCGGCCCAGGGCAGGGCGGTGCGCGTCGCCAGCAACGCCGCAGCGCCGGCGATCAGCACACTGCCGGCCCGCAGCGTCCACTCGAGACCGATGAACGGGATCGCCAGAAACCCCGTCACGAGCGAGCCAGCCACTGAGGCGAGCGTGTTGAGGACGTAGAGCCATCCGATGCGTTGCACCTGAGCGAGGTCGCGCCTCACCCAGGCGAGCGTGAAAGGGAACGCGATCCCCAGTGCCGCCGCTGTCGGCACGATGAGCAAGGCCACCATCAGCGCGTGGCGTGGCAGCAGTGGCCCAGTAGGCGCGTCAATGAAATCCACGACCATGCGTCGCGGCAACCACGTGCCCGCCACACACGAGGCCGCGGCGGCCGCGACGGCCGCGATCCCCAGTACCACACCCAAGGCCAACACCTGCTCCCGTGCCCGTCGAGCGATGGCCTTCGCTGCCAGCGCTCCGATCGCCAGCCCACCGATGAATGCCGACACCGTCGCCGCGAACGCATACGTGGAGGGCCCGATGATCAGAGCAAAGAACCGGGTCCACGCAATCTCGGCGCTGAACGTCACGAAGCCGGTCAATGAGACGATGATGGCCGCGAGCGGGAACGTGCTCGCCTTCGGTACCGTGGAGACGGACGTGGCTGCGGGCTGCCGTGTTCGTCGCGAGGCTGACCTGCGTCCGCCTTGACGGGGGTCGGGAGACAGGCCCTCGACCGTTTGAGCGGCAGCCGCCTGGGTCGGGCGTGTTTGTCCTCGTCCCGCGAGAAGAGCGAGCCCTGCCGCCGCAAGGCTCGAAGTCATGCCAAGCGCCAGCGTGCCGGTCAAACCCCACGCCGGCAGCCACACGAAGCCGGAGAGAAGTGCGCCCGCAGCCGCCCCCGTCGTGTTCACCGCGTAGAGCCGCCCCGCGGTCGGCGGGACGTCTCGGGTGTCGTCCGCCAGTCCCCGAATGGCGAGCGGAAAGGTCGCGCCGAGCAGCCCGGCCGGCGGAACCAGAAGCGCAGCGCAAACGACCAGTCGCGCAAGACCGAACAGCGTGCCCCCCTCGCTCTCCCGATACGCGACCCCAAGCAGCGGCGTGGCCGCCGCGAGGCCCATCGGGACGGCCAGAGCGAGCGCGGCGAGTGTGAGTTCGATCGCGGCGTACAGCTGCAGCGACCGGTGCGAGGTCAGGCGTGGTGCCCAGCGACCCGCCGCAGCGGCGCCCATGGCGAGCCCGCCCATGAACGTGGCCAGCACCGTGCTGGTTGCCGCGAGGCCGTGGCCCAGGACCAAGGTGAGCCATCGGGTCCAGCTCACTTCGTACACGAGGCCGGCCAACCCGGACAGCGCGTACGCCGTCAGCATTAGCCCATGGGTCATGTCTGTCGCCGAGTCTACACTGGTGCGCGGATCGCGAGTAGACTGACGGCCTCGGTGTTTCGAGCAGACAAGGAGTCACGCGATGCGCCACATCGTCACGTCGGTTCTGGTGTTCGCGGCGCTGAGCTGGGCCAGCGCGACGCCGGCCCAGGATCGCTTCCCCGCCGACGGCGGCGACATCATCATCCGGCCGCTCGTGCACGCGAGCGTGGAGATCGAGTTCAACGGGCGGGTCATCCAGGTGGACCCGTGGTCGATCGTCGACCTGAAGAGTGTGCGTCCGGCTGATCTCATCCTGGTGACCGATGCCGACAACGGTGGCCACCATCTGGATCCGAAAGCCATCGGACTGCTCCGCAAGCCGGGCGCACCGGTCGTGATTCCGGCGGTCGGCAAGAGCAAAGTGCCGGATGGCATCGTGCTGGAGAACGGACGCAAGCGAACCGTAGCGGGCCTCGACGTGGAAGCGATCGCCGCCTACGACCTCACGAACGGCGAGCCCTATCACCCGAAGGGCGAGGCCAACGGCTATGTCTTGACGATTGGAGGCAAACGTCTCTATTTCGTCGGCGTCACTGAATGCGTGCCCGAGATTCGCGCGCTCAAGAACATCGACGTCATGTTCGTGCCGATGAATCTGCCGCTCGGCCGCATGTCACCACCAGCCACCGCTGACTGCCTTCGCGCGGTGAAGCCCAAGGTGGCGTACCCGTACCACTACGACACTGCCTATCAGCGCAAACAGGTCGAAAGCTCGAAGGAGATCCAGCGTACGCTGGAGGTGCTGCGAGACATGGTCACGCCCGACGGCGTCGAGGTCCGACTGGGCCGTTGGTATCCGGCCCCCTAGCCGTTTGTGCAGCGCGACTGTGCCCAACGCCACCCTTCGAGTACAATTTTTCGACGGCTCCCGAGACCGTCGTGATGAGGCGAGATACACGCGTCGAGTCTTGTTGCGGCCCTCCGCGCTCTTCCTCTCGGTGCTGCTGGCCTGCCTGGCGATTGACCACGCTCGAGCCACCGACCTGCGCAATGTGCTGACCGGCTACACGGTCACTTCGTGGAGTCAGAAAGACGGCCTCCCGGCCGGCATCGTGTACGCCCTTGCGCAAGACAACGACGGATATCTGTGGGTCGCCACCAACGACGGACCGTATCGGTTCGATGGCGCGCGATTCAGTTCGTGGTCTGAGCTGAGCGACGAAGCGTTGCCCTCGAAAGCGGCGCGTGCGCTTCAAATCGATAGAGATGGCGCGCTCTGGGTCGGCTACGGCGGTGATGGTGGCGTCAGTCGACTCCGTGACGGCCGCGCTCAGAACTTCGGCCAGGCAGAAGGGTTGCCGACTGCCGCGGTGTCCTCGCTCGTCGAAGACGCCAACGGCCTCCTCTGGGCTGGCACCGGAGTCGGCCTCTTCTACTTCCGCGACGGACGCTGGCAGAAGTACCCGTCGGATCGTGGCCTGCCCGACCAATCGGTCTTCACGGCGACGTTCCTCGATCGCCGTCACCAGATGTACGTGGGAAACGCCGTCGGCTTCTACCGTTACCGCGACATCGACCAGCGATTCGAGCGCGTGGAAACGACCACCGACATCACGCGCGCCATCGAGGAGGACCCTCTCGGCAACCTGCTCGTCACCGACGAAGTCGTCGGATTCCGACGCGTGGGTCCGCGGCAGGCAGCTCTCAATCAGGAGCGCGGACGCGGACGCCAGCTGTTGCGAGACCGACGGGGCAACCTGTGGGTCGGCACCTCGGGTCAGGGCTTGTGGCGCGTCCGCTTCGATGCCGAGGGCCGGGTGAGTTTCACCGAGCGCGCCACGGCGCTGAGCGGCCTACTCGCCGATGGCATTGTCGCGCTGCTGGAGGATCGTGAAGGAAACATCTGGTCGGGCACCATCGAGGGGCTGAATCGACTGACGCCGCACAAAGTAGCGCAGGTCACCGAGATCGGCCTGGTGGCGGGCGTGGAGCCCGGGCCGGATGACGCCATTCTGGTCGGCACCGTCGACGAGCTGCTGCGGTTTGAGAACTCCTCCACCCGCCGCTCGCAGGAGCGCATCCCGATGCTCGGCGCGCGGCTCCGTTCGCTTCATACCGACGAGAAGGGCACGACGTGGGTGGGCACCACACAGGGTCTGTCTCGGCTGGTCCGAGGCCAACTGCTGCCTGTGTCCGTCGCCCGGGTCGAAGATATGCCGAGACAGGTGGATACGATCACATCGGACGGTCACGGCGGCGTGTGGCTCTTCGACATCGAGCGGGGGCTGTTGCAGTACGACGGGGCTCGATTCCGTGCGGTCTCGTTACCGACCTCGTCGGTGAGAGCTCGCGTCGTCGCGACGTACACCGACAGCACGGGCCGGGCGTGGTTCGCGTTCTCGGATGGACAGGTGGCGATGAGCGAGGGCCAAAGGATCCGCGTGGTCGGGCCAGCCGAGGGTGTCGATGGTGGGGTCTACCAAGCCATCTACGAGGACTCCCAGCATGCCATCTGGCTCGGCGGCACAGCCGGGCTGACGCGCTACGCGGATCAGAGGTTCGCGACGATTCGCCAAGGGAACGGCTTCCCGGTGAACAACCTGACTGCAATCGTCGAAGATGACGCCAGCTACCTCTGGATGGGATCGGGCGTCGGCATTCTACGGATCCACCGGGACGAATGCGACCGCGCGTCGACCGATCCGTCCTATCAAGTGCAGTACCGGCTGTACGATCGGTCCGACGGCCTGGCCGGGCTCCCGTTCGTCTACAGCACCAACCGACGAGCGATTCGCGCGCGAGACGGTGGTCTGTGGTTCGTCACGGCGCGCGGACTGACCGTGATCGACCCCGGCGACCTACGGACAGAGGACGCCGCGCAGCCGGCGAGGATCGAGGGCATCTATGCCGACGGGGTCCGCATGCCGCCGGCCGCGGCCGTGAACGGGCCGGTACGGCTACCTGCCGGCACCTCGCGCGTCGAGATTCAGTTCACCGCGTTGAACCTCACGTCGCCGCTCAAGCAGCAGTTCCGGTATCGCCTCGAGGGCTTCGATGCCGACTGGATTTCCGCGGGCACGCGTCGCCAGGCCTTCTACACGAACCTGCCGCCGCGCGATTACCGGTTCCGGGTGATGAGCGGCGGCCTGGATGGATCGTGGAAGGGCCCGGGTGAAGTCTGGGCGTTTGCCATCGAGCGGATGTTCTATCAAACGCGGTGGTTCATGGTGCTCTCGGTTGGCTTGCTGGCGGCTGGGGTCGGCATCGCGTGGCATTTCCACGTCAGTCAAGTGCGCAAGCAGTTTGCCCTGCTCATCGGGGAGCGCGCGCGCCTGAGTCGTGAGATTCACGACACCTTGCTCCAGAGCCTCGTCGGCGTGGCGCTTCAGATCGACGCCATGGCGAACGAACCGGCGTCCACGACGGACCACAACAAAGAACGCTTCGTCCGGATGCGCAAGCAGGTCGAGGAGTACATTCGTGAAGCGCGCCAATCTATCTGGGATCTGCGCTCGCCGAAGCTGCAGACACAGGACCTCGCCGCCGCGCTGCGCGAGGCTGGAGAACGGGCTACTTCGCAGGCCGGCGTCGGCTTCTCACTGAGCGTCAGCGGCGCCCCACGGCGACTGCCCGCGCGGGTCGAAGAACAGGTGCTCCGCATCGGACAGGAGGCCGTCGTGAACGCAGTGCGACACGCTCGCGCAGAGCGCGTATCCATCGAGCTGGCGTACGACAGCTCGCGCCTGGTGCTGCGCGTGAATGACAACGGACAGGGGTTCGAGCCGACCCAGGCGATCTCACAGAACGGCAACGGGCATTACGGGCTCACGAGCATGCGAGAACGGGCCGAGCAGGTCGGCGGTCGCCTGCAGGTGACGAGCGCACCAGGCCGCGGCACGCACATCGAAGCCTCGATACCGACCGGCAGCCTCGCGAAAAGAAGTGAGAAGACCGCATGATCACCGAGGCAGCAACCTCCAAGATTCGCGTGCTCTGCATCGACGACCACCGGATCGTTCGAGAGGGCATTGCGCTCATCATCGACCGCCAGCCGGACATGGAAGTCGTGGGCTCCGCTGCATCAGGCGAGGAGGCGGTCGAGCTCTTTCACGCGTGCCGGCCCGACGTCACGCTCATGGATCTCCAGCTCGGTACCATGGGTGGTGTCGACGCGATCCGCGCTATCAAGACCGACGCGCCTGATGCACGGATCGTCGTTCTGACCATGTACAGCGGTGACGAGGATATCTTCCGTGCCTTGAAAGCGGGCGCCGTCACCTATCTGCTGAAGGACACGCTGTCAGACGATCTCATCCGAGTGGTCCGCGAAGTCCATCGAGGGGCGCAACCGATTGGGCCGGACGTCGAGGCGCGATTGGCCGAACGCGCGGCGCGACCCCATCTCACACCGCGCGAAGTTCAGGTCGTCGAGCTCATCGCACAGGGTATGCGTAACAAGGAGATTGCGGCCGCGCTCGGCATCAGCGAGGAAACCGCCCAGGTCCATGTGAAGAACATCCTCGCCAAGCTGAAAGTGAAGGATCGGACGGCCGTCGTGAGCGTCGCACTCCGGCGCGGCATCATTCACATGTAGCGGGTTCAGGGGTTTACGCGTTCAAGGGTTCGGGGGTTGACGGGTTTCGCCCGATGCTGACCCTCCGGGCCATTCGGTTCATCCATGACTTCCAAGGGGACCGGGAGTTCAAGGTTGACCGCGCCGCAGGTCGATTGACGCTGCGGGAGATGTTCGCGAGAATCTCCCCACTCGCTCCTTCGACAACTCCCGTCAAGCGAGAGTCTGCTCCGGCGAGTCGCCGTTGGTGCCTCAACGGCGCCTCGTCGGGCAGGCGTTAGTCAGCGGTCGGCACCGGTCAGTCGCCCCCAGCTTGGGCTCTTCCAGTCTGCGCTGTTTCCTCACGCAAGACCGATCGGCGGAATTGGATGAGTTAGTGGCGCTGCGACCCATCAGATGTTCGCTGTCAGCGGCTCATGCACACGGTGTCCCGCGTTCAGCGTTGTGAGGATGATGTCGGACGTCACCGGCGCCCTGCGGAACACCTCGTGGCCGACCGCGTCGGCAATCGCGTTCAGGACCGCGGTGCATCCGGCACCGACGGGGGCCTCGCCGATCCCTCGGACGCCGACCGGCGTCTCCGGATCCGGGAGATTCAGGGCCGCGTACTCCATCGAGACTGGCACGTCGAGAATCGTCGGCGGCTTCGTCTGATAGAAGCGGCGAGCGAGCGGGACACCGTAGTGCTGGTCGTAGACCCAGTGCTG
Organism: Acidimicrobiia bacterium; assembly: GCA_016871175.1. Taxonomy (GTDB): domain Bacteria; phylum Acidobacteriota; class Vicinamibacteria; order Vicinamibacterales; family CAVVIG01; genus VFZL01. The sequence continues at coordinate 14,310 of VFZL01000017.1, read as the reverse complement.
ACCGATCGCATGCCCGATACCGAGGATCAGGCCGCCCATCACCTGCCCACGCAGGTTACGCGGATGAAGCACGGTGCCGGCATCGGCCACCGCGAGATAGTCCACGATCTGGTACGCACCAGTCTCGACGTCCACTTCGACCTCGGCAAAGCCCGCCACAAATGACTTCGAGCTACCGTTGCGTCCGTACGTGTCTCGCGCCACACCCATCAATCCCTGCCCTACAAGCGCGGTCGCCGACGCCTTCGTCATCACGTTGATGTTCTCTGGAAGCTCGTGACCGTCGTAGCGTCCACCGAGCTCGATGGCCTTTTGCGCGGCTTGTGCCAACGTCATGCTCCGGCTGCCGCTGACCACGCGCTCGTCGGCCACTTGATAGCTGTCCGGCGAGCCACCCAACGTTTTCGCTGCGATCTCCTGGAGCTTCTGCTTCGCGTCGGTCCCAGCCGCGTGCGCCGCCCTCGTCATGGCGTGTGCCGTCTGGCTCCCTCCCTGACCGCAGGTGAACGGCAGGTTCTTCGCCGAGTTTCCCCAGGTAATCACGCAGTGGTCCCAGGACATCCCGACAATCTCGGCCGCCACGCGATGCACATCGAACACGGACTCCGTGCCCAGGTTGCCGATGCCGGACTGGATGTACATTCGCCCGTCCGGCTTGATGACGAAGAGCCCATCGAAGCCAATCGATCCAGCCGAGTACGCGCTGACGCCGACTCCCACTCCGCGGACCTTACTGCCACGCCGCTGCCCGCTCGGCGCCTTGCGCTCGTTCCATCTGAAGAGCTCGGCGCCTTTGTCCAACGCGTTCTTCAGAAACGCGCTGGTCGTGTGGTTCCTCTTGCCGTCGCGACCGATCGAGCCGAAGTCCGCCTTCCCCTCCGGCGCGTTGACTCGGTGGATGGCGACCTGGTCGATGCCGAGCTGCTTCGACGCTTTCGCGATGACCGGCTCCATGACCGAGTTGCCCTGCATGCCGCCAGGCGCGCGCTGCGCGCCACGCGGAGGCGTGTTGGTCAGCACGGAGAGCGTTCGCCAGCGCATCGCCAGCGGCTGATACGACAGCGAAATGTGGTCCCCAGCAGAGCGCGAGTCGCCCACGACGTCGTACGGACCGTTGTCGACGATGGCCAGACCGTCGAGCGCAGTAATGCGCCCATCTTTTCGGAACCCGACCTTCAAGCGCGCGTGCAGCGAGGGACGGGCGCGTCCGATGTACTGCTCCTCGTCTCGCGTGATGCGCATCATCACGGGCGCGCCGTTCAGCTTCTTCGACAGCAGCGCGGGAATGACGGTGAAGACAGACGAGGACCCCTTGCTTCCGAAACCGCCGCCCGTGTACTCACTGATGATGACCACGTTCGACGGGTCCGTCCCAACCCAGCGCGCCACGGCACCGATTGTGCGGACGGTGCTCTGCGTCGAGCAGTGCATGAACAGCTTGCCGTTCTGCCAATACGCCATCGCCGTTCGCGTTTCGAGCGATTGATGGCTCGTGTTCGGCAACACGAACGTCTCATCGAGGATGAGATCGGCTTGCTTGAACCCGGCCTCAATGTCACCGACCACCCATTCGTCGGTCGTTCTGCCGAGCGGCAACTGCCCGTTCTCCGCAGCGGCGAAGTCTTCCTCGCTCCACTTCAGCTCTTGCACGTGCGGGCTCGCCGGCGCCGGCGTCGGCGCGGGCGATTGGTTGCCCCGACCAGCCGTCGAGGCGGCCGGCGCCATGGGGCGCACCCACACATTTCCCTCGGTGCGGGGGTTCGGCGCGTTCGGCCTCAGCGCCTCCACCGGATCGACGACGAAAGGCAGCGGCTCGAGCTCGATTTGGATTCGCTCGATGGCCTCCGTCGCGGTCAGCTCGTCGACAGCCGCGACGGCGAGTATCGGCTCTCCTTCATACAGCGGCTCGGTCGTCAGCCCACGTTCGCTGAGGAGGCTGGCTGTAATGCCCTCACCGAGGTTGGCACCGGCGACGACGGCGGGCAGGTCGTCTGGCGTCAAGATGGCTTTGACACCAGGCATGGCTTCGGCCGCACTCGCGTCGATGCGTCGCACGCGGGCGTGCGGCATCGGGCTCAGCAGCAGCTTGGCGAACAGCATCCCCTCCGCGCGGAAATCCTCCGCGTATTTCGCTTGGCCAGTGACCTTGGCGACGAGATCGGGCGTGGTGTAGTTCTGGCCGACCAGCTTCCGTTCCGCCACGACTTCCTCCTTGTGTCTGGAGCCTATTCGCGCCCGCTCAGGGTAACCCGGGACGCCGTCTTTCAATACGGAGAATTTGCAAGCGGAGCCGGGCGGCGGCCCCCTCGCAGCGCTCCAGCCAGGATCGTCGCGGAGCTAGCCGTACTTGATCAGCGAGGCAGGTCGGCGTCCTCGAACTCCAAGCCAAGCGGGCCGGGATCGGCGGTGAGCGAGGTCGTGTGCCGGCTGAGCCGCCGCTCGCGTGCGGCGCGGGCCTCGGCATAGATTCGCTCGGGCACCCCCTGGATGCCCCAGACGAGGCCGAGCGCCGCCATTAGCTTGATCACATACCAGGTCGGGTCGAACTCCCACCAGTAGAAGCCATTGCGCGCCGCGCGCTGGTATCGGTGGTGGTTGTTGTGCCACCCCTCTCCCACCGCAAGGAAGGCGGTGCAGGCGTTGTTTCGCGATTCGTCGATCGTGTCGAATCGGCGCGACCCAAAGAGGTGGTTGACCGTGTTGATGGAGAAGGTCGCGTGCGCGAGCGTGACGGTGGGCAGGCAGAAGCCCCACACCAGCCATGGCCACCCACCCACGGCGAACAGGGCCACGGCGAGCAGCAGCGGTGGGATGAAGAAGTACCGATCGAGCCACGCGATCTCGGGCGCGCGCGAGAAGTCGCGTATGACGGGATTGCTGACCTCCAGGCAATCGTGCTTTGTGTCGTGCAGGAACCACCCGATGTGGGCATAGTAGAACCCGCTCACCCAGGGACTGTGGGGGTCGCCCTCGCGGTCCGCGAATCGATGATGATTGACGTGGTGACCGGCCCACCAGAGGGGACCTTTCTGCATCGCAGACGTGGCGACCCAGGCCCACGCGAACCGAGCGGCGCGATGCATCTGGAACGCGCGGTGAGCGAAGTAGCGGTGAAACGCGAGCGTGAGACCGATCGCGCGCACGAAGTGAGAAGCCGCGCACAACGCGACGAGCGGCCAAGAGAACGGCACTGTGAGCACGAGGAGCGCCGACGCCTGGACGATCCAGAAGACGAAGAAGGTGGATCGGGCGATGAAGGAGTTGGGGGCTGTGCGAGCGGGTCCCGCGGCCGCGCCAGTGGATGCCGCGCGCAACGCCGGGTCTAGCCTTCCTCTTCGTACTCTTCTTCTTCCGGCGGTCCCAGGCGCGTCGACGGGCGCAACGCTTCGCGATAGTCGAACAGCGGAAGGTCTCGCACGTGCAGCGACAACGTGCACGCAGGCGACTTGTGGTCCACCACGACCGTGACAGGGCTGCCCTCGACCCCTTCGCGGAAAGCGACACGGCACCCGCAGGCGAGCCGGGCGTGGGTGAAACCCTTCAGCATTGCGGGATCATCATACCACAGGGGTCACAGCAAGGCTCGAATCTGTGCCTCGAACGTCTCCTTCGAGGTGAGCCCTGCGTGCCGAGCGCAGAGCTTCCCCTCGCGGGAAATGATCACCGACACTGGGATGCCAAGCATCAGTCCATACTCGTCGTGCAGATCATCGTGTCCGAGACCCTGCAGCACGGGGTAGTTCATCTTCATCTCGGCGGCATAAGGCTTCAGTTTGTCGAGCGTGTCGTCGACCGATACGCCAATGATCTGTAATCCGTCCTTGCCGTACTGGTCCTGCAGCTCGACGAATCCGGGGATCTCGACCTTGCACGGACCGCACCACGTCGCCCAGAAATCGAGCAGGACTACCTTCCCCTTGTAATCCGACAGCCGCACCGGTACATCGTCCAGGCCCTTCAGGGTGTAATCCAACTTCGCCAACGGGGCGTCGGCAGGGCACGCATCGGCCGGCGTGGGATGCGCCGTGGCCCGGTCGGCGCTCGGCGAGGGCTCGGTTGATTCGAGCGTCGCCCTGTCGGCGGACTCCCCGGCACCGCGCCTGCTGATGAGCGATGCCGAGATCACCCACGCGAGGACCAAAACCCCCGCGCCAGCCACGATCCACTTCATCTGAGTCATGTTGCTGAACTCTCTCGATGCTTGGTCAGTGCAGTGAGGCCCTGACGAACGTCGCGACCTGTTGGACCTGCTCCGGTGATGCCTTGGCGATCAGCACGAACGTCCGACCATGGTCGTTCCAGATGATGGCGTCGTGTCCGAAGGCGCGGAGCACGTTCGACGCGTGCTGGACGCCCGGAAGCATGAAGATGGACACGGGCACACCACGATGACGGTACATGATGTGGGCCACTAGGCCGCGTTCGTAGAGGCAGGGACGCGACCCGACCAGATGCATGTCGGCATGCTCGGCCTGCTCGGGGAGCGCCGCTTCCCAATCGAATCCCGACCGCAGGTACGCCTCGACCTCTCCGACGGATTGATGCGTCCGAAGGATACTGTTCAGCGCGAAGCACTTGGCGTGGTCCGCGGTGAGTTCGGCGGCGATGGCTTGCTGAGCGCCCGCCGTCACGCGGTAGAAGATCGTTCCCGCGACCGCAATCAGCACGGTTGCGGCGAACGCCAGGCGAACCATCGGGCGAGTCGAGCGCGACGGCCGTAACCGAGCGCCCACGGCACGCGCCGACCACGGCACCACCGGTGCCCTGCGGAGCGCCGCGCAGCGCTCGCGCAGCGAATCTGGCGCGCAGACGCCCCTGAGATCGGCCTGACGACGTTTCACCAGCGCGTAGGCGGCGCGTTCGGCGGTCACGCGCGCGCGACAGACGGCACAGCCCTGAAGGTGGGCGTCCACCAGACCGCGAGCATCGTGGTCGAGCTCTCCGTCGACATACGGGGTGACAATCGCATCAATACCAGTACAGCTAGACATGAGCGAGCTTTCCTCGATTCAGACGCTCAAACAGCAGCCGACGCCCCCGGGAGATTCGCGACATCACCGTCCCGATGGGCACTCCGAGCATGCCCGCGATGTCGGCGTAGGCAAACTCCTCGACGTCCCGCAGCCATACCGCCTGCCGAAACGCCTCAGGCAGGTCGTCAATCGCCGCCTGGAGCTCAGGTGCGAGGACGTCACGCAACAGCAGCGTCTCGGGGGTTTCACCGGCCGATGACGGCAGATCACCGACGCGCTCGACAGCCTCGCTGTCGGCCTGGACAGGCTCGCGAGCGCGGTCGCGGAGTCGATTGCGAAACGTGTTGTGGAGAATGGTGAACATCCAGGCACGCAGGTTGGTGCCCGGGGTGAATGACTCGGCAGCGCGAAAGGCCTTCAGATACGTCTCCTGCACCAAGTCCTCGGAATCGGCCGGCACCCGCGTCAGCCGCAGGGCCGTTCGGTAGAGCCCGTCGAGGGCCGCGAGCGCCTCGGCCTCGAACAACGCCGTCCGGTCGGCCGGAGCGTCCCACAACGGTGACTGGGCCTCGCTCATCCGCAATAAGACGGCCGCGCCAAGATAAACCCCCGGGGACGTCCAGATATTCCCGGTCGGGCCACCCGGTCCGCGGACGCCACCCCCTCGGCTGAGTATAACGTGTCGCCGGGAGGGGGCAGCACTCTGGTGCTCTCGGTGGACACACGAGGCAGCGTGCCCGCAAACCGCCGCGTCGTCAAAGGATCGCGGTTTGCCGGGTCCGGAGCGTCACAGTAAGATTGCGACATCGGTCGTAGGTGTTCGTGCGGCGTCGCTGGCTGTGATACACGCGACCTCCGAGGGGTCGCCCGTCGGTCTTGCCCTTGGTGACCTAAAGGAACGAGCTTATGCGTATGTGCGCCCCACCGCGTGGCCCCTCCCCTCTCGGCTCACTGCCCGTTTGCGTGCTGGTGACGATCCTGGGACTCCTAGGTCCGGTCCGCACGCTCCTCGCGCAGACTCCGTTTGTGCCGTACTTCGGAAAGAACAACATTCATTACGACACGTTCGACTGGCATATCTACACGACCGATCATTTCGAGATCTACTACTACCCCGAGTTGGAAAAGCACCTGGAACGGGTTGCCGGCTACGCCGAGAGCGCCTACGAGCAGGTCAGCTCCGACCTGAAACACGACCTGTCCTTCAAGGTGCCGATGGTGCTGTTCAAGACGCACAGCGAGTTCGAGCAGCAGAACGTTATTCCCGGCGCCGCACAGGAGGGCGTGGGCGCGTTCGCCGAGCCGTTCCGCAATCGGATGCTCTTGCCGATCGACGACCCACCCGATCGCCTGTACGGCCTCATCGCCCACGAGCTCACGCACATCTTCGAGTTCGACATCATCCCACAGTCGTTGATTCGGCAGAGCGTGCCGCTGTGGGTGAACGAGGGCTTGTCGGACTACATGCGCGGCGCCTGGACGCCGCTCGACCTCGCCATGATCCGCGACGCGGCGGTCGCCGACATCGTGCCGAAGATGACGAAGGTACAAGGCTACGTGCCGGGCGGCAACGTGCGGCTCGTGTACAACCTCGGGCACGCGATTTTCGAGTTCATCGAGGCTCGGTGGGGCAAGGAAGGGATTCGCCAGTTCATGTTCGCGCTTCGCAAGAGCGTGATCGGTGGCGGCGAGGACGCTTACCAGGAAGCGTTCCAAATGACGCCGGACGAGTTCGATCAGGCGTTCGAGCGGTACATCAAAGACCAGTTCAAGCCGTTCCGCGATAAGGAGCGACCCGCCGACTACGGGCGGGACCTGTCCCCGAACCAGGAGAAGACAAGCTTCGCGCAAGCCCTCAGCATCGTACCGTCGCCGTCGGGCGACCTCATGGCGATGGTCACGCTGAACCGCAAGGACCAGGAGATCGACATCATTCTGTCCTCGACGAAGGACGGGACCACCGTACGCAATCTGACGCGCGGGTTCGACAAGGACCTCGGCTTCACCAACATCGCGCAGTACGGCGAGCGGTTCAACACCGTACCCTGGATGGCGTGGTCACCCAGTGGTGATCGCTTGGCGTACTTCGTGCGCACCGAGAAGGAGCGCACGCTGATGATCCAGAACGTGTTGACCCGCAAGCTCGAGATCCGCGTGCCGATGCGGACCGTGGACGAGCCCGAATCACCCTCGTTTTCTCCGGACGGCACCACGATCGCTTTCGCCGGCTTGCGCGGCGGCACGGGCGACATCTTCACCGTGAACCTCCAGACACTCGAGGTCACCAACGTCACCAACGACGAGTTCGCGGACGCAGGGCCGACCTACTCGCCCGACGGCCGGTATCTGGTCTACAGCGTGCGCCTGAGCGGCAATCAGAAGCTGTTCCGGATCGATCTCGACTCCAAGAAGAAGACCCAGCTCACCTTCGGCACCCACGACGATTCGGCCGCACAGTTCATCGACGCCCGCACGCTAGTGTTCTCGTCGACGGCCGTCGATCCGGCGCTGTCCATCGAGCCGGAGGTGGCACGTAACGGAAACATCTACAACATCTGGACGCTCGATCTGAACAACGGCGAGCTCCGCCAGTACACGGACACATTGGGCGGCAACTTGTCGGCGGTGGTGCTGAAGGACGGAACCAACAGCCGGATCGCCTTCGTCAGCTACTACAAGGGCGATTACTCGGTGCACGCGATCGATCGCAAGGAACCGCTCCATACCGCTGCGTCAGCGGACTTCGGCGCGCCCGGTCCGGTGATCGATTTCCAAGCGCCTGTAGCGCACACCTTGGTAGCCTCGAATCAGCGCCGGAAGAAGGCGTTCGAGAAGCTGTTCCTGGAGGGCCGTCCACCGGTGAACGTCGGCATGACGAGCAACGGTGACGTGTTCGGCGGCACGGCGGTTAGCTTTGGGGATGTCCTCGGCGACCAGCAGTTCAGCTTCTTCGCGGCGTCCATTCAGCAGTACCGAACGTTCGCAGGAAGCTGGACGAACCTGTCCAAGCGCTTCCAGTGGGCCCTGCAGGGGTTCTCGCAGACGCAGTTCTTCTATGGCGCCTTGCAGAACGTCTTCTTCGACCCCGTGCTCTCGGGGCTTTTGAGCCGCGACCTGGCGGTCGCGACGCGAACGATCCAGGGCGGCAGCGCCATGGGCATCTACCCCTTCGATCGTTTCCGACGTGTGGAGCTCAGCGCCGGCGCGTACCACTTGAGCGAGCAGTACGCCGATCAGGGCGTACAGAACTACATCAACTCGCTTCGTGGATCCACGGCGTTCCGCAACGGCACGGTCGTCCCGTTCAGCGTAGCGTTCGTGCAGGAAACGACGGTGTTTCGTGAGTTCGGGCCCCTGGCTGGGAGCACGATGCGCGCGTCCTATGACGTGTCGCCCAAGATCGGCAACACGTTGTCGCGTCAAACCCTCGACGTCGACGCCCGCTACTACCAGCGGCTGGCAACCAGCGGTGTGCTGGCGATGCGGATTCGCGGCTTCAAGAGCCTCGGGTCGTTTCCCGACTACATGTATTTCGGCGGCAACTCCGAGATGCGCGGGTACGATTACCTCTCGTTCGTCGGTTCGAATGCCGTCTTCGCCAATGCCGAACTCCGGTTCCCGCTCATCGAGGCGGCGCTCACGCCCATAGGCGTCATCGGCGGGATCCGCGGCGTCTTCTACGCGAACGTCGGCGGTGGCTGGTTCCTCGATCAAGGCTTCAAATTCTGGTCGAGAGACTCGGAGAGCGTGCAGCCGATCGTCGATTACCAACGGGATCTCGTGGGCAACATCCTCTTCGATCCGCGAACGAACCTGCCAGTGCCGATCTACGGCCCGGCTCGGACCATCGGCGGGTTTCGCCTGCGCGATGGGCGCGCGTCTTACGGCGTCGGCCTGGAAACATTCATGCTCGGCTTCCCGATCCACTTCGACTGGTCCTGGCGGACGTTGTTCAACCGTGAGTGGGAGGACGTTCAGTTCGCGGACGTTGGCGGCAGCAGCGCCTTCCGCGAGCCTCGGTTCGCGATCTGGATCGGGTACGACTTCTGACGCCTTGACCGCGCCCCTCACCCCGAAGCGAGCGGCGGACTCGGTCACCGAGATGGTGCAGGTGGTGCTGCCCAACGATGCCAACCCCCTCGGGTTCATCCTCGGCGGCACCGTCATGCACCTCGTCGACATCGCCGGGGCGATCGCTTCGCTTCGCCACACCCGCACACGCGTCGTGACGGCCGCCGTCGACGATCTTCAGTTCCTCCACCCGATCAGAGTTGGCGATCTCATCATCCTGAAGGCGCGCGTAACCTGCGCGTTCACCACGTCGCTCGAGGTGCAAGTCGACGTCTTCTCGGAGGAATCGCTGACGGGCCAGCGGCGGCTCACCAGCCAGGCCTTCCTGACGTTCGTGGCCATCGGTCCCGAAGGCGAGCGGGTCCCTGTCCCGCCTCTGGTCGTCGATACCGATGACGAGCGGCGCGTCTGCGACGCGGCGCACCTGCGGCGCGCCGCACGATTGGAGCGGAAAGCGGCAGCCATTCGCCGCGCGGGTCTCGATTGACATGGCCTCCGAACGGCAGCGTCATTCCCGGACTTGCCTCCTGGCGAGGCGTTGCAGCTGCCACGCTTCGGAGCCGAGTCCTGTGTGGCGAATGCACATCGCCGGAGCGCCCGACACCGTATCGCTCATCGGGTATCGCTATAATTGGCGCCGGGACGAGATGGTGCAGCCGACACGACCCGGACCCCGTCGAACGTGTGGCGCGGCGTTGTTGGCGCTGACGACGCTCCTCACAGCCACGGTCGCCGCACAAGCGCCCACGCACGAGCTGCGGCTCACGCCCGAGCATGTGCACTGGGGCTACTACGATGCCACGCTCACGCCCGTCTTGCGCATCGCTTCCGGCGATCGCGTCCGCGTCGAGACGATGATCGCGGGAGGCCTGCAGAGGCTACGGCTCGCCGGCGCGACGGAAGCCGAGATTCCCGACGCACTGAAGATGGTGGAATAGCGCGTGACCGTGCGCGGACCTGGCGCGCATCCGATGACGGGCCCGATTTACGTGGACGGGGCCCTGCCCGGCCACACGCTCGAAGTCCGCATCATGGCGATAGACTATCTCCATCCGTTCGGCGTGAACGCCTTCAGCCCGGGCAGCGGCGTTCTGCCCGACGACTTCCCGTACTCCAGCCTGAAGCTCCTGCGTTGGGCGCCGGGTGCCGACCGCGTCCAGTTCTCCCCCGGAATCACGCTGCGCTGGCGCCCTTCTTCGGATCTATTTGGCGTCGCGCCGCCGCCGCTCGCCGGCCGCATCTCGAGTCGTCCGCTGGGCTGGCACGGCGGCAATCTGGACAATAAGGACCTCGTCGCGGGATCAATCCTCTATTTGCCGGTCCACGTGCCGGGCGCACTCCTGTCGGTCGGCGACGGCCACGCCCGCTAGGGCGACGGGGAGGTGACGGGCACGGCGCTTGAGACCTCGCTGCGCGGGACGTTCGAGATCCACCTGCGCAAGGACGCGCGGCTGCGGTGGCCGCGGGCCGAGACCCCCACGCACTATATTGCGATGGGGCTGCGCGAGGATCTGGACGAGGCGACGCGCCTGGCCGTGCGTGAGATGATCGATTTCCTCGTCGCCGAGAAGAATCTCTCGCGCGACGACGCCTACATGCTCTGCTCTCTGGCCGCCGACTTCCACGTCACACAAGCTGTCGACGCCACCAAAGGCGTCCACGCCTCGCTCGCGAAAGCACTGTTCAAGTAGATCGAGCGATCGTCGTTGGCCGTCTGGCTTCCTGGTCGCGTCCGGTCGAGCCCGGCAAGGGTTTGAGGCCGTCACGCGGCGAAACGCGCGCCACCCCCTTGCGCCGACCGTTTCAGAGTGAAATGATTCTGCTGGGAGCGAGATGCCATTTCGGCGGCGTGCCTTCCTGCCCACGGTCGTCATCACACTGGCCGGCCTTTTCGGGCCGACGGCACCGCTCGTGCGATCGCAGACGACGGGTGGCCCGGCGCGCGTGCTGACGCTCCCTTCCACGTTAGGCCGCGATCTCTTCTAGTTCTACTGCGCGTCCTGCCATGGGCCCGACGGCAAGGGGCACGGTCCGGTCGAGCAGGCGTTGAAGACTCCGCCACCGGATCTGACCGCGATCGCGCAGCGCAACGGAGGGAAGTTCCCCGCGGCACGAGTCCAGGCCATCCTGGACGGCACGATGCCGTCGAACCCTGCCGCGCATGGGTCACCAACGATGCCCGTCTGGGGACCCATCTTCCGCGCGCTCGACGCCAACGACAAGGCCAACCGCGTGCGGCTGGCAAACCTCGTCCGCTACCTCGAGTCGATTCAACACGTCGACTGAACCGACGCGGTGTCGAATGCACTGGCCGTCGACGGGGAGCGAAGACCGCGCGCTCAGAGCGCTTTCAGCCGAAGCACACTGCGCTCGAGGTCGATCCCGACACGGTACTTGCTGAGGAATCGGTGGCCAACGATGCCGCCGAGCTCGAAGCCGAGGAGGGCACTCGGGGCGTTTAAATTGAGCACCACCACCGGGAAGTTCTCGTAGCGGATCGCGTTGAAGGCCAGGTTCACGCCCGGCATGAGGAACGCCTCTTTGTCCCACCCCGAGGATCCGAAGACCTTCAGCGCGATTCTCCGCAAGGGCTCCGGACGCGCCAGGGCGGTGGCGGTCGCCTTCGAGATCGAAATCACCTCTCCGCCCGTGTCGACGACGAAGTTCGCGTGATGCTTGCCATCGACCGTCCCACGCACCGTGGCGAGTCGGTGCACACGCATCGGTAACTCGAAGTCCGCGGTTTCGGGATCCAGGCGTCGGCCAAAGATGATCTTCCGCGTCTTGTAATCGATGACCATCGAGAACCCGAGCGACAGCGGAGACAGGCTTTCGGCCTCCCTCACCGGCAGGTCGCGCATCGGCGGGTCCTTGATGAGGGCCGGGATATTCCGCATCTTCAGCATCCCGAACTCGAGCGAATCGATGCGCGCCAACTGCAGGCCACGCAGCCCGGCATTGCCCACACCGGCGCTGAGCGTGTACGTAATCGCGCTGATGCCCAGTCGCTGTGCCGTGGGTCGCGTGAGGATCGTACTCTCTGCCCCGGTGTCGACGACGAAGTCTTGGAACGAGCCGCCATTGACTTTGGCCCGCACCACGATCTTGTCGTTCACCAACCGGAAGTCGATCGTGTAGGTCTGGGTCTCGGCGCCGGGATCCATTTCGAACGGCACGCGCTGGCCGAACGACTTGAGGAACTTGATCTCGGCGCGCGACCAGTCCGCCTTCTCGCTCCGATCCTTGTTCGGGAGCAGGTTCACATAGTTCGTGTAGGCGGCAGCCGCCTCCTCGAACTTGTGCATCCGCTCGTAGATCGCTCCGATCGTGTGGTGCACCTCCAGGTCGCGAGGCGCATGGCGTAGGGCGGCTTCCGCTTGCGTGAGCGCTTCCTGGAGCTGCGTGCGCGCGGCCAGCGAGCGCGCCATGCCGTGAAGCCCACGCGCGAGCTCGGGCGCTTCCGCCAACGCATCGCGATAGCGGACCTCGGCCTCCTCGAAGAGGCCGGAGGCCCACAGCGAGTCGGCATACAGCGCCAACGCCGCCGGATCGATCGGTGACTCGGCTATGAGCGTGGCCGCTTGTGTCCGGGCGGTCTCGAACTCGGCAATCCGCAGCGCGGATTGTACGACCCCGGAGCGAGCGGCGCGGGTGTCGACGGATGCGGTCGACTTCAGCGCCTTCTGGTACGCCTCGAGCGCGTCGGCAAAGCGGCCTTCGCGGAAGAACTCGTGCCCGAGCTGCAGTTGGATCTCGCCCGACTTCGAATGCAACAGCACGTCACTGCCGTAGATGGCGGCCGACGCGGACACCACCAACCACATGGCACACACGAGAGTCCTTTTGCTCATGGGCCCTCCGGACGAGCGATCGTCAACGTGAGTCCGCGCGCCGCACTGGCGTGTCCGTCACGATGCTTGAAAGACGGACCGACCAGCACACGTGCTGCAAAGATACCGTACGAACCGAGCGTTTCGGAACGCGAAATCCTGGGCCGAACCGCCAACACCGAGGCTGCCGCGATCTAGCCTTGGCGGCCGGCCGCCGGAGGCCACGGGTCCGACGCAACTCATCCCTCGTAGTAAGCCCGGTTCCTCGTGATGTATGCCGTCCAGGCCTGAGGTGTTTCGTCCAGGGTGAAAATCGCGTTCACCGGACACGCCGGCACGCATGCCCCGCAGTCGATGCATTCGTCGGGATGGATGTGCAGCATCTCCGCGGCGGCAAACGCCGCCTCGTCTTTTCTCGGGTGAATGCAGTCTACCGGGCACACGTCCACGCACGCGGTGTCCTTGGTGCCGACGCAGGGTTCACAAATGACGTAGGCCATGGGCGCTCCAAATCGGAGCTCTTGGGCACCGACCCTTGGATGGTACTGCAGGCCGAGCCGATGTGCCAGGTGGCGCTGGGGCTGCAAAAAGCGGGACGTTATGATGTTGGCGGGCCCGGCCGATCTGGGCGCTCAGGTCCTGCGGGAACGGCCGCTGGTGTTCGGAGACGGCCGCGTCACCCTCGCGGGAGACATCTCGGCGGGCTTCAGCTGTGCGCGGGGGGCTACCATCCGCGGGTGCGGCAAGGACCTCGGGTGGCTCAACTACAGCGACTACGACACCTCGCTGCTCCGCTTGTTTCGCATCAACGTCTCGGCCGCCGTCAAGGCGGTTCGGCGTGTCTCGATACTGACTGAGGTCCGCTCCGACAATCTCAGACACCCAGAGCCGTACGCGCTCTAGGTCCGGGTCCGTCCGTGGCTCGATCGTCGGTTCGACATCCAAGCGGGTCGCATCCCACCGAGCTTCGGCGCCTTCTCACGTCGCCCCTATCCCACCGACAACATGTTGATCGGCTATCCGCTCGCCTATCAGTACCTCACCCCGATCCGAGGCGACGCGCTGCCGGCAACGGCCGATGAATTGATCCGCATGCGCGGCGAGGGGTGGCTCACCAACTACTCCATCGGCGACACGCAGCGGAAGGCCGGTCTGCCGCTGGTGGACGCGTTCAGGTGGGACACGGGTGTGCAAGCGCACCTCACGAATGACAGCATCGACGCTGCGGTATCGATCACGACCGGCACGTTGGGTCGGCCGCGCGTCCGTGAGGACAACGCAGGCAAGCAGATCTCGGGGCGCGTTGGTCTTCATCCGCTGCCGGGCCTGGTGGCGGGCGTCTCGGCGGCGCGAGGCCCATTTGGGTCGCGTTCGGCGGCCCTGGCCGCCGGCCTCCCCGCCGACGACGTGTCGATGAGGCAGGCGACGTGGGGGGG
>VFZL01000016.1 GCA_016871175.1 Acidimicrobiia bacterium | reverse complement strand
ACACCCACAAGAGGGGGTCCCCCCCCCTTCCCCCCCCCCCCGAAGGGGGGGGGGCCCCCCCCGCCCCGCCCGTTTTTTTGTGCTCCCCCCCCCCCCCCCCCCCAGGCATCTCACGTCCGACAGTTCACGCCACGGCGAAGGGAATGGCGTGGGAGAGACGACTGCTCAGTGAAGACCCTGAGAGCTGAAAGCTGACAGGCAACGACTGATCGCGCGATGATGGTGGCCGTGACTGACCCCCGTCTGCTGCCCGCGGTCCTCTCGTTGTTCGTCGGAAGCGGGTGCGCGGCGTTACTGTACGAGGTCGTCTGGTTCCAACTGCTGGAGCTGGTCATCGGATCCTCGGCCGTGTCGCTGGGAGTGCTGCTCGGCACGTTCATGGGTGGGATGTGCCTCGGAAGCTTCCTGTACGCCCGCGTGACCCCTTGTACGTGGCATCCACTCCGTGTGTATGCCATCCTCGAGCTCCTGATCGGCGCGGCAGCGCTCGCGCTGCTCTTCGGTGTGCCTGCCATCGGTGGACTGTACGCGCCGTGGGCGGGTAGCGGTCTGGTCGGCATTGCCGTCCGCGCTCTCGCGGCCGCCATCTGCCTCCTGCCGCCGACCCTTCTGATGGGTGCCACGCTTCCCGCCGTGGCCCGGTGGGTGGAGGCGTCGCCGAAGGGCATTTCCTGGCTTGGATACTTCTACGGCGGCAACACCGCCGGAGCCGTGCTCGGGAGTCTCTTGGCCGGCTACTACCTGCTCCGAGTCTACGACGTGGCGGTGACCACGTCCGTTGGCGTTGCGATTAACGCGATTGTCGCAGTCGTGGCGTGGACTATCGCTCGACGGTCGGCGTTCCATGATTCGAATGCCGGCACTCATCTCCGGGACGTGACCCCGGCGGCCGACCATCGTGCCGTCCTCGTGGCCATCGGACTGTCGGGCCTCACGGCTTTGGCTTGTGAGGTCCTGTGGACACGCACGCTCTCTTTGCTGTTCGGAGCGACGACGTACACCTTCTCGTTGATTCTGGCCGTGTTCTTGGGTGGATTGGGCGCTGGGAGCGCGGCCGGATCGGTGCTCGCGCGCGAGTCCCCTCACCCGCGCCGCGCATTGGCCTGGTGCCAGGTCGGGCTTGCGGTGGCCATGGCCTGGACCTCGTATGTCCTGACGGAATCGCTGCCGTACTGGCCGGTGAACCCGTCACTCGCCACGGGCCCCTGGTACCAGTTCCAGCTGGATCTCGCGCGGAGCCTGTTTGCGGTGTTCCCCGGCGCGGTGCTCTGGGGTGCGAGTTTCCCGCTAGCGCTGGCCGCGCTCGCGCGGTCGGATGACGACGTGGGCCGCCTGGTCGGTCGCGTGTACGCCGCCAATACGCTCGGCGCCATTGTCGGGTCGCTGGGCGCCAGCCTGCTGCTGACGGTTTGGGTGGGCACGCAACGGTCCCAGCAGCTCATGATGCTGCTTGCCACGCTGTCCGCATGGTCGCTGGTCTGGCGCGATTCCCGAGGGCTGCGACTGCTCGCCACGCCGCTCCTGGTCGCGGCCCTGCTGGCCTTGACCGTGCAGCCGGTGCCAGGCGTGCTCATCGCGTACGGGCGCTACGTCCCGAGCTACCTCGGGCAATCTAGGGTGATCTACAGCGGCGAGGGCTGGAACGCGTCGGTCGCGGTAACCGAACGCGACAACGGCGTCTTGAACTACCACAATGCGGGCAAGGTTCAGGCCTCGAGCGAGCCGCAAGACATGCGGCTGCAGCGGATGCTTGGCCACCTCACGACGCTCGTGCCCGCGCGCGCGCGCAACGTGCTCGTCATTGGCTGCGGTGCTGGCGTCACCGCCGGCGCTGTCTCCATCGATCCGGTCGTCGAGCACGAAACTATCGCCGAAATCGAACCACTCGTGCCTGAAGTCGTCTCCGCCTATTTCTCCGCACACAATTTCTCCGTCGTCGCCAACCCGAAGGTCCGCGTTCGGATCGACGACGCGCGGCACTTCCTTCAGGCGACCACGGAGACCTTCGATGCGATCACGTCGGACCCGCTGGATCCCTGGGTCAAGGGGGCGGCGATGCTCTACACCCGGGAGTTCTTCGAACTGGCCAAATCGCGACTGAATCCCGATGGCGTGATGACCCTCTTCGTCCAGCTGTATGAGAGCAATACCGATGCGGTCAAGAGTGAGATCGGGACGTTCTTCGAGGCCTTTCCGAGGGCGATGATCTTCGCCAACACGTACAACGGAGCTGGCTACGACCTGGTCTTGTTGGGCCAGCTGCAGCCGGCGCCGATTGACGTCGATGCCATTCAGACCCGACTGCTGAGTGAGGATTACGCGCCTGTACTGCGATCACTTGGCGAGATCGGGATGGCGTCTGCGTCAGACTTGTTCGCGACGTATGCGGGCAACGCCAAGGATTACGCCTCGTGGCTCAAGGACGCGCAAATCAACCGAGACTCGAACCTGCGACTGCAGTATCTCGCCGGTCGGGGTCTGAACCTTTATCGCGCGGACGTCATTTTTGCCGAGATGCTGCAGCACGCTCAGTCACCTCCTGACGGGTTGTTCAGCGGCTCGCCCGCCACCCTCGATGAGTTGAAGCAGAAGATCTTGCGCTTCTACGGGCGGCTCGCCGAATAGGCCTGGTGCATTCCTACCGCCTGCGGAAGAGACACACCTCTGCGGCGAAGGTGACTCCAAGCTCGGTCAGTGTTTCGAGGCGCGGGGCGGCACTGGTTCGGGCGCCGCGATAGGTGCCGCGCAGGACGTCGAGTAGTTCAGCACGGTCAAGGAAATGGCGCTCACGCACCTCGATACGGGAGGCGAGCGCGAAGTCTCGCGTGTGCTCGTCGATGACCAGGTCGGCGCGGGGGCGAAGGACCGACTCGCCCTGAACGGCCTGGCGTAGCTCGATGAGGTCGTCAGGAGCGGGGACGCTCACCAGGAGATGGCCACCCGGTCGAAGGAGACGCGCGCAGTCGCGCGGATTCCGACGCGCGTGCTGCGAGATCACGAGGTCCGTCGACTCGTCGAGGAGTGGAATGCGCCGGTCTGCGTTCGCCACCACCCAGGTGACAGCGGCGCCGCGCCGCGCGGCGACCTCGGCAGCCGCCGTCGAGAGGTCGATGCCGACGCCGATGACGCGCCGCGTCTGGGCGATGGCGTCAAGCGTCTCGCCGGATCCCGATCCCAGATCCACGACGATGCCGCCATCTGCCAGTAATCCGCACGCCACGTCAACGACACGATCGACGGCGACGCGGCCGACTCCCTTGGTCAAGAGACGCGCGCGTGCGTCGATCGCGGCTCTCGTGTCGCCGGCGTCACGCGAGCGGCGGTCCTGCGGCTGCAACAAGTTGACATAGCCGCTCTTGGCGATGTCGAAGGTGTGCCCTCGCCCGCACGTCCACGTCCTGCCGGCGCGCGTCAACGGCTCGTGGCAGCCGCGTACCGTGCACGCAAGTGGTGGGTGGTGGGCCGCCGACGCCGGCACCCGGCCATGTTATCGCGTGTCACCATGGCAGACCGCGTGACACTGGACGGCGTCCTCCCTCCGATCATCGTGCTGGCTGTCGCGGCCGTGCTCTACGCTCTGCGCCGCGTCACCGGTGGGCGTGGCCGATTCCAGCGGTTCGATGTTGCCGCGGTCGTCACCCTCATACTCGTGACCCGTGGGCTCGAGGCGATTCGGGCGTGGCAGGCCGCAATGTGACGGAGACGGCCCCTCACGCCCCTGTGGAGGATGCGCCCGCTTATCGAGGAGCGTTCGCGTTCATCTTCATCACGCTGCTCTTGGACACGCTCGCACTAGGGGTCATCATTCCTGTGCTTCCGGCGCTGATCGCGAAGTTCCAGGGGGCAAGTGCCGCGTCGGCCGCGACGATCTACGACGTGTTCGGTAGCGCGTGGGCCGCGATGCAGTTCCTGTTCTCGCCGGTGCTCGGGTCGCTCTCGGATCGATTCGGTCGTCGACCGGTGATCCTGCTCTCGAATCTCGGGTTGGGCCTCGACTATGCGTTGATGGCGCTGGCTCCATCCATTGGATGGCTGTTCATTGGCCGGTTGATCTCCGGCATCACGTCATCGACCTTCGGTGCGGCGAATGCGTTTATCGTCGACGTGACACCAGCCGAGCAGCGCGCAGCCAAGTTCGGCCTCCTCGGTGTCGCGTTCGGTGTCGGGTTCGTCATAGGACCGAGCGTCGGCGGACTGCTGTCGGTGTTCGGCCTGCGCGCCCCGTTCTGGGCCTCCGCAGGCTTGAGCGTGGCGAACTTCGCCTACGGATTCTTCATCCTGCCGGAATCGCTACCGCGGGCTCGGCGCGCGCCGTTCCACTGGACACGCGCCAATCCGCTCGGCTCGCTGCGCCTGTTGCGGTCGCACCCGGTGCTCTTCGGACTGGCCATCGCCGGTTTCCTCTCGGCGCTGGCGCACGACTCGCTGCCGAGCGTCTTCGTGCTCTACACGATGCACCGGTACGGGTGGTCGGAGCGTGCCGTTGGGCTGACCTTGGCGCTGATTGGCGTGTCGTCGATCATCGTACAAGGAGGACTCGTCGGCCGGATCGTCGATACTCTCGGCGAGCGGCGCGCGTTGGCCGTGGGCTTCGCGTGCGGTGCGCTCGGCATGTTCGTCTTCGGCCTGGCGCCCACCGGAGCGTTGTTCCTGTTGGGTGTCCCGCTGACGGCGCTCTTCGGCGTGTCCACGCCAGCCTGGCAGAGCCTCATGACACGGCGCGTGGCGCCCACCGAGCAGGGACAACTGCAAGGAGCCAATGGTAGCCTCCTGGGGATTGCCGCGATGGTGGCGCCCTTGGCCTTTACGCAAGTGTTCGCGTAGGCCGTCAGCCTCGCACAGAGCGTCGCGGCCTCGGGCCTGCCCTTCATGCGCGCAGGCCTCCTGCTGGTGGGCGCCGTCGTCGTATCATGGCGAGTGACCAGCTCGAAGAGGTAAGGGGGCATCGTGACCAGCGCGACGGCCAGTGCAGCGACGCCGACCCGCCCACCCGGGCCCACGGGCTTCTTCTCCAGCCTCGTCTATCGACCCGGGCGCGATCCGCTGACCTTCTTCAGCGAGCTCGTGGCCACGTACGGCAAGCTGGTCTATCTGCGGTCGAACGGCGAGCACATATACGTGGTCACCGAACCGCGTCACATCAAAGACATCCTGGTCACCAGCCAGCGAAAGTTCAAGAAAGGCCGCGGGCTGGAGCGCAGCCGCCCACTCCTTGGCGACGGCCTCCTCACAAGCGAGGGCGAAGCGCACCTGCGCCAGCGCCGGCTGATTCAACCCGCCTTTCACAAGGAGCGGATCGCAGGCTACGCCGCGGCGATGACGCACTACGCCTCGGAGGCGGCCGCCCGCTGGACGGCCGGGGCGACGCTTGACATCGACGCGGAAATGATGGAGCTCACGCTGGCGATCGTTGGGAAGACGCTGTTCGATGCCAACGTCCAGGCGCAGACCCATGATGTCGGCCAAGCCATGGCCGACATCATGGGGTCGTTCTGGATGCGCATGCTGCCGTTCGCGGACACGCTCGAGCGGCTCCCTATCCCGGCGCTCCGGCTCGCCCGCGAGGCCAGCCTCACGCTCGATCGCATCGTCTACGCGATGATCGCCGAGCGACGCACGTCGCCCGGGGACCGTGGCGATCTGCTGTCAATGCTGCTGCTGGCGCAGGACGAGGAGGACCAGGGACGCAGCATGACCGATCAGCAGCTGCGCGACGAGGCCATCACGCTGTTCCTGGCTGGACACGAGACGACTGCGAACGCGTTGGCCTGGACATGGTTTCTGCTGAGCCAGTCGCCCGAGGTCGAGGCGCATCTGCATGCGGAGCTCGATCGCGTGCTCGGCGGTCTGACTCCGACAGTCTCTGATCTACCGGCGCTGCGCTTCGTCGAGCAGGTCGTGACCGAATCGATGCGATTGTATCCGCCTGCGTGGCTCATTGGCCGGCGCGCCATCGAGGACTATCAGATCGACGAGTACCCGGTCGCGAAGGGCTCGATCATCATCACGAGCCCGTACATCACTCAGCGCGATCCGTCGCTCTTCACGAATCCTGAGCGCTTCGACCCTGCTCGGTGGACGCCAGAGTTCAAGGCGGCGCTGCCACCCTTCGCCTATTTTCCCTTCGGCGGCGGGACGCGACGCTGCATCGGCGAGTCGTTCGCGTGGACCGAGTTGATTCTCGTCGTCAGCACCATCGCGCAGCGCTGGAAGCTCCGCCTCGTGCCGGGCCATCCCGTCGTCCCTCACCCCGTCGTCACGCTGCGACTGAAACATGGGCTGAAGATGACGACGGCTGGTCGTTAACGGCCAACGATCAATCGAGGTGCTCTGCGCGGGTGCACCTGACGTTCGTAGGCGTACGCGATGCGGAGCAGCGTGCCCTCACTGAACGGCGTGCCGAGGAGCTCGAGTCCGACTGGCATGCCGTCGTCGGTGAAGCCGGCGGGCATGCTGATCGCGGGAAGGCCGGTGGTCGCGCTCATTTGGCAGTTCGACCCTTCCTGCTGTTCGCCGATCCGAGCCGCTTTCCGACGGATGGTCGGATAGGCCAGAACGGTCAACGAGCGGCCCTGCATCGACTCGAGCACGAATGTTTTGGCCGCTGCCCGTCTTGCCCGCGTGGTGCGGTACGCCTCCGATTCACGCTCTTGGGTCTCGTTCCAGCGCCGCAGGACGCCGTCGAGCTCGGTGCGGTAGAGCCCCCAGCGCAGAATCTCGTCCAGCGATCGCACGGGCGCCTTGTGGCGCGCGAGGAAATCCTGCAGATTGAAGCTGAACTCGTGCGCGATGGCGCTCGTGTCACGCAGGACGGACTCGAGTCCCAGCATGTCGTGATCGCCCACGCTCGCACCAAGGCCTTCGAGCTCGTCGATCGCGCGGTCGACCACTCGCCGGACCTCTTCGTCGGCTGACGCTTCACCCATCAGCGGTGTGACGACGCCAATTCGGACGTCGACCAGACTGCTGTCGCCCATGAACTCGAGATACGACCGAGGCACGCGCCCGCGGCTTGCCTCGGTGACCGGATCGGCCTCGTCGAAGCCCACTGTCGCATTCAGCAGCTCCGCGAGGTCCGCGGAGCTGCGGGCGATTGGACCGGCGACATCCTGCGAGAGCGACAGCGGCACGACACCGTCTCGGCTGGACAAGCCATGGGTCGGGCGTAGGCCCCACAGGTTGTTGTGCGACGCCGGAATTCGGATCGAGCCGCACGTGTCGGTGCCAAGGCCGGCCGGCGCCAGGCTGGCGGCCACGGCGGCCGCGGTCCCCCCGCTCGAGCCGCCGGGGTTTCGCTCCAGATCGTACGGATTGCGCGTCTGGCCACCCGCGGAGCTGACACTCGTGATGCCGGACGCGAGCTCGTGCAGGTTCGTCTTACCGAGGACGATGGCTCCTCGTTCGCGCAATTGTCGGATTTGATACGCGTCGACGCCCGGGGAGAAATCGGCGAGCGCCAGCGTGCCGGCGGTCGTCGGGAGCTCGATCGTCAGGAAGTTGTCCTTGATGGCGAGGGGGATTCCATGCAGCGGCCCACGCAGCCGGCCCTCACGCCGCTCGCGATCCAGTCGATCGGCGTCGTCCAATGCCTTGCGATTGACCGATAGGTAGGCATTGATGGCCAATCCACGCTGATCGTCTTCGTCGATTCGCGCCAGGTACTGCTCAACGATTTGCCGCGATGTGATCCGTTCGTCACGAAGAGCCCGCTGAAGGCTCGCGATGTCCTGTTCGACCACCGAGAAAGAGGGCGCCGGCGCCGCAGCCTGCGAGGCTAGCGGGAGATCGGTCGAGCCGATGAGCGTGGCGGCGAGCACCGCCACCGTGAGCGCCATGTGGAAACGAGCCATCGCGGGCACGCTATCATCGGGCGCGGCATGAGTCCAGACTCCGGGTTTCGTCTGCCTCCGCCCGTCACTCGGTTCGCCCCCGCGCCGACCGGACGGCTCCATCTCGGCCACGTCGTAAACGCCATCTACGTCTGGGGCGTGACTAAGGCGGCCGGAGGCTCCGTGCTGTTGCGCGTCGAGGATCACGACCGCCAGCGCAGCCGGCGCGAGTACGAGCAGGCCCTGCTCGAGGATCTCGAGTGGCTGGGGTTTGTGCCGGACGATCCGCCGGTCGCGGCGTTCCGAGGCGGACGCTGCCACGGGCGCCAGAGCGATCGTGGCGCTCTGTACGAATCCGCGCTCAACGTCCTGCGACGAGCCGGTCGCGTGTACGCCTGCGATTGCTCGAGAGCTGACGTCTTTCGCGCCAGTGGAGAGGGCGCTGAGCTGCGGTACCCCGGCACGTGTCGGGAACTGCAGCTGCCGGAGGTCCCCGGGCGAGGTGTGCGGGTCCGCTTGGACAACGGCGTCGAGCGATTCGACGATTTGCGGCACGGTCCGCAAGCACAGCGGCCCCTCGATCAGTGCGGGGATCTTCTCGTTCGCGATCGTGACGGCAACTGGACCTACCAGTTCGTGGCCAGCGTGGACGACTTCGACCAGGGTGTGACGCTGGTCATCCGCGGCGATGATTTACTGGCATCCACAGGCCGACAGCTCCAGGTGGCTCGCCTGCTCGGTCGCCCGAGCCCGCCTCGTTTTCTTCACCACTCGCTCGTGATGAAGTCGCCCACGCAGAAACTGAGCAAGGCCGATGGCGACACGAGCGTAGGAGACCTGAGAGCCAGCGGCCTGACCGCGACCGAGGTGATCGGTTGCGCCGCATCACTTGTCGGTTTGACTGACCGTGAGGCGAGCCTGGCCACAGCCGACGTCGCGCATCTCCCCCCGCTCGTCCGCTTGGCATCGACGCTGAGCGCGCTTGGGAGAGTGTGACAGTTGCGCCGCTTCATCAACGCTCCCGATTGACCGTCGCGGGCGTGAACGCGGGCACGCAGATGGCGACGTACTCGGCGCCGTCCTGCTCCGGCGTGCTGTAGCGCACCCACTCTCCAGGAGCCGCGACGACGGCTTGACCGGCGCGGACCTCCAAGGCGCCTCCTGCGTGCTCCACCCTGACCATACCCTTCAAGACCAGTGTGATCTCCTCGAAGGCCGGTCGTTGACCGGGTTCCGCCCACCCCGCCGGAGAGGTCATGCGCGCGACGCTCACCGCGGTGTGTCCGGAGTTGACGACGCCGATGAACTCGTCGATGAGCTTTGGTTTATTGCCGGCAGCCTGCACGCGTGTCGGCCGGGCGATCAGTCTCGGCATGGTGCGCCAGTATAGACTCAGTACGTATGGCGCGCATTCACGCGAACATCCTCGAGGCCATCGGGAACACGCCGCTCGTGCGGATCAACCGGATCACGAAGGGCCTCGTCGCGGCCACTGTCGTCGTCAAGATCGAAACGACGAACCCCGGCAACTCGATCAAGGATCGCATGGCGGTTCGCATGATCGAGGATGCCGAGCGGGCCGGGCTGCTCAAGCCTGGTGGGACGATCATTGAAGGCACGTCGGGCAATACCGGCATGGGGCTCGCGATTGCCGCGGTCGTGAAGGGTTACAAGTGCATCTTCACGACCACCGACAAGCAGTCGAAGGAGAAGGTGGACGCGTTGAAGGCTTTCGGTGCCGAGGTCATCGTGTGCCCGACCAACGTGGACCCCGAGGATCCGCGGTCGTACTACTCGGTGTCCTCGCGTCTCGAGCGAGAGGTGCCCAACGCTTGGAAAGCCAATCAGTACGACAACCTGTCGAATAGCGCCGCCCACTACGACCAAACGGCCCCAGAGCTCTGGGGGCAGACCGATGGACAGATCGACCACCTGGTGGTTGGCGTCGGCACCGGTGGCACGATCTCGGGCGTCGGTCGATACCTGAAGGAACGCAAGCCGTCGGTGCAAGTGTGGGGTATCGACACGTACGGGTCCGTGTTCAAGAAGTACAAGGAGACCGGCGTCTTCGACAAACACGAGATCTACCCGTACATCACCGAAGGGATCGGCGAGGACTTTCTGCCCAAGAACGTCGACTTCAGCGTGGTCGACCACTTCGAGAAGGTCACGGACAAGGACGCCGCTGTCATGACCCGGCGGGTCGCGCGCGAGGAAGGGATCTTCGCCGGCAATTCCGCCGGCGCGGCCATGGCGGGCGTGCTGCAGTTGCGGGAGCACTTCAAGGCGGGGCAGCTCGTGGTGGTCATCTTCCACGACCACGGGTCGCGGTACCTCGGTAAGATGTTCAACGATGACTGGATGCGCGAGAAAGGCTTTCTCGAGAAGAGCGGCATGACCGCGCGCGACCTGGTCACCCTGGGCCTCTCTGGAGAGCTTCGTTCGCTCGAGTCAAACGAACCCGTGGAGCACGCCGTGCGGGTGATGAGCGAGCACGACTTCTCGCAGATCTCGATTACGCGCGACCGTCGTTTAGTCGGGTCCCTGAACGAGTCACGCCTCTACGAGGAATTGGTGCGAAACCCCGACGTGAAGCGTGAGCCCGTTGACTCGATCATGCAAGAGGCGTTTCCCTTCGTCGACATTTCGACGCCGGTCGACCTCCTGTCGACGATGATCTCGCCCCAGAGTCCGGCGGTGCTCGTTCGCGACTTCAAGACGGACAAGACGTTCATCATCACGCGGTCGGACGTCATTCGGGTGCTCTGATGGCCGCCTACATCATCGTGAACGTCGACGTCCTCAATCCAGACCGATATCCGGAGTACGTGAAGGCGGTGCCCCCGACGCTTGCGGCGTACGGAGGACGATTCATGGTCCGCGGGGGCAGGGCGGAGCGTCTCGAAGGGACGATCGAGCCCAAGCGGGTCGTGGTGATCGAGTTCGAGAATGCCGAGCGCGCTCGGGCATGGTGGTCGTCTGCCGAATACGCGGGCCCAAAGGCGCTTCGTCAGGCCACCGCCAAGACCGACATGATTCTGGTCGAGGGACTCTAGCCTAGCCTTAGCCTAGACGATATGGAATGACCGGCCCGCTATCGTAGTGTCGTAGTGCGGGTGCACTCGACAAGGTGGTCTGTTGTGACCACCGATTTCGCGGGTTGACGCCTCACAGCGTCAGAGCCGCATCGATAGGAGCCGGTCAATGAAGCAGGTTACTACGTTCGTCGGGGTGGATGCGCACAAGAAGGATCTCTTCGTGGCGATGCTGATCGGGACGTCGACGACGCCCGTGACGTGGCAGCTGGCCAATGAGGCCGGGGCCGTTCGGCGGTTGGTGCGGAAGCTCGAGCGCGACGCGCCGGGACCCGTGCAGGTCTTCTACGAAGCCGGCCCCTGCGGGTATGCCTTGCAGCGGCAGATGCAGACGGACCGCGTGGCCTGCGACGTCATCGCCCCGGCGTTGATGCCGCGGAAGCCCGGCGACCGGGTGAAGACGAATCGGCGGGATGCCCGCAAGCTCGCCGAGCTGGGGCGCGCGGGATTGCTCACGGTGGTGCAGCCCCCGACCGCCTCGCCGACGCCGGCATCGCGCCGTCCGTCGGGAGCTGCGGTGATGCCTACGACAACGCCCTCGCCGAGTCGGTGATTGGGCTCTTCAAGACGGAGATGATTCAGCGGAAGGGGCCGTGGCGGTCACTCGAAGCGGTCGAGTTCGCCACGCTGGAGTGGGTCGACTGGTTCAACCACCGCCGTTTGCTGGGGCCGATCGGCGACGTCCCGCCGGCGGAGTGCGAAGCGCAGTACTATGCCCAGGCCAAGGTGGCCTGATTCAACGAATCCGGTCTCCGACGAACCCGGTACGCTTCATGACAGTCGCCTAGTGTTCTGTCTCAGAAAAAGCTTGTACAAGTCCAAGCGCGTTGGTACGGTGTGCCATACGCACAGGACGCCCAATAAAACCGCTGACGTTGACTGAGGATGAACGACGAACGTTGGAACAGCGGGCGCGCCGACCGAAAACTGCGCAACGGCTGGCCTTGCGTGCGCGTCTGGTGTTGGCATGTGCGGATGGTCTGCCCAACCGAACCGTCGCCGCGCAGGTGCACGTGTCGAAGAACTGCGTGGGCAAGTGGCGTGAACGGTTTCGCGTGCGCCGTCTCGACGGCTTGGTGGACGAGGCGCGTCCTGGTACTCCCCGCACCGTGACCGACGATATGGTCGTCGACCTCATTACCCGGACCCTTGAAGGCCCGCCGGCGCATGCCACCCAGTGGAGCACGCGCTCGATGGCAGAGACGGTCGAGTTTTCGAAAGCGACGGTCTCGCGGATCTGGCAGACCTTTGGATTGCAGTCCCATCGAGTCGACACGTTCAAGCTCTCGGCCGACCCGCAGTTTATCGAGAAAGTCCGCGACATCGTGGGGCTCTACCTCAATCCGCCGGATCACGCGCTAGTGCTCTGCCTGGATGAAAAGAGTTAGGTGCAAGCGCTCGATCGCGCCCGTCCCCTGTTGCCGATGCGTCCGGGCCTCCCGGCGCAGCAGACCCACGACTACATTCGTCACGGGACGACGTTGCTGTTCGCGGCGTTGAATGTAGCGACCGGGACCGTCATCGGCGAGTGCCATCGACGACACCGGCACCAAGAGTTCTTGAAATTCCTCACGCGTCTCGACGCCCAGCTGCCCCCGACCGGCGAAGTGCACATCATCATGGACAACTCCGGCACCCATAAACAGCCGAAAGTGATCCGATGGTTCCTCCGCCACCCGCGGTACCATCTCCACTTCACGCCGACGAGCGCGAGTTGGTTGAATCAAGTCGAACGGTTCTTTGCCAAGGTCACCACGCAACGCATTCGCCGTGCCACGTTTGAAAACGTCCGCGCGCTCGAGACAGCGAGCGACCAATACCTGGCGCATCACAATGACCGCTGCAAACCGTTTATGTGGACGGCGACGGCCGATGCCATCATCGACAAGGTGAAACGATTTTGCCAACGAACTTCTGAGACGGGACACTAGCCTGGCCTTAGCCTAGCGTAGGCTAGTGGCCTGTCTGGGGCGGCGCGCCGACTACGAATCGCTCCGGACCCAGCGTTCCCCCTGTCGACTCGCGTGCCAGCGTTCCGTTAGACGATCGCGACAGCGGTAGCGCACGACGAGAGCTTCGTGGCGTCCCTCCGTCGCGGTCGCGACGACCGGCTGGCGGCATGTCCGATGGTACCCTACCTCCGCGATGCGACCGCGCGTGTGGGAGCAGGGCCCCCGGTCGTGAGAAAATAGCATAGCCCGGCGCGCCCCCCCCGTGGGCTTACGGTTCCGTGATCGCGCGTCGAGAAACGGAACCCGCTCGAGCGCCACTGATCCCTCCGGGGGACGGACCTGCGCGCCGTGGCGCGTGGTGTCGAACTTGCGTCCAGTGGAGTGGCCATGACCCGGGAAGCCTTCGGTCTAACTCTGCGGCGCGTCCGTCTGCAGCGGGGGATCTCGATCGAGCACATCGCTCACACGACCAACATCGCGCACGATCTGCTGGAAGCGCTGGAGCAGAATGACTTCAGCGATTGGCCCAGCGGTATTTTTGCCCGCGCGTACGTACGGCAATATGCACAGGCCATTGGCGCCGACCCGGACGCCACAGTCGACGAATTCTGCCGGAACTTCCCGCAGGGTGACCGAAGGGCCGAGTCCACGATGCGCGAGCACGCGGCGCTCGTCGGTCATGACCTGGACTGGCAGGACGACGTCGAACAGGGGCGCCGAGCGACCGACGGCGGCGTGCTGGCGGACTCTGAGGTCGTGCACGGTGTCGAGACACCGTCCTTGCTGTCGCGGCTACGGCGCCTGATGGTCGCGCCGCGCTGAGCACGCGTTCGGGCTGTTACCATCGGGCGTGCTCCTGCAGGAGGTCGTCCGCGTGTCGCCGGCTGTCTCACGGACGAGCGGCCGACTCGAGAAGATCGAATACCTCGCCGCGCTTCTCATCCGAACGCCGCCGCCAGACGTAGAGGTCGTGGTCGCCTTTCTGTCCGGCGTCCTCCCGGGGGGCAGGACCGGAGCTGGTGGCGCAGCGGTTCGTGCGACGCAGGATGCTGCCCCGGCCCAGACCCCCCAGCTCACGGTGGCCGAGGTCGAGCGGACGTTCGCAGAGATGGCCGCCACTCGAGGCGCCGGGTCGAGCCGCGCCCGCACTGAGGCCCTTCACCATCTCCTGTCCAGAGCCAGGCCGGAGGAACAGGATTTCTTGATCCGATTGCTCGTTGGAGAGTTGAGACAAGGCGCGCTCGAGAGCGTTCTCGTCGAGGCCGTCGCGCGAGCCGCGCACATGCCGACCGATCGTGTACGGCGCGCCGCGATGATGGCCGGCGCCCTGCCGCCAGTCGCGCGCGCCGTGTTGACGCGCGGACCGTCGGGGCTCGACGACTTCTCGATTCGCGTATTCCAGCCGATTCAGCCGATGCTGGCCGACTCAGCTCCGGACTTGTCCTCCGCGCTGGGGGCAGAGGGCCCCGTGCTCATCGAATTCAAGCTTGACGGCGCCCGCATCCAGGTACACAAGGCCGACGATGAGGTACGTGTTTTTTCGCAGTCGCTGCACGACGTGACGCAGGCCGTGCCCGAGGTGGTCGACGCCGTCCGAGCGCTCCCGGTGTCCTCGCTCGTCCTGGATGGCGAAACGCTGGCGGTCCGCGACACAGGTGCGCCACACCCGTTTCAGACCACGATGCGACGGTTCGGTCGGTGCCTGGACGTGGGCCGCCTGCGCATCGAGTTACCGCTTTCACCGTTCTTCTTCGATTGTCTCTACCTCGAGGGATCGCCGCTCATCGACGAGCCGCTGGTGCGTCGCCTCGTGGCTCTCGATGCGTGCGTGCCTTCCCATCTGAGCGTGTCGCGACGGACGGTGACTGGCGCTGTCGGTGTCGAGTCGTTCGCGTCGGAGGCGCTGGAGCTCGGGCACGAGGGTGTGATGGTCAAGGCGCTGGACGCCCCGTACGCAGCGGGTCGGCGTGGCAGCGCGTGGCTCAAAGTGAAGACGGCGCATACGTTGGACCTCGTCGTGCTGGCCGCGGAGTGGGGGAGCGGGCGCCGGCGCGGGTGGCTGAGCAATCTGCACCTCGGGGCCTGGGACTCTGAGCGCGGCGGTTTGGTGATGCTCGGGAAGACGTTCAAAGGGCTCACGGATGAGCTGCTGCGGTGGCAGACGATCCAGTTGCTAGCGCGAGAGATTGGCCGGGACGGTCACACGGTCTATGTTCGTCCCGAGCTGGTGGTCGAGATCGCCTTCAACGACGTTCAAGAGAGCCCGCAGTACGCCGGTCGCTTGGCCCTTCGGTTTGCCCGCGTGCGTCGGTATCGGAGCGACAAATCGGCCGAGGAAGCCGATACGCTGCAATCAGTTCGAGAGATCTACCGGCGCGCCACGGGTCTTGAGCCCCCCCGTGCGGTGACCAGGTGCCCGCTGGCGGGTGTGGGCCGTTCCATTCTGTGAAGGTCCTTGCACAGCTTGTGACGCTCATGCTATATTCGCCAGGTTTCGACGGAGTCAGGACACCCTATCTGGCTCCGTTCCTTCGACCGCGTGAGCGCCTGTCTCGAGTGGTTGGGGACTCTCGCAGGAAAGTGTCTACGTGTTCGTGCCGCCTCTTGCTGATGCGAGGGTTCCGGCAGGCCGACGAGACTGTCCGTCGCGCGACTTACTTACGACCATAGGGTAGCAAGCTTTCAGGCGCCAAGCCCTGACGGGCTTCTAGGCCTGAAGCGATCGCGGCACCCGCCTCGGCCGACGCGTTGACGTCGCAGGTGGGCGTGGCTTTTTTCGTTGCGAACGGGTGGGAGATTGCCGAAGGGCCAGTCCGTATGCCGACTATCAGTCAATTAGTGCGCGCGGGTCGCAAGAAGATCGTGTCGAAGACGAAGAGTCCGGCCCTTCAAGACAGTCCGCAGAAGCGCGGTGTGTGCGTCCGCGTGTTCACACAGACCCCGAAGAAGCCGAACTCCGCGCTGCGAAAAGTCGCCAGGGTGCGCCTCACGAACGGCATCGAGGTGACGACCTACATTCCCGGCGTCGGCCACAACTTGCAGGAGCACTCGCTCGTCCTCATCCGCGGGGGCCGCGTCAAGGATCTCCCCGGCGTTCGCTATCACGTTGTCCGCGGCACGCTTGACGCCGTCGGCGTGCAAGGTCGGATGCAGGGGCGATCGAAGTACGGTGCCAAGCGCCCGAAGAAGGCCTAGACCATGCCACGTAGACGAGAAATTCCGAAGCGCGACGTTCCCGCCGATCCGCTGTACGACAGCCAGTTGGTCAGCAAGTTCATCAACTGCGTGATGGTCGACGGCAAGCGGAGCACGGCCGAACGCATCCTGTACAAGAGCTTCGACATCATCAAGGACAAGACCGGCGACGATCCGCTCAAGGTGTTCAAGAAGGCCGTCGACAACGTGAAGCCGAGCCTCGAAGTCAAGTCGCGGCGTGTCGGCGGCTCGAACTATCAGGTGCCGGTCGAGGTCAATCCGAATCGTCGGTTGTCGCTCAGCATCCGTTGGTTGGTGGGCTACGCGACGTCGCGCGGCGATGGCAAGACGATGCAAGAGAAGTTGGCGAACGAGCTGCTTGACGCGGCCAACCTCCGCGGCGGCGCGGTCAAGAAGCGAGAAGACACCCACCGGATGGCTGAGGCCAACAAGGCGTTTGCGCACTATCGCTGGTAAGTGAGGCAGCCATGGCTCGCCAGACATCACTCGCGCGGACCCGCAACATCGGCATCATGGCGCACATCGATGCCGGCAAGACGACCACGACGGAACGGATCCTGTTCTACACCGGGATCACGTACAAGATCGGCGAGGTGCACGAAGGCACCGCCGTCATGGATTGGATGGAGCAGGAGCAGGAGCGAGGGATCACGATCACGTCGGCGGCGACGACGTGCTTCTGGCGGGAGCATCGCGTCAATATCATCGATACACCGGGGCACGTCGACTTCACGGCTGAAGTCGAACGCTCGTTGCGTGTGCTCGACGGCGCGGTCGCCGTGTTCGATTCCGTGGCGGGCGTCGAGCCGCAGTCCGAGACTGTCTGGCGCCAGGCGGACAAGTACCGGGTCCCACGTATCTGCTTTGTGAACAAGATGGACCGCATCGGCGCGAACTTCAAGCGGACCTTCGATCAGATCATCAGCAAGCTGCAGGGCAATCCCGTCGCGATTCAGCTCCCCATCGGTGCCGAAGACAAGTTCAAGGGCGTCGTCGACCTCGTGCGGATGAAGGCCATCACGTACCAGGACGAGACGATGGGCGCCGATTACATCTTGTCGGAGATCCCGGCCGACATGCAGGCCGAGGTGCAGCACTATCGCGAGCAGCTCATCGAAAAGGTGAGTGAGTCTGACGACAAGCTCCTCGAGAAGTATCTGCACGGTGAGGAGATCACCGAAGACGAGATCAAGGCGGCGTTGCGGAAACGCGTCATCAGTTCGGTGCACTCGAAGAGTGAAGCGGCCTTCGTGCCGGTCATCTGCGGTTCCGCGTTCAAGAACAAGGGCGTGCAGCCCCTGCTGGATGCCGTCGTCGACTACCTGCCCTCGCCTCTCGACATCCCCTCGATTCAAGGCCTCGATCCAAACAAGGCGGAAGCCACGCCGATCGAGCGGCAGGCCGCCGACGACCAACCCTTCAGCGCGTTGGCCTTCAAGATCATGACCGACCCATTCGTCGGTCAGCTCACGTTCTTCCGGGTCTACTCGGGCGTCCTCACGTCAGGCTCCACGGTCTACAACGCCACCAAGCAACGCAGCGAACGCATCGGCCGCCTCCTTAAGATGCACGCGAACAAGCGTGAAGAGATCAAAGAGGTGTACGCCGGCGACATCGCGGCCGCCGTCGGGCTGAAGAGCGTCAGCACGGGGGACACCCTTTGTGACGAGAAGCACGCCATCGTGCTCGAGTCGATGGACTTCCCAGAGCCGGTGATCTCGCTCGCGATCGAGCCCAAGACGAAGGCCGACCAGGAGAAGCTGGGGCAAGGCCTGTCGAAGCTGATGGCCGAGGATCCGACCTTCCGGGTGAACACCGATCAGCAGACGGGTCAGACGATCATTCGCGGCATGGGCGAGCTTCACCTCGAGATCATCGTCGACCGGCTGAAGCGCGAGTTCGGTGTCGAAGCGCTCGTCGGGAAGCCGCAGGTGGCGTACAAGGAAACGCTGACGCGCCCGGCCGATGGCGAGATGAAGTACGCGAAGCAGACCGGCGGCCGAGGCCAGTACGGGCACGCGAAGATTCATCTCTATCCGGGCGAGCCGGGTACGGGGTACGTGTTCGAGAACGAGATTGTCGGAGGCGTCATCCCCAAGGAGTACATCAAGCCGATCGACGAAGGGATCAAGGAAGCCCTCACGCGCGGCGTGCTTGCCGGCTATCCAATCGACGATGTCAAGGTGGTGCTGTACGACGGGTCGTACCACGACGTCGATTCGTCGGAGATGGCGTTCAAGATCGCCGGGTCGATGGCATTTCAGGATGCCGCCAAGAAGGCCAGGCCCGTGCTGCTCGAGCCCATCATGCGCGTCGAGGTCACGGTGCCCAAGGAGCACATGGGCGACGTCATGGGGAACCTGTCCAGCCGGCGTGGACACATCCAGTCGCAAGAGGATCGCGGCGGGACACAGATCATCGCGGCGCGGGTTCCGCTCTCGGAGATGTTCGGCTACGCGACTGACCTCCGGTCGCGTACGCAAGGGCGCGCGTCGTACTCGATGCACTTCGACCGCTACGAGTCGGCGCCTCAGAACGTGAGCGAGGAAGTCGTCGCTCGGATGCAAGGAAAGTAAGGACGCAAGGGCAGAGGTCTGACACCACATGGCGACAGCGTTCAGCGACAAGATTCGGATTCGGTTGAAGGCGTACGACTACCGCGTGCTGGATCAGTCCACGAGCGAAATCGTGGACACGGCCAAGCGCACCGGCGCGCGCCTGGCAGGACCGATTCCGTTGCCGACGGCCAAGAACAAATGGACGGTCCTCCGTTCGCCGCACGTCGACAAGAAGTCGCGCGAGCAGTTCGAGATTCGAACGCACAAGCGGCTGATCGACATCTTCGAGCCGACGCCGCAGACGGTCGACGCGTTGATGAAGCTCGACCTCTCGGCCGGTGTCGACGTCGAGATCAAGGCGTTCGGGAAAGAGCACAAATAGGCCGGGCGTGCCGGGTAGGCCAGTGCATGAGCGCCGGCGGCCATCCCGCGCCGAGGACATGAAGATCCGAGGCGAGGGGTCAGCGTCAGTTCGCGGCGGGGGTGGGGCCCCGCCGCCAGTGTAAGAAAGACATCGACATGGTGACTGGGATCATCGGCAGAAAAGTGGGTATGACGCAGGTCTTCGACGCGGATGGGACCATCCATCCCGCGACGGTGATCAAGGCGGGCCCTTGTGTCGTCGTCCAGGCGAAGAGCGCGCAAGCCGACGGCTACGAAGCGGTGCAGCTCGGGCTCGTTGAGGAGGCGCCGGCGAAGGTCGGGAAGCCCTTGGCAGGGCACTACAAGAAGGCGGGCGTGCCGCCGACGCGGGTCCGGCGGGAAGTGAAGGTTGCGCCGGGTGGCGACGCGCTGAAGGCGGGCGACCAGGTCCTGGTGAATATCTTCGCCAACGGTGATCGGGTCGATGTGATCGGCACCGGCCGCGGCAAGGGGTTCCAAGGTGTAGTCAAGCGCCATCATTTCGGCGGTGGCGCCGCAACCCACGGCTCGATGTTTCATCGTGCGCCTGGCTCGATCGGGGCGTCGTCGTTCCCGTCGCGCGTGATCAAGGGAATGCGCGCAGGCGGCCGGATGGGCGGTGCCACGACGACCGTGCACAACTTGAAGGTCCTGCGAGTGGACGCCGACAACCATCTGCTCGTCGTCGAGGGAGGCATCCCCGGCGCGCCGAGCGGCTACCTGATGGTACGAAAGGCGATCAAGGCCAAGCGGATCAAGGTGGCCCAGGTCGAGAAGCCCAAGAAGGGGAAGAAGTAAGCCTGGTAGGCCGGTGGGTGCAGGTCGGCGGGGTGGGACCGGCGGGGCCCGACGCCCCCACGGCCATCTCGAGTTGAGGACACCCAATCCGAAGCGAGGGATCAGCGTCAGTTCGCGCCTGGGGGTGAGGCCCCAGCGCCGGTGTAGGGAAGACAACTCCAATGACTGTGGACGTCGTCAATAACTCGAACCAGAAGGTGGGCGCGGTTGAGCTGCGCGACGAGGTGTTCGGCGGGCGAATCAATCTGTCGCTCATCTGGGAGTCCGTCGTGCACGCGAATGCGTCGGAGCGGCAGGGCACGCACGCGACGAAAAATCGTGCCCTCGTCAGCGGCTCGGGCAAGAAGCCGTGGCGCCAGAAAGGCACCGGTCGGGCGCGCGTCGGCGAGATTCGCAATCCGCTGTGGCGGAAAGGCGGCACGGTCTTCGGGCCGCAGCCTCGCAGCTACGACTACCAGTTGCCGAAGAAAGTCGAGCTCGGCGCGCTGCGCGCGGCGCTGGCTCAGAAGCTGAAGGACGGCCAAGTCGTCATCGTCGACGGTTTGGGTGTCACGGAAGTGAAGACCAAGGCCGCGGCGGCCCTGCTGAGAGGCTTCGGCGTGACGGGCAAGGCCCTCGTCATCGATATCCACCCCGATGACAAGCTCGCCAAGTCGCTCCGCAACTTGCCGAACGTGACGTGCGTGCCGAGCTCGCGCGTGTCGGCGCGCGCGGTCATGCACGCCGATCGCGTCGTCGCCACGCGTGGCGCCATCGAGAAGCTTCAGGAGGTCCTGGCGGTATGAAGCTCACGGATGTGATCCGCCGACCGCTCATCACCGAGAAGACGTCCATCCAGCGCGAGGATGGCCGGACGATCGTGTTCCACGTGTCGGCCGACGCCGACAAGATCCAGATTCGTCAAGCGATCGAGCAGCTCCTCGGCTCCAAGGTCGATCGCATCCGGACCAGCATCGTACACGGCAAGATCAAGCGCCAGGGTCGGTACGCCGGTCGCCGGCCGGATTGGAAGAAGGCCTACGTCACGTTACGCGAAGGCCAGAAGCTGCCCGAGTTCTTGGAAGGGGCGTAAGGGATGGGTATCCGAAAATACAATCCGACGTCGCCCGGTCAGCGGTTTCAGACCGTTCAGACGTTCGACGAACTCACGACGTCGGAGCCGTACAAGCCGCTCGTCGAGAAGCTGCATCGATCGGGTGGGCGCAACAATCGCGGCGAGCTGACCTCGTGGTGGCGCGGGGGCGGCCACAAGCGGATGTACCGCATCATCGACTTCAAGCGGGATAAGCGGGACATTCCGGCAAAGGTCACGACGATTGAGTACGATCCGAACCGCACGGCGCGCATTGCGCTGCTGACGTACGCGGACGGTGAGAAGCGCTACATCCTGCATCCGATTGGCTTGAAGGTCGGTGACACGATCGTCGCCGGTCCGACCGTGGACATCCTCCCGGGCAACGCGCTCCCGCTCCGCAACATTCCGCTGGGCACGCAGATTCACAACGTGGAGCTCAAGCCCGGCAAGGGTGGACAGATTGCGCGCAGCGCCGGTTCGTCGGTTCAGCTCGTGGCGAAGGAGGGGGACTACGCCTCCGTGAAGATGCCGTCGAGCGAGATCCGGAAGATCTACATCGATTGCTACGCGACCATCGGGCAGGTCGGGAATCTCGATCACGAGAACGTCTCCATTGGCAAAGCCGGTCGGAGCCGCTGGCTTGGCAAGCGCCCCCACGTGCGAGGCGTGGCGATGAACCCCGTCGATCACCCGCTGGGTGGCGGCGAAGGTAAGACCTCTGGTGGCCGCCACCCGGTGTCGCCCTGGGGGCTACCCACCAAGGGGTACAAGACCAGGAACCGCAAAGTGACCGATCAGTTCATCGTTCAGCGACGGCAGAAATAGCGGGCGAACATCTATGAGTAGATCGCTGAAGAAGGGACCGTTTGTCGATACGTCACTGCTCGAGAAA
Organism: Acidimicrobiia bacterium; assembly: GCA_016871175.1. Lineage (GTDB taxonomy): Bacteria > Acidobacteriota > Vicinamibacteria > Vicinamibacterales > CAVVIG01 > VFZL01. The sequence continues at coordinate 78,939 of VFZL01000016.1, read as the reverse complement.
GTCGAGGTGATGAATCGAGGGACGGCAAAGAAAGTCATCAAGACGTGGTCGCGCCGCTCGACTGTGATTCCCGAGATGGTGGGCCACACGCTCGCGGTGCACAACGGGCGGAGATTCATCCCGGTGTACGTGACTGAGAACATGGTCGGTCACAAGCTCGGTGAGTTTGCCCCGACGCGCCAATTCAAGGGGCACTCGGCCAAGGTTGCTGAGAAGGCGGCCTCTGCTGCGCCAGCGCCGGCGGCGCCGGCCGGCAAGGGGAGCCCATCATGATTGAAGCGCGCGCCACGGCCCGATTCGTCCGGACGTCAGCGCAGAAGGCTGGTTTGGTTCTCGCGCTCATTCGCGGGAAGGATGTCAACCGCGCGCTCGCGACCCTTCGGTTCACGAAGAAATCGGTTGCGGGTGACATCGCCAAGGTCTTGCGTTCGGCGATTGCGAACGCCCAGCAGAAAGACGGGTTCAGCGGCGACGTCGACCGGTTGTTCGTGCACGCGGCCTACGCGAATCAAGGGCCGTCGCAAAAACGTGTCCGTCCGGCCCCGATGGGCCGCGCGTTTCGCGTCCTCAAGCGAACCGCGCACCTGACGGTGCAGGTGGCGGAACGACCCGAGAAGATCGCGCCGGTCGGTGGCGACGCCCCGAAGCGTCGGCCTCGCGCCGGAGCCAAGAAGAGGGCCGGGTAGGGGAGCGCGCCCGCGGCATCAGCGTTGGTTCGCGGCGGGCGTGGGGCCCCGCCGCCAGTGCAAGAGAGGTTCACAGTGGGCCAGAAGGTTCACCCGTTTGGGTTTCGGCTCGGGTTCAACAAGACGTGGCGATCGCGATGGTACTCGAATCGCGATTACGCCAAGCTGCTCCATGAAGATCTGGATCTCCGCCAGAGCCTCAAGAAGCGATTCGCGCACGCGGGCGTCTCGAAGATCGAGACCGAGCGCGCCGTCAATCGCTTGAAGATCGACATCTACACCTCGCGTCCCGGCATCATCATCGGGCGCAAGGGCCTCGAGGTCGACAAGCTGAAACAGGAGATCCAGAAGCGCACGAATCGAGAGGTCTTCATCAACATCCAAGAGATCCAGAAGCCGGAGCTCGACGCCCAGCTCATCTCCGAGTCGGTCGCGATGCAGCTCGAGAAGCGCGTGGCGTTTCGCCGCGCGATGCGCAAAGCGGTCGAGTCCGCGCTGCGATTCGGCGCTCGCGGGATCAAGGTCCGTGTATCCGGGCGGTTGAACGGCGCCGAGATTGCGCGGTCCGAGTGGTACCTGCACGGTCAGCTGCCGCTCCAGACGCTGCGAGCGGACATCGACTACGGCTTTGCGGAAGCGAATACGACCTACGGCCAGATTGGCATCAAGGTGTGGCTCTACAGGGGCGAGCGTCTGGTGCCGCTGCGCGGCCGTGAGGAGGAGTACCGGGAACGAGCGCCACGGCGTCCGGCGCCCGGTCGGCCTTAGGGGACACGACCATGTTGATGCCGAAGAAGGTGAAGTTCCGCAAGCAGCAGCGCGGACGAATGGCAGGGAAGGCGTGGCGCGGGTCCGATGTGTCCTTCGGCGACTACGGGTTGAAGTCGCTGGAGCCGTGCTGGCTGACGGCGAGGCAGATCGAGGCCGCGCGCGTGGCGATGACCCGCTTCATCAAGCGTGGCGGCAAGATCTGGGTGCGCGTCTTCCCTGACAAGCCCATCACGAAGAAGCCGCAAGAGACGCGCATGGGCAAAGGCAAGGGTGCGCCGGAAGAGTGGGTGTGCGTCATTCGGCCGGGGCGCGTGCTCTTTGAGATGGAAGGCGTCACGGAGACGGAGGCGCGTGACGCGATGAAGCGGGCCGCGGCGAAGCTGCCGATGATGACGAGATTTGCCGTGCGGTTCGCCGAGGAGAAGGTGTCATGAAGGCGTCGGAGTTGCGTGATCTGGGTGCCGACGAGCTCGGCGCGCGTGAACGTGAGCTGACCGATCAACTGTTCCGGATGCGGATTCAGAAATCGATGGGCCAGCTCGAGGCACCCGACAAGCTGCGCACCGTTCGCCGTGATCTCGCGCGCATCAAGACGGTTCTCAGGATGAAGCGGTAGCGCCTGCGTCCACGCGCGTGCGAGGACCTGGAGATCCGAGCACGAGCGTCATCGTCGGTTCGCCGCGAGGGTGGGGTCCCGCGGCCAGGGCAAAGAAGCGTTAGCAGAGACGGATCTATGGCTCAGAAATCGGAAAAGCTCGGCATCGTCGTCAGCAACAAGATGCAGAAGAGCATCGTGGTCGCGGTCGAATGGCAGGTGCGCCATGGCCTCTACGGGAAGACCGAGCGGCGCACATCCAAGTTCATGGTGCACGACGATGAGAACACCGCCAAGATCGGCGACACCGTCGAGATTGTCGAGACGCGGCCGATGAGCCGTCGCAAGCGCTGGTCCCTCAAACGCGTGGTGCGGCAGGCGTCGGCGGTCTAGCCGCTGGGTTGAAGACGGAGAGCACCCATGATTCAGATGCGATCGATTCTCGACGTCGCCGACAACTCCGGCGCCCGCAAGATCGCGATCATCAATCCGATCGGCGGATCGACAGGGCGGTATGCACGGCTCGGCGACATCGTCACCGCGTCGGTCAAGGAAGCGACGCCCGAGTCGAATGTGAAGAAAGGTCAGGTCGTGAAAGCGGTGATCGTGCGGATGGTGAAGGAGCAGCGCCGACGCGATGGCAGCTATATCCGGTTCGACCGCAACGCGGCCGTCCTCATCAACGATCAGGGCGAGCCGATTGGCACGCGCGTGTTCGGGCCCGTGGCGCGCGAGCTGCGCGAGCGCCGCTTCATGAAGATTATCTCGCTCGCGCCGGAAGTGTTGTAAGGGAACGATCATGTCGCGTCTAGCCACCCCCATTCGCAAGAACGACAACGTGCTCGTCATCACGGGCAAGGACCGCGGGAAGCGCGGTCGCGTGCTCAAGGTCGATCCCGATCGCAACCGGCTGATCGTCGAAGGCGCCAACGTCATCAAGCGGCACACGAGGCCGAATCCGCAGCGCAACATCAAGGGCGGGATCGTCGAGCGCGAGTCGTCGCTGCACGCGTCGAACGTCCAGTTGGTGTGCCCGGAGTGCGGAGCGCAGACTCGGATCGGCCACAAGATTCTCGGCGATGGCAGGAAGGTCCGCATCTGCCGGAAGTGCGAAGGGGTCGTCGACAAATGAATCGGGTGAAAGAGCGCTATCAGAGGGAAGCCGTTCCCGCCTTGACGAAGGAGTTCGGCTACAGGAACGTGATGGCCGTGCCTCGCCTCCAGAAGGTCGTCGTCAACATGGGCTTGGGTGAAGCCACGGGCAACGCCAAGATCGTGGAGACCGGCGCGGACGAGCTCGGCAAGATCACGGGCCAGAAGCCGATCGTGCGACGCGCGAAGAAGTCGATCGCCGCGTTCAAGCTGCGCAAGGGGATGCCGGTGGGCACCTCGGTGACGCTTCGCGGTGAGCGGATGTGGGAGTTCCTCGATCGGCTCATGAGCATCGCGTTGCCGCGCGTGCGCGACTTCAAGGGCGTGCCGACGCGTGGGTTCGACGGGCGCGGGAATTACACGCTCGGCCTCCGGGATCAGTTGATCTTTCCGGAGATCGACTACATGAAGGTCGACAAGGCTCGAGGCATGAATGTCTCGGTCGTGACGACCGCGAAGACCGATGAGGAAGCGCGGAAGCTGCTGCAGTTCATCGGCATGCCGTTCCGCCAGTCTTAGGGACGCGCCGGAGTAGACATGGCCACAACCGCCAAGATCGCCAAGGAACAGAAGAAGCCGAAGTTCAAGATTCGCCTGCGCAACCGGTGCCACCTGTGTGGGCGCCCGCGCGCATACATGCGGAAGTTCGCCTTGTGCCGCCTGTGCTTCCGGAAGCTGGCACTCGAGGGGGATGTCACTGGAGTCACGAAGTCGAGCTGGTAGTCCATTGGCGCGAATGACGTGACGCGGGCCCCGCTCGAGCGGCTGGGGACCTTGGCAGGCAACGCGCGGTGGACCAGCTGGCACGACGATTGACGACTGACTGAGGATTTTCGAGTTATGACCGATCCAATTGCCGACATGCTCACGCGGATTCGGAATGCCGTGACGGCGAAGCACACACGCGTGGACATGCCCGCGTCTCGCATCAAGGCGGACATCGCCAAGATCCTGCAGGACGAGGGGTACATCTCCGGATTCAAGCTCGTCGAAGACTCGACCGCGGCGAAACCCTCGACCGTCAAGACGCTGCGGCTCTTCCTGAAGTACGGGCCTCGCGGCGAACGTCTGATTACCGGGGTGCAACGCATCAGTCGTCCAGGTCGACGGGTGTACTTCGGTCGCGACGATGTCCCGCAGGTGCTGGCTGGGCTGGGAACGAGCATCTTGACGACCTCGCGCGGCGTGATGACTGGGCGCGCGGCCGTCAAGGCCGGCGTCGGCGGTGAAGTGCTCTGCAACATCTGGTGACCGTATGTCTCGAATCGGAAAGAAACCCATCTCGCTTCCTAAGGGCGTTTCGGTCAAGATCCAGCCGAACGCCGTCGAGGTGCAGGGGCCCAAGGGCAAGCTTCAGCAGGCCTGTCCACCCGGCATCACGTTCGAAATGTCCGACGGTCATCTGGTGGCCAAGACCACGTCGGATGATCCGGACTTGGGCAAGTACCACGGGCTGGCGCGCAGTCTCGTGGCCAACGCCGTGGCCGGTGTCACCGAGGGGTTCAAGAGAGAGCTCGATATCGTCGGCGTCGGCTACCGCGCTGAGCTCAAGGGAAAGCAGGTGGTGTTCGCCCTCGGCTATTCGCACGCGGTGGTGTTCGACGTGCCGCCCGGTATCGACATCGCGATCGACAAGCAGACTCACTTGACCGTGACCGGTGTGGATCGGCAGTTGGTGGGCCAAGTGGCCGCGAACATCCGGCGGCTGCGCAAGCCGGATCCGTACAAGCAGAAGGGCGTCCGGTACACGGGCGAAGTGCTGAAGAAGAAAGCCGGCAAGACCGGCGCGAAGTGAAAAGAGCGGCCGGAGTCATCCCATGCGGATCAAGACCAAATCAGACCGTCGCGAACGAATTCAACTGCGCCAGCGGAAGCGGATCGCTGGCACGGCCGAGCGGCCCAGGCTGTCGGTGTTCCGCAGCGTCTCGCACATCTACGCGCAGGTGATCGACGATCTGGCGGGTCGCACCATCGTGTCGGCGTCGAGTGTCGATCCGTCGCTCAAAGCGAGTTTTTCGAAGGACGTACGGGGCGGCAACATCAAAGGCGCAGAGGCTATCGGACAGGCGATTGCGGCACGTTCAATGGACAAAGGCATCAGGCGCGTGGTGTTCGATCGCGCAGGCTTCCTCTATCACGGACGGATCCGCGCGGTGGCCGATGCAGCGCGCAAAGCCGGTTTGGAGTTCTAGGACATGCGAACACTCGAGCGTATCGACGCCAGTCAGCTCGATATCAAGGACACCGTCGTCTCGATCAACCGCGTGACGAAGGTCGTCAAGGGCGGGAAGAACCTGAGCTTCAGTGCTCTCGTCGTGGTCGGCGACGGGCACGGAGTGGTCGGATTCGGTGTCGGCAAGGCGAAGGAAGTGCCGTCGGCCATCAGGAAGGGTATCGAGGCGGCCAAGAAGAACTTGATTCGCGTGCCGCTGAACGGCACGACGATTCCACATCCCGTGGTCGGGCAGTTTGGCGCCGGCAGTGTGCTGTTGAAGCCGGCGCCGGACGGCACCGGCATCATCGCCGGCGGCGCCGTGCGCGCGGTGGTGGAGTCGGCGGGGATCACGAACATCCTGACGAAGTCGCTCGGTTCGGCCAACCCGCACAACGTCGTCCGGGCGACTGTGGCGGGGCTCGACGCGCTGAAGGATCCGTCGTTCATCGCTCGGATGCGCGGGAAGGAACTGGAAGAGCTGACCGGGGCCGGCGCGTCGGCCTGAGTCGGAGAGCGGGGCGGAGTAGTCCATGTCGAATCAGAGAACTGACGCCAGAGGTGGTGTGGTCAGAGTCACGCTGCTGAAGAGCCCGATTGGCTTCAACCGGAATCAAGGCGACGTGGTCCGAAGCCTCGGGTTGCGGCGCATTCGGCACACGGTCGAGTTGAAGGACAGCCCGTCGATCCGTGGGATGATTCACAAGGTGCGACACTTGGTGTCGGTGGAGTAAGCGATGGATCTGTCGAACCTGAAACCGCCGGCTGGCGCCGCGCGGGTCCGCAAGCGCGTGGGACGCGGACAGGGATCCGGAAACGGCAAGACGGCCGGGCGCGGGCACAAGGGCGCGCAGTCGCGTTCGGGCTTCAAGTTCAAGCGCGGGTTCGAAGGCGGGCAGATGCCGCTCCACCGGCGCGTGCCGAAGCGCGGCTTCCACAATCCGTTCCGCGTCGAGTACCAGGTGGTGAACATCGACACGCTGACCGAGGTGTTCGACGCCGGCACGGTGATCACGCCGGACTTGCTCGTGGAGCGCCGGCTCGTCGCGGGCGGTGGCAAGATCAAGGTGCTGGCGCGCGGGGACGTGAGCAAAGCGCTCACGGTCCGCGCCCACAAGTTCAGCGGCAAGGCCGCGGAGAAAATCGCGGCGGCCGGTGGCTCAACGGAGGTCCTGGCCTGACGACCCAGGAGCAAGTTGAGGCGTTATGGAAAACAGCCTGAAGAACATCTTCGCCGTCACTGAGTTGCGGAATCGCGTGCTGTTCACGCTCGCGCTGCTCGGCGTGTACCGGATCGGGAATCACATTCCCACACCCGGGGTGAACACGGCGGCGCTCGCCGAGCTGGCGCGGCAGGCCCAGAACACGATGTTCGGTCTGTACGACATGTTCACCGGGGGCAGCCTCTCGCAGGTCACGATTTTCGCGCTCGGCGTCATGCCGTACATCAGCGCGTCGATCATCTTGCAGCTGTTGACGGTGGTGTGGCCGTACATGGAGAAGCTCTCGAAGGAGGGCGAACTCGGGCGGCGGAAGATCACGCAGTACACCCGCTACGGGACGATCTTCCTGAGCGTGGTGCAGGCACTGGGCATCGCAATCTTCCTCGAGCGGCAGACGCAGATCGCCGGAGGGCTTCCGCTCGTCTACAACCCTGGCCTCGCGTTTCGACTGATGACCGTGCTGACGTTGACCACCGGCACGTGCTTCGTCATGTGGCTCGGCGAGCAGATCACCGAACGCGGCATCGGCAACGGCATGTCGCTCATCATCTTCGCCGGCATCGTCGTCGGCTTCCCGCGAGCGGCGATCCAGACGTTCGACCAGCTGAGGACGGGTCAACTGGGTCTGCTGAGTATCGTCTTCCTGCTTATCGTCATGGCGTTCGTCGTCTCCGCCATCATCTTCGTGGAACGTGGGCACCGGCGCGTCACTGTCCAGTACGCCAAACGCGTAGTTGGACGACGGATGTACGGGGGATCGAGCACGCACATCCCGTTGAAGGTGAACACGGGCGGTGTCATCCCGGTGATCTTCGCTTCGTCCATTTTGGCGTTTCCGGCCACCATCGCGTCGGCGTTCCAGGGCGACTTCGCCACACGGGTCACCGATGCCTTGGCTGTTGGCATGCCGCTCCACAACCTGCTCTATGTGGCCGGCATCATCTTCTTCGCGTATTTCTACACCGCCATCATCTTCAACCCGGATGATGTGGCGGAGAACATGCGGAAGTACGGCGGGTTCATCCCCGGCATCCGGCCGGGGAAGCGGACGGCGGAGTACATCGACACGATCCTGGCGCGCATCACGCTCGCCGGAGCCATCTACCTGTCGATCATCGCGATCCTGCCACAGTTCCTTCTGAGCGGCTTCAAGGTTGCGCCGATTCCGTTCATCGGAGAGTGGCTGGACACCTACACGCCCCGACTCATCACCGAAGGGCTGGGGATTCAGTTCTTCTTTGGCGGGACATCGCTGCTCATCGTGGTCGGTGTCGCGATGGATACGGTGAATCAGATCGAGAGTCAATTGATCATGCGGCACTACGACGGCTTCATGAAGAAGACGCGCATTCGTGGCCGACGAGGTTAGGGAGCCGCAGCAAGCGTATGGCGCTCAACGTGATCTTTCTAGGACCGCCCGGAGCCGGCAAGGGGACGCAGGCCGATCGATTCGCCCAGGTGAAGGGGATCCCGAAAATCTCGACGGGCGACATCTTGCGGGAGGCGGTCGCCAACAAGACCGCGATCGGGCTGCGCGCCAAGGCCATCATGGACCGCGGTGAGCTTGTGACTGATGAGGTCATCATCGGGATCGTGAAGGAGCGTCTGGATCGGCCCAATGTGGCCAAGGGCATCATCCTCGACGGGTTCCCGCGCACCGTGGCCCAGGCGCAGGCGCTCGATGGTTTGATGGCCGGGCGGTCGCCGTTGATCGTCGTCGACATCCAGGTGCCGGACGCCGAGCTCGTGAGGCGGTTGACGAGTCGATTGGTGTGCGGCCAGTGCGGGTCGAACGCACCCGCGGGTCTGGCAGCCGGGTCGCCAGCCGCAGCAGCGGCGCGTTGCCCGAAGTGCGGCGGCTCGTTCGTGCAGCGCGCAGACGACAATGAGATGGTCGTCCGCGAGCGATTGAAGGTGTACGAGAAGAACACTCGGCCGCTGGTGGAGTTCTATCAGAAGCGGCCGAGCTTCTGCCCGATCGACGGGTCGCAGTCGCCAAGCCGAGTGGCGGAGATGATTGAGATGGCGGTGGACACCTTCGCCATAACCGCCGGGGTGGGAGGAGGCGCAGGGCGGTGATTGTGTGCCGGTCGGCCAACGAACTCGAGAAGATGCGAGCGGCCGGCCGCCTGGTGGGTGAGGTGCTGACGTTGCTGACGGCGAAGGTCGCGCCAGGCGTGACAACAGCCGATCTTGACGTGCTCGCCGAGAAGACCATTCTCGACGCGGGCGCGATTCCCGCCTTCAAGGGGTACCACGGATATCCGGCGACGATCTGTGCCTCGGTGAACGACGAAGTGATCCACGGTATCCCGTCGGGCCGCCGGGTGCTGGACGAAGGAGACATTATCTCGATCGACGTGGGCGCGCAGTTGAATGGGTACTACGGTGACAGCGCGCTGACCCTCCCGGTCGGGCACGTGTCGGAGGACGCCGCACGGCTGCTGCGGGTGACCGAGGAGTCGCTGTTCAAGGCCATCGAAAAGGTGCGCCCGGGCAACCGGCTCTCGGATATCGGCCATGCCGTGCAGCAGCACGTCGAGGCACATGGGTTCTCGATCGTCCGTGAGTTCGTCGGGCACGGCATTGGGCAGTCGATGCACGAAGAGCCGCAGGTGCCCAACTACGGCGAGCCCGGTCGTGGGCCGCGGCTCTCCGAGGGCATGGTGCTCGCGATCGAGCCGATGGTGAACGCCGGCAAGCCGGCGGTCAAAGTGCTGGCGGATGGCTGGACCGCGGTAACCCGCGACCGAAGCTTGTCCGCGCACTTCGAGCACACGGTGGCGGTGACCGTCGGCGAACCGTGGATTCTGACGGCTCGTGAGGTGCCCGTCGCAGTACGGACGTAGCGCGAGAGTGGCGGCCCGGTGGCCTGAGTCGAGATGAAAGACGTCATCGGGACGGTTGAGGAGCAGTTGCCCAGTTCGCTCTATCGCGTGCGACTGGACGACGGGCCGTCGGTGACAGCGCACATCGCCGATCGGACGGATCGGAATTTCGTTCGGGTCCTGGTGGGCGATCGCGTACGGTTGGCATTGTCGCCGGTCGACCTCCGGCGCGGGCGGATTATGGAGAAGCTATGAAGGTTCGAGCGTCGGTACGTCGGATTTGCGACAAATGCAAGATCGTCCGGCGCCGTGGCGTGGTTCGGGTGATCTGTACGAATCAGAAACACAAGCAGCGGCAAGGCTAGCGGAACCGATAGGCGAAGGGATTACAGTATGGCGCGTATCGCAGGCATCGATCTTCCGCGCACGAAGCGCATCGAGATCGGTCTCACGTACATCTTCGGCATTGGACGTGTCCGTTCGAACGGCATCCTGGCGGATGCGGGCGTGAGTCCCGACATCCGCGTGAAGGATCTGTCGGAGGACGATGTGCGGAAGATCAGCCGGGTCATCGAGGAGCAGGGCCGTGTCGAGGGTGACCTCCGCAAGGAGATCTCGATGAACATCAAGCGGCTGATGGAAATCGGCTCCTATCGTGGCATGCGGCATCGGCGCGGGCTGCCGGTGCGCGGCCAGCGCACGCGCACCAACGCTCGCACGCGCAAGGGCCCGCGGAAGGGCGCCATCGCCAAGAAGAAGACGGTGTAGGTATATGGCTAAGACCGACGCCGCGCCCGAAGGCGCGACACCTGAGAAGAAAGAATCTGCCGGAAAACGGAAGAAGGTCTTCAAGAAGCGCGGCGAGAAACGGATCGTGCACCACGGCTTGGCGCACATCCATGCGTCGTTCAACAACACCACCGTGACGATCACCGACACGGAGGGCAATGTGGTGGCATGGTCCAGCGCGGGCGGCATCGGCTTCAAGGGCTCGCGCAAAGGGACGCCCTTTGCCGCGACCCAGGCCGCGCTCAACGCCGGCAACGCCGCAAAGACCGTGGGTATGCGGTCGCTTGACGTCCGCGTGAAGGGACCAGGCTCCGGCCGTGAGTCCGCCATTCGTGCGCTGCAGACCGTCGGACTCGAAGTGAAATCGATCCGCGACGTCACGCCGATTCCCCACAACGGCTGCCGTCCGCCTAAGCGGCGCCGCGTCTAGGAACACTTTCTCAGAGGTCACGAACGCATGGCTCGTTACATCGGTCCCGTCTGTCGCCTGTGCCGTCGAGAGGCAATGAAGCTCTTCTTGAAAGGGGAGCGTTGCTATACGGAGAAGTGCGCGATCGAAAAGCGCAACTTCGCGCCGGGTCAGCACGGCAAGACGCGAAAGGCGAAGCTCGCCGGCTACGGTCTGCAGTTGCGCGAGAAGCAAAAGGTCAAGCGCATCTACGGAGTGCTCGAGGACCAGTTCCGCCACTACTTCGAGACCGCGGAACGGACTCGTGGGATTACCGGCGAAACGCTGTTGCAGATGCTCGAGCGGCGCCTGGACAACGTCGTCTATCGCCTCGGCCTCTCGACATCGCGTCCGCAGGCGCGACAGCTCGTGCGCCACGGTCACTTCCTGATCAATGGCAAGAAGGTCGATATCCCGTCGTATTCGGTGAAGGCGGGAGACGTCGTGACGGTCCTAGGTCGCACACAGAAGAACGTCACCATCGAGCATGCGTTGGAGGAAGTGAAGGGGCGCGGTATCCCGGAGTGGCTCTCGTTCGACGCCGCGTCGATGTCGGGCCGCGTCGTGTCGATGCCGACGCGCGCGCAGATCAATCTGCCGGTGCAGGAGCAGCTCATCGTCGAGCTGTACTCGAAGTAAGGCTCAGTCGCCAGTCACACGTCTCAGGTCTTCAGTCGCCATCACGATGGGCTGACTGACGACTCGTGAGTGGCGACGGAGATGGTTGCAGCCAAGTCACCGACCCGCAGCCTTGACAGACCTGCGGCGGGAGGTCGGTGACCATACTCGCAGGTCTGGTGGCCCGTCTGCGGGCCCGTGGCGAAAGGACACATAATGCTCTGGAAAGGCTTTCAGCGACCCAAGCGGCTCGAATTCGAGCGCGAGACCCTGACGGACCGCTTCGGTCGCTTCTACGCGCAACCGTTCGAGCGCGGGTTCGGGACGACCATCGGAAACGCGCTGCGACGCGTGCTGCTGTCGTCGATCGAGGGCGCGGCGATCACCGCCGTCAAGATCGATGGCGTGTTGCACGAGTTCTCGCCCATCCCGGGGGTCGTCGAGGACGCGACCGACATTATCCTCAATCTGAAGCAGATTCCGCTGAAGCTGCACAGCGACCAGACCAAGGCGCTGATCGTGCGCGTCAACAAGCCGGGTGAAGTACGCGCCCGCGACATTCAGGCTGACGGCGACGTCGAGATTCTCGAGCCGGATGCACACATCGCCACCGTCTCGGAGAACGGATCGCTCCGCATGGAGATGCGCCTGCGTCGCGGCCGGGGATATGTCTCAGCGGACAAGAACTTCGACGAGGATCTCGGGATCGGCTGGATACCGATCGACTCCGTGCACTCGCCGATCAAGAAGGTCAACTACTTGGTCGAAGCCGCTCGGTTGGGACAGACCACGGACTACGACAAGCTGACCGTCGACGTGTGGACGAACGGATCGATTACCGCGCGTGACGCCGTGTCGCTGTCCGCGAAGCTGATTCGCGACCACCTGAACATCTTCATCAATCTCGAAGAGGGCGAGGAGCCACGGGCCGAGGTCACTGGCGATCAGCCGCGAACCGGGGCTGGGAACGAGAATCTCGACAAGTCCGTCGAGGAGCTGGAGCTCTCCGTCCGTTCCTACAACTGCTTGAAGAACGCGAACATCCGTACGATCCGGGAGCTGGTTCAGAAGACCGAAGGCGAGATGCTCAAGACGAAGAACTTCGGTCGGAAGAGCCTAAACGAGATCAAGGAAATCCTGTCGACCATGGGCCTCAGCCTCGGCATGCGGGTCGACGGCGGCAGCGAATAGGCCAGGGTGGGGGTGGGCCAGGCAGGCCCGTAGGGAGCCATGAGACACCGAGTTGCACACCGGAAACTGGGGCGCGTCACCGAGCATCGCATCGCGATGCTGAGGAACCAGGCGACCTCTCTCCTGCGTCACGAGCATCTAACAACCACGGTACCTCGCGCGAAGGAGCTGCGGCCCTTCGTGGAGCGTCTGATCACGATTGCCAAGCGCGGGTTGGCGGAGGGGTCCAACGCCGGACCGATCCGAACGCTCAACGCGCGCCGACTCGTGATGCAAGACCTGCAGGATCGTGCGGTCGTCACGAAACTCTTCAGCGAGCTCGCGCCGCGCTTTGCCGGCCGTCCCGGGGGCTACACGCGCCTTCTCCGAGTCGGGTTTCGCAAGGGCGACGGCGCCGAGGTCGCCCAGGTCGAGCTCATCGGCAGTGAGTACAACCCACGTGCCAAGGAAGAAGCTGAAGCGGCCAAGGCCGCCGAGGCGCCCGGGCCGACCGGCGTGGGCGGCCGGCTGCGCGCCGCTGCGAACCGCCTGCGCGGGAAAAAGGACACACCCGTCCAGGACGGCGAGGGTGAGCCCGAGAAGAAGTCCGCCGGCAGCAGGAAGAAGAAATCCGATCAGGAAGGTGGCGCGTAGCCCATCCGCACGACGCGCGTCGTTCCCCGGTCGACCCACGAAAGGCCCGCTGAGTGCGCCGCTCACCGGGCCTTTCTGCTTGCGCCGTTCTCGAGCGCCTGCTACGCCTCTTCCACCTCGACACCGCGTTCGGCCTTGGCCGCCGCGATGATCTTGCTTTGCAGGTGAGACGGCACTTCGTCGTAGTGCGAGTACTCCATGTGATACGACCCGCGTCCACCCGTCGCAGACGTCAGGTGTTGCTCGTAAGAGAGCATCTCGGACATGGGAACCTGCGCCTTGATGATCGTGGTGCCGCCGCGTGTGTCCATGCCGCCAATGCGGCCGCGCCGGCCGTTGAGGTCGCCCATCAGGTCGCCGGCGTAGTCGGACGGCGCGTAGACCTCGACGTTCATGATCGGTTCGAGGATCGTCGGCCGCGCCCGCGTCATCGCGTCCTTGAACGCGAGTGATCCGGCCATCTTGAACGACAACTCGTTCGAGTCCACGTCGTGGTACGACCCGTCGAACACGGTCACCCTGAAATCGACGACCGGGTAACCGGCGAGGTATCCGCGCTGCCGGGAGTCCTGGATGCCCTTCTCGACGGCCGGCACGAATTGCCGCGGAATGGAGCCGCCGAAGATATCGTCGACGAACTCGAAGTCGCCGCCACGGGGCAACGGCTCCATGCGGATCTTGCAGTCGCCGAACTGGCCGTGTCCGCCTGTTTGCTTCTTGTGGCGGCCGTGCGCCTCGGTCGCCGACTTGATCGTTTCCCGATACGGAATTCTTGGCGGTTTGAGGTTGACGTCCACGCCAAAGCGCCGTTTCAGCTTCGCGACCGTGACCTCGATGTGAATCTGTCCCTGTCCCGAGAGCAGGAGCTCCTTGGTCTGCGGATCGCGGCTGTAGCGGATCGTCGGGTCTTCTTCCTCCAGGCGGTGCATCGCCGTGCTGATCTTGTCTTCGTCGCCGCGGCTCTTCGGCTCGATGGCGTAGCTCAAGACAGGCTCCGGGAACTTCACGGGCGGGAACGACAGCGCCTCACTCTTGTCGCCGAGAGTGTCGTTGGTCAGCGTGTCCTTGAGTTTCGCGACCGCTCCCATGTCGCCTGCCTTGATCTCGGGCACTGGTGTCTGTGTCTTGCCCTGCAGTAGCTCGAGATGGCCCAGCCGTTCGGAGACGTCCTTGGCCCGGTTGTGCACGGTCGAATCGGATTTCATCGATCCTGACATTACGCGGAACATCGTGATGCGGCCGGCAAACGGATCGGCGATGGTCTTCCAGACAAACGCCGCGCTCGCGGCTTTGTCATCAGCCTGCACGGTCGTGGAGGCTCCGGACTTGTCGATCGCGGGAAACGGACGATCGGCAGGGGAGGGCAGATATGCGAGGATGCTGTCGAGCAACGGTTGAATGCCCATGTTGAGGAGCGCGGACGTGCACAAGAGCGGGAAGATCTTCGCCCCGGCCGTTGCACTGCGCAGCCCGCTCACGAGCTCGTCGTCGGTGAGGGTGCCTGCCTCGAAGAACTTCTCCATGAGGCGCTCATCGGCCTCGGCCACCATTTCGATGAGTTGCTCGCGGGCGCTGTCGACGGCTGCGGCCATGTCGGCAGGGATGGGGGTTTCCTTGCACTTGCCACTCTCGCCGCCCTCGAACACGAAAGCCTTTCGGGTGACGAGATCGACCACGCCACGGAACGCTTTGTCCTCCCCGATCGGCAGCTGGACTGGGATGACCGTGCGGTTGCAGGTATCGCGCAGCGACTGGAGCGAGCGCTCGAGGCTCGCGCGCTCCCGGTCCATCCGGTTGAGCACCACGAGTCGGGGCACCGTCAGCTCGTCGGCTGCCGCCCACGCCTTCTCGGTCTGCACCATCACGCCAGCGACGGCGTCGATCACCACGAGCGCGCCGTCCGCGACGTAGAGTGCGCTGCGGACGTCCGAGAAGAAGTTACCAATGCCCGGGGTATCGATGAGGTTGATCTTGTGCCTGTTCCATTCAGCGAACGCGAGGCTCGCCGAGAGCGTGTGCTTGCGCGCGATCTCCTCCTCATCAAAATCCGTGACGGTTGTCCCGTCATCAACTTTCCCAAAGCGGTTGATCATGCCGGCGTCGGCGAGAATGGCGGAGGCGAGTTGCGTCTTGCCCGAACCGGTATGCCCGACAATCGCGACATTCCGGATGCTGGCGGCGTCGTAGACCTTCATACGCGGGTCCCCCTGTGGGTCTCAGTGATTCGGGACAGCTCTTTACGCCGCATGATAGTGCTCGGGCACGAAGGCCGCAAGGTATTGACGATTGACGATCGCCGATTCATCGAGCGGTGCCGAGCCGCCTGGCTCGCGTCGCGCTGCACCGAGGCGCCCTCACTCTTCGCGGTTCGGTGGCGAGCCGGCGGTGACGCTCGAACGCGCCCGAGACGCGACTTGCGACCTGGCGACTTGTGACTTCCGCCTGTGAGTTGGCGACCTGCGACTGATGTCTACTCGTGTCGCAACGCCTCGATCGGATCGAGGCGCGAGGCGCGCACGGCCGGCCACATACCGAAGAAGATGCCGACCGAGGCAGAGAAGCCGAGGCCGATGGCGAACGACCACCAGGGGAGAGAGAGCGGGAATCCCGTCACGAGGTGGACCAGCCAGCCGATCCCGGCGCCGAAGAGGATGCCGATGACACCGCCGAGCGACGTCAGGAACGCCGCCTCCGTCAGGAACTGAAAGAGGATTTCGGCTCGACGCGCGCCGAGTGCCTTGCGCACGCCGATCTCCCGCGTCCGTTCCGTGACGGAGATCGACATGATCGCCATCACTCCGATGCCGCCGACCATCAACGCGATCGACGAGATGACGATCAGCGCCAGAAACGTCGCCTGGCTAATCTGATCCCAGAGCCCGAGAATCGCGTCCTGCGTCGCGATGTCGAAATCATTGGGCTCATCGAGCTTGAGTTGATGTCGGATTCGCATCACACGCTCGACGTCGGCCATGGCTTCCGCCTGCGGAACGCCCTCGCGCGGCACCGCCGCAATTTGGATGGCCTGAAAGACGCCGCCCCCGGGTCCACGACCGCGCCCGAAGCCGACCGCCCGTGTCCCGAATTGGCGCTGGTACACCGGGTACGGAATCGCCACGAAGTCATCTTGGGTCGGACCGAACCCGATGCCGGGTCGCTTCTCGAACACGCCGATGACGGTGAATCGCTCCGCGCCAACGCGCACTGTCTTGCCAATCGGGTCCGTGCCCGTGGGCGCAAAGAGCGCCTGCTGGGCGGTCTGGCCGAGCACGACCACATTCGACCGATACTGCACCTCGGTCCCGGTGAAGAACCGCCCCGCGGCCAGGCCGAGACGCGTACCTTCGGCGAAGTTCTCCGTCGTGCCGAACACGATGAGAAGCTTCGTGCGGAGGTCTCGATAGAAGACCCGCTCCTGCATCGGCGGACCGCCGCCAACACCGAGCTGGATGTCCACCAGTTGAATCGTCGAGGCCTGTTGTTCGATGGCGCGCGCGTCGGAGATCGTCAGGTTCGGCCGTTTGGTGAGCGCGTTGAACTCGATCCCGTTCGTGAAGCTGAGCGGACCGAACCGTTGAATCATGATGATGTTCGGCCCGATCGATCGAATCATGTCGCGGAGCGACTCGTCGAGGCCACGGATCATCGACGTCATGCCCACGATGGACGTGATGCCGATGACCACGCCCAGGACCGTCAGAGCGGATCGGAGCTTGTTGCCGATGACGGTGTCGAACGCCATCGCGACGACCTCGCGGAGCAGTCCGAGGCGAATGGACATGGGGCCCCTACTCCTTCCGCAACGCCTCGATGGGGTCGAGGCTCGCCGCCAGTGAGGCCGGATAGAGACCGAAGAACAGGCCCACGAGGGCGGTAATGCCGATGCCGACCATCACCGACCACGGTTCGATCGAGGCTGGCACCGGCGTGAGCGCGGACACGGCGGCCGCCAAGGCCGTGCCGAAGAGCGTACCAATCACGCCGCCGAAGACCGACAGGACGACCGATTCGGTGAGCATTTGCGCCATGATGTCCGATCGTCGTGCTCCAAGTGCCTTCCGCAGGCCGATCTCGCGCGTGCGCTCGCTGACGACCATGAGCATGATGTTCATGATCACAATCCCACCCACAACCAGCGACAGCGCGACGACACCCACGAGCACCGCGAAGATGCCGCTGGTCGCGGCGTAGTACAGCGTCAGGAACGTATCCGAGGTGAACATGCCGAAGTTGTTGGGGTCCTTGGGGCGCAGGCGGCGCGCGGAGCGAAGGGCGACCGTCGCTTCGTCCATCGCCGTGCTAATCCGCTCGAGGCTTCGAGGCTTCACGGTGATCGACAGCTGCCGTCGGCTTCCGTAGAGGACCTCGAACCGCGAGAGCGGGATGACCGCGAAGTCGTCCTGGGACTGACCCAGGAACGAGCCGCGTTTCTTGCTGATCCCCACGATCCGGAAACGTAAGCCTTCGATCTGCAGATGCTTCTCCAGCGGATCGACCGATCCGAACAGCCGGTCCGCCACTTCCCACCCAAGGAGGACGACCGGCCGCGAGCGCTCCACTTCGACCGAGCTCATCAAACGCCCGCGCTCGGCATCGAACGTCGAGAATTCCGTGAACGCGGCACTCACGCCATGAATCGTGACGGCGTCGAGCTGTTTGTCGCGATAGCTCACCGCGCCGACGTTCTGGGACTGGAGCATGACGGCCGCGACTTCGTCTCCGTAGCGTTGGATAGCGCGAGCGTCGGCGGATGTGATGCGTGGGTTGTACCGCGCCTTGTCGAATTCCTCGTCGCTCGTGGTGATCGGAAACTGTTGGACGCTGAACGAATCGGCGCCAGCCTGATTGAGGATGGCGTCTTTCACCGAAGCGTTCAGCCCCTGGATGAGGGCCACCACCGAGATGATCGACGTCACGGCGACGATGTTGCCGAGCACGGTCATGAAGGACCGCTGCTTCGACGCCCAGATGGCCTGGAGGGCTATGGCCGCCGAGTCGAGGAGTGCGTTCATCGATGTTGACGACCGCTACCGTGGCGAGGGTTCCGTTACCGTGGGAATCCCAGGAAGACTGGGCGGGTGGCCCCAGGCGTGCCGACCTGCGCCTTGTCGCCGTCCATCAGATTGCGCACCGTGTTGTAGGGACCGGTGATCACCTGGTCCCCAGGCGAGAGTCCCGTCAGGACCTCGAAATACTGATCGCCTGCAATGCCCACCTTAATCGGCGCGTACTCCACCACGTCCGCTCGAAGGATG
Organism: Acidimicrobiia bacterium; assembly: GCA_016871175.1. Lineage (GTDB taxonomy): Bacteria > Acidobacteriota > Vicinamibacteria > Vicinamibacterales > CAVVIG01 > VFZL01. The sequence continues at coordinate 60,538 of VFZL01000016.1, read as the reverse complement.
AATACCCCCTCGGTCTCCCTGCGCGTCTGGCCGGGCTGCAACTCGGCGGCCTGGGCTGTCGGTTCGAGGGCCGCTCCTGCACCCGGCATGAACGTGAGGCCTCGATGGCGATTCGGATCGGGTGGCTGCCGCACGATCTGGTCCTTCGCGTCGTACAGCAGCTCGCGAACGGCGACGGCAGGAATCGGCACCGCTGTGACGTTCTGGCGAGTGGCCGTGGTGATGTCGGCCGTGCACGTGAACCCTGGGCGGACGTCGGGAATGTGGTCTTCGACGACCACGACCACCTTGAAGTTCGTCGCCTGTCGCGACGACGACGTCGTCGCCGATGCCGATTGGATGGGACTATTGCCGATCTCCGTGACTCGGCCCTTGAAGGTGCGGTCGGGGAGGGCGTCGATGGTAACCACCGCCGGTTGGCCAATCGCGACCAGGGGCACATTCGTTTCGTCGACTTCCACTTCGGCCTGGATGATCGACATGTCGGCCAACGTCAACAGCACCGTGCCAGCGTTGTTCATCGTCCCGATGACGGCGGTTTCGCCCTCCTGGATGTTCCGGCGCGTCACGATGCCGTCGATCGGCGATTCGATCCGCACCTTGCTCAAGTCGTAGCGGGCGCTCTCGAGCGTGGCGCGCTCCTGTGAGATCCGCGCGGCCTGAGCTCCGATCTGCTTCTCGCGCTCGCGAAGCGCGGAATCGGCGGCCCGCACCTCGTTGTCAGCCTTCTCGAGCGCTTCGCGCGTGTTGAGCTGTTGGCTCGCCAGCTCTTTCTGGCGCGTCAGATTCTGTTGCGCCTGCTGCAACTGAACGCGGGCGGTTTCCACCCCTTGGCGAAGCTGATCGAGCGAGGCCTCGGCGGCCTGCAGCGACGCCGTTCCGCCGTCCACGCGGGTTCGCAGCGACTTGGGGTCGATCTGCAGCAAGAACTGCCCACGGGCGACGCGGTCCCCTTCGTTCACCGCGAGGTTGATGACGCGGCCGGATGCGTCGGCACTGATGTTCACGAGACGTTTCGGCTGGATCTTCCCGGACGCTGAGACGACTGCCGTGAGATCCCGCGTCTTGATCGTCTCGGCGGTGACGATGGGGATCTGCTCCCGCTGGAACCATAGGCCGGCGGCGACGGTTCCGCCGATGACGAGCAGAAGCGCGAGTAGGGCGAGGATGGTCCACCGTTTCATCGAGGCTCCAGAAAGGCGAAAAGGATTGGAAAAGGTCTACACATAAGACGCTACGCGCCTGCCACTGGTTCAGGCGGACGAGTGGGCGAGGCTCGCCGCCGCACCCGCGGATTTCGAGGAGAAGACGGCCTGCGGACCGGCCGTTCTCCAAAGACGCCGAGGAGGACCTGCAATCCTTCTCCGAGTCGCTGCCGGGCTTCGTCGCCGACCGGCTCGAGCAGCTCGGCCAGGTGTCGTTCGGCTGAACGCCCTACGCGAGAGACTGTCGCCCGTCCTTTCGCTGTGACCTCGATGCGCACCTGGCGCCGGTCCTTACCTGCCGAACGTCGGACCCAGCCTCGAGCGACGAGTGCGCTGATGCTGTTGGACATGGTCGGCGGGCTGACGCCCTGCCGAGCCGCGAGGTCGGTCAAGCTCAGGGGGTGCGGTTGAGCTGCCAGCACTGATAACAGCCCAAAATGGGCAGGTGCGGGCAGCTCACCAGCGGCGCGCAGCTCGGCCGCCACGGTCCGCATGACCAGCGGCACGATGCGCAGGATCTCGTGTGCCAACGCCTGGGTGAGTTCCCGTGAGGTCACCTTTAGGAGTCCTAATGATTATGCTAGCTAATTTACCACGTCCGAACGCCGAACGGATGGCGTCCGGGCAGTGTTCATATTCTCGGCCTGCTACCGATATTCCTGTGGTGGGGATCAGCCGGGCCCGGCCAGCGTGGTGTGCGGTGGCGTGCAGACTCGTGAGCGTTCGCGTCGCTCTCGTTTGCGGTTGCAGTCTGGCGCTGGCCTCCGCGGCCGCGCGACCTGCGGCGGCACAGGCGTTCGAGGACGTCGGCACGCGCGCGCAAGGGATGGGTGGGGCGTTTGTCGCGGTGGCCGACGATGCTTCCGCCACGTGGTGGAATCCCGCCGGTCTCGCAGGCGGCGCGTTCTTCAGCACGATTCTCGAGCGTGCGCAGTGGCGCGCACCAGTGGACACGCCGATCGCGGGTCCGGCCACGCAGTCTCGGACATCCGCGTTCGCGCTGGCGTATCCGGCGCTCGGCCTCAGCTACTACCGCTTTCGATTGAGCGACCGTGGGCAGTCCGACTCTATCGGGGCTATGCAGCCGGGCCGACAAGATGAAGGTCGTGACGTTCCAGTTGTGCGCGCGATGGCGGTCTCGGCATTCGGCGCCACGGTCGGCCAGTCCCTGGGGAACCACGTCGTCGTCGCGTCCACCGTTCGGCTCCTGCGTGCGGGCGCTGTGACGACCACGGACGTCGTCGGATCCGGCGCGCTCGATCGCGCAGACGACCTGCGCGTGACGCGCGAGACGCGCGGCGATCTGGACGTGGGCGTGATGGTGCGAGCAGGCGGGGTCAGTCTCGGCGCCGCGGTTCGTCATGTGGGCGAGCCGGGCTTTGGCAGCGGCGATGCGCGGGTGGTGCTGACGCGACAGGCGCGTGCGGGTGTTGCGGTGAGAAGGAGCCGAGTGGGCGTGTTCGATTCGCTCATCGGTGCCGTGGACGTCGACATGACCACGGCGACGACCGTGTTCGGTGATGAACGACGCCTTGCGACAGGCGGTGAGCTGGGCCTGTTGCGCAGTCGTGTATTTCTGCGCGGAGGCCTGAGCACTAATACCGTCGGCGATCGGGAGTGGCAGGAGAGCGTCGGCGCGAGCATCGCGCTGCGCGCCGGCCTCTACGTAGATGGGGTGTGGGTGCGAGGCGCCGCCGCCTCGCGGACGTCGCGTGCAGGCTGGGGTGTGTCGCTCCGGTCCGCGTTCTGAGTTCTCACGGTGGCTCTTCTCACCTTCGCAGACAGGTCGTAGTATCGATGCCGGTCCGAATTGGCGAGCTCCTGCTGAAGGAGAAGCGCATCACACCAGAGCAGCTCCAACAAGCTCTGAACTATCAGAAGACCAATGGGGGGAAGCTCGGCGTCAACCTCGTCAAGATGGGCTTCATCAAGGACGAGGAGATCACCAGTCTGCTCAGCAAGCAGTACGGGGTACCCTCCATCAACCTCGCCCAGTTCGAGATCGACAGCGCTGTCATCAAGCTCATTCCGCCGGAGACTGCCCAAAAATACCAGATCGTCCCGCTGAGCCGCGCTGGCGCCACGCTCACCATCGCGATGACGGACCCGACCAACGTCTTCGCCATGGACGACATCAAGTTCATGACCGGCTACAACGTGGAGCCGGTGGTGGCGAGCGAGATCGCAGTCGGGGAGGCGATCGTCAAGTACTACCCCGGGGCCATCCAGAGCCCGGCGGGCGTTCCCAGCGGCAAGGTGAAGATCGCCGCCGAGCCGCTGCCGCAGATCGTTCCGTCGGGACCCAGCACGCTCGAGATGGCGAGCAAGGGGCTCGAGGAGCTGCAAGCCACCCTCGAAGACACCAGCGACGTCGAGGTTCTCGAGGAGCTGCAAGAGATCTCCGCCGACGCGCTCGCGCGCCATGGCGAGGAGGCGCCGGTCGTCCGGCTCCTGAACGTAGTGCTGATGTCCGCCATCCAGAAGGGCGCCAGCGACATTCACATCGAGCCGTACGAAAAGGAGCTCCGGGTCCGCTACCGCATAGACGGCATCCTCTACAACATCATGAGCCCGCCGCTCAAGTTCCGCGACGCGATCTCATCGCGCATCAAGATCATGTCGAAGCTCGACATCGCGGAGAAGCGGCTCCCGCAGGACGGGCGTATCAAGATCCGGTTCAACGAGAGCGGCGTCCCCAAGGAAATCGACTTCCGCGTCTCGGTGCTGCCCACGCTCTTCGGCGAGAAGATCGTGTTGCGTCTCCTCGACAAGGACAAGCTGATGCTCGACATGACGCGGCTCGGTTTCGAGGCCGAGTCGCTCGCGAAGTTCGAGTCGGCCATTCTCCGTCCTTGGGGTATGGTCCTCGTCACGGGGCCTACCGGATCGGGCAAGACCAACACGCTCTACTCGTCCATATCGAAGATCAACACGCCCGAAACGAACATCATGACCGCGGAAGACCCGGTCGAGTTCAACCTGGTGGGCGTGAACCAGGTGCAGATGAAGGAGAGCATCGGTCTCAACTTCGCGGCGGCGTTGCGCTCGTTCCTGCGACAGGACCCCAACATCATCCTTGTCGGCGAAATCCGCGACTTCGAGACCGCCGAGATTGCCGTCAAGGCCGCACTCACCGGTCACCTCGTGCTGTCGACCCTGCACGCCAACGACGCGCCGAGCACGATCAACCGGTTGATGAACATGGGCATCGAGCCGTTCCTCGTGGCGAGCTCGGTGCACTTGATCTGTGCGCAGCGTCTCGTGCGGCGCGTGTGCAGCAACTGCAAGCAACCGGCGCCGCACGCCCCCGCCGCGTTGGCGCATGCGGGATTCTCGCAAGAGGACGCGCACGCGGTGGTGCCGATGAAGGGCGTCGGATGCGAGCGCTGCAACATGACCGGCTACAAGGGCCGTGTCGGTCTCTACGAAGTGATGGAAGTCAGCGAGCAGCTTCGAGAGCTGATTCTCGTCGGGGCGTCGGGCCTGGAGCTTCGTCGAAAGGCGGTCGAGGAAGGCATGATCACGCTCCGCATGAGCGGGCTGCGAAAGGTCAAGGAAGGCGTGACCACGATCGAGGAAGTCGTTCGAGAAACGGTGAAATAACTCATGACACTGCCTGAACTGCTGAAGACGATGGTGGAGATGGAGGGCTCGGACCTCCACATCTCCACGAACACGCCGCCACAGGTCCGCCAGCACGGCCACCTGCAACGGTTGCCGCAACCGGAGTTGACGCCAGCGGACACCAAGCAGCTCGTCTACAGCGTGCTCACCGACTCGCAGAAGAAGCGGTTCGAGGAGACGATGGAGCTGGATTTCTCGTTCGGGATCCGCGGTCTCGCGCGCTTCCGCTGCAACGTGTTCAACCAGCGCGGCGCCGTTTCAGCCGTCTACCGGCTCATCCCCGAGAAGATCCGCGCCTTCGGCGAGCTGGGTCTGCTGCCAGTCCTGGCGACCCTCGCCGATCGTCCTCGCGGGCTGGTGCTCGTCACCGGACCCACCGGCTCTGGCAAGTCGACGACCCTGGCCGCGATGATCGACAAGATCAACTCCGAGCGCACGTCGCACATCCTGACCATCGAGGACCCGATCGAGTACCTGCACACCAACAAGAACTGTCTGGTGAACCAGCGCGAGGTCCACAGCGACACCATGGGGTTCAGCCATGCGCTCCGGGCAGCCCTGCGTGAGGACCCGGACATCGTGCTCGTGGGCGAGATGCGGGACCTGGAGACGGTTGAGTCGGCATTGAAGATCGCCGAAACCGGCCACTTGACGTTCGCGACGCTGCACACGAACTCGGCCGCACAGACCATCAACCGTATCGTCGATATCTTTCCTGCCGGCCAACAAGGGCAGATCCGCACGCAGCTTTCGTTGGTGCTCGAGGGCATCGTCTGTCAGGCGCTGCTACCGCGCGCCGACGGCAAGGGACGGGTTCCGTCGATGGAGATCATGATTCCCACGCCCGCCATCCGTGCGCTCATTCGCGACGACAAAATCCACCAGATCTACGGCGCCATGCAGACGGGCCAGGAGAAGCTGGGGATGCAGACCGCCAACCAATCGCTGGCGACGCTGTACATGAAACGCCTCATCACGATGGAGACCGCGCTCTCTGCATCCTCGTTGCGTGAAGAGCTGCAGGACATGATCAACCGGGGTGTCGGCGTCGTGGTGGGAGCCGGCATGATGCGCGGGCCGCGGCCGGCTCCGAAGGCGTAAGGGACGGGGCGACATCATGCCGACGTTTGCTTATACGGGACGGACAAGGGCGGGACAGACGGTCACCGGGGAGAAGGCAGCTGACACGATGGACGCGGCCGTCACCGAGCTCAGGCGCGAGCAGATCCTGGTGACCCGCATCACGCCGACCAAAGCCAAGGCCGAGACCGCGTCGAAGGACAAGAAGAAGGGCTCGCTGGGCAAGCGCGTCGCGGCGAAGAATCTGGCCGTGTTCACGCGCCAGTTCTCGGTGATGATCGACGCCGGCTTGCCGCTCGTGCAGTGCCTCGACATCCTCGGCAGTCAGGAAGAGGACAAGAACTTTGCCGTGGTCATCAGTCAGACGCGGTCCGATGTGGAAGGGGGTGCATCGCTCGCCGACGGGATGCGCAAGCATCCGAAGACGTTCGATCCGCTATTCACCAACATGATTGCGGCCGGCGAGGCCGGCGGCATTCTCGATACGATTCTCAAGCGCCTGGCGACGTACATCGAGAAGGCCGTCAAGCTCTCCGGTCAGGTGAAGTCGGCCATGATCTACCCGGTGGCCGTCATGGTCATCGCCGCGGTCGTGGTCGGCGTGATCTTGTGGAAGGTCATTCCGACGTTCGCGCAGCTCTCCGCTGGTCTCGGTGCCGAGCTGCCCGCGCCCACGCGCCTGGTCATCTCTCTCAGCAACCAGCTGGTGGCCTATGGCTGGTTGTTGTTCTTCATCCTGCCGGCTCTGGCGTTAGCCTTCCGCCGTTACTACAGCACCGACAGCGGACGTCACACGGTCGACGCCGCCGTGCTGAAGGCCTCGGTGCTCGGCGACATCATGCGGAAGATTGCCGTCGCCCGCTTCTGTCGGACGCTGGCCACGCTCATCAGCTCGGGCGTGCCGATTCTCGATGGCCTGGAGATCACCGGGAAGACGTCGGGCAACGCGGTCGTCGAGGACGCGATCATGGCGACGCGCAAGAGTATCGAGCGCGGTGAGACGATTTCGGCCCCGCTCAGGGAGACCGGGGTGTTCCCGGCGATGGCCGTCCAGATGATCGGCGTCGGCGAGGCCACGGGCGCGCTCGACACGATGTTGGCGAAGATCGCCGACTTCTACGAGGAGGAAGTCGACACGGCGGTGGCAGGCCTGCTGACCTTGCTCGAGCCGATCATGATCGCCTTCCTCGGCGGTGTCGTCGGCGGCATTGTCATCGCGATGTACCTGCCGATCTTCGACCTCATCAGCAAGCTGACATAGCGGCTGACGATTGACGGTTCCAAGGGGTCGAGGGTTCATGGGTTCGAAGGCTCCGGGGTCGAACCCCTGAGCCCTGAACCCGCGAGCCCTTGACCCGTTGAACCCCAGAACCCCTTGAACTCGTCTACCCTTCGTCGAAAGGCGGCGACCCTGATCGCCGCGCAGGCAGTGCTCGGGACGGTGCTGCTCGGTTCGGGGACTATCGCGGGAATCACGGCGCCGGGATCGTTCCCGATCGATCCCTTCTTCCTGCTGATCGCCACGACCTACGCGCTGACCATCCTGTGGGCGTCACTGCTGCGGTACCTGGATGCCGCATCGTGGCTGGTGGATGTGCAGCTCGCGACCGACGCGGTCCTGGTCTCTGCCTACATCTACGTCACCGGGGGGATCGCGAGTTACTTCTCGTCCCTCTACGTCCTGCCGATCATTGCCGCGGCCACGGTCCGCTATCAGCGGGGGGCCTTGCTTGTCGCCACGCTCAGCGGGGTGCTGTACGTGAGCCTCGTGGGCGGGCAGTATCTCTCCGCCGCGGGCGTGCTGCGCGATCCGTTCCTGGAGACTGCCAGCTTCGTGTTGCCCGCCGCTCGTACCGCCACGTTCGCCGTTGGGCTGAACGTCTTCGGCTACTTGGCCGTGGCCTGGTTGGCGGGGTCACTTGCGGACGGCATGCGTTCGGCGGGGGCGCGGCTGGAGGTCGCGTCCAGCCGGATTGCCGACCTCAAGGCGCTCAATCAACACGTGATCGACAGCTTGCCGAGCGGCCTGGCCACCACGGACCCAGCGCAGCGGATCCTGAGCTTCAATCGCGCGGCGGAGCAGATCACCGGCTTGTCGTTTCCAGCCGTGGCTGGTCGCCGGATCACCGAGGTGCTCCAGCTTCCGGCTGAGCTGGCCAGCGCGTTCGACGCCGGGTTGAACGGCGTGCCGGCTCGACGCGTGGAATTCCGCTATCGAACGTCCGATAAGCGAGGAGAGATCGACATCGGGTTGACCGCGACTCACTTACAGACACCGAGCGGACGCGCCGGATTCCTCATGACGTTCCAGGACTTGACCGACATCAAGAAGCTGGAGCGCGACGCACATCTCCGGCAGCGCCTGGCCGCCGTGGGCGAGATGGCAGCTGGTATCGCGCACGAGATTCGAAATCCGCTCGCCTCGATGGCGGGCTCGATCCAGATCCTGCGCGAGGAGCTGCCGCTGACGCCCGATCGGGCCCAGTTGATGGACATCGTCTTGCGGGAGTCCGAGCGCCTGAACACGACCATCCGGTCGTTCCTGGACTACGCGCGCCCGCAGCGGTTCTCCGTCGGGCGGCTGGATATCCGGCGCCCCTTGAGCGACACGGCGCTGTTGCTGCGCAACAGCGCGGACCTTCACCCCAAGCATGTCTCGAGGTCGACGCGCCCGACCAGGAGGTCATCGTCGAAGCCGACGAGCACCAGATCAAGCAGATCCTCTGGAACCTGGCCACCAACGGCTTGAAAGCGATGCCGAACGGGGGCACGTTGCGCCTTGCCGCGAGCAGCGACGCCCGCACCGGAGCGACCATCCTCGTCCAGGACACCGGGGTAGGCATCCCCGCCGACGAGGTCGAAAGGCTTTTTCAGCCCTTCCACGGCCACTTCGCACGAGGCACCGGGCTTGGTCTCGCCATCGTGCATCGCATCGTCACCGACTACAGGGGAGAGATTCAGGTGAGCTCACGTCCAGGGGCTGGCACGACGGTCGTCGTCCGCCTACCCGTTTACGCGGAGCTGGCGAAATGAGCCTGTCCGAAGCCGCTGCGACACCGGCGCCGGCGATACGCCAGCAGCCGCGCGTGCTCGTCGTCGACGACGAGCGATCGATGCGAGAGCTGCTGGGCATCGTGCTTCGACGCGAGGGCTACGACGTCGTGCTCGCTGAGAATGGAAAGTCGGCGATCGACGTGATCGCCCGTGAGCCGATCGACCTCCTCATCTCCGATATCAAGATGCCGGATCTGAGCGGCGTCGAAGTCCTCCGCGCCGCGAAGAACGCCGACCCGGATGTGCTCGCCATCATGGTGACCGCGTTCGCGTCGACGGACACCGCCGTCGAGGCCATGCGCCTTGGCGCGTGCGACTACTTGAGCAAACCGTTCGACGTCGACCTGCTCAAGATGAAGGTGCGCGAGAAGATCGAGAATCGGCAGCTTCGACAGGAGAACGTGCTCCTGAAACGGACGCTTGGGCTGTCCCACCAGTTCTCGAACATCATCGGGCGCAGCCAGACAATGCTCGATGTCTTCAAGATGATCGAGACCGTCGCCCGGACCAACAGCACTATTCTGCTGACCGGCGAGTCGGGCACCGGAAGGGGCTCGTCGCACAGGCCGTGCACTTTCACTCGCTCAGGCGCGAGCGTCCAATGGTGGCGCTGAACTGCGGCGCCATGCCCGAGACCCTGCTCGAGTCTGAGCTTTTTGGACATATGCGCGGCGCGTTCACGGGCGCGGAGTCGAACAAGAAGGGTCTATTGGAGGTCGCCGAGAAAGGCACGATCTTCCTCGACGAAATCGGTGAGATGAGCCCCGTGATGCAGGTCAAGCTGCTGCGGGTGCTGCAGGAGCGTCGCTTCCGACGCGTCGGCGGGTTGGAAGAGTTGCAGGCGGATATTCGCGTGATCGCCGCGACGAATCAGGACCTGACCAAGGCGGTGGCTGAGGGGCGGTTCCGCGAGGATCTCTACTACCGCATCAACGTGATTCCGATTGTGCTTCCGCCGCTGCGGGAGCGCCGAGAAGACATCCCGCTCTTGGCGGAGCACTTCCTCGCGAAGTACGCCGAGCAGATGGGCAAGAGCGTCAGCGCGATCTCGCGTGGCGCGATGGATCTGCTCCGGTAACACGACTGGCCGGGGAACATTCGGGAGCTGGAGAACGTCGTCGAGCGCGCCGTGGCTCTCGAGGGCACCCCCGCCGTGTTGCCCGAGAGCCTGCCACCCTCGCTGCGCTCGACCCGTGTGCGGACCGAAGTGCCAGCAGGCGACGTGCTGCCGGCTGAGGGGTTCGACCTCGAGGCTCACGTCAAGGAACTTGAGCGCGGCTATATCGCCCAGGCGCTCGAGCGCGCCAACGGTGTGCAGGTGAGGGCAGAAGAGATGCTGGGTATGAGCTTCCGCAGCTTTCGCTACTACGTGAAGAAGTACAACCTCCGGTGAGGGCTGCCGACTGCCGGCCATTCAGTCCGACCCGTCGTCAGACGTGGAGGGCACCACTGACACTCCCCGTCGCTTCCAACTGACGTTGGTTGTCAGTTGGCACCGCGGGGGAGGGATTACGATAGTGTGACGCCTGGGTAAGTGGTACACTGCGAGTGAGTTCCAGCGTCACGACGATACGGTTGCGGCTTGGCATTTCAGTTGCTCCTGGAGAAGGGCATACCGGGTCCGGCGCCTCAAATCCTTGACCAGGCCCCAATTTGAAGGAGTACGTGATGAAGATTCGTGACACCAAAGGCTTCACCCTTATCGAGCTGCTGATCGTCGTGGCGATCATCGGCATCATCGCCGCGATTGCGGTGCCCGGTCTCCTCCGCGCCCGTATGTCGGGCAATGAAGTGTCGGCGATCGGCTCGCTCCGTGCCATCAACTCGGCCCAGTCGACCTTCTCGTCCAGCTGCGGCGGCAACGGCTATGCGCAGACGCTGGCGGATTTGAGCACGGCGCCGACTGGCTCGACGCATGGCTTCATCTCGCCCGACCTGTCGTCTGACGGCGTGACGAAGAGCGGCTACACTGTGAACGTCGATCAGGACCAGAGCGCGGTCGCGGTTGCGACGGCCTGTAACGGCGCCCAGTCGTTTTCGTCGTACTTCGCCGAGGCGCATCCGTTGACCGTGGGTTCGACGGGTCAGCGCTCGTTCGCGACCGACACGCGCGGCACCATCTACTTCAAGCAGGACGGCGCCACGGTTTTGGTCCGGATGTCGAACGCGGACGGCGTGCTTCAGTAAGCACTTCAACTGGGTCTGGTCTCGGTTGGTTCGACGGGACGTCGCGTTGGCGGCGTCCCGTTCTTTTTGTACGGCTCCTGTGTTACAACTGCGTTCGTGGCCCAGACCCAAGCGAGCGTCCCAGCCCCGCCCGACGCGTCCGGCATGTCTCCGACCGCAGCTCGGATCTGCCTTCTTTTCGCCCTGATCGGGTTGGGCGCTGCCACGACGGCCGGCTACATCCATTACCGGATCATCGCGGACCCGCTGTACGTGAGCTTCTGCGACGTGAGTTCGACGTTCAACTGCTCGCAGGTTTACAGCAGCCGGTTCGGGTCCTGGCAGGGCGTGTCGGTGGCGGTCTTAGGGGGCATTTGGTTTGCCGTCGCCACGCTGCTCTCGGTGGCAGGATTGACGGGTCGCCAGAGCGTCCGTGAGAGCGTTCCCGGCTATCTGTTCGCCGGATCGACGCTGAGCCTGGCGGTTATCTTGTATCTGGCGTATGCCTCTTGGTTCATCCTCAAGCTCGTCTGTATTGTGTGCCTGGTCACGTATGCCGCCGTGATCGGCCTCTTCATCGTGTCCGGAGCGGCCACGGCCATTCCCATGCTGACGCTGCCTCGCCGCCTCGCTGGTGATCTCAAGGTGTTGGTGACCAATCCGGTCGCCCTGGTGCTGGCGCTCGTGGTGGCCGTTGGCGCCGGCAGCGCATTGGCGTTCTTCCCGCGCGATGGGGCCGCCGAAGCCGCAGCGGGAGGCGGGGCCGCCGCCCCGGCCGCCAACGAGCAGGGCGCCTCAGAGCTCGAGCGCTTCATGGCCAGTTCCGTCCGGCTGCCGCTCGTGGTGCCCGCTGAGGGCGCCAAGGTGCTGATCGTCAAGTTCAACGACTACCAGTGCCCGGCCTGTGGCTCGTCGTATCAGTCTTACAAACCGATCCTGGAGAGGTACGCCAAATCCAATCCGGGCGAGGTGCGGGTGGTCCTGAAGGATTACCCCCTCAGCAACAAGTGCAACCCGAACATGAACACGGAATTGCATGGGGCGGCGTGCGATGCCGCGGTCGCTGTCCGCCTGGCGCGAGCGAACAACAAGGCCGAGGCGCTCGAGGAGTGGTTGTACAGCAACCAGCCGACCATGACGCCTGAGACGGTCCGGAAGGCGGCGCGCGAGATCGGCGGGGTGACCGACTTCGAGCAGAAGTACGCCTCTACACTGGAATCCGTGAAGTCCGATATTGCGTATGGGAAGCAGCTCGCCGTGCGGTCGACGCCGACCTTCTTCATCAACGGCGTCAAGGTCGAGGGGGCGATGGCTCCGCAGTTCTTCGACCTCGCAATCGCCTACGAGCTCAAACACCCGAGAGGGCAGTAGATCCCGGCCCGAACCTGAGGCGCTCGAGGTACCGGGGACAGGGCTCCCGGGTTTCACCGTTTGACGTCAATGCACGCCCTGGCCACCACTGACCTGACAAAGGACTTCACCGTTGGTTTTTGGCGGAAGCGTCCGTACCGTGCGCTCGACCATCTGACGCTGAGTGTGGCACCTGGTGAGGTGTTCGGCTTCCTCGGCCCGAACGGGGCGGGGAAGACCACCACGCTGAAGCTCCTGATGCGGCTCGTGTTCCCCACCTCCGGGCACGGCGAGCTACTGGGCCGTCCGCTAGGTGAACGCTCGGTGCGCCAGCGGCTCGGCTACCTCCCGGAGAACCCCTACTTCTACGACTACTTGACCGCCGAAGAGCTCCTCGAGTACTTCGCGGGCCTGTTCGGGTACGCGCCCGCCGACCGACGCACGCGCGCCGGCCGGCTGCTGGACGAGGTGGGCATCGGGGCTGAGCGGCGCTTGCCGCTACGGAAGTTTTCGAAGGGGATGCTGCAGCGCGTTGGCATCGCGCAAGCGCTGATCAACGATCCCGAGCTCGTGATCTTCGATGAACCGATGTCCGGCCTCGACCCGCTCGGGCGTCGCGATGTTCGTGCGCTGATTCTCCGACTGCGCGATCACGGCTGCACCGTCTTCTTCAGCTCACACGTGCTGAGCGACGCCGAGGCGCTGTGCAGTCGTGTGGCGATCCTGGCGAAGGGGCGGCTGCTGACGGAGGGACGGCTGGCGGACATGCTGGCATTTCGCGCGCACGGCTGGGAGCTCGTCGTCGAGCACGTGACTGAGAGCGCGCTCCGAAGCCTCGAGGCGCAGGCGCATCGGGTCGTGCAGATTAGCGGCGGACGGTACCAGGCAGAGCTGCCGCTCGAGCCGGGGCCCGACCGGGTGCTCTCGCAGCTCACCGCGTCCGGTGCGGCACTGGTTTCGCTGAATCCCATCCGGCAGACGCTCGAGGACCTCTTCGTCCAACAGGTGAGGGCCCCCGAGGTCACGGCAGCCGATCGCTTCCACACGTCGCGCCCGGCAGCCGTCGAGCGACCCAAGGCGGGAGGCGCGCGGCGATGAGCGCCATCCGTGTGATCGCCGTCAATGTGTTCCGAGAGTCGGTCCGCGACAAGGTTCTGTACAACCTGGTGTTCTTCGCGATCCTGTTGATGGGGGCGTCGTACTTGCTGGGCCAACTGACGGCCGGGCAGGACGTCAAGATCATCAAGGATCTGGGCCTGGTCGCGACGTCGGTCTTCGGCCTCTTCATCGCCGTGTTCATCGGCATCGGTCTGGTGTCGAAGGAGGTCGAGCGCCGCAGCATCTACAGCTTGTTGTCCAAGCCGATCGAGCGCTACCAGCTCGTCGTCGGCAAGTACCTCGGGCTCACGCTGACGCTCGCCGTCAACCTGTCGATCATGGCGGTGGCGCTGTACGGTGTGCTGGCGTACATGGCCTGGATGGCCGGTCCGGCGGCCGCGGCCGCGTGGGATGCGCCAGTGCTCGACCCCGCACTGCTCAAGGCGATCGCACTGACGTTCGTCGAGCTCGCCATCGTGACCGCCATCGCGCTCTTCTTCTCCACGTTCTCGACGCCGATGCTGTCCGCCGCGCTGACCTTCGGGCTGTTCATCGCCGGCCGGTTTAGCGCGGACCTCCGCAACTTCAATCAGGTGCTGGAGTCGCCGGTCGCGACAACGCTGGCGACGGGCCTGTACTGGATTCTGCCGAACCTATCGCCCTTCGATGTCCGCGCGCAGGTTGTGCACGGGCAACCGGTGGCGACCGGTTACCTCGTCCTGACCACCGTGTACGGTGTCATCTACATTTCGGCACTGATCGCCGCGGCCACCGCTGTGTTCGCGAGGCGAGATTTCAAGTGAACACGTCAGCACAACCGGGCGCAGCGGGCGTCGTGGGTGCGGCGGCGATCGTTCTCCTGTTGATCGCCTCGGCCGCCGGTGTCCAGGCGTATCGCGAGGTCCGCTATCCCTCACCGCCAGCCACGGCGGGCAGTCTGTACCTCACCTCGGGCACGGCGATCCGTCGGCTGACCCTGGGGTATCACGCGTTGGCTGCCGATTTGTACTGGGTCCGCGCCATCCAGTATTACGGGAGCACGAAGCTTCGTCTCGCCGGTCAGCAGGGCCGGCCGGCACCGGCAGGGGGCGCCGATGCGCAACAGGGCTATCCATTGCTCTACCCAATGCTCGATCTGACGACGACGCTGGACCCGCGCTTCAACATCGCGTATCGGTTCGGAGCGATCTTTCTGGCCGAGCCGTTTCCCGGCGGCGCCGGTCAACCTGACCTTGCGATCGCCCTCCTCGAGAAAGGCCTGCGCCACCGCCCAGACAAGTGGGAGTACATGCAGGACATCGGGTTCGTCCATTATTGGTGGCGACACGATTACACGGCAGCCGCGGAGTGGTTCAAGCGGGGTAGTGCCGTGCCTGGTGCACCCTGGTGGCTGAAGTCCTTGGCCGCCACGACGCTCAGCGAAGGCGGCGACCGAAGGTCCTCGCGACTGATGTGGGAATCGATCCGAGAGTCCGCCGAGATCGAGTGGCTCAAGTCGGATGCCGAGCGTCGGCTCACGCAGCTCCGCGCCCTGGATCAAATCGATGAGATCCAGGCGTACCTGAAGCAGGCCACGGAGCGCGGATTCGCCGTGGCCGATTGGAACGCCGTCGTGCGAGCGGGCGTACTCCCCGGCATTCCCCTGGACCCGGCCCAGGTGCCGTATGAGCTCGATGCTGAAGGCCGCGTTCAGTTGTCCCCGCGCTCACCGCTGTTCCCCTTGCCCATTGAACCGAAACGGTTGAAACCGATGTCATGATCCCGACGCCCATCGCCCTCGCCTTCGTCGCGTTTCTTGGCACGACCCTCGGGAGCTTTCTGAACGTGTGCATCTACCGCTTGCCGCTCGGCCGATCGATCGTCTGGCCGGGATCGGGGTGTCCCGCATGCGCGCGCTCTCTGGCGTGGTACCAGAATATCCCAGTGCTCAGCTGGATCGCGCTTCGCGGCAAGTGTCGTACGTGTCGCGCGCCGATCTCAGTGCGCTATCCGCTGGTGGAGTGCCTGACCGGCGCCATGTTCGTGGCGGCGTTCTGGTACTACGGTCCCACGCTCCTCTTCGTCTCGCGCGTCCTCTTCGGGTGCGCGCTGATCGCGCTCTTTGCCATCGACCTGGAGCACCACCTGTTGCCCAATGTGATTACTCTGCCCGGGATCGCGGTCGGGTTCCTCTTCAGTTTCGTGTCTGGCCCGGGGTGGCTGTCGTCGTTGATCGGGATCCTGGTCGGCGGAGGCACTCTGTTCGCAGTGGCGGAGGCGTACTATCGCATCCGCCACGAGGAAGGCCTCGGCATGGGGGACGTCAAGATGCTGGCCATGGTCGGCGCGTTCCTCGGGTGGCCGGCCACGCTTATGACGCTCATGATGGGTTCTATCGCAGGGTCTGTGGTCGGCATGCTTCTGATCGCGTCCCGTCGAGGTGACATGAAGTACGCCTTGCCGTTCGGCACGTTCCTCGCCATGGGGGCGGCGTTGTCGGCGACCGTTGGCCCGTCGCTGCTGACCTGGTATATCAATCAGTGGTGAACAAACGGCCTGCCGGGGTGTGACCACCTCGCACTCGACACGTTCGGCGCTGCTGGCGGGGCTGGCGGGCCTCTACGCCGTCGTGCAGCTCGTCGCGGGGTGACCGCCAGCCGGAACCACGCGGCTGGACCCAATGGCGCCAGCGCTTCGCGCGGCCGAGCTCGCGATGCGCGACGGACGGCTGGACGACGCGCTGGCGCTTGCACAGACGTTGCGCCGGACACAACCCGTCGACCCCTTCGTCTCGTTCCTCACAGCGACGATTCTTGAAGCCCAGCGCCGCTGGCCCGACGCGGCGGTGATGTGGGACGAGTACTTGGCGCACACGTCGGCGCCCGACACCGCCTGCCCGAACGTTGCGCTCGCCTACGAGCACGCCGGTGACTCAGACAGCGCGCTGCAACGCTATCGCACGTGCCTCGTGAGCGACCCCGACAACCCGGACCGGCTGGCCGACCTGGCGGGGCTGCTCGCAGCTCGCGGGCAAACGGGCGAGGCTCGCGTGCTGTACGACCGCGCGATCGCCTTGGACTCCTCCGACGTGGTCTTGCTGGCGCACCGGGCCGCGCTGGATGCCAAGTAGCCATGTCAACGTTAGGCCGCATCGCGCGTCGCAGCCTTCTTGCCCAGCTTCAGGCTGGCGCTCGGCTGGTCGTGGTCGCGTTCTGCGCGCTCACGACGCTGTACGCGGTCGTCGCCTCGAGCACGTTCGCATACCTGCAGTTTCTACGCCCACGTGTGTTTCCGTGGACGGGCACGTTCGGCGACGGACATGCGCTGCTCGGTTGGGCCTGGCTCGCGCTGCTCATCTTCGTCTTGGCGCACGACCTGCGCCGCCCCTGGCACGGTCGACGGTGGTCTTGGGCGCTCGTGCTGGTCTCTGCCGCGGCGGTCGTCTGGAACACCAAGTCGCCGGTGTTGCCCATGCTCGGCGCTGAGGCGGGTTCTCCGGAGTCCGCGGCTGTGAGCGTTGGGGCGAGGAGTCACTGGGTGGCCGTCGCGGCGCTCGTGCCGGTGCTGTGGCTCTCTGCCATCGACGTTCTCCGCTGCGGTCGTGCGCGATTGTCGCCCGACGCGCCACTCGACCTCGAGCGCATTGACGGCCGCCTGCTGATGGCGAGTGCCCGGACCGCCCTCACAGTCACGGCGCTCTTCGCAGCCGTGGCTGGGCTTCGTGTGCTCGCCGCCTTCGAGCCTGACCTTCCCCCGCGTAGGCTGATCCTGCTGGCTGCGCGAAGTGCCACCTACCATGTCCTCGTGTTCACGGCGCTGTTCCTGGCCGCTGCGGTCAGCCTCCGCGCGGGCACGCGGATGGGCGGGCGCTGGAGGTGGGCCATCTGGTTTGGTGCCCTTGTGGTGGCGGTGGGCTCGATTTTCGATGGGACGGTCGGCCTCGCCTTGACGCTCCGAGGCGTGTTTCGCTATGCGATGGCGCTGCTAGCCGGGACGGCGGTCCTCGGAACCTGGATCGGATGGCGTCTCGCGCGACCCGCGGACGAGCCATCGGCGTCCGGTGACCCGATCGAGTTGCTGTTCGGCCGGTCGTCCGGCGCACGTCCGGCCAAGCCGATTGTCGCCGTGGCGGGCCTGGCACTGCTGGCCTGGGCGGTGCCGGTGGTGTCTGCCGCCGCGGACTGGGACGATGTCGTGCTCCGGCTCGGAACGACAGCGGTGTGGATTGTGACATTTGGTTGGACCTATCGTCGTCTCGCTCCTGGCCGCCCGGTGACGAACCGGACCGTCATGATGGCGTGCGTTGCGCCGCTGGGTGCATTGGCGGTGCTCCCTTCGCTGCCGGCGCCGAACGCGTCCCCCTCGCCCGGGCTGACCTCTTCGTCGACGTTGGTCCGTTCAGGCGACGCAGACGCCCTGCGACGCGCGCTCGCTCGATATGCGGTCTACGACCCGTCGTTTCGCCTCGCGCGAGGGCTCGCCTCGCCAGATACCAACGCGGGAGCCGCCTTCGATAGATTCCTTCGCGCGAACACGGATCTCACGGGCATGACCGTCACACCCACGCCTCTCGACTTCGTTCCGAATCTCGGGCAAGCGTCGCATCGTCCCGCCGTGTTCCTCTTCGTTGTCGACAGCCTGCGACACGACTACCTCGCGCCGTACAACCCGAAGGTGTGGTTTACACCGTCCATCGCCGCGTTCGCGGCCGACAGCCTCGTGTTCTCGAACGCGTTCACGCGGTACGGTGGTACCGGGTTGTCAGTCCCAGCCATCTGGGCCGGCTCCGCGCTGCCGCACAAGCAGTACGTCACGCCGTTCCACTCGATGAACACGTTGGAGAAGCTGCTGGATGTCAACGGCTACCGGCGCTTCGTCAGCCTCGACTCCATCATGGGACTGCTCCTGCGACCGTCTCCGCTGCTCGATGAGCTCGACCGAGGCGTCACGGTGATGGACTATGAGTTGTGCCGTACGCTGAGCGAGCTGGAGATGAAGCTCGCCCATACGCCACACGACGTACCGGTGTTCGCGTACACACTGCCGCAGGACGTGCACATGTCGCGTTTGAGTCGGTGGACGATGCCCGTTGGCGACTTCAGCGGCTTCCACGCACCCTATGCCGGGCGGGTGCAGGCGATCGATGCCTGCTTCGGCCGTTTCATCGAGACGTTGCGGCGTCTCGGCTTGTACGACCGCAGCGTGGTCGTGCTGACCTCGGACCATGGAGAGCTGTTCGGTGAGAACGGGCAGTTCGGACACAGCTATCACATGCGACCGGAAGTTGTTCGTGTGCCGTTGATCATGCATCTGCCCTTGAGTGCGACTGCTTCAGCGCAGGTGGACTCCGGTGCCGTCGCCCTCACCACGGACATCACGCCCACGATTTACGCCGCTCTTGGCTACCAGCCTGTTGCCAGTAGCCCACTCATGGGTCGATCCCTAGTCGACGACACCGACGAGCAGAGGACGCGTCGGCGCCGCGACGTCTTCGTCCTCGCGGCGAGCTACGGGGCCGTTTACGCGGTGGTCAGTCGCAACGGCCGGCGGCTTTATGTCGCCGACGCCGTGAAAGGCGACGACCATCTATGGGAGCGGGTGTCGAACGCAGACGCGTGGACCGAACGGCCGTTGTCTGCCGACACACGGGCGGTCGAGCGCTACCGCATTCGGCGTCATATCGACCGGACCGCTGAGGTGTTCGCTCTTCCTGCGCTTCGTGGCCGCCGCACGAGACTCCCGAAGGAATCGCGGGCCGGCCGCCGACACGGCGATCCTCTCGGCGGCGTTGTCCGAGGCTGTCGAGAAATTGAAGGCGCAGGAGCGCGCGACCGCGGCGCGAGCGGAAGCCAGCGAGCGGATGAGCAGTGAGATCATTAGCAGCGTGTCGGCCGGTCTGCTCGTGGTCGGCTTGAACGGTAGCGTGCGCATCCTGAATCCGGCGGGTCGTCGGATGCTCGGGGTGCCGGACAATTCGTCCTTCGACACGTACCGCGAGTTGCTGCGCGAGCCGGTGTTGGCCGATCTCATCGAGGAGTGTCTTCCGACGAAGGGTCCAATCCTTCGGCGCAGTGTCACACTGCCCGAGTCAAACAATGGTGTGTCCCGCCTCGGCGTGACGGTATCACCGATGGCCGACCAGCACGGCGAGTTACACGGCGCGATCTGTCTGTTCACGGATCTCACCGCGGTGAAGCACCTCGAAGAGCAGTTGCGGCTGAAGGAAAGCCTCGCGATCGTGGGGGAGCTCACGGCCGGGATCGCGCACGAGTTCCGCAACGGCCTCGCGACGATACACGGATACAGCAAGCTGTTCGATCTCAACGCATTGCCCGAGCCCTACCGGCAATACGTGAGCGGCATTCGAGCCGAGGCGCAGTCGCTGGGTGAGGTCGTCGCCAACGTCCTCAACTTTGCCCTGCCCGGCCAGCGGAGCTGACGCTCTCGCGTGTGGATCTGTCGGCCATCTGCGAACGCGCGGCCGAAGAGCTCCACGCGGAAGCGCGCGGGCTCGGAGGCGACGTCACCTTACGAGGTACCTGGGGCTCGGTCGAGGGCGATGAAGTGCTCCTTCGTCAAGCGTTCAGCAACCTGCTCCGGAACGCAGTCGAGGCGTGCGTGCACGAGCGCCTCGCCCCTGTGGTCGTGATCTAGTCCGAGGTCGATACCGCGCAGAAGATGCTCCACGTGAGCGTCGATGACAACGGCCCAGGGATTCCAGTTGAGCAGCGCGATCGCGTGTTCCAGCCGTTCTTCACGTCGAAGCGCAGCGGCACGGGGCTCGGCCTTGCGCTCGTCCAGAAGATCATCGTCTTCCACAACGGCCGCATTGTCGTCGGGACGTTCGAGCGTAGCGGCGCCAGCCTTCAGGTCACGCTGCCGCTGATGCTTTGACGCCGTCTCAACCAGGAAGCGCACCGCGCCTTCCGCGAAAACTGCGCACCGCTGGTGCGGTGCGGGTCGCGAAATGTGCGCCAGTGTGGGCGATCTGTCGCAGCGTGAGTCTCCGAAATCGGACTGTTCCGGCAGTTCTCGCTTCACGCGCGTGGCGGCCTGCCGGTTGCACGTGTCTCTCACATGTCGACCCGGCTCGTCGTCGTTCCGAATAAGCCCGCGCGGTCCGATTGGGCTGTCGCCGGCGTCTCCATTATCGAGGTCGTGATGGCACTCACCCTCCTCGTCCTTGTTGTCTTCGGGCTCGCGCAGCTGTTCATGTACGCCGCGCGGGCCGCGCAGCAGGGCCGTACGCTGACGACGGCTAGCGTCTTGGCATCGCAGAAGCTGGATCAGTTGCGCAGCCTCGCCTTTCGTTACGACGTCGCGGGTGTCCGGGTGACGGACACCACGAGCGATACCTCGAGAGTGCCCGAGTCGCCCACCGGCGGCCGGGGCCTGGCGCCATCGGCCCTCGCGGCGCTCGAGGCGAACACCCCCGGCTACTGCGACTTCCTCGATGCGACCGGACGCGTGCTCGGGACCGGAAGTGCCCCACCGAGCGACGCGGCCTTCGTCCGGCGGTGGGCTCTTGTGCCGCTCTCCGACGATCCGCAAGACAGCCTGTTGATTCACGTTCGCGTCCTGTCGCGTCTTGCCGCCGAACGCGGCGCCGCGGACCCCGCCGGCGTGACGTTCTCGGCGTTACGTACGAGACTGATGTGGTAGCGGCGATGGTCACCGATACGCGCGGGTTCTCCATCGTTGAATTCGTGGTGGCAAGTACCCTCTTCCTCGTCGTGCTGGCGCTCGGATTCGGTCAGGTCGATCCCACCGAGGGTGTCTTCAGCACTCAGAGTGAGCGGGTGGACATGCAGCAGCGAATACGTGCGGCTCTCGATGCGCTCGAGCGCGACGTGTCCGGTGCCGGGCTCGGCGGGTCGCTGAGCACAGCTCGCCCGTCGCTCGCGGCCTGGGTTCCGGCACTGTGGCCGATGCGGCTCGGCCTGCGCGGCGCGGATCCGCCCGGCACGTTCAGACCTGAGGTGATGACCATCCTCACCGCGACGCCGTTGCCGTGGGTGGTCTCCACGGCCATGACGCCAGTGCCCGCGCAGAGCGGCGGACTTCGTGTCACGACCGAACCGGGGTGTCCCCCTTTGTCTTCCACGTGCGGCCTGGTTACCGACATGGACCTCTTGGTGGCCGACGCTGAAGGCGGGTTCGATGTCTTCGCGATCGTCGACGTGACGGCGCCCACACTCTGGGTTCGTCACATCGGACCCACCTCGTCGAAGGTGTATCCGGTTGGCAGCGCCGTCGTTCCCATCCGGAGGCGCACCTACGCCGTCCGCCAGCCGGTGGCCGGGCGTCCTCCGCAACTGGCGAAGTACGACGGAGGGAGAGCACCTGACTCACCGGTCGTCGATCACGTGGTGTCCTTAGCGGTCGACTATTTTGGAGAACCCGATCCACCGCGGATGCGACGGCCGTTGTCAGATCCCAGCGGCCCGTGGACCACTTACGGACCGCCACCGCCGGTCGCCGACGGCGGTGTCATGCCACACATCAGTGGCGAAAGCTGTTTGTTCGCCGAAAACGGCACGGCTATCGGCACGCCGAAGCTTGCGACGCTCGGTTCAGCAAGTGGGCCGCTCATCCCACTGCGCCCGGCACGACTGACCGATGGTCCGTGGTGTCCCGATCCGGCGGCTCCAAATCGCTACGACGCGGATCTGTTGCGGATCCGAAGTGTTCAGCTGACGCTTCGCGTCGAGGCGGCGCTCGATGCCCTGCGTGGCCCGGCCGGGCTTCTGTTCGCTCGCGCCGGGACCGCGCGCACCGCCGACCGGTATGCGCCCGACATCGAGCTGCGCACGCGCATCACGCCAAGGAACTTGGTCCTGGGCCGATGACGCGCGGCAACCCGGAGCGTGGTATGGCCCTCGTCGTGGTGTTAGCGCTCGCCGGCCTTCTGACAGCAGCGACGGCAGCCGTGATCTCGATTGCGTCCACCGATGTGCGGATTGCGGCAGGATTCCGCTGGGCCCGTCAACTCGAGCATGCGGCGGAGGCCGGTCTCCACCGTGCGCTCGTCGACTTGAAGGCGTTGCCCGAGTGGACGACCGTGTTGAGCGGCACGAGCCGCTCGCGCTTCGTGGATGGGTCACCGTCTGGCGTTCGAACCGTCGCAGGGGGCGCATTCGTCGACGTGGATGTGGAGGTAGCTCTGGCAGGCTGTGGACGCGTTGCCCCGTGCAGTGATGCCGACCGCACGGCAATCGTTCAGGCACGCCCGTGGGGGCCCAACAATCCGCGGTGGCGTCCGTTCGCCTACGGGCCGTTGCACGCCCTTGCAGGGACGGCGGGAGCGGCCCCTGTCTACCTCCTGGTGCTCGTCGGTGACGATCCGAGGGAGATAGATGGCAATCCAGATGTGGACGAGACTCCGCCCGGCTCTGGGGCGGGCATCATACGACTGCGCGCGTTGGCGTTCGGTCCGGCTGGCTCGCGACGTGCAATCGAAGCGACCGTCGCGCGCGTGGGTGGCGGAGCAGGGGTCCGGCTCTTGGATTGGCAATCGGGCGGCTGAGGTAGCGCTCGTCTCTCGTTTGTGCCGGCGTGGTATGCCGGCGTGTATGGTGGCGTGCAGACAAAGGCAGAAAGCCTCGGCGAGGGCTCACGCCGCGCGTGTTTTTACCCAATACTTCAGGACAAGCGCTATGTCTCGAAAAATCCTCTCGATCAGCCCGGCCGTCCTCGTGATTCTGTGTGCCTCGTTCGCCAACGCTCAAAGTCTCGGCGACGCGGCGAAGAAAGAAGAGGCGCGCCGAAAGGCGGTCAAGCCTGCTGGAAAGGTCATCACGAACAGAGATCTTCCCAGGGTGCCGCCGCCCTCTGCCGCGCCGCCGGTCGACGACGCCCCGAAGGCTGCCGATGCCGCCTCGCAGGCCACTGAGGTTGCCGACAAGGACGACAAGGACGGCAAGGACGGGAAGGGGAAAAACGAGAAGCGCGGCCCGAAGGACGAGAAGTTCTGGTCGGACCGTATCAGGCAGGCGCGTGAGAGCTTGCGGCGCGACCAGATGTTTGCCGACTCGCTCCAGTCACGCATCAACGGGCTGACGACGGACTTTGTGAATCGCGACGATCCGGCTCAGCGCGGCAGGATCGGCCTGGAGCGCCAGGCTGCGATCAATGAGCTCGATCGTGTCCGAAAGAGCCTGGTCGACCGTAACAAGGCGATCGCCGAGATTGAGGAAGAGGCGCGACGCTCCGGCGTGCCGCCGGCTTGGCTGCGCTAGTGCATCGTCCGCCTGCCCCCCCGTCCTCCTGGTCGAGGACAAAGACTCCCTGCTGGCGATGCTCCGCCATGCCCTCGAAGCGCAAGGGCATACGGTTGTCGAGGCTCGCGACCAGCCCGAAGCGGTTCAAGCGCTCCGCGACCTTCGCCCAGGGATCGTCCTGTCTGATCTTCGCCTGCCCGAGGGCGACGGCTTCGGCGTCCTGCGAGCGGCGAAGGAGCTGGACCCCGAGATGGCCGTGATCGTCATGACCGCGTTCGGCAGCATCCAAGACGCGGTCGCAGCGATAAAGGAGGGGGCGCTCGATTTTCTCGCCAAGCCTGTCGATCCCGACCATCTCTTGCTCATGGTCGAGCGCGCCGCTGCTCAGCGGCGCATGGCGACGGAGAACATCCTCTTGAAGGAGGAGCTCGCCGCCCGTCGCGGGGCACCGACTATCGTCGGAGAGAATCCGAGGCTCAAGCAGGTTACGCTGTCGCTGCATCGCGCTGCCGCCACCGACACCACAGTTCTCGTAGAGGGCGAGAGCGGCACGGGAAAAGAGCTCTTTGCGCGGGCGCTGCACGCGCTCAGCCCCCGAGCGGACGGTCCGTTTGTCGCCATCAACTGTGCGGCCATTCCCGAGACGTTGCTCGAGACGGAGCTCTTCGGGCACGAAAAGGGCGCGTTTACCGGGGCCGCGACGCGGAAGCCTGGCAAGTTCGAGCTCGCGCACCGCGGCCCGCTCTTTTTGGACGAGATCGGCGATCTGCCGTTGCCGCTTCAAGCCAAGATCCTGCGCGCTCTCGAGGAGAAACGCTTCGAGCGCCTAGGCGGAACGGTGCCGATTCAGGTGGACGTACGGGTCGTCGCGGCGACGAACCGCAATCTGAAGGCGGCAGTTGCTGCCCGTCAGTATTGCGAAGACCTGTGCTTCCGGTTGTCGGTCTTCCCCATCACGGCGCCTCCGCTCAGGGAGCGGCAGGAAGACATTCCCATGCTGGCGAAGTTCTTCGTTGATCGCTTCTGTCGGGATCTCAACAAGAAGTCGCTGGCCTTTGCGCCCTCGGTCGTCGAGGAAATGCAGAAATACCCGTGTCCGGGTAACGTGCGCGAACTCCAGAACTGCATCGAGCGCGCGGTCATCCTGACCGAGGGCGACACCATCCACGGGCATCACCTCCATCTCTCGTTCCGGGGACCCATCGTCGCCGCGCCCGACCCCGAGGCGAGCCCGTGGCAGAGGGTCGACCTCTCCGGCAGCATGACGGAGGCGACTCGGCGCGTGCTGGCCGAGATGGAACAGCACAAGATTGCGCAAACGCTGCGCGATGCCGGCGGCAACAAGGGCCGCGCCGCCGAGATACTCCAGATCCCCTTGAGGCTGCTCACGTCGAAACTTCGGGAGTACGGCCTGGACTAACCGGTTAGCGCCGAAACCCTACTGTCCGCAGGGCCTGCTTCATCTCCTTCTCGGTGACGTCGTCGACTATCGTCGTCCCGCCGATCGCCTTTGGCAAGACGTAGTGGAGCCGGCCGGCCACCATCTTCTTGTCGTGCTTCATCGCATCGACGATCTGCCCGATGCTCACGTCACCGATCGGCGGCAGTGGCCCAAGGGCTGAGATCAGGTCGGCGAGCGCGTGGCGATCAGTCTTGGCGAGCGCGCCGCGGCGGACGGACAGTTCAGCGGCCACGAGCATGCCGTAGGCGACGGCTTCGCCGTGCCGATACCGCCGGTATCTCGTCACGGCCTCCAGCGCATGACCGGCGGTGTGGCCGAAGTTCAAGATGCGGCGCAGCCCAGACTCTCGTTCGTCCGCAGCCACGATATCTGCCTTGATCTGGCAGGACTCGGCCACGATCGGAAGAAGCACCTCCGGCTTCTTCGCGAAGATTGCGGTACGGTCTCTCACGATCCGATCGAACAACCCCGGGCTCGACGTCACGCCGTATTTGATGACCTCATAGAGGCCGGCTCGAAACTCTCGGCGCGGGAGCGTGTTGAGCACAGCCAGGTCGATCACCACGGCGTGCGGCTGGTGGAACGCGCCAATCAAATTCTTTCCGAGCGGATGGTTCACGCCGACTTTCCCGCCGATCGAGCTGTCCACCTGCGCCAGGAGCGTCGTGGGTATGTGGACCAACGGCACACCGCGAAGATACGACGCGGCAGCAAAGCCCGCGAGATCTCCGAGCACACCGCCGCCGAAGGTGATCACCGTCGACGCGCGGTCAGCATTCGCCTTGATGAGCGCGTCGTACACCCGGCTCACGCTCTGCGTGTTCTTGAACCGCTCGCCGTCGGGCACGAGAATCGGGTTGCGGAGACCGACCGACGTGAGGCGTTCGCCGTGCAGCCGCCAGACGAGTGCGTTCGACACGACGAACCGACGGGCCGGCGTGCCGGCCTCGTCGAGCCACCGCGTGAGCGATGCCAGCGTGCCATTGCCGAGGATGATCGGATAGGTTCGCGAGGGTGTCGCGACGGTCAAGCGAACGGGGTCCATGAATGTGTGGCGCCGGAGACGCTCGGAGCCGAGTGTTAGGATAGCACCCGGTCACGCGTGAAGACACAGACGGACTTCTTGATTGTCGGCGGTGGCATTGCCGGCCTTCGTGCGGCGATCGCGCTGGCACCATTTGGGCGCGTGCTGATCCTCACGAAGGCATCCGCGAGCGAAAGCAACACCAGATACGCACAAGGCGGCATCGCCGCCGCGTTGGGACCAGGAGACAGCTCCGATCTCCACGGCCGAGACACGCTCGCGGCTGGAGACGGACTGTGCGACGAAGGCGCGGTGCGAGCGCTGGTCGAGGACGGCGCGCGCTACGTGCGCGAGTTGATCGACTGGGGGGTGCAGTTCGACCGCGACGCGTCCGGCCGGCCGGCCTTCGGCCTCGAGGCCGCGCACAGCGTCCGTCGCGTGCTGCACGCGGGCGACGCGACGGGACGTGAGATCGGCCGCGCGCTCTGGGAGCGCGTGGTGACCACGACGTCGGTGGTGACGATGAACCACGTGCTCGTCGCTGATGTGTTGCTCGACGCAAACGGCGCGGCGGGCGCCCGATTCTTCGATGCAGAAGGGGAGCGGCACGAAGTGACCGCCAGTGCGACGCTCCTCGCGACCGGTGGCGCAGGTCAGGTGTTCCGTGAAACGACGAATCCGGGCGTGGCGACCGGCGACGGGATTGCGCTCGCGTTTCACGCTGGCGCACGCATGGCCGATCTGGAGTTCGTCCAATTCCACCCGACGGCGTTGAGCAAGGCCGGTGCGCCGCGGTTCCTGATTTCGGAAGCTCTCAGGGGCGAGGGGGCGCGTCTCGTCAACAGTCGCGGCGAAGCGTTCATGACCCGCTACACCCCAGCCGGTGACCTCGCCCCTCGCGATGTCGTTGCGCGCAGCATCGTGCGGGAGATGGACCGGACGAACGGACCGGTGTTCCTGACCCTCGCGCACCTCGACGCGGAGCACATTCGGAGCCGGTTTCCGACGATCGCCGACACGTGCCGGCAAGTGGGGCTGGATATCGCCGTCAACTCGATTCCCGTCGGACCGGCGGCGCACTACATCATGGGCGGGATCGACACCGATGAGTGGGGACGCACGTCGGTGCCGGGGCTGTATGCGGCTGGCGAGGCCGCCTGCACGGGTGTCCACGGCGCGAATCGATTGGCGAGCAACTCGTTGCTCGAAGGGCTCGTGTTCGGGGCGCGGGCGGCGGCCGCTATGCTACTGCCACCTGAGGCGGCGCCGCTCAAGCCCGACCGGCGCCCAGCCGACCCCTGGGTGGTGTCGTCCGCGCGCGGGATCGATGCGCCGCAAACGGTCGCCGCAGTCCGCGATCTGATGTGGCGTGCGGTGGGCCTGTTTCGAGCCGCCGAGGGGCTGCGGGATACGGTGGTCCGGCTCGACCGCGCGTATGCGCGTGCGCAACGAGCTGGAGGACCCGAGCGGTCGTTCGATGCCGAAGACTGGCGTCACTTCAACCTGCTGGCCGTCTCACGGCTGATTGCACGGGCGGCGCTTCGACGGTCTGAGAGTCGAGGCGGTCACTTCCGCGAGGACTTCCCCTCGCGTGACGATCTACACTGGAAAGTCCATCTCACGGACCGGCTCGCTGACGAGCGCGTCGAGTAGCTCGACATTCGGGGACGCCCCGATCACAGACGATGTCCAAGAAAACCGACAAGGCCGATGCCTTCGTGACCGAGATCACTCCTCGATCGGAGGACTTCTCTCGCTGGTACCTCGACGTCGTTCGACGTGCCGAGCTGGCCGACTACTCGCCAGTCAAAGGGTGCATGGTGATAAGGCCGTACGGCTACGCTATCTGGGAGCTGATTCAGGAGCACTTCGACCGAGCGTTCAAGCGGACCGGGCACGTCAACGCGTACTTCCCGCTGTTCATTCCGGAAAGCCTCCTCAACCGAGAAGCGGAGCACGTCGACGGGTTCGCGCCGCAGGTCGCCTACGTGACGCACGGTGGCGGCGAAGAGCTCGAGGAAAAGCTCGTCGTCCGCCCGACGTCCGAGGCCATTATCGGCACGATGTACGCGAAGTGGGTGCAGTCGTGGCGCGACCTCCCGATCCTCATCAATCAGTGGGCGAACGTGGTCCGCTGGGAGAAGGTGACGCGGCCGTTCCTGCGCACCACGGAGTTCCTCTGGCAGGAGGGCCACACGGCGCACGAAACCGCCGACGAGGCCGAGGCCGAAACACGGATGATTCTCGATCTCTACGGCACGCTCGCCAAGGAAGTGTTGGCCATGCCGGTCGTCAAAGGGCAGAAGAGCGAGAGCGAGAAGTTCGCCGGCGCCTTACGGACGTACTCGATCGAAGCGCTGATGGGTGACGGTCGTGCGCTCCAGGCCGGCACGTCGCACAACCTGGGGCAGAACTTCGCGAAGGCGTTCGATATCACGTTCCAGGCCCGCGACAAGTCGGTGCAGCACGTGTGGGGTACCTCGTGGGGCGTGTCGACGCGGCTCATCGGCGGAGTCATCATGACCCACGGCGACGACAGCGGTCTCGTCCTCCCGCCGGTGATCGCGCCGTATCAGGTGGTGATCGTGCCGATTGGTCGAGAGAACTGGCGCGAGACGGTGTTGCCTCGCGCGCTCGAGATCAAGGACGAGCTCGTGAAAGCCGGCGTGCGCGTCACCCTGGATGAACGCGACGAGCGTCCGGGCTGGAAGTTCGCCGAGTGGGAACTACGGGGAGTGCCGCTGCGACTCGAGATTGGCCCGAAGGACATCGAGAAGTCGCAGGTGCTGCTGGCGCGCCGTGACACGCGCGAAAAAGCCGGCGTCTCGATGGCAGGGCTGGCCGGCCACGTCCGCGGTCTGCTCGACGTGATCCAACAGCACTTGTACGAGACCGCTGTGACGTTTCGCGAATCACACACGCAGCGTGTGTCGTCCTACGATGAATTCAAGCAGGCGATGGAGGGACGCCCCGGGTTCGTGATCACCGGCTGGTGCGGCTCCG
This sequence comes from Acidimicrobiia bacterium, assembly GCA_016871175.1. Lineage (GTDB taxonomy): Bacteria > Acidobacteriota > Vicinamibacteria > Vicinamibacterales > CAVVIG01 > VFZL01. The sequence goes on along the minus strand of VFZL01000016.1, from coordinate 31,273 downwards.
CTGACTGCGAGGAGCAGATCAAGGCCGACACGCAGGCCACGATTCGCAACATGCCGCTCGACACTCGACCGACCGGTCAAGGCTGCGTGCGCTGCCACGCACCCGCGATTGCCGACGCATGGTTCGCCAAGTCGTACTGAGGCGCGATGTGGGCCCCCGCTAACTCAACCAAAGGGCGGGCCACAGGCTGGGCCAGCGCCTTTTGAGCTTTTTCGCCAGGGCGTGCCTTGCCGTGATGTGCTCGCGCGCCACGATAGCGTGGAACGCGTCGTGGACCTGACGTCGCCAGCCCTCGCTTGAGGACGCCGACGTATCCCGCGCATACAGCCCAGCCAGCGGTTCAAGACACGACGCGTCGCCGATGAGACCCACCGCAGTGAACAGGGGCGCGGCGACGGGTCCGTCCGCCGCTTCGAGGAGCTCCCGCAAATCGTAGAGCCCGACACGGCTGCCTCGGTGCGCGAGCGCCACGTGGATGGCCGTTCGCGCGGCGCGCCACCCGCGGCGCGTTCGCGCGGACGCCCGGGCTTCGCGTTCGCGGATCTCCTCGAGCGCGTGGTGAAGCAACGGGAGGCTCACGTCGTTGCCGCGACGCTCGATCTCGTGCCGGACCTCATCCGGATCGTCTGGTATCGAGAGATGCTCTGTGCCATCGAGCCAGCTTCCGACCGGCGTGGTCGACTCGCTTGTATCCACAGAGCCGCCCTGCGCAAACGCACGGAGGCGCGGACTCCCATCCGTGAGGAGTGCTTCACGAATCGGGCGGAGCGTCGCCGTGTCCAGCGCCTCCAGCGCGCGTAGCGCCGCCACGCGAACCGATTCACTCCGTCGACGATCGAGGGCAGTCGCAGCCAACGCGTCCAGCGCCTCGACGTGCCTGCCGCTCTGCAGGAATCCCCGTGCCACGCCGATGGCGGCCACCGCCACCTCGTCGTCGGGACCGCCGGGTGTGCGGTCGCGTCGACGGCCCAGCGGCGCACGCAGGATCTCGAGCGCGGGCGCCAGCGTCCGCAGTTCGGCGATACCCTCGAGGACACGAAACGCAGCGGTCCGCGCCACCGACGGCGACGCGACGTCTTCGGCGAGCGCCAACAGACGATCGACGGCGCGCGCGCCGATCACAGTGAGGCGTGCAATGGCTGCGTCGCGCGCGACCATGTCGCTCGACCGGAGCTCGGCGACGAGCGTATCGATCTCTCGAGCGGAGGATGTTCGGATCGGCACAGCGGCCGGCTACGCGGTCGTGTCGTTGGTGCGCTTGGGAGCGACGAGCCACGCGATCCCAATGCTCAGGACGTAGAGCCCAATCATCGGCAGCGCGAAGACCATGAGCGTCATGGGATCACCAGTCGGTGTGACGACGGCGGCGAGGATGAAGATGACGAGCGTGGCGTACTTGAACTGCTTGACGAGGAACCTTGCGGTCACCGCGCCAATCCTCGCAAGGAAGAAGACGACGGCCGGCATCTGGAAGATGAGGCCCAGGCCCAACAGCATCTTAATGTACAGGCCGAACACTTCGCGCAGCTGCGGCATATACGCCAAATTCGGCGTGTTGAAGCTCGCGAAGTAGATCATGACGAACCGATACGCCACGTAGTGGTTGAAGGCCGCGCCTGCCAGAAAGCCCAACGTCGTGAACAACACGAAGGGCACGACGAACTTCTTCTCATTGGCGTACAGACCTGGCGCGACGAACTGCCAGACCTGATACATGATGAACGGCGATGCGAAGACGGCACCCGAGAGGAGTGAGATGTTGATGTAGAGCGCGAATGCCTCGGTGGGCTGCGTGTAAATGAGTCGGCTGCCGGCGGGGAGTGTCGCGATTGCGGGGGCCGTGAGAAAGTCGTAGATGTTCTGAATAAAGAGAAAGCTGAACGCGACGCCTGCCGCGATGCCGAAACACGCGTAGACGATACGCTTCCGGAGCTCTTCGAGGTGATCGAGAAACGACATGCGCCCATCGAGCGCATCCTCATCGTCTTCGTCGTCAGTCGGTTTCTTGAGCGCCCCAGTAGACCCGGGGCTCGGAAACGGCACCAAAGCCATGAGCCGAATCAGGGAAGCGGCTAGGCGCTCTTGTCCGCCGTGTGCTGCACGACGGGACTCTCTGCCTGGGACACCGTGTTCTCGGGCGCGGCGGCGGGGGTCGCCTCGGCCCGCTCGGCCGCAGCCTTCTGCTCGCGCTCCCGTTCCTTTTGCTCCCGCTCCTTTTGTTCCTCGATGCGCACTTCTTCATCGAGCGTGTTCTTGAGCTCGTTCGAGGCACGCTTGAACTCGTTCAGGCTCCGTCCCAGCGAGCGACCCAGCTCGGGCAACTTCTTGGGCCCGAAGATGATCAGAGCGATCACGAAGATGATGATCAGCTCGGGCATGCCGATAGAACCAAACATGGGGATCCTGCTTTCCGACCTGGCGCGCTTGGCCGACGAACGGGGACCGAACTCAATTATAGAACGGCCGAGAACCGGGTCAAGGGGTTAGGGCGCCGCCATGCCCAGAAGTCGTTGCTGAGTCAGTACTTATCTGTTAGCATCCCAGCATGGCCCGCACTCGCGTTCTTCCTGCCGTGCTGTCGGTGATTGCCGTGTCTGCGCTGGTCGGGGGCCTTTTCGGCCGCAGCGCGCTGGCAGTGGACGAAAAGGTCCCGGAGAGTCAGAAGACCTTCGTTGCCGCGCTGAGTGCGATTCAGCAGAACTTCGTCTCCGAAGCCACTTCCGATCGGCTCGTGTACGGCGCGATTCGGGGCATGCTCGGCACGTTGGACCCCCACTCGAGCTTCTTCGACCCCCGCGAGTACGCGGCTATGCGCGAGCGGCAGGAGGGTCGGTACTACGGCCTTGGCATCACCATCGCCTCGATCGACGGCCAGATCACTGCACAAGGCGTGTTCGAGGGCTCGCCCGCTTACAAGCAGGGCGTCCGCCGAGGGGACATCATCGCCAAGATCGACGGAGAGGACCCAAAGGGGTGGACCACCGAGCAGGCGATGAAGCGGCTGCGCGGCAAGAGGGGGACCCCCGTGAGCGTCGAGATTCGTCGACGCGGGTATGCAGAGCCGATCAAAATCGACGTCACGCGCGATGAAGTCCACATCCTGACCGTGCCAGCCTATTTCATGCTGGATGGTGGAACCGGCTACATCCAGCTGCGCGACTTCGGTGAGAACACCGATCGTGAATTCAAGAATGCGCTGAAGGATCTCGTTGGCAAGGGGATGAAGCGGCTGCTCCTCGACATCCGCAACAATCCAGGCGGCCCGCTGGATCAGGCCATCAAGGTCGCCAACGAGTTTCTGCCTCGCGGGAAGATGATTGTGTACACGCGCGGGCGGGTCACCAACTCCGATCAGGACTACCGGAGCACCGAGGAAGGCGAGTTCACCGGGTTCCCGATCGTCGTGTTGACCAATCGCAACAGCGCCAGCGCGGCCGAAATCGTCGGCGGCTCGCTGCAGGATCACGATCGCGCGTACCTGGTCGGCGAGACCACGTTCGGCAAGGCGCTGGTGCAGTCGGTGTACCGCATCAGCGGCAACGCCGGCCTTGCCCTGACGACAGCGCATTACTACACGCCCAGTGGACGCTTGATCCAGCGGCCTTGGGACGAATCGTTCGACGAGTACTTGAGCTACTCGATGAAAGAGCAGGACGCGAACAAGACGCACAACCCAAGTGATTTGAAACGCACGGACGCCGGACGTCCCGTGTACAGTGGGGGCGGCGTCGAACCAGATCGCCACGTCACCGGACCCGTCGAAGGATTCAGTCCGACGCCATTCGGACGCATCCTCTACTCGCGTCAGGTGTTTGCCAACTACGCGCAGAAGTTCACCGCAGATGGCGACACCCGCATCGCGCAGGTCGCATCCGGGCGCGAGCTGGCGAAGAAGGACTTCGAGGTCGACGACAAGATGTTGGCGGACTTCAAGGCGTTCTTGGTGTCAGAGCGGTTCAAGATCGATGAGACCGCTTGGACCAAGGACCTGGAGTTCTTACGCGCGATGGTCAGGTACGACATCGACCTGGCGCTCTTCGGCACGTCCCAGGCTCGACGGCACCTGCTGCAGGCTGACCCACAGGCCAAGTTGGCGTTGACCTTGTTCGGCGAAGCGGCGCAGCTGCCCGGCATCGGCAAGGTTGGGGTTCCCGCGAACTAGCGGAGGATCCGACCTAGGTCGTACGACACCACGAATAGGGTCACAGTTTGCCCTTGCCCCAACAAATGGGGCTTGCTACACTGGCGACCGTTTCCGGAGAAGTCGACACCCCAATATCTGGTGTGTTTCGGTTTTTCTCGATTCGGCCTGTGCGCCTTCCATCTCCAGCCCGAAAACCGATTGGAGAAGCCCGGTCTCCGGCCGGCAACCTGTTCTGCAATTGCGGCGCGCCGACCGCAGCACCGTGGTGTCCTCATGCGTCTTGAACGTCTGGAAATCAACGGCTTCAAATCCTTCTCCGATCGATCTGAGCTGGCGTTCGACAAGGGCGTCACAGCCATCGTCGGGCCCAACGGCTGCGGGAAGAGCAACGTCGCCGATGCGATCACGTGGGTGATGGGCGAGCAGAGCGCGAAGAGCCTCCGCGGCGACAAGATGGAAGACGTCATCTTCAACGGCAGTGACGCCCGCAAGCCCACGGCGTCTGCCGAGGTGCGCCTCCGCTTCAGTGGCGTGCTGCGCACGGTCACCGGACCAGCGTTCGAAGGCGGCAGGGGACACGTCGGTAACGGTCACGGGTACACCAACGGCAACGGACATCACGCAGAGGCGAATGGGCACCACAACGGGCAGGTCGCCCTGTCCTCCAGTGAGCCGACGGCCGAGGCCACGAGCGATGATGCCCCGACTGCCGTCACCGCGAGCGCGGCGTTGTCGCGCGAGGAAGCCGAAGAGATCATTCAGACGGTGGCGCGTGAGGTGGAGGTCACCCGACGCCTCTACCGGTCGGGTGAGAGCGAGTATCTCATCGACGGGCAACTGTGTCGCCTGCGAGACATCCACGAGCTACTGATGGACACCGGCCTTGGTGCAAAGGCGTACGCCATCATCGAGCAGGGCAAGATCGGCGTCATCCTGAGCTCTCGCCCGACGGATCGTCGTCAGTTGATTGAAGAGGCGGCTGGCGTCACGAAGTACAAGAGCCGCCGGCGCGCCGCTGAGCTCAAGCTCGAGGCGGCCCAACAGAACCTGACGCGCATCGACGACATCGTCTTCGAAGTGGAAAAGCAACGTGGCACGCTGAAGCGGCAAGCCGCGAAGGCGCGTCGATATCAGGCGTTGCGTGACGAGATGCGGCGCTGGGAGAAGCAGCTCTTCGCCCGGAAGTACCGGCAGCTGGCGGAGACCATCGAGTCCACGCGAACCCGCCTGGCCGAAGCGCGCGAACGAGAGTCGCTGGGGGCGTCTCGCGTTGCGGAAGTCGAGAGCAACTTGGCGCGCGTGCGCATCGAGTCGGTCGAGGCCGAGACAGTAGCGAATCGCACGCGTGAGACGGCCCACGCGCGCGAGCTCGAGCTGAACCGCCGCCAGCAACAGCTCGCGTTCGACCGATCGCAGATCGAGAGCTTGACCGCTCGTCTCGAATCCGTGGGCGCTGAGCTCGCATCATTGGGGGCCCGTCGGGAACCGGCGCAGTTGGCACTGCTCGCTCGGCGGACGGCCGTTTCGGAGGCCGCCACGGAACGGGAGCGCGCCTCTCACGTTCTGTCGGTCGAGTCCGACGCGTACGAGGCTGCCCACCGCGACATCGAAGGTCTCGAAGCTGACGTCGAGGCGGCGCGCAGCGAAGTGTTCTCCGCAATCAATGCTGCCACGGCCCTGCGACATTCCCTCGATCACGCCGCGGCGCAGCGGGAACGGGTCATCGAGACGCTTGGTCGGCTGCAGATCGAGTCCGACGATCTCCGAGTGGAGTCCGAGCGGGTGGACGTAGAGGATCGAGCATCCCGCGATGGTCTCAGGCGGGCGCAGGAGGCCCTCGAGGAAACGCGCATCGGTCGTGCGGCACGTGAATCCGAGCTCGCGAGCGCTCGTATCGAGCATGAATGGCGGTCTCGTGCGATCCGGACGCATGAACAGGAGATCGCGGGGCTCGAAGCGCGTCTCAATTCGCTGCAGGAGCTCGAGGCCGCGCGCGCCGAATACGGTGATGCCGCCCGCGCCGTGTTGGCGCTGGCCAATGGACGCGTGGGTCAACGGGGTGCCGTGGCGGACTACTTGGAAGTCGACGCGGGTTTCGAGCGAGCCGTCGAGACCTGCCTCGGCGATCTGTTGCAGTTCGTCGTCGTGGAGCGCCCGGAGCAGGCGGCTACCGGGTTCGAGATCGTGCGCGAGCAGCGCGCTGGGCGTTGCGGATTCCTCGTGGTCGGCGGGACCACGAGCGAGCTCTGGGGCGCCCTCGACTCTTCGGCCGAGACGCCCGGCGTGGGGCTTCGTCCGCTCGCGTCGGTGCTGCGCATCAATGGTCCGTACGCGGCCGCTGTTCGTGGCGCGATCGGTCCAGCCTGGATCGCGGACTCGTACAACGTTGCCGCCGAGCAGGCCCCGTTCCTGGCGGCGCCGGTCGCCACCGTGACGGGCGAGTTGTTTCGCGGCGCCCATCTCGTGTCCGGCGGTGTGCCGGCCGAAGCGCGAGGCATCCTCGAGACCAAGCGGGCCATCAAGGATCTGTGCGCGCGTCTCGACATCGAACGAACGTCCTTGACGCGGCTGGTCGAGGAGGCGGCCGGGTTCCACCAGACGATCACGTTGGCGGCGTCGGCCATTGAGGGCTTGCTCGCCGAGCACCACACCCACGAGAAGGCCATCGTCGGCTACGAGGGGCAGGTGCGACGGTCCGAGGAGGACCGCCGGCGACTCGAGCAGCGCGGCGAACAACTGACGCGCGAGCGGAGGCAACTCGAGGAGGAGCGTGAGCTGCTGGACCGTCGTCAGCACGAGGCACGCGCGTCCATTCAGCAGCTCGAAGGGCAGCAACGGACGGCGGACGAGACGTTGACGTCCGCCCAGCGGCGGCTGTTCGAGGCGCGCGAGTCGGCGCAGGATCTCGCGAAGCGAACTGCGGAGGCGAAGGCCGCGCACGCCGGGCTCGTCGAGCGGGTGTCCGCTATCGTCGCCGAGGTGCTGCGCATGGAGGAAGCCTCGGCTGATCTGGAATTGCGCGCCTCATCCTTGGCCGGCGAATTGGACACGACGCGCCGCCGGATCGAGCAGTTGTTGACCGATGTCGCCAGCGGCGAACGACAACTCGATGAAGACGTGGCGGCGATTTCCTCGTTGCGAGACGAAGTCCTGGCGGCCGACATCGCGGCAGGCGAACGTCGCGCGCATAGCGACGCGCTCGAGACCGAGATCAGGTCCTCCCGGGCCGCGCTCGACGCCATACGCGGCACTGTCAGCGAGCTCGATATTGCCCGTGCCACGGCTGAGAGCGACCTCTCACACCTGGCGCAGATGTGCGTGGACGCCGTGCAGGCGACCCTCGACGACGTCATGATCGAGGTGGCGGCGATCGACGAGGCCGGTGGGCTCGTCGCCGGGCCGGTGCTCGCATCCGACGACGCGGAGGATACGGGCGAAGACGGCGAATCGGCCGGCGCCGCTGAGGCATCGCCGGCGAGCGAGACCGACCTCAATGTGCCCCACGCGGCCGTTCTAGAGGCGCAACAGCGCACCATCACTGCGGAAGAGGCCATCGCAAGGCTGCGCGCCAAGATCGACCGGCTGGGCCCCGTGAACATGATGGCTATCGAGCAGTACGACGAGCTAGAGCAGCGTCATACGTTCTTGACCACTCAACGCAAAGACCTCGTGGACTCGATCGCGCAGACCACCGAGGCGATCCGGCGCATCGATGAGACCACGCGCACGCGCTTCGCCGAGGCGTTCAGCGCCATCAACCGGTACTTCCAAGAGCTGTTCAGCGCTCTCTTCGGTGGCGGCCGCGCAGGGCTGACGCTCCTGGACGAGAACGACCCGCTCGAGAGCGGAATCGAGATTATCGCGCAGCCGCCCGGGAAGCGTCTCCAGAGCGTGCAGCTGCTCTCTGGAGGCGAGAAGGCCCTGACCGCCATCTCATTGATGTTCTCGTTGTTCAAGTACAAGCCGAGCCCGTTCTGCTTGCTCGACGAGATCGACGCTCCCCTCGACGACGCCAACATCGGACGCTTCGTCGAGATGTTGCGTGGTATGCAGCACCACACCCAGTTCATCCTCATCACGCACCACCGTAAGACGATGGAGATTGCGGATCGGTTGTACGGCGTCACGATGGAAGAACCGGGCGTCTCGAAGCTCATCTCGGTCCAGATGAACTGACGCGCTCGCGTCCCCGAGGTCCATGAACGAGGACAAGGCTGCTCGCTATCAGAGACTGCGGCGGTACGTCGCCCTCGCCTCGCTGACGTGGTCGTTCTCGCTGCTCGCCGCCCTCACCTGGACTGGCGGAGCTGTCGGACTTCGGGGGCTCGTGGCAACACTGCCCGGCGCCCACGCAACTGCCGGACTCGTGGTCTGGTACGTGGCCGCGCTGGTGATGCTGCATGAGCTGGGCGCCGCCCTCGTCGGCTTCTATGGCGGTTTCGAGCTCGATCGGCGGTACGGTGTCTCCACGCAGACGGTCCCGCAGTGGCTTGCCGATGAGACCAAGGGAGCCCTGCTCTCCTTCGTGCTCGGCGTCGTGGCGGCCGGCACCGTCCTGTGGACGATCCGGCTGTTACCTGACTGGTGGTGGCTGCTCGCGAGTTTGCTCTTCGCCGCCGGGCTCGCGCTGATGGCCAATCTAGCCCCGACCCTGCTCCTGCCCTTGTTCTACACGGTGAGACCGTTGTCGCGAGACGGGCTGCGAGCGAGATTGATCGCGCTGGCCGATCGCGCCGGCGCCGACGTCCTGGGCGCCTACGAGTGGGGACTGGGCGCCAAGACCCGCAAGGCCAACGCCGCGCTGACCGGCCTGGGATCGACCCGCCGGATCCTGGTGTCCGACACCATGCTCACCGACTACTCTGACGACGAGATCGAAGTGGTGCTCGCCCACGAGTTGGCGCACCACGTCCACGGCGACATCTGGAAGAGCCTTGCGTCTGATGGCGTCGTACTGCTGATCGGGTTCCTCCTCGCTTCACGAGGGCTCGAGTGGAGCGTGCCCCGGTTTGGCCTCTCCGGTCGGGCCGACGTCGCGGTGCTGCCGCTGGTGGTGTTGGCAGTCGGATCGGTGTTCCTGCTGACGATGCCGCTGCTCCACGCGCGCTCCCGCGCGGCGGAACGTCGCGCAGACCGCTTCGCGCTGACGCTCACACGCAACCCGGCAGCGTTTGTATCCGCCATGCGCCGCTTGGGCCAACAGAATCTGGCCGAGGATCGGCCGTCGCGACTCGTGCAGTGGCTGTTCTACAGCCACCCGCCGCTTCACGAGCGCATCGCCGCTGCGGTAGAGGCCGAGAAAGCCTGGTAGGCCTGGTTTAGGCCTGGTTACGCGCCGGGCGCTGCGCCCTCCCTCTGCAACAGGGCTTTGCGGCTGAGGCGAATCTTCCCGGTCGGGTCGATGCTGATGACCTTGACCAAGATCTGCTCGCCCTCTTTCAGCTCATCGCGGACGTCCTTGACACGGTGGTTCGCTATCTCCGAGACGTGCAGCAAGCCGTCGGTGCCCGGCATGATCTCGACGAACGCGCCAAAGTCGGTGATGCGCTGAATCTTGCCCAGGTAGGTCTTGTTCAATTCAGGCGTTGCGGTGAGCTCCTGAATGATCGAGATGGCCCTCTGGGCGGATGCGCCGTCGGCCGACGCCACGTTGACGCGGCCATCGTCTTCGACGTCGATCTTGACACCGGTGCGCTCGATGATGCTCCGGATCATCTTGCCGCCTGGGCCGATGACGTCTCGAATCTTGTCCACGGGGATCTTGATCGTCACGATCCGCGGCGCGTGCTGCGAGATCTGCTGGCGCGGTGCTGCCAGCGCCGCCGCCATCTTGTCCAGAATGTGCACCCGCCCGCGGCGCGCTTGCTCGAGCGCTTGCGTCATGACGTTCATCGGCACGCCGTTCACTTTGATGTCCATCTGCAGAGCCGTGATGCCATCTCTGGTGCCGGCGACCTTGAAGTCCATGTCGCCGTAGTGGTCCTCGGCCCCGGCGATGTCGGAGAGCACCGCGAACTGGCTGGTCTTTTCGTCCATGACCAGCCCCATCGCGATGCCGGCCACCGGGGCTTTGAGCGGCACGCCGGCGTCCATCATCGCAAGCGATCCACCACACACGGACGCCATCGACGATGACCCGTTCGACTCAAGGATGTCGGAGACGATCCGGACCGTGTACGGGAAGGTTTCCTCCCCGGGAATCATCGGCTGGAGCGCGCGCTCGGCTAGAGCACCGTGACCTACCTCCCGACGACCGGGGCCACGCATGAAGGCGACCTCACCGACGGAGAAGGGTGGGAAGTTGTAGTGGAGCATGAAGCTCTTCCACGCCTCCCCCTCGAAGCTCTCGATCTTCTGCGCGTCCTCGGCCGTGCCCAATGTGCAGGTCACCAGCGCCTGGGTCTCGCCACGCGTGAAGACCGCTGACCCGTGGGTCCGTGGCAGGACGCTGGTCTCGATCCAGATGGGTCTGACCTCGTCGAATTTGCGGCCGTCCAGGCGAAGCCCGCGCTTCAGGGCCTCGTCTCGGAGCACCTTCTCCTTGAGCTCCTTGAAGATGTTCTTTGCGTCGAGCCGCCGCTCCACTTCGGCCTCGGGAATCGAGGCGACGAGCTCCTCGAGCACCTCGTCTACCTTGTCGTAGTTCTCCAGCTTGCCGCGGATGCGCATGGCCTCCGTCAGCGGCACCAGCACCTTCTCTTCGACCTCACGGTAGAAGTCGTGGCCGATCTCCTTCTTCGCCACATTGAGCTTCGCCTTGCCGACCGCCTTCGCGAGATCGTCTATGGCGCCCACGATGTGCTTGATCGCACCGTGCGCCGCCTCCAGCGCTTCGATGACCTGAGCTTCCGTGACTTCCTTGGCACCCGCCTCGACCATGACGAGGCCATCTTTGCTCCCGGCGACGACGAGGTCGAGCTTGCTTGTCTTGCGCTGCTCGAACGAGGGGTTGATCACGTACTGACCGTCGACGAGACCGATGCGCACGCCTGCGATCGTCTTCTCGAGCGGAATCTCTGACACCGCCAGTGCCGCCGAGGCTCCGGTGATCGCCAGCACGTCGGTGTCGTTCTCCCCGTCGGCGGACAGGACCAGCGCGATGATCTGCGTCTCATAACGCCAGCCTGATGAAAACAACGGACGGATGGGACGATCGATCACGCGGCTGGTCAGCACTTCCTTCTCAGCTGATTTTCCTTCGCGCTTGAAGAAGCCGCCTGGAATACGACCCGAGGCGTAGGCGTATTCACGGTAGTCGACCGTGAGCGGAAGGAAATCGATTCCCTCCCGCGCGCTGGCGGCTCGACAGGCCGTGACGAGTACGACCGAGTCGCCGTAGCGCACGATGACGGAGCCGGCGGCTTGCTTGGCCAGCTTGCCCGTCTCGAAGGAGAGTGGCTTGCCGTTGATGGTAACTTCGCGAGTGTGCATAGGTCGATGAATGTGAGTGGAGTGAACGCGCATGGGCGGTGTGCCGCCGCGCGCTATTTCCGGATGTTCAGGCGCTTGATCAGCTCCACGTACCGCTGCTCATCCTTCGTCTTGAGATAATCGAGCAGACGACGGCGCCGACCGACCAGCATGAGGAGTCCCCGGCGGGAGTGATGGTCTTTCGCGTGTGCCTTGAAGTGAGCGGTCAAGTAGTTGATCCGCTCACTCAGAATGGCGACCTGTACTTCGGGTGAGCCCGTGTCGGATTCGTGGGTCTTGTAGGAGCCAATCAGTTCCGTTTTTAGATCTTTGGTCAACGCCACGGTGTGCGTACCTCCACGAACGGTCCAGGGGCCGGATGCCGTTGCTGCGTCGAGTCCCAACTCGGGTCGCAGACGAGCGCGTGGCGTGCGCTCGCGAATCCGGCCGTACCGCCGTATGCAAGAGAACCTCTTAGTCGAACAAGCTTAAGATCTTACTTCAGACGATCGGGGGATGCAAAGCCCACTCATCACACCAGAACCACCGTCGGGTGAAGTGCCCACCTCCCTTCACCCTCTCCCGCCGACCGAGAGCGGGCGATGGCGAGCAGCTCGCCGCTCGGGCTCAGCAGCCTGATGACGGGAGCGTCCCGCGCGCTGGTCAGGGGCGTCGCGTCTCCCTGAGGAGCGAGCCGCGCCTCGACGTCCGACACGCCCAGCACCGACCCGTGACGTGCGCGTGTCGCCCCCGCGTCGGTCAAGCGAAGCGCTGGAAGGTTGAGCAACATGTCCGCCATTGGCACCAACGCCTCGGCAGCACGTTCGGGGGTCGCCTCGATCGTCGTGAGGCTCAGCGCGCGATCGAGTGTCGCCGCGCCGCTGCGCGTTCGACGTAGACCGGACATGTGCCCGCCCGTTCCAAGGCGCTCACCCAGATCGCGCGCCAGCGCTCGCACGTAGAAGCCGGCGGAGCAGGTCAGCCCTAGCGCCAGCAACCCACTCTCATACCGAGCGATCGTGAAGTCGTATAGTGTGACCTCCACTGGTGCCGGCTGCCGAGACTCGGAGCCCGTGCCGGTTCGGGACGCGGCGCGCGCGAGCGCATAGGACCGGCGGCCGTGGATCTTCTTGGCGGAGTAGACAGGCGGACGTTGCCGCTGTGTGCCGCGAAATGTCTCGAGCGCACCCTGTACCTCCTCCAAGGTCGGCCAGTTCCCCGAAAAGGGGATGTTCAGCGGCCCGCCTTGCGCATCGTCGGTCTCGGTGGAGACCCCGAACTGGACGAGAGCGTCATAGGCTTTGCTGTCGTTCGCCAGGAACTGCGCGAGCCGGGTTGCGCGGCCGACAACCAACGCCAGGACGCCGCTCGCGTTGGGATCGAGCGTGCCGGTGTGCCCGATTCGCCACTCACGCAGCACGCGACGGACGCGCGCCACGATATCATGTGAGGTGGGCCCGACGGGCTTGTCGAGGATGAGCAGTCCGTCCACCGGAGCCCGATTGTCCCTTCCGTCAGACGGAGGCACGCGGTGCTGCGATGACCTCTGGCACGTGCTCGTCGATCGCCCTGGTCATCTTGTCGACGAAGGTTCGCTGCAGTGTGCCGACCGCGCCGACGACGGTGCACCCGGCCGCGTTCTTGTGACCGCCCCCACCGAACTGCTTGGCCACCGAGCCAATGTCGATGTTGCCTTTCGAGCGCATGCTCACGCGGTACTCGTCACCCTCGCTCTGCTTGAAGAAGATGACAGCCTGGATCTCCTTGACCGTCAGGGGCTGGTTGATCAGCCCTTCGACGTCCTCGTAGGTGCCGCCGGCTTCGCGTGCCATCGCATGGTCCAGATACAGAATCGCGATGCGGCCCGTCGAGTCGATCTGCATTTTGCTCAGCACGGCTCCGAAGAGCTTCAAACGCCCCATGCTGTTGCTGTCCCAGACCTGCCGAGAGACCGCGACCGGTGCCACGCCGGCTTCCAGGCACTGCTGTGCGATGGCGAACGTCCGCGGCGTGATATTCGAGTAGTGAAAGGATCCCGTGTCGGTAAGGATCGCGACGTACACGTGCGTGGCGATCTCGACCGACATCGGGACGCCAAGCGCCTTGACCACGTCGAAGACCATCTCGCCGCACGCCGCCGCCGATGAATCGAACCAGTTGATCTGTCCGTATTCGGTGTTGCCGGGGTGATGGTCGATGTTGATCACGAACGAGCGGTCCAGTCCGGCGACGCCTGTCCGGGCGAGGTCGCTGCACTCCATGATGACGGCGGCATCGAACGTGTCCCGCACGGTGTCGGCGATCTCGATTGTCGATACGCCAGGAAACGGTTGGAGCATGGCCGGCGCTCGGTCCTTGTTCACGAGGCGCACTTCTTTGCCCAGTGCTCGCAGCGCGTAGGCCATCGCCAGTTGCGAGCCGATGGAGTCGCCGTCCGGACGGGCATGCGAGGAGAGGACGAAGCGCCGACGCGCGCGAATGGCCTCGACGATCTGCAACATCTCAGGACTGTGGGTCATCGTCTCCTTCTGCTTGACGGGCGGCGTCCTCCCGGTGGATGTCGTTCAGGAGCTGCTCGATGCGGTCCTGCCTGGCGATGGCGTCGTCGTACACGAAGGTGAGCTCGGGCGCGCGGCGGAGGCGCAGCCGACTGCCCAATTGTCGCCGCAAGAACGGCGCGGCGCGTTGCAAGGCCTTGGCGGTGTTCAATCGGGATTTGTCATCGCCGAGTGTCGTGTACCGGACGCGCGCCTGCTGAAGGTCGGGGCTCAGGTGGACGCGCGTGATCGTGACGAAGCCGATGCCCGGATCGTGCACCTCGCGGGAGAGCATGAGCGCGATCTCACTGCGGACCTGATCCGCCACGCGGTCGGGACGAGAGCCCTGAGACATCAGTGATTATGGAGACGGCAGATTGAGGATGGTGACTTCACGTCACGTTGTGGGCCTGGGGTGAATCAAGTCAGGAACTCAACGTTTGTTCGCGTCACGAGGCCGGGCTCCACGCGGTCAATCTCGTCGGCCACGGCAGCCAGCTCGCGGTCGGCGTGCCCCTGTTCTGGGCTCACTGTAACGACGGCGAACTCAGCGCGCTGCCACAAGTTGTGGTGCTCGACCTCCGAAACTGCAACGTTGAACTTCTTCAAGCGATCCTTGATACGCCGCAGCACCATTCGCTTGTCTTTGAGCGAGCGGGCGCCCGGGACGTGCAGTTCGACGAGCAGGAGCCCGACTGTCACAGGACGTCACGCGGGCGTGGCGACCCGCTCCATCGTGAAGACCTCGATCTTGTCGCCGACTTTGAGGTCGTTGAAGCGCTCGAACCCGATGCCGCACTCCAGGCCTGACCGAACCTCGCTCACGTCGTCCTTGAATCGTCGGAGCGAGCCGATGTTGCCTTCGTAGACGACCACGTTGTCCCGCAGGAGACGGGCCTTCGTCTCGCTCGCGCGCGTGATGCGACCCTCGACCACCAAACAGCCGGCGATCGACCCGAACTTGGGCACCTTGAACACGTTACGGATTTCGGCCGTGCCGATGCGCACCTCCTTGAAGGTGGGCTCGAGCAGCCCCGCCATCGCCTTCTTCATTTCGTCGGTGACGTTGTAGATCACCGAGTGCAGGCGGATGTCGATCCCTTCGCGGCTCGCGATGTCCTCAGCGTTGCGATCGGGCCTGACGTTGAACGCAATGATGATCGCCTTGGACGCCGACGCGAGCAGGACATCCGACTCGTTGATGGCGCCCACCCCCGCGTGGATGATCCGCACCTTGACCTTGTCGTCCGAGAGCTTCACCAGCGTGTCTGCCAGCACTTCGGCGGAGCCTTGCACGTCAGCCTTGATGATGATGCACAGCTCCTTGACGCCACCTTCGGCAATCTGCGCCTGCAACGACTCGAGCGTCAACCGCGCGCCTTTCGCCCCCAGCGCGCGGTTCTTTGCCTGCTCCCCGCGGAACGCGGCGATCTGGCGCGCCTTGGCGGCGTCGGCTACCTGGAAAACGTCACCCGGCTGCGGCAAGCCGGTGAGGCCGAGGACCTCGACGGGCGTTGACGGCTGGGCGGCCTTCGTTGGGCGACCGCGATCGTCGATGAGCGCGCGCACGCGACCGACGATGGGGCCCGCGATGAAGGTGTCGCCGACCGACAGCGTTCCGTTCTGCACGAGGACCGTCGCCACCGGGCCCCGTCCCTTGTCCAGTTTGGACTCCAGCACGGTGCCGGACGCGTGACGCTTCGGGTTGGCTTTCAGCTCGAGGATCTCGCTGACGAGCAGCACCATCTCGAGAAGCAGGTCGAGGTTCTGATTCTTCTTCGCCGACACCTCGACCGTGACGGTCTTGCCGCCCCAGTCCTCCGGCATCAGGTCGAGTTCTGTCAGCTCCCGCTTTACCCGTTCGGGGTTCGAGCCCGGTTTGTCGATCTTGTTGATCGCGACGATGATCGGCACGTTCGCCGCGCGCGCGTGGTCGATCGCTTCCTTCGTTTGCGGCATGACGCCGTCGTCAGCTGCGACCACGAGGATGACGATGTCCGTGACCTTGGCGCCTCGGGCACGCATCAGCGTGAACGCCTCGTGACCTGGCGTGTCGAGGAACACGATATTCCGACCGTTCACCGTCACGTGGTACGCACCGATGTGTTGTGTGATGCCACCGGCCTCGCGCTCGGCGACGCGGGCTTCTCGAATCGCATCGAGCAGACTCGTCTTCCCGTGGTCGACGTGCCCCATGACCGTCACGACCGGTGCCCGCAAGACGATGTCTTCCTTTCGGACGTCCTCGGCGTTGGTCTGGATCAGCTCTTCCTCGAAGCTCCGCATCTGGACCTCGGCGCCGAACTCGCGCGCGAGCATCGTCGCGGTTTCGGTGTCGAGCGTGGCGTTGATGGTCATCATGAGGCGCTTCATCAGCAGCTTGGCCAGCACGTCCTTCACGCGCACATCGAGCTTGTCAGCCAGGTCCTTGACCGTAATCCCTTCAGCCAGGCTGATGGTCCGCGTGACCGGAGGCGGACCGGTCGGCTGCAGCATCACGGGCGGCCGCGGTGCCTGGTCGCGACGCGCGACCGGTGGGGCCTGACGTGTCGAGCCTGGTAACGGTCGAAATCCGGCCGGCGGTCGGCCCGGCAAAGCGGGCCGAGGTGGATAAGAGGGCTGCATCGGTCGTGCGCCCGGCCCGGGAGCCGGCTGGGACGGCCGCACCGGGGGCGAAGGTAGCGGGCGGGGTCCTCCGATGGGCGGACGTACGCTCGGACTCGGTCCTGCTGGGAAACTGGGGCGCGGCGGCAACGGGCGACCGCTCGGCGCTGACGGCGTCCCCGTGCGCGCGGACATGGGCGCGCCCGACGGTGACACAGCCGGACGTGCCGCCGGTGGCGGCACCACAACAGACGAGCGGGGCGGCTGCGGACGCACGATGCGCGGCGCTGGCGTGGAGGGCAGTGGCGGCATCGGCGTGGTAGGCCGCTCTTCCTCGATCCTCAGCCTGAGGCGTTGCGGAACCAGCCGGCCCGGAGAGGGCTTCGCGGCTGGGGCCGATTCGGGACTGGGTGCGACGGCGGCGGCAGCGACCGTCGTGATGGGTTCGGTCTCGGGCGCTGCCACGGTCGGCGTCTCAATCTCGGCCACTGGTGCGGTCAGCTCAGCAACCTCGGGCTCGGCGACAGGCTCCGGTGCGACCGGTTCCTCGACGACTGGCACGGGCGGCGATGGTGACTCCGACACCGCCACTGCTGGCTCCGGCGGCGCGTGAGGCTCCGCCTCGACGACCTCTGGGGCTGCACCGGTCGCGACGACTGGCGCGGGCCTGTGAGTCTTGACCAGGCGCGGCGGCGGCAGCGCGGGAGCTGCGGGCTTCGGCGGTTCGCCCTTCTTCGCCAGGGCCGGCTTCTTGCCGCCGCCCTTCCCAACCGGCGTCTCGGCGAAGATGTCGCCTGTGGGCAGCGTGATACGACGCTGGCGAGCGAGGCGCTCGACGAACTGCCGGGCGACCATCTCCTCGATCGTGCTCGAGGCACTCCTCACCTCGATCCCGTGATCGCGCTTCAGCAGCGCCGACACCTCTTGGCTCGTGGTGCCAAGGAGCTCCGCAACCTTGTAGATCCGAACAGTTGCCAACGGTGACCTCAATTAGAACGCGACTACGCTTCGCGATCGCTCGGCTCGCTCTCAGGTGTTTCTGCCGCCGCGGGTAGCGTTTCCCCGCGGGCGGCGGCGAGAATGCGCTCGCCCGTCTTGGCTCCGATCCCTGGAATCTCCGATAGCTGTTCCACGCTGGCTGCGGCGACGGCCGCGATGTCGCCCAACCCCGCGCCAACAAGCTTGCGGATCGTCTTGTCGCCGATCCCTTCCAGCGTGTACGGCAGCGGCGTCGCCTCTGGCTCGTCGGCTTCGGGGCCGGCGGTGGGCGTGTCTTCCCCGGCGGGAGCTTCCAGACCCTCGAGCTGCGCCTCGACCTCGCGGCGCTTCTCTTCCTCGCTCTTGATGTCGATCCGCCAGCCGGTCAGCTTGGCCGCGAGCCGGACGTTCTGTCCCTTCTTACCGATCGCCAGCGACAACTGCCTGTCCTCGACGACGACCTCCATGACCTTGTCGTGGTCGTCGACGATCGACACGCGCTGGACTTTGGCTGGGCTGAGCGCGTTCGTGACGAACGCGATCGGGTCATCCGACCACTCGACGATGTCGACCTTCTCGCCACGCAGCTCGCGGATGATCGATTGGACGCGGGTGCCCTTCATCCCAACGCACGCGCCCACGGGGTCGACGTCGCGCTCCCGCGAGCACACGGCGACTTTCGCCCGGTCGCCCGCCTCGCGCACGGCGCCCCGGATGATGACCGTGCCATCGTAGATTTCGGGGACCTCCTGTTCGAAGAGCTTGATGAGCAACGCCGGATCCGTGCGCGACAACACGATCTGCGGGCCCTTGGCGCTTCGATTCACGCCTTTGATCACGGAGCGGATCCGGTCGCCAGGGTTGTAGCTCTCAGCGCGTGACTGCTCCTTGCGCGGGATGATCGCTTCGATGCGGCCAATCTCGACGATGATGTCGCCGTTCTCGAACCGCTTGACCGATGCGTTCTTGACGTCGCCGACCTGCTGGTTGTACTCCGCGAAGATATTCTCGCGCTCCGCCTCGCGGACCTTTTGGAAGATGACCTGCTTGGCGGTCTGTGCGGCAATGCGGCCGAGATCCTCGGTGGGCCGCGGGAACTCGATCTCCATGTCCACTTCGGCTTCGTCGCCGTACAGTCCCTGCGCCTCTTGGAGGGAGATCTCGGTCGCCGGATCCGCCACCTCAGCCACGATCCGCTTTACGGCCACGAGCTCCATTTGGCCGGCGTCGAGATTGAAGCGGGCACGCATGTTCTCGTTCTTGTAGCGTTTGCGTGCCGCGGCTTCGATGGCGTCCTGCAGCGCGGTGATGATGATGTCCTGATTGACGCCCTTCTCCTTCGCCAGCGCTTCGATCGTCTGCTGCAACGGATTGGCTGACATGCCTTAAAACTCCACCTCGAGATTCGCGCGCGTGATGATCGCCAGCGGGACCTGGTGGCACCGCTTGTCATCGGTCACGATGAGCACGTCGGACTCCGTGACCCCTTCCAACCGCCCCTTGAAGAAGGACTGTCCGTCCACCGCCTGTCGCATCACCACTTTGGCGCGGCGGCCGGCGAACCGCTGGAAATCCTGCGCGGTTCGCAGCGGTCGGTCGAGCCCCGGCGACGAGACCTCCAACACGTAAGCGGTCGGCACCACATCCTCGACGTCGAGTACCGCACTCAGGTCGCGACTGACCGCGGCGCAGTCCTCCACACTGACGCTCTCTTCGGCCTTGGCTGCCGGCCCCGGCCGGTCCACCTGCACCCGCAGCACCATTCCGCTGGCCTCTCGCCGAAACTGCACATCGAAAATGTCCAGTCCCAGCGTTCCGGCCACGCGGGCGGCGATGGCTCGGACCTGCTCGACGACGTCCGCGTCCCGCCTCATCGGACCCGAAAGAGTGTCCTGAAACTAAAAAAGTGGGCACCAGCCCACTTCGGTGTTACACCCAAGCGTTCGAATTTCAAAGTATAGCACACGCGCTCCTGTGTCAGTGGTCAGCCGGCCAGCGGTTTGACGACCAGGTCGTAATCCTTGCTGCCAACCACGATCGCGTCGACGAACTGACCGGGTCTAAGCGCGGACGGATCAGCTTCCGTGAAGTAGACGGCGGCGTCGATGTCCGGTGCTTGGCACTCGAGCCGGCCCTTCCAGACCAAATCGTGATCGCTCGACGGCCCATCGACCAGTACGCGGACCTCGCTGCCGATGTGCCCCTTCAGCCGCTCTCGGACCAGTTGTTTCTGCCGGCCCATGATGCGGCGGCGACGGGCCTCCTTCTCCTTCTTTGGCACATCGTCATCGAACGCGAACGCACGGGTGCCTTCCTCGTGGGAGTAGGTGAAGACGCCGAGGTGGTCGAAGCGCTGCTCGTCGACGAACGCTTCGAGCGCTGCCACGTCGGTATCGGTTTCGCCGGGGAAGCCGACGATGAACGTGGTGCGGAGGCTGACGCCGGGTACGGTGTGCCGGATCCGGTCGAGGAGGCGTCGGTAGCCGTCACGCGAGCCCGGTCGACGCATCCGTTTCAACACCGCATCGGAGGCATGTTGGAGCGGAAGGTCGATGTACTTACAGACGCGGTCGCACTCGGTCATGGCTTGGAGCGTCCCATCGTCGATGGTGGTGGGGTAGAGGTACAGCAGGCGAATCCACGCGATGCCCTCCACCGTGTTCAATGTTCGGAGCAGGCGGCCCAGAGCCCCGCGCTCTCCCCGGTCGATGCCGTAGAAGGTCGTGTCCTGCGAAATGAGCAGAACCTCTCTGACCCCCCGAGCGGCCAATTGCCGAGCTTCCTTGACGATGGAGTCAGCCGACCGGCTGCGGTACGGGCCGCGAAGCGTCGGGATGATGCAGAACGCACACGTGTAGTCGCAACCCTCCGCCACTTTGATGTACGCGTAGTGCTTCGGCGTGGCCAGGAGTCGTGGTGTATCGGCATCGTAGAGATAGGTGGGGCCGTTGGGAGGTGTGCGGGGTCCCTGCGGCAGAATGGTCTCCGGCGCCCCGGCAGCGCGCCCCGGCAGGCCGCGATAAAACGGAAGTGCTGACGCGACGGTGCCGCGAGAGCCCCCGATCGCCTTGATGATGTCCGGTACTTCACCGGTGCCTAGCACGGCGTCGATTTCCGGAATCTCCGCCTTCAGGGCATCACGATACCGCTCGGCGAGGCAACCAGTCACCACGAGCCGCTGACACGTCCCCTCGGTCTTGTGTCGCGCCATGTCAAGGATGGTGTCGATCGACTCTTGCTTGGCCGAGTCGATGAAGGCGCACGTGTTGACCACCAGCACGTCGGCTGCTGCTGCATCGTGGGTCAGCTCGTGCCCTGCGTCCCGCGCGAGCCCGAGCATCACCTCGGAGTCGACGAGGTTCTTGGGGCAACCCAGGGAGATGAGGCCGATTTTCATTGTGTGTATTGTCGGTTCACGGGTTCACGGGTTCAGGGTTCCCAGGTTTGCGGGCTCACTGACAGGTTCGATAACCCTCGAACCCATAAACCTTCGAACCTCCGAGCCCCCGGACCCTTTAGGGATACAGCCGATAGAGCATCCTCGGATACGGAATCGTCTCTCGCACGTGCTCGAGGCCTCCTATCCACGCGACGGCGCGCTCAATCCCCATGCCGAAGCCTCCGTGAGGAACGGTCCCGTAGCGACGGAGGTCGAGATACCACTCGAACGCCTCCTGCGGCAGGTTGTGCTCCTTGATGCGTTGCAGCAAGAGATCGAGGTCGGCCAGGCGCTCGCCGCCGCCGATGATCTCGCCGTACCCCTCAGGCGCGAGGACATCCACGCCGAGCGCGAGCTCCGGGCGCTCGGGATCGGGCTTCATGTAGAAGGCTTTGATCGCGGCAGGGTAGCGATGCACCATCACGGGGCGGTCGTACATCTGTGCGACCGCCGTTTCATCCGGTCCACCGAAGTCACCGCCCCACTGAATCGGAAGCCCTTGCGCCTGCAGGCGTTTCACGGCTTCATCGTAGGTGATCCGCGGAAACGGCTTCTGAACCTGCTCGAGCTTGGTCGTATCGCGCTCGATGATCCTCAGCTCGTGGCGTCGCCGATCAAGGACGCGAGCTATCACCGAGACGATCATGTCCTCCGCAAGTGACATCACATCGTTGAGGTCAGCGTAGGCGACCTCGGGCTCGACCATCCAGAACTCAGTGAGGTGCCGTCGTGTCTTGGATTTCTCGGCACGGAACGTGGGGCCGAAGCAGTAGACCTTACCGAGCGCCATCGCGTTGGCTTCGTTGTACAGCTGCCCGCTTTGGGTCAAATACGCCGTCGTGTCCTCGAAGTATTGCGCGGGGAAGAGCGTCGTCGTCCCTTCGCATGCCGCCGGCGTGAAGATGGGCGTGTCGGCCAGGATGAACCCGCGCGAATTGAAGAAGTCGCGGACGGCGTCGATGATCTCGTGGCGAACGCGCAAGATGGCCTGTTGTCGCTCGGTTCGGATCCAGAGATGGCGCCGGTCGAGCAGGTAATCGACGCCATGCTCCTTGGGCGTGATGGGGTAATCATGAGACGCTCCCACGATCTCGTAGCTCTTGACGTCGATCTCGTAGCCGCTTGGAGCCCGCTTGTCCGCACGGGCGGTACCCGTGACGATGACAGAGGTCTCTTGCGAGAGATGGTCAGCCGCCCTGAACGCCTCGTCGCCAACGGCAGCCTTCGACATGACGGCCTGAATGAAGCCGGTGCCGTCGCGGAGGATCAAGAAGTGGATCCTGCCGCTCGACCGCCGATTGTGCAGCCACCCCTTGATCGTGACCTCTTCACCTTCGTGTCGGCCGATGTCTTCAATGTAGACGTGCATCTGGTGTCACCATGGAAACCTGCCGAGACTGGTTCACCGATTCCAAGAGTTCACGTGTTCGGGATTCAAGAGGTTCCAGGATTCCGGGTTTCGCCGGTGGGCCAGCTCGGACATTCGAACCCTGAACGCTAGAACCTGTGAACCCCAGAACCTGTGAATCCTAGAACCTGCGAACGCCTGAACCATCGAGCCCTTGAACCTTTGCACCCACGAACGCTCGAACCAACGAACCCTTGAACAAACGAGTCCCTGCACCAACGAGCCCGGCCCCTTGTACCCAGTTTCACGTCGCAAGCATCCGCTCCATGCGACGTCGGATCTCCTTGAGCTTCTGAATCGTTTCCCGTGTCGATCCGTGCGCGCCGACCTCGAACAGCCACACGCCGTCGTAGCCGACCTTCTGCGTTGCCGTCAACGTGGATGCCCAGTCGACCGTGCCCTCGAAGGGAAGGAGATGGTCGTCGGTCCTGCCCTTATTGTCGTGTACATGGGTCGTGATCAAGTACTCAGAGACGGTTTCAACCGCGTCGACGACGTCGCCCAACATGTGGGCGTGGCCGAAGTCCAGGCAGACGCCTACTCGGACATCGTCGGCCAGGGCTTCGATGAAGTGAACCAAAGAACCGGGACGGGACAGCTCGTTGGGGATCACCTCCACGGCGAGTGTGACACCGAGTGGTTCGGCGAGCTTGGCCAACGTCTCTATACTGCGCCGGGCCGCGTCACGGCTGTTCTCCCCAGGCGCGGACTGCGGTGTTCTTGGCAATCCGAGTTGCACGACCAGGATCTTGTACGGCAGACGCCGAGCGATGTAGAGCGCGCGCTCCGTTTCGTCCAGGGCGCGCCGACGAACGCTGGCCTCCGGGCTTGCGAGCGTGAACAGGGGACCCCATCGGCCACCGGCTAAGCTTTCTCCGACCGGCGCGTGAACGCTGTGGAGCTCGAGGCCACTTTCCGCCAGCCAGCCCTGGAGCTCCGCAATGGCGTTCGTGCTGTGGTAGTCGAAGTGTGTCCGTGTTGCGAAGAGCTCGATTCGATCGAAACCCGCCGATCCGACGTCCATGAGTTGCTCGCGCGACAGGCGAGAGTTGTGGAACAAGTGAGTTGAGACGCCGGCCGGTCGGGTTCGTGCCACAGCGGCCTCGATTCTAGCCGTAGGCCGGCGCCTACTTGAGCTCGTCGACGCGGGCGGCGAGCAGCTCGCGCAATCGTCCGAAGCGATGATAGCGACCCAGGTTCGTGCGAACGTACGCCAGCGTCCGTGGCATGTACTGGATGTACACGGGATTCTGCCGGCTCATCGTTTGGAACCCGAACGTCCCGAGAGCCTTGAGATTGCGCTGCAGTGCCATCAGGTCGAAGCGGCGTCGGAACTCCGCGGCGTCGGGGTGACCCTTCAGCGCCAGGAAGTACGCGATGAGGTCCTCAAGCTGCGCGTGCGTGAGGTCGACGTACGAATCGCGCAGCAAAGACACCAGATCGTAGGTGTCCGGGCCCATGCGCGCGTCCTGAAAGTCGATCATGTGCAGGCTACCATCACAGAACATCAGATTGCGGCTGTGGTAATCACGATGGCAGAGCACGCGCGTTTCTGCCGCCAGCTCGGTGGTGATGGCGGCCCACTCCTCAGCCAGCGCCGCTTTCTCGGCCGCCGTCAGCGACATGCCGCGATAGCCTTCAAGGAAGTGCTTGACGAAGAAGTTCAGCTCCCAGGTCAATGTCTCGACGTCGAACGAGATGCCGTACGGGAGGTAGCGGTCCGATGCGAGTTCGGCGCCGCGCCGTTGCAGCCGTTCGATGAGCGCAAGGGCCTCGCGATACAGTGCGGCGTGCACCGTGGGGCTGGCCGCGCCCAGGTGAGCCTGCAGCGTCACGTCGCCAAGATCGCGCAGCGCCACCACGCCAAGTGCGTTGGCATGCCCGAGGATTGCCGGCACGGGTAACGGCATTTGTTGCAGCAACTCGCACACGTTCGCAAAGGGCAGCGTGGCGAAGTCGATCGGGCCGACGTGAAGGGTCAGTACCAGCGTCCGGCCGTTGGTCAGGATCACGCGAAAGTAGCGGCGGTCCGACGCGTCACCGGTCAGTGGAACGACTCTGGACACCTGCGCCACCAGCCCACTCTCGGCCAGGTATGCGTCAACACGTGGATCGGACACGTGACACTCCGAAATCAGCCATGTCCTCAGTCGGTGGGCCGAGGCACGACGGTGAGCGTCTGCTCCGGGCCGCACAGCAAAATCGCGTTTCGATGCTCGGAGCCGGATGGTACCGTCACATCGTCGGTCACGATGCAGCCATCCAGGACCGCCCGCGCACCGACGGTCACGCGGTCCCAGACAATTGACTCGTGGATCGTTGCCGTCGGATCGACGTGGACCTGCCGGCCGAGCCCGAGGAGCGTAGCGCGGAGCTGGGTGTCCGGTGTCGTCTCTGCGGCCGCGAGCGTTCGCGAAGTGCGCCAATAGTCCGCGACGCTCCCGATATCCCAGAATCCAGCCGAGCACACGAACCCACGCACGCTCCCGGGGCGCGACGCGATCAGCGTGTCATACACGTCTCCCACCGAGTTTCGCGCCTCGCCCGGTCGGACCGACGCGAACGCACCGGCCGAGGCCACCTGGACGCCGATGAAATGATGTGACCCGACGGCGGCCTCTCCCCGCTTGGCGAAACCGACGACCTGCCCTCGCGCATCGAGGCGCACGCCGCCGTAGCGGTGCGGATCGTTGTTCGGGACGAGCGCCATCGTCACGAGCGCCTCGGATCGCGCGTGCGCAGCGGCCAATGCGCCAAGGTCGAGATCGGTCAGCGTATCCCCGTTGACGATGAGAAACGGATCGGCCGCAAGGAGCGGAGACGCCAGGCGCGGTCCACCCGCGCTGCCGAGTACATCCGGCTGTTCCCAGGAGTAGCGAACCCGCGCGCCAAGGTGACGCCCATCTCCCATCACGCGGGTGATCGTCTCGGGCTTGTAATGAAGATTGAGGACGATCTCGCGCACGTCATGACTGACCAGCCAGCGGATGATGCGCTCCGCGAGCGGCGAACCTGCAACTGGTATGGCCGGCTTGGCCCGGACGAGCGTCAGCGGTCGCAGTCGCGTACTGAGTCCGGCCGCGAGGATGAGGGCGTGCGACAAATGATGCCGGTTCAACCGATGGGCTGTCTACGAGCGTCGGACGGGGGCGCGGTCCGGCTCGCGGGCCGCGCCCTCGTGACGGCGACGGTGTGACTACTCCTTGCGGACGGTCACGAAGACTTCGTTCCCGTCACGGTGAACCAGAATGCGCGCGATGCGGCCAGACTGGACGCGCTGCAGTTCGCGTCCGGCCTCCGACGCATTCGATACACGCGTGCCGTTCACCGCCGTGATGACATCGCCTGGCCGAAGCGCCCCAGCCGCCGGACCATTCGGATCAACGTCCGTGATCACCGCGCCAGTCACGCCCGAGGGCAGCTGTAACCGCCGAGACATCTGCGGGGTCACATTGCCGAGCGTCAGGCCGAAGCTGTCTCCGCCTTGCTCGCTCGGCTCGTTGGGTCGATTGCGCGACAGCCGACCCTGCTCGGCCTCGAGATCGAGCTCGTCTACCGTCACGTTGATCGTGCGCTCCTTCGCGTCGCGTATCACCTTTACCGGCGCGGACGTGCCCGGCTTGGTGGCCGTCACGAGGTTCTGCAGCTCGTTCGTGTTGTTGACTGACTTGCCGTTGAACTCCACGATCACGTCGCCAGGCTGGATGCCGGCTTTCGCGGCGGCACCGTCAGGCGCCACACTCGACACGATCGCGCCTTTCCGGGTCTTGAGCCCGAACTCCTCGAACCCGTCGCGCGGCACGGCCGTGATCTGCACCCCGATGCGGCCGCGAGTCACTTTGCCCGCGTGCAATTGAGGCAGCAGTGCTCGGATCGTATTGATCGGCACCGCAAAACCTATCCCGAGGTTGCCGCCGCCCGTCTCCCGACCGTTGCTGATGATCGCGGTGTTCATGCCGATGACTTCGCCCCGGATGTTCAGGAGGGGACCACCGGAATTGCCCGGGTTAATGGCGGCGTCGGTTTGCAGCATCTCGCTTGAGCGTCCATCGGTGACGGGGAACGCGCGCTCGGTCGCGCTGATGACGCCGACCGTCACGGTATGGCGGAAGCCGAAGGGGTTGCCAATCGCGATCACCCAATCGCCCGCGGCTATCTGCGACGAGTCGCCGAACTTGGCTTCAGGCAGTTTGTGATCGGGCTTCTTGGTCAGCTGGATGAGCGCCGTGTCCGTCAGCGCATCGCGGCCGATGAGCTTCGCCTCGTACAGCTGATCGAGATCCTCGCCGTACAGCGAGACCTCGATCTTGGTCGCCCCCTCGACGACGTGGTTGTTGGTGAGAATGAGGCCATCCGCATTGATGATGAATCCAGTGCCCGCCGCCACGGTCGTTTGGTCACGCCGCCGGCGGTTCGGCGACTGCCCCCGTTGATTGTCGTCCTGATCGTTCGGGTCATCGCCGCCGCGTCCGCCCCCGCCCCCGAAGAAGCGTCGAAGCAGGTCATCGGGTCCCTGACCGCCCCCGCCGCCGCCGAAGAAGTCGGACAGCTCTTGCGCGCGCTGCTTCGTCTCCGTCCTGATGTTGACGACCATCGGTGACTGCCCCTTAGCGACGTTCCGGAACGTCTGAGCGTCGATGGCTCCGGCGATCGGCGCGCTGTTGGCGGGTGGCAACGTCAGCGACTGCGCCGACGAGACCGGCGAGAGATTCAACCGGGACGCGAGGATCATGCCGACGATGAGTGACGACACGGAAATGAGCGTCGCGTAGAACAGCGTGGTCTTCCGGGTAGACATCGAACCTCCTACTCAAGCGAGAGCGAGAATCTCGGTCTGGAGCGGGCCGGACACCGTGGCCTCGTGTGCGCCCATGACCATGTTGATTTCGGTGCGGACGCCGAAATCGGCGAAGTACACGCCCGGCTCGATCGTGAAGCCCGAGCCGGGGACCAGCCGTCGATCGTCGTGCGTCTCGTAGTCGTCCATGTTGGCGCCCGTTCCGTGTACCGCGGCATCTCCCAGGCTGTGTCCGGTGCGATGCAGGATGGCTGCGCCGTATCCTGACGACCGGATGACCGCGGACGCGGCGCGGTCGACCTCGAACCCGCGGACGGCACGACCCTCTCGCGCGGCAACCTGCACCAGCGCGACCCCGGCATCTCGCGCTTCGCAGATCACCGCGAACGCCTCCGCGTAGCGGTCCGGCACGCGCGCGCCGGTGTAGCCCACCCACGTGATATCCGCATACACGGCCCCCGGCTGCTCCAGCTTGCCCCAGAGGTCGAGCAGCACCAGCTCGTTTGCGCCGATGGGACGTGACGCCTCTCGAGTGGGGAGGTAGTGCGGGTTGCCCGCATTCTCGGACGCCGACACGTTCGGGTCGGAATCGCTGACCAGCCCTTCCTCGCGAAACCATTGGGCCATCAGTTGCTGAATCTCGTATTCCGTCGTGTGGCCGCCGTGCTGGGTCCGGTGGCCGATCGCCTGGAACGCACGGTCCTTGATCCGGTAGAGCTTGTCTGACGCGGTGAGGTGCGTGGCGATCGCGTCCGCACTCCAGACGGCCGAAAACTGCTGCACAAGATCACCGGACGAGACTACCTCGACGCCGCAGCTCCGCACCAGTTCGACGGTGCCGGCATCCACACGAGCCACGTACGGGATGGCGCAGCTCGGCGAGTACTCCATCGCGACCCGCCGCAGCCCGCCGACGAGCGACTTCAGCCCACGTTCCAATTGGTCGCGTACCGCATAGCGCGTCGTCGAGCCCGGCAGGTGCGCGAGTGTTTGAGACTCGATCGCATGCACCAGACCCTGGGGCTCCCCAGCCGCCGGGATGAGGTAGAACCATCGTCGCGTGGCGAGGTGTCCCCCTTGGCGGTCGACGGCCGTGACGTCATTGGCGATGGGGTTCAGACCGAGAAAGTCGTACAGCAGCCAACCGTCGAGGCCGTCTGCCCGCAACGCGGCTTGAATGGCACCCACGTCGAGGGGGCGGGACGCGGCGACGGCGGTCATGGCGCCCGAGCTGGACATGCTCGTCAAGTATAGCGCTGGAACGGCCTATAATCGGAGAGGCTCGGCGCCAGCCCGCTTCGAAATTTCTGAGCGAGAACACTATGTCTACCAGACTGAGGTTTGCCGCGGCGCTTGGGCTCGTCAGCGCCCTTGTCGGCGTGGCTGTCGGGGTCACCGCTGAAAGCCAGGCTCGACAGGGACAGCCGGCCCAGGGCCAGCCTGCGCAGGACGACGTGATCGGCGAGACGCCAAGGTTCCAAGCCCAGGTCGAGTACGTGGAAGTGGATGTACTCGTGACCGACGCGCAGGGACGGTTGGTGCGTGACCTCACGAAGGACGACTTCCAGGTGTTCGAGGACGGCAAAAGCCAAACCATTGCCAACTTCTCGATGGTCAACATCCCGCTCGAACGGGCGGACCGACCGTTGTTCCGGCCGGATCCCGTGGAACCGGACACCGCGAGCAATGAGCGGCCGTTCAACGGCCGCTTGTACGTCGCGATCCTCGACGACTTGCACACCAACGCGTTGCGCTCGCAGCTCGTGAAGAATGCGGCCAAGCAGTTCATCCAGCGGAATCTGAGCGCCAATGATTTGATGGCCATCGTGTATACGGGTGGTCGGTCGGACTGGAGTCAGGAGTTCACCAACAACCGTCGTCTTCTCATGAACTCGGTGGATCGATTCATCGGATCCAAGCTCCAGTCGGCGACGCTCAACAAGAGCCAGGAGTACTTCCGCCAGCGCGACCTCGCGTTCAACGACAACTTGAATAGCCGCACGATTGCCGATCCTGAGGACGCCGAGCGAGCGTTCAAGGCACGGAACACCCTCGCCACCATCAAGAACGTCGCCGACTGGTTTGGGGGGATCCGCGGCCGACGCAAGACCATGCTCCTCTTCAGCGAGGGCATCGACTACGACATCACCGATATCATCCGCGGCTACGACCAGCGCGCGAGCCAGGCATCGAACGTGCTCGAAGACGTGCGGGATGCGGTCGCAGCGGCGACCCGCGCCAACGTCAGCATCTACGCCATCGACCCCCGTGGGTTGACGGACATGGGTGACGACACGATTGCGGTGGGCTCGCTGGGCAATCAAGACAATCCGGGCAATGGGTTGGGCTTGTCTGGTCTTCGTAACGAGCAAGTGATGGCCCAGATGAACTTGCGGACGCTGTCGGACGAGACCGGCGGCTTCGCGACGGTGAACACGAATCAGTTCGCAAACGCATTCCAGCGCATCGTCGAAGAGAACAGCGCGTACTACGTGATTGCGTACTACCCGCTCTCCAACAAGCGCGACGGCAGGTTCCATCGCATCGAGGTCAAGACCAAGCGTCCCGGCCTCACCATACGGTCGCGGAAGGGGTATCAGGCCCCGCGTGGTAAGGCGCCCACGCCGCCGGCCGGCGGCAAAACGTCGGCCGAATTGGCGGAGGCGATGGCTAGCCCCATTCCGGTCGGCGGTCTCGGCATGCGGGTGTTCGCCGCGCCGTTCAAGGGCACTGCGCCGAACGCCTCGATTCTCTTGGGCGTCGAGCTGATTGGACGCATGCTCTCGCTCGCCGAGAACGGCAGGATCGAAATTACGTACGCGGCGGTGGACACGCAAGGGAAGACCAAGGCGGGATCCACCGACCACCTGACGACGAACCTGCGCCCAGACACCAGGACCCGCGTCCAGCAGACTGGGTTCCGTATGCTAAATCGCTTCGACCTGCAGCCAGGCAAGTACCACTTGCGCGTCGCGGCGCGCGATGCCGCGGGTGGGGTTGCGGGCTCAGTCACCTACGACCTCGAGGTGCCGGACTTCGCGAAGCAGGCGCTCGGATTGAGCGGAATCCTCATCACATCCATGAGCGGATCGGCCATGGTGACGGCGAAAAACGATGAGCAAGTCAAAGGGGTGCTGCCGGCGGCCCCGATTGCTTCGCGCGACTTCCCGCAGAACGACGAGCTCGCGCTGTTTGCCGAGGTCTACGACAATCAAACCGGCCCTGCGCATCGCGTCGACATCACGACGACGATTCAGACGGATGAAGGGCGCGTGGTATTCAAGGCCGAGGACGAGCGCAACTCGAGCGAGTTGCAGGGTGCGAAGGGTGGATATGGGTACGCCGTTCGAATTCCGCTGAACGACCTGGCGCCGGGTGCCTACGTCCTTCACCTCCAAGCGAAGTCCCGGTTGGGTAACGACGTCGGCGTCGGCCGCCAGATTCGGATACGCGTGACACCGCCCGTTCGGCCTGCGCTGTAAACCGCTGTCAACGGCCGCACGTCCATATTGATGGGCTATCGTTGGTGCCGGGGCTTGCCTGCTGTGTTTGTCGGGTCCCGTTCTAGAGGGGCAGCAGCGGGTGCTGGCCCAGCGCGCCGCTTCGGGGGTTGGCCGGGACATCGATCGCGGCGATCAGAGCAACATCGACGCGCTTCGCGAAGTGGTGGTCCGGACGCAGAAGAAGTGGGCGGCGCTTTGGCGCGAACGCAACTTCGAGCGGCGGCCTCCTCGCGTGGATTTCGGATCGTAGGCAGCATTAGCGGGGGTGTGGGTTAACCGAACGCCCCTTATCGGACCCACCCGACCCTCCCGCTCCCTCCTGTTCCCCCTTCGACAGCGTGGATAACCGCGGCCTCGGCGCTGATGATGCCACGTCGGGGGCTCTGGAAACGCCGAGACCGGGACGCAGGCGCGTCCCGGTCGCCGCCGCGTCCCCGGCGAGCACACCTCCG
>VFZL01000015.1 GCA_016871175.1 Acidimicrobiia bacterium | reverse complement strand
AGTGGGTCGACTGGTTCAACCACCGCCGTTTGCTGGGGCCGATCGGCGACGTCCCGCCGGCGGAGTGCGAAGCGCAGTACTATGCCCAGGCCAAGGTGGCCTGATTCAACGAATCCGGTCTCCGACGAACCCGGTACGCTTCATCGCCTTGCATCTGCGGTTGTGCGTCATGGTTTGTGATAAAGGGGATTGCCTTCAGCGTCGGCGAGTTCGATGTAGGGCCCGGAAGGCTCAAGGGCAACGGTGACACGTGCACGCGCGGCTGGGTCCAAGAGCGCCAGGCCGACGACATCGTTGGAAGCTGCGGTCAGGCCCACGCGTGGCTGGCCGTCGACATGTGCCAGATAAAGAAAAGCGCCGTCCTCGCCGACGCTCAACCACGCGCGTCGGTTCCGATTCTTGTCCCCGAGGCCAATAGTTGAGCCGTCGGATAGTTGGGCCATTCCGACCGTGGGTACTCCGTCAGCCGCATGCAACACGAATCGGGTCTCATCATCCTCCAAGCTGAGTTCCGCGCGTGGCACACCCTCCCTGTCGAAGATGGCAAAGCAAACACACCCTTGGTTGGCTTCGAGTCGGATCCTCGCGTTGCCATCCGAATCCCGGATGGTCAGGCACTGAGCCTCCAAGACTTGAGGGGAGAAACGACGGGCGGCGAACTGCTCTTCAAGGAGGCTGACGCGTTGTGACAGGGCCAGAACCTCCGGAAGCTGGTCGGACATGTCGCCTCCTTCCCTTTCTCGGAGAATCACGTTTGCTGCCTAACGTCGTATGACCGGACGGTGCCAACTGCTGTTACTCTGGGGCGAACGTTCCCCAGATTGGCGCCGGCGCCATTCCGCGATCGCGGTGATCCTGCCGGAGCCCTTCACGAAGATCAATCGGTTTCCATTCAGTCATTTGTCCGTGACGCCTGCGATGTGGCCAGGCATTGGCAGACGGACGTCAACGGCCGGAAAGCCGAGGATAGATGGACGGGGCCAAATGCCAGGCACGATGTCGCCCGCGGTTGTCATGGCCGTTGTCCGAGAACGCCGCTCACGTCTCCCGGGGAGGGCCTCGCATCGGTAACGCCACTTCATCGTGTGAGTTCCAGCTTCGCCGTCGACGTGCGCGAGTCAGGGATCGTCGGTCGCTCCGAGCGGCGCACAGCCCGTCTCTTCAACTGCCGTTGCTGACGAGGTAACAATAACGATACGTCGCGAAGTGGCGAGCGACGGTCACGATTCAAGACGGAGAAAGACGCGCAGGCGATTCAACTCCTCCTCCTGTGCCTGGCGGAACCCTCGATCACGCGGCGGGTGCGATGCGATGTAGCCGAAGGCCGACCGGAGTATCCCCTTTTCTCAGCGACACATTTCCCCAACCGATGACACGATCGCGCCACAGGAGCGGCAGCGCGTAATAACCGAGCTTGCGCTTGGACACAGGCGTATACGCCTCGAAACGATACGTCCAGCCCCAGAGGATCTCGAACCGGCGCCGGTCCCACACGACTGGATCGAACGGTGCCAACAGCCGCACGAGATCGACTGGCTCGCCAGCCGCGACTGGCCTGTCGGGCGGCCAGTACCAGTCCACCCCGTCGATGCGCGCATGGGCGAGTCGTCGCTTCGCGCGCTCCAGCGTACGATCCAGCGCGCCTCGCCACTGCGGAACGGCGTAACGCAGCCGTCGTACTAGGCTCGACAGGCTGGCTGCCGGGAGAGGCCCATACATGCCAACAATCACGTCCACCAGCGCGTCGAGATACGCGTGGCGGGTCGCGGCGTCGCGCGGCCCGGCCTGATGATCGTGCGCGGCGTAAACCCGGATCCCGGCCTCGCGACGCACGACCCGCAACAAGCCGCGGTATTGCATGGCATCCAGCAGGCGGGTCGTCGCGCTCGAGACGCCGCCCCAATAGTTGGTGACCTTCCCGTGCGAGAAGTGATCATTCACCTCGCGCGGATGCACCGAGCCGCGCGCGCGGACAAACTCCAGCAGGGCGCGCACCTGCCTACCACGCCCCGCGGGCCACGGCGCTGGACCGCCGCGGGGGTGCATCAAGCCCTGCACAACGCTCGTGACGAAGCCATCGTTCACGAAGACATCCTCGTGGATGTCGAGGTGAGCATATCGACGCTCGAGATCACCGGCGCGGTAGCCGGTCACACGATGACGCAGCGTGAGGTCTTGCGCGCGCGCCGGTGCCCGGATCGGATCGGCCTGCACAAAGCCGAGGGCGTCGAGCGCGCGTTGCAGCAACGTCGGCGCGAAGAGACTGCGCGCGACCGCAGCGCGCCGCAGGTCGTCGAGTGTCACTCGACTCCATTATCCGTGCAGCGCGGGAGCCACGCGAATGACCGGTCTCGTTTTCTGTTCGATACAAAGAGCGGATCGGTTCGATGCGAACGGCCGGTTTCGCAGGGATGTGGCTTGCGGTCATATCCGGAAGCCGTCCAGTAACCGCATGGAAGAGCATGTTTTCGCCGGAACGGCCATGGGGCTGAACGTGATCGCGTCCCTCGGGATCTGGAAGAGGTGGCGGCCGTGGGCGTCAGGGTCGACCGCAGATACGACGACTCAAGAGCCGTCGCATCGAGCCGATCGAAGTCCGTCCTTGGCGACGCTGCCTCGCACCACGTCCGTAACTTTGTCCTCCCTCTGGCGTGCCCGATGGGTGTACCAGCGTTCCTTCAGGTGCTTCCTCGGCCACGCCGCGGGTCAACGAGAACACCGGGCGGGGTAACCCAGCCCCTGATACCCGGGGGTGCCGGGAGGCAGGGGTGAGGTGGCGCCACGTTCGAGCAGGACCCGTTCGAGGTCGGGAAAGCGCCGCCCAAGATTCCCGTAGAACACCCCCTGTGCGATGGTCAGCGGTGTCCACCCGCACTCGTTGACCTGATTGGGCTCAACGCCCTGGCCAAGCAGAAACAGCGCCAGCGCCTTCGCGTCTCGGAGCACAGCGCCGTGGAGCGCCGTGTCGCCGTTCGCGTCGACGGTCGTCGCCACGTCCCCGAGCTCCATCATCAACTTCACCGCGGCCAGCGCGTCGTCCTGGCTGCCGGCGCTCTCATTTGGCCACACCCCCACCCCCGCCGCCACGAGCAACGCCGTCGTGCCGTCCTCATTGGTCAACAGGGGGTCGGCACCCAGGTCCAGCAGCAGACGCATCAACTTGAGATCGACGACCTTCGCCGCGAGAAGAAACGGCGTCGCGCCACGTCGGTTCAGCAGATTCCGGTACCCGTCCCGCGGTTCCTTCGTTTGGCGCGCGTTGACGTCCGCGCCGTGGGCCACCAGCGCCTCGACCAGCTCGAGATCGGTCACCTTGCCGCTTTGCCGCGGCGAGGGATTGTGCTGGTTCTTGTTCGTGTTCGGTCGGCGTGTCCACACGAGCTGGTGGAGCGCCGTCCACCCTTGCGCGGCCGCATTCGGATCGGCCCCCCGCTCCAACAGGTGAACCGCGAGATCGTAGTGCGCATTGATCACCGCCACCACGAGGGCTCCGGTTCCGTCGCTGAGCGTCTGATGAATGTCCGCGCCGGCATCGAGCAGCGCGTCGACCGTTTCGATATGTCCGAGCCGCGTCGCAAACATCAATGGCGTGAAGCCCGCGTCCGAACGCGCGTCCACCTCAGCCCCGGCGGCGACCAGCGGCCCCACCACGTTGGCGTGCCGTTCGGCGACGGCCCACATCAGCGCGGTCTGTCCCCGCCAGCTTTCTCGAGCCGACGGGTCGGCCCCGTGCTCCAGGAGCGACACGACGCTGTCGAGGACGCCGGTGCGAGCTGCGACCATCAGCGGTGTCTCGCCCGCCGGTGATGCACGATTCGGGTCGGCACCCGCCTTCAGCAGCCGCCGAACCGCCGCCGCCTGGCCGGCGCCGCAGGCCAAGGCCAGGGGTGTGACGCCGAAACGATTCGTCAGGTTCGGATCGACACCGCGATCGAGTTCCCGCCCAAGCGAGATGACATCTCCATCATGGGCCGCCCGATGGATCGCCGGGTCGCCGTGAAGCGCGTCTGAGGCGCCAGACTGCGCGCTGGCGGATGCCGAGATTCCCACGACCGCCAAGAGCGTCACGACGGCAATGCCCGGGCCGGTGGTCCAGCGGGGCGACCGGCGCGTGCCGAACGGTTCAGTCACTTGTTCAATCATCCGTCTCTTGTCGGCCGCGGCACACCCTCCGGCCGGCGGCGGCGCCACGCCCGCTCGGGCGCACATCGCTCGCCCGCGTGGGTTCGGGCCGCTGCCGGTCTACAGCTGGGCCAGTTCGACCAGTCGTCCGGTGCTGTCCCCCAAGGGGTCATCAAGGCGCACACCCGCCTTGTCCAGCTGACTCACGAGCAGATTCGTCATTGGTGTCTCACGCGGGTATTGGAGGTGGCGTCCGCCCCGAAGCCGCCCCGCCGCCCCGCCCACCAGCAGCAACGGAAGATCGAGGTGCGAATGCCTGTTGCTGTCGCTCAACGCCGCGCCGTACAGGAGCAGCGAATGGTCGAGGAGCGACCCATCCCCATCGGGCGTATTGGCCAGCTGACTGAGGAAGTCGGCGAACAGGGACACGTGGTAGGCGTTGATCTTGGCCAACTGCGCAAGCTTCACCGGATCGTCCCGATGATGGGACAACCCGTGGTGCGAGTCGGGAATGCCAAACTCCGGATAGGCGCGCCCATTCAACTCACGACCCAGCATGAAGGTGAACACGCGCGTCATGTCAACCTGATACGCCAGCGACAGCAGCTGGAACATCAGTTCGACATGCTGCTTGTAGGACTCCGGAATGCCCACCGGCCGCTCGAGGTCGGGCAACGCGGTGTCGTTCTGCTCCGCGAGCTGAATACGACGCTCCAGCGCCCGAACCGCATCGAGATACTGCGCGATACGAACCTGATCGTGGGCACCGACGTCACGCCGCAGCCGGGCCAGGTCACTCGTGACCGCATCCAGGATGCTGCGATCCTTTCGCGACTCCGAGTGCCGGCGCGCCGTGGAACCGCCTTCGCCAAAGAGCCGCTCGAACAGGACGCGCGGGTTGTGTTCCATCGGAAGCGGCGTCGTTGGATTCCGCCACGAGATGGTGTTCATGTAGACGCAGCTGTACCCGTTGTCGCAGCTCCCCACCAGATAGTCCCGGTCGATGGCGAGCTCCAGCGACCCGAGCGGCGTGGTTCGCCCGAGCTGGTCAGCGGCAAACTGATCGACGGTCTTTCCCGCCCGAACATCCGCGCCCTCGGTTTCCCGGGGATGCACGCCGTTCAACCAGGTGGCGGTCGCTCGTGTGTGCTCACCGTTTCCGTCGCCGAGCGCCTCAGCCTGGCCCTGGGCCAACCCGCTGATCACGACCATCTGTTCGCGATACGCCGCAAGCGGGCTCAGGATTGGTGACAACTCCAGCGAACCCACCTTCGCCGGCGTCCACGAGGACATGGACATGCCGTTTGGTGCGTAGACCCACCCTAGGCGGCGGACCGGCTCGGCCGCTCGACCGGAAATGCCAGACAACGCCGGCACCATCGCGTCGAGCATCGGCAGCGCCAGCGTCGCGCCCACACCACGCAGCACGGTGCGACGCCCGAGGGACTTCTTTGACACGATCATGACGCGACTCTCCTCATTCTGAACGGTGGACTCTGGACGATACCCAGGGCGATCGCCGAGAAGCGATACTGCGCTTCTGCTGCCTCTCGCAGAATGCTCCGCACCGTGGGCGCGTCGTAATACTCCAACCCCCGGCCGAGGGCATAGGTCATGAGCTTCTCGATCAGAGTGCCGACGAAACGATCGGGGCTCGACACCAGCGCGTCGCGTAACCCCGCCGCACCCACAAAGCGCGTGCCATCCGGCAACTCGCCCGACGCATCGATCGGGGTGTTCGCCTCCGACCGTGTGCGGAATCGGCCCACCGCGTCGAATTCCTCGAGGGCAAAACCAGGCGGATCCATCAGCCGGTGACAGCTCGCACACACCGGATTCGCTCGGTGCCGTTCCGTGGCTTCCCGCATCGACAGGACCACGCCTCCGCCGGTCGTCGCCTCCAAGGAGGGTACATTCGGCGGCGGAGCCGCGGGGGGCGTCCCGAGCAGATTCTCCAGCACCCATTTTCCGCGTAAGACCGGAGAGGTGCGATTGGGATACGACGTCACGGCGAGGATGCTGGCATGTCCGAGGAGGCCCTGACGCGCGTCATTCCGCAACCCCGCGAGCGACACCCGTCGAAAATGACTGCCGTAGACATGGGGAATGTCGTAGTGGCGCGCCAAACGCTCGTTGACGAAGGTGTAGTCCGCCGTCAGCAGCTTCAGGACACTCTCGTCGCCGCGAAAGATACTCTCGACGAAAAGCTCTGTCTCACGTTGCATCGCCTGCCGCAACTCTTCACCGACGTGCGGAAACAGATCTTCGTCCGGATACACCGCCGGGACGTTGCGAACATAGAGCCACTGGCTCGCGAAATTCGTCACCAGCGCCTTGGCTCGGTCGTCGTCGAGCATGCGACGGGTTTGAGCGGCCAGCACCTGGGGATCGCTGAGTCGGCCGCGCTGGGCCAGGTCGATCAACTCGTCGTCCGGCAGGCTCGACCACAGGAAGAACGACAGCCGCGAGGCCAGTTCCAGATCCGTGATCGCGTAGTTCGTGCCGGGCGCCAGTCCGTCGGGGTCCCGCTCGACCCGGAGCACGAACTCCGGACTGGCCAGCAGCCAGCGCAACGCCAGCTCGAGACCCGCATCGAAGCCCTCCTCGGCGCGGCCGTCTTCGAAAAACCGCAACAGCACGTCGAGGTCCGCCGCGGTGACCGGACGCCGGTATGCGCGTCGGGCCAATGGCGACAGAATCGCCCGGGCGCAGGCGGTCTGCTGCGGAATCGGGTCGGTATCGACCGCCTCGCAGACGTAGATCCGCCGTCGGCTCGGCGTCGAGCCGGGCGGCACATCGCGGGTGACGTAGGGACCCGTGACGGCAATCTGGCCCAAGTACGGCTGATGCCGCGTGTCGACGGCCGCATACGGACGCAGATACGGTTCCCGCACGGTTTCCGGATACGCCCACGTCCGTCGAACGAAGGTCACCCGTATGTCCAGCGGACCCGCGCCGACCGGGACACGGAACTCCCAACCGCGGTCCACGGTGCGTTGCCTCGCTTGCCAGGCGCGATACGCCTCACTGCCCGGCGCGGCGTCCACCGGAGGCGGTTCCCCCACCGTATAGGACTGCACGAGCTCATCATCGAGACTGACTTCGAGCGTATGGGGCGCGTCGAAGATGGCGAGTTCGCCCCCGGTCCCTCGCGCCAACGCCACCCTGAACACGTAGTCGCCGTCCTGCGGGAAGTTGTAGCGGAAAGTGGCGCCACCTCGCGTGCCGAACGGCATCCCGGCGACCCAATCATCTTGTGAGAGATCGTTGGTCACCCGAAACGTTTCGGTGGTGGCCGATGGCACCGGTCGGCCTACCGCAGTACGGCTGATTTTTCGCGCCGCTCTCAAGTACCCTTCGAGCAGCGTCGGGGAGACCCCGAGCACTCCGGCGCTGTTGTCGAACCCGTAGCTTGCACCGTCGGCCGGCAGCAGCTCTGCGACGTCGACCTCCAGATCCAGTAGATCGCGGACCGCGTTGTGATACTCGGTCCGATTGAGACGATGGAAGGCCTCGGTCCGTCCTGGGTTCTGGTGCGCAGCCGCCGCCCGGTCGAGCTCGGACTCCAGCCAAGTGGTCAACCGATCGTAGGTCGCGCGATCGGGCCGCGGACTGGGCGAGGGCGGCATGGCGCCCGCGCGCAGCTTGCGCACCACGTGTTCCCAGATCTCGGGAGCATCGCCCACCTTGGTCGCGTCGTGGATGTCGAGCGCCAGCCCTGCCGTGCGCAGCCTGCTGTTGTGGCAGGTCACGCAATATCGGTTGACGAGCGCCTGCTGCCAGGCGTCGGACGAAGAGGTTTGGGACCGACGGCCGGCCTGCGGGCCGGCCGCACCCAAGCCGGTGGCGACCGCGCAGACCGTGACCATAGCACCGACCATCAGTAGCGTGAGTATTCGCCGTCCTGGCAAGGGCCCCCCGTCAACTGCCACGGAATACCCAGTTCATCTTGGCCGGCTGGGCATCCCGCCTCGCGGCGTTGCTCCCACCGACTCGGCGTCTTCAATCCGGTCGGTCCGTACCCGAATCAAAGCAGGATGTTGACGCAAGTAGCAGCGACACTTGTCGATGCACAGATGACCCAAATGATCGGTGAACGCTCGGAAGCTGTCAACGACATTGAGACATCAGCCGCATCTCCTGCTCCGACTCTTGAAGACCCCGATCCTAAGGGCGCCCGGCCGAAGCTGCGTCCTTGCCGCGCGCGAGGTAGATGTCGCGGGCTTCCTTGAACCGGCCGAGCACGTGCGCCTTCTCCTTGTCGCTACGCCAGCCCGGATGCTTGTCGGCCATCGCAGTGAGCTTGTCGATCCAGCGCACGAAGTAGTCGGCCGAGGCGGCGCTGCGGATGGGCTGCGTCCCCACGGTGACGAAGATCGGGTTGGTCACCGCCATCGGCCGCGAGTTCTCAATCGGAAAGCTGCCCGGCACGCCGATGGCGCGCAGCGAGTACCAGCCGCTGGCCTTGATGTCGAGCGGCAGTTCGAAGGTGGCCGTCCGCTTGTCGCCGGCGAGCGGGATGGTGTGCACGACCTTGCCGCCCGACACGAGCTCCAAGCGCTCGACGCCGACGATGGAATGCAGGGCGCCGCGGAAGGTCACCCGGCCGCCCGCAGTCGGCAGCGTGATCTCTTCGCCCATGTTGGCGTCGTTCGCCGTAAATTCGAGCAACGGGCCGTTTGTCACGAAGCCCTTGCCGGCGAGCATCGCCGACATCCAGCTTTCCCACGTGAGCGGCCGGTCGCCGAGAAGGAAGTAGCCGCGCACCACGCCCACGAGCTCGACGCGGTGCAGGCTCGAGATCGAGTCTTCACCACCGGTGACCGGTACCCGGAAGCCGTTGTTGAGCGTGTGATACCACACGGTGAGCGCGGCATCGCCCGCGCTCTGCGACCACAGCTCGTGATAGCTGACGGCGCCGAGCGAGACATCCACCGGGAAGCCCTTGGCCGTGCCGAGGCTGCCCTCGAGCGGATCGGCGTCGCCGACGTACGGGTGCAGATAGGCGCCGATGCCACCCTGCTGCTTCGCGTAACGGAAGATGTCGGTGTTGGACGGATACAGGCTGCCGATACCGGTACCCTCGTAGCCGGTCACGAACGGCGAGATGAGGTGGTTCTTCAGATTGAAGAGCGAGATGTGCCCGTAGAACGGCGGCCGGTATTCCTGACCGACGTGCATGGCGTAGCCGTCCTTCGAGAGCGGATGCAGCGACTCGCCGGCGGTGTAGTGCGGGTGGTCGAGGATGCGGTTGTCCTTGTTGGCCACCTGCAGGCTGGTCATGTCCATGTCTTAGGCGCGCGCCATCATCAGCATGTTGGCGGGCGTATTGTGCAGGTGGCCCGCGTAGTTCATATGCACGTGATTGCTGCCCGACTGCCAGCCGCGGGCGCCGAAGTCCACCATCCGTTTCAGGCGGATGGCCACGCTGTTCGTCGATCCGGGACGCACGTCCACGGTCGTGGTCGCGATCTCGTATTCGAAATCACGCGTCACCTCGATCTTGAACGCGCCCACCGGGGCGCGCGTGATGTAGTGGCCAGGCGTGTGGAACAAGTGGCGATTGAGCGCGGCCAGCCGCTCGTAGGAGTCGGGCGGTGTGTAAGGCTTGCCGTCAGCGGCCGTCTGGTAGACGCGCGCCGCCACTTCGGCGCCGGTCGCATCGTCGACGATGCGTACCGAAACGGTGCCCATCGGCCGCATGTAGCGCCGTTCCGCGATGCGGACGACGTGCTGCTCGCCACCCCACGACTTCATCGTCTTGAGCTGTGGCACG
The DNA here is from genome assembly GCA_016871175.1 of Acidimicrobiia bacterium. Lineage (GTDB taxonomy): Bacteria > Acidobacteriota > Vicinamibacteria > Vicinamibacterales > CAVVIG01 > VFZL01. The sequence goes on along the minus strand of VFZL01000015.1, from coordinate 92,989 downwards.
CCTCCTTCGTTGGAGATGTAGGCGATCCACTCACCGTCGGGCGACCAGCGCGGCAGAAAGTTGTCGTGGGCGCTGAAGGTCATCTTGTAGGGCTCACCGCCCACCGTCGGCAGCACGAAGAGCTCGGTGTACTGACCGCCCAGATGTGAGGCGTACACCATCCGCTTGCCGTCGGGTGACCACTGCGGCCGTGTGCGGTAGAGGGTCTCTTCCTTGTGGATGACCTTCGCGCGTGGCGTCCCCATGACGTTTGGTTCGACCGGCACGCGCCAGATGGCGCACGAGCCGAGCGGGATGCCGCGGTTCGAGACGAACAGCAGCTCCTTGCCATCGGGCGAGAAGGCGGGCGAGATGTGCACGTCCACGTTGCCGAAGTAGAGGCGGTCGCGGCCGAACGAGTTGTCGGTCGTGATCTGCACGCTCTTCCCGGGCCTGCCGTCCACGATGTCCATGACGAACACGTTGAAGTGGCCGTTGGGCGCCGTGGAGACGTACGCGAGACGCTGGCCGCCTGGCGACCAGGCTGGCTCGTGGTTCACGTGCGGCCCGGTCGTCAGGTCCACCGACTGGCCGGTGGCGATGTTCAGGAGCCTGAGGTTGATGCTCTTCGCGTCGTCGTCGGCTGTGTAGGCGAGCCACTTGCCGTCGGGCGAGAACTCCGGCATCGACAGGTACTCACGTGGCGAGTAGACCAGTTCCTTGGCCACCGTGCTGCCCATCTCGATCGTCCAGATCGAGCCGTCCATTGCGAAGGCGATGCGCTTGCCGTCCGGAGACCACGACGGCCACCACGGCGTACTACTCGCCGCCGGCGCGAAGTAGTAGTTGTGCATGTAGTTGCCAACGGCCATTGACAGATGCGGGCACGTGCCGGCGTTTGTCCTCACAGCCCTCCTCGCTCACCCAGATGTGCGAGCCCGTCGTCCGACTGTGCCGGATCCGTTGATCGTGCGGTGCTCCGACGGGTTCGGTCCGGCGTCCGGTTGTACGCCACGCGCTTGACGCATTGGGCCAAGGTTTCGCCCCAGAGGGCCGACGAACGCTACACCACCCCAGAGGCGGAACTGGTCCGCGCCGAACAGGAACGTGATCGCGTTCGGCAGGCGAACGCCGCGATCCTGCTCGTCGCGCAACTCCTGTCCGTCGGAGTCCAGTGCGTCCGCACCAACACAGCCACGAGCGACCCTTCGGCGCGGACGCGCAGGGTGCGCCGCGGGACGGTTGGAGCCGCACGCAGAGCGGACTGGTCGCCAGACAGGGCAAGGCCCGCGCACCGGCCAGCCTGCTACCACCCGCAGTGAATGGGGTGACGCGCCGATCCGCCCTGACGTTGCGTGGGCCCAGGCCTTGGCTCTGTTTCTCAAATCCTGAGTAGCGGCGGGCGTGCGCGGACGCACGGCTGATGGGCCGAGAAGCCTGAACACGCGGCTCAAGAAAGCGGTCGAGTGGGGTGTGATGGACAAGATGACGTGCACCATCCGACTGCTCAGCGTCTCGCGAGGCCCGGCGGCCTTCTACGACTTCGAGGAGTACGAGCGGTTAGTCGTGGCCGCTCGTACCGTCAGCACACAGGCGTACCTCATCGTCCTGCTTGGTGGCGAGGCTGGGCTCCGATCCGGTGAGATGGTCGCGCTGGAGTGGGACGACATCGACCTCCCCAAGCGGCTGCTCTGCGTGCAGCGCAACGCCTGGGAAGGACACGACTCACCGAAAAGCGGGCGCATCCGCTACGTGCGGATGACGACGCGGTTGACGGCGGCGCTCAAGGAGGCCCGGCACCTTCGAGGGCCACGCGTACTCTACCGCGACGACGGCCGACCGTTCAGCGAGATGTCGACCACGCTGGCGATGAAGCGCGCGGCGCGCAAGGCGGGCGTGCAGGCGAACGGGCCGCACCGCCTGCGACACACCTTTTGTTCACACCTGGCAATGCGCGGGGCGGCGCCGCGCGCCATCCAAGAACTCGCGGGGCACGCGCACTTCACGACGACGCAACGCTACATGCACCTGAGTCCGGCGGCACTCGATGCCGCCATCGACCTGCTCGAGCGACCGCACGTGCACGACTCGAGCGCTGAGAAGGAGGCCATCAAGAACGGGTGAGAACGGGCCCGCCTTCGCGCCTCGCGGCGCTTCGGTGGGCAAAGTCTTCGACAAACACGCGAAAAAACTTTGGAGATCTTCGTCAGCAAGTTGTGGCGGAGAAGGGAGGGAGTCGAACCCTCCGAAGGCCTTACGACCTCCAGACTGGTTTTGAAGACCAGCGGCACCACCGGGCACCTTCCTTCTCCATTTTCAATCGGGGCACTGCCCGAACACCGGCTCAGCCATTTCACATTGCCCGCGTCGCTCCGTTCCGCGCGCCCTCGGCTCGACTCGGGGCGACCCTGAGCTTCTCAAACGGTGCGCACCACCGCTCCATGCCGCTCGGGCGGCCCCGCCCGTCGCCGGCCAATCGCGCGCCGCCGCCGGCCTGAGCCGACCTGCTCGCGATACGGGCGGCTTCCGGCGCGACACCTCACGCGGTCTCCGCGCTCGATTGTCTCCCACGTATGCACAAAGAACGAAACCGCCGTCACTGGAGTAACGCATCGGGTGTTCGACCAGGACTCCCGACGGCATCGAAGGGGATGCCGCAAGACCGGAGACGAGGGCGGGCGAACGGCAGGACGTGAAGTTGTTGGTTGACGATTGAAGATTCGGGGGCACCGACAGACAATCTGGGTTACTCGGAGGTTCTCATGACGATTGGACGTGCCCTCCTCTCCCTCTCGGTGTGCGGGCTCGCCGCCCTGTTCGCGGCGGATCCCCGAGCCCAGGCGCCGTCGCCCGTACCGCAGATCGAGTTCGAGTCGGTGGCGGACTTCCTGAAGCTGCCCGATGGGATGAACTTCGGCGAGGTGTCCGGTGTGGCGGTGAACTCGCAACGCCACGTGTTCGTGTTCACGCGCTCGAACAGCGCGCACGGCCCGGCGTACCGACCCGCAGCGGCTCAGTTGCTCGAGTTCGGGCAGAAGGGTGAGTACATCCGTGAGATTGGCAAGGATCTGTACGGCTGGGCGTTCGCGCACACGGTCCGCATCGACCGCAACGACAACATCTGGGCGGTGGACAAGGGTTCGGACATGGTGGTCAAGTTCGATCCCCGAGGCCGTGTACGTGAGGTGTACGGTCGTCGGCAGGAATCAGCCGACGAAGACACCGGACCGTGGGAGCACAAGAATCCACCGGCGCCGCACGTGGACGGGATGTTCCGCCAGCCGACTGACGTTGCGTGGGACTTAGCCGGCAACACCTACATCACGGATGGTTACGTGAACTCACGCGTGGCGAAGTTCGACAAGAACGGCGACTGGGTGAAGTCTTGGGGCGACCGGGGCACGGGGCCGGGTCAGTTCAACCTGCCCCACGCGATTGCGATCGACCGCTCCGACCGCATCTACGTCGGCGACCGGTCGAATCGGCGCATTCAAGTATTCGATACGGACGGTACCTTCCTGCGCATGTTCACCATCGACGTCCCGATCCCGCCCGGCACCAAGCCGGTCAACGGCAATACGCCAAGCGGCGAGCGTGCCGCGGCCGCGATTGGCGCACCGAACTCGATGTGCATTACTCCGGGACCGAATCAGGTGATGTTCGTTGGTGAGAGCACGTTCCCGGGCCGACTGTTCAAAGTCTCGCTCGACGGCAAGGTCCTGGGTGTCATCGGGCGGTCCGGCCGCCAACTGAAGCAGTTCTCCGGCGTCCACCAGCTCGCGTGTCCGTCCGAGACAGAGGTCTACACCGCAGAGACGTCGAATTGGCGGGTGCAGAAGCTGATTCTGAAAACATCGTAGGTTCCTGGGCTCGCAGGTTCTGCAGCTCGAGGGTTCCGGCGCGCCACCGCCTAGCGCTCGACCTTGACCGGCGCGGCTCCCCAGACGAGTCTGGCGTAGTCCGCTACCCTGCGATCGCAGGAGAAGTGGCCCATCGCCGCGACATTGAGCAGCGCTCGGCGTGCCCACTCGTCGGGCTGTCCGTAGAGTGCATCCACGCGATCCTGACACGCGATGTACGACGCGTAATCGGCAAGCAGCAGGAAATGGTCGCCGTGATGCATGAGGCGATCGAACACCGGACGGAAGAGCGTCGGGTCGGATGGTGAGAAGTGCCCCTGTCCGATCATGTCGAGCGCTGTTCGCAGTTCGTCGTTGCGGTCGTACTCCTCCCAGGGGCTGTACCCGGCGGCTCGTCGCGCTGCCACCTCTTCGGCCGTCAAGCCGAAGATGAAGATGTTGTCCTCGCCCACCTGACGCCGGATCTCGACGTTCGCGCCATCCAGCGTGCCGATCGTCAGCGCGCCGTTCAGCGCGAGCTTCATGTTCCCGGTGCCGGATGCCTCGGTCCCGGCGGTCGAAATCTGCTCGGACAGCTCGGCGGCGGGGATGATCATCTCCGCATTGGAGACGTTGTGGTTCGGGACGAACACGAGCCGCAGGAGATTGCCCACCGCCCGATCGTGATTGACCACGTCGCCGACCGCATGAATGAGGCGGATGACGAGCTTCGCGAAGGCGTAGCCGGGTGCGGCCTTGCCGCTGATGATCACGGTCCGAGGCGCCATCCCCTCGATCCGTCCCGCGTGGATACGGTTGTAGCGGGTGATCACGTGCAACACGGTCAGGAGCTGCCTCTTGTACTCGTGCATCCGTTTGATCTGAACGTCGAACATCGTGTCGGGATCGACCACCACGCCCACGCGCTCACGGATGAACCGCGCCAGACGACCCTTGTTCGCTCGCTTGATCTGGCGGAACCGTCGATGCACGTCTTCCTTGTCCGCCCACGGCTTCACCTGCTGAAGCTGCTCGAGGTCCCGTGCCCACTCTGATCCGACGCACTCGCTGATGAGCGCCGCGAGCTCGCCGTTCGCGTGATGCAGCCATCGACGCGGCGTGATGCCGTTGGTCACATTGACGACGAGATCCGGCCAGAGCGCGTCGAAGTCCGCGAACACGTTGGCGCGCATCAGGGCGGTGTGAATCTCGGAGACGCCATTCATGCGATGGCTGCCGATGATGGCCAAGTGGGCCATCTTCAGTCGACGCTCGCCATCCTCCGACACGATCGACATCCGGCGCACGCGCTCTTCGTCGCCCGGATATCGCCTGCGGACCTGCTCCAGGAAACGATGATTGATCTCGTAGATGATCTGGAGGTGCCTGGGAAGAATTCGCTCGAAGAGCGCCACCGGCCACGTCTCGAGCGCCTCCGGCATCAGCGTGTGGTTCGTGTACGCAAATGTTCGCCGCGTGATGTCCCACGCCGCGTCCCACTCGAGATCGTGAGCGTCCAAGAACAGTCGCATCAGCTCGGCAATCGCAATCGCCGGGTGCGTGTCGTTCAACTGAATCGCGACCCGGTCCGGGAACGCCCGGAGCGGCTCGTTGGCGTCCATGAACCGTTGCACGATGTCCTGCAACGAGGCGGACACGAAGAAGTACTGCTGCTTGAGGCGAAGCTCGCGACCGACCGCGGTCGAGTCGTCCGGATAGAGCACCTTCGAGAGGTTCTCAGACTCCGTCTTCTGTTCGACGGCCTTGAAGTAGTTGCCCTGATTGAACTGCTGCAGGTTGAAGTCGCGGGTGGCTTTCGCCGACCACAGGCGCATGCTGTTGACCGTGCCGCTCTGATAACCCGGCACCGGCGTGTCGTGCGCCATCGCGAAGACCGCATCCGTGTCGACCCAGTGGCAGCAGAGCCGTCCGCGCTCATCGGTGAACTGGATGGTGCGCCCGCCGAACCGAACCGGATAGAACACCTCGGGTCGCGCGATCTCCCACGGGTTGCCATACCGCAGCCAGGTGTCGGGATGCTCGACCTGTGCTCCGTTCTCGATGGATTGAAAGAAGATTCCGTATTCGTACCGGATGCCGTACCCAACGCCCGGCAGCGACAGTGTCGCCATCGAGTCCAGGATGCACGCGGCCAGCCGGCCCAGCCCGCCGTTGCCCAGCGCCGCATCCTGCTCGATGGATCGAATCTGTTCGAAATCGACGTCGATCTCAGCCAGCGCCGCACGGAGCTCTTCGCCCAGTCCGACGTTCAGGACGCTGTTGGCCAGCAGACGACCCGTCAGGAACTCCATCGACAGGTAGTAGACCCGCTTTGCGCCCCGCTGCTCATACGTGCGGGTGGCGGCCATCCACTGCTCGATGAGTCGGTCGCGCATGACGAAGGCCGCGGCGTGGAACCAGTCGCGGCTGGTCGCGGTCGTGGGCTCCTTCCCGAGCGAATAGACCAGTCGTTGAGCGATCGATTTCTTCAGCGCCTCACGGTCACATCCGAGGGCGTCGTGAGCCAAGGCACGTCGGGACGCGGAACTCATGCTGCCCCAGTTATCGGCCTCCACGCGCGACGGCAGGCTTTACAATTCGAGGCATGCCTGCATTCGGCCGCACGATGTTGACGCACTGGCATCTCGACCCTCAGGTGGCGTACCTGAATCACGGCACGGTGGGCGCCACGCCGACGCGCGTGCTGGCGGTGCAGCAGGCGTTCCGCGACGACATGGAAAGGGCGCCCGCGCGGTTTCTGTTGCGCGAACTGACCGGCACCTTCCCGGCACCTTGGCGATCGGAGTCGCGATTACGCGAGGCTGCGCGGTCGGTGGCCGGCTTCGTCGGCGCCCGCGCCGAGGATCTCGTGTTCGTGACGAACGTCACCACCGGCATCAACGCGGTGCTGCAGTCGAGCCAACTCGGGTCGGGCGACGAGATGCTGATCACCGACCTGGCGTACGGGGCGGTGACCATGGCCGTGCACGCGGTCGCACAGCGGACGGGCGCGCGGGTGCGGACCGTCTCGATCCCCTTTCCTCCCTCATCGAGCGGTGCTGTCGTGTCGGCGATCCGTGACGCACTCACCGATCGGACGCGCCTGGCCGTCATCGATCACGTGACGGCAATGACAGCGCTCGTGCTGCCTGTGGCCGAAATCGCCGAGGTATGCCACGCGCGCGGAGTGCCCGTGCTCGTGGACGGAGCCCACGCGCCAGGCTCGGTCGACCTGGACATCACCGACCTCGACGTCGACTGGTACGCCGCGAACCTGCATAAGTGGGCGCTGACCCCGAGGAGCTGCGGCTTCCTCTGGGCGCGCCCCGATCGGCAAGCCGATCTCCACCATCCGGTCGTGTCGTGGGGGCGCGACAAGGGGTTCCTGGCCGAGTTCGAGCAGCACGCGACGCACGATCCCACGTGCGCGCTCAGCGCACCGGCTGCCGTCGCCCTGCTACGGGAGTGGGGATGGCCTCAGGTGCGAGACTACATACACAACCTCGCGTGGGAAGCGGGACGACGGTTGACCGCACGGTGGGACACACGGCTGTCGACACCGGAGGAGATGATTGGCGCCATGGTCACGGTTCCGCTGCCGGAGGCGGCAGGTTCCACCGACGCCGACGCGGCCGCCCTTCGACTCGCGCTTCTCGAGGAGGACCGGGTCGAGGTGCAACTCCACGCGTCGGCGGGTCGTCTGTGGGTGCGCGTCTCCGCCCAGATCTACAACGACATCACGGACATCGACCGCTTGGCGAACGCCGTACGGCAGCGCCTCGTCGTCTCATCCGTGGAGTCACGGTAGTCCAGTAGCATAGAGGGTGGCCATGAGCGACGTCTCCTCCCGCCGATCGTTCTTCTCTCGAGTGTCAGCCGGATTCGGGGCGTTGGGCCTTGGCGCAGGCACCGCGCAGGCGCAGCCCGCCGCGGAGCCGCATTCAACGACGCAGAGCGCCTTTCGACCCGCCGCCCACCGCGAGGACGACTGGTACGACACGCTGCCGGGCAAGCATCGGATCTTCCTGGATGCGCTGAGCCCCAAGGGTGCCGGCGAGGCGATTGCGTTTGCCACCAATACGTTCATCGCCAACAAGAGCGGCTACGGCCTCAGCGACTCGGATGTCGCGATCGTGATCTGCTTGCGACACCTGGCAACGCCCTTCGCCTACTCCGATGCGATCTGGGCCAAGTACGGCGCGACGATGGCGGCGCATCTCAAGTTCGAGGATCCCAAGGCGAAGAGAGCGCCGGCGATCAACGTCTACAACACCTCGGGCTTCGACGAGACCCTGCCGAACCGCAACATTCCGCTGCACACGCTGGCCAAGCGGGGCGTCCACTTCGCGGTGTGCGGCCTGGCCACTCGGCTGCACGCCTCCAACATCGCCAAAGCCCACGGGCTCTCCGTGGACGACGCGCTGAAAGAGCTCAGCGCTCACCTGCTGCCCAACGGCCATCTCGTGGCGGCTGGTGTCGTGGCGGTGAACCGGGCGCAGGAACACGGGTACAGCTTCTTGTACGTCGGTTAGCCATGGTCGTTGGCCTCCGAACGCGCTCGCGTGCACTCCTCGCCGTGGTGGTTTCGACGCTGATCGGGGCGTGTTCCGCGCCTGAGGGGAAAACGGTCAGGCCGTCGAATCGAGCGCCACGCCCCCAGATGCCGCCGCGACCCTACGCGCTAGCCGGTCCCCTCGTACCGGCGCACACGACCATGGTGAGCGCGTGGGACATCCCCGCCGATCCGATCTACGACGAAGCGCTCGACGCGCTGCCCAATGCGGACACGATCCGCCTCGGCTACCGCATCTTCACGAACACCCAGGCCGAGGCGCCGGCGATCTCGAGCGGCAAGGTGTCGTGCAGCAACTGTCACTTGAACGCCGGGCAACGTGAACGCGCGCTGCCGCTCGTCGGTGTGTCGGCCGCATATCCGGAGATGAACCGGCGCGCCGAGCGCCTGTTCACCATCGAAGACCGAATCATCGAGTGCTTCATGCGCAGCGAGAACGGCACGGCGGTAACGACGACGTTCCCTACCGCCGATTCTCGAGAAGTCGTCGCGATTAAGGCCTATCTCGATTGGCTCTCGCGAGGGCACGAGAAGGGACAACACCCGACGTGGCGCGGGAAGAACGCGATTCCACAGGACAAGCTGGTCCCCGTCGCGAAGCTGAACCCGGCACACGGCAAAGCGCTCTTCCTCGAGAAGTGCACGAACTGCCACGGCGAGGACGGGCAAGGCGTACAGATCGGCGACAAGAAGGCTGGACCGCTCTGGGGACTGGATTCGTGGAACGACGGCGCCGGCGCGGCACGCGTCTACACGCTGGCGGGCATCATCCGGTACGCGATGCCGTACCTCGACCCCGGCAGCCTGACAGATGAGGAGGCGCAACACATCGCGGCGTTCATCACTGCGCAGCCGCGGCCAGCATACCCACATAAGGACCGCGACTACGTCAAGGCAGGACCGCCGCCGGACGCAGTGTATTACTCGAAGCGCTGATCCGTGTGGCGCAGTTCTGAGTCGTGAGTCATGAGCTCTGAGCCCACGCGCTCAAAACGCAGAACACACGATTTGACTCGCTAGCGTGGTACTGCGACGGCGCCGCCACCACCACCTCCTCCTCCGCTCGAGTAACCTCCCGATGACACGCTCCCGCCGCCGCTCGAGCCCCCCAAGGACGACACGCCGAAGTCCCCACCGCTACTGCTGCCGCGGCCGCCGCTGACAGAGCCGCTCTCCGATGCCGTTCCTTGCGGTTCCACTCGCGTATAACCCTGTCCGTTGACGACCTGACCCCGCCCAGACGCGACGCGCTCACCAGAACCGCCGACAACCACGGGAGAGAATGGCCCGCCGTTCCAGCCCCAATTTCCCCAACCGCCCCAGCCGGCGTAAGGCCCGTAGCCCCATGGGATGGCGAACGGCGAGTACATCATCGCGTAGGGGCTCATCCAGTAGTCCCAAGGGCCGTACATGGCTGATGCGAACGGCACATCGAAGCCCCCGAACCCGCCAAACCCGCCACCGCCTAGGCCGCCGCCACCCCCCTCGCGTCGAACCTGGAAACGTTTGGGGTACGCCAAGCCGACGAGTAGGTCGATGACCGGCTCGGACACACCCTCGCCCGACAGCTTGAGCAGCGCTTGACGGTTGAGCGCCAGCCGCGGTTCAGTCTCGATCAGCCATAGCTCGACGACCGGCATCGACACCGCCTTCGTCGCTTCCACCACATCGTCCACGGTTGTCCGCGGCATCACGAGAGAGAACGGTCGCGAGACCCCGCGAGAAAGGTCGGCCACCACGGGAGGCGGCGTGTCGGTGGATCGACTGTAACGACGAGTCCGCACCGCTTCTCGACCCTTGGGTCCCACGGCCTGGATCTCCAGCCACCGATCCGGCGTGGTCAGCATGGAGAGCGTCGACGCGGGCTGCGGCGCTTGTCCTTCGCAGCGCAGCTCGGTGGAGACGAACAGACGCGTACCCGACGCTGACCAACGGCTGACGCGCTCGCCGCTGCAGCGATCTTCGGCAATCGTGTGCTTCGCGCCATCGGCTTCGATCGTCTCCTCGTGGATCTGTTCGTCACCGGCGAAGGTGATTAGACGCAGCGCCCCGGCCTGTAACGTCGGGACGACGCAGACGCGGACGTCCCTGGCGGGCGACTGTCTTTCGGCCGGAACCCAGCAACCGAACCAGGCGGATGCGTGGACGCCTGGCGCTGCCGCCTGCGTGAATGCGGAGGACGCGGTCAGCAACGCGACGAAGCTGATGATCACGGTTTTCATGATGGTCTCTCCTCGTCGCATCAGAACTTGACGCTGATTCCGGTCGCGGCGCGGGCACCGGCGAGATCGATTCCGTCGAACCCGACAAAGTCCCGGCTCAAATCCGATCGCAGCCACGCGTACCGGATGTCGCCATTCGCGTACAACCGACGCCACAGCTGCAGATCCACGCCCCCACGTACATAGGGCCCCATCGCCCAGCCGTCGGACCGGAACGCGTCCGGAAAGATCGATCGGTCGACGAAGTCGACGAAGTTGCCGTTCTGCGCGAAGCTGTAGTACGCCGCCTGAAGCCCCGCACCGACGTATGGCGTCATGCGGCGCGGGATAAACGCGAACCGACTGATCCGCTGCCCTTGCCCCGCAGGCGTGTAGCGCAGACCGATGACGAACCCGTTCTGAACCAGCTTCGTGGTTTGCGTGATCGGCGATCCCGTCGACGAGATGAACCGGCGGTACTCGGAGTGGACGGTACGCTGTCCCAGGTCCAATCCGGCTTCAGCGGCGAGGCTCTCCGTCAACAGGAACCCGAGCTCCATGTTGAACGACGGCGCACGAAAGTCGGAGTGGGACACCGTGAGTTGCTCACTCACGAACGTGAACAAGTCGCCGCTGGCGCGCGGCATGAGCAGGCCGCCGCGCAGCGCGAACCAGCCGCGAGGCTGGCCGAAGAAGAAGTCCGGGGCCGGATCCTGAGCGGGTCCGGACCGCTGGGCAGCCGCAGAGGCCTCCTCTGGTCCATCGGCTCTGGCCGGTGCGGCCGCGGCGAGCACGATCCAGAGACCGACCACGAGCGTCCGTGACGCCGTCATGGTTCCTCCCGAGCCTCAGGACAGGCGCATTCTGGCACCCATGAGTCTACCGCAGGCTGGGCGTGGGGCTGCTATAGTGCCCGCTGCAACCCAGTCGTGGCGCGGCTGGGGCGCTCTGGAGGAGGCACCTGTCATGCGGGAATCTCTGTGTCGTGGGTTGGTGGTCGCCATCGCGCTCCTGCCCTTCATCGGCGTGGCGGGGCTTGCCCAGTCAGGGTCGTCGTCGAAACCGGCGACGTACATCACCAAGGAAGACGTGGACGCGGTCAACAAGACGCCAGGAGTCGACCGTACCATCGCCGTGCTGGACATCGGACACGAGAACTTCGCGGTCGGCGTCATCCATCGCGAATCGACACGCAAGCCGCCGGCGGCTGCGGCCGGTGGAGGGCGCGGAGTCGGGCAGCAGGCGACTCCGGAGCCCTGCGGCATGTCGGGTCCCCCCGCCCCCCCAGGCACGCCGTCTGGCATCGCGCACGATCTGCAGACGGAAGGCTATCTGATCATCTCCGGCGCGGGTGAGATGGTGACGGGCGGCCACATCCACAATGGCCGCAAGTCGGATCCGAAAGCCGCCGTGACCACGACACTGAACGGACCGTCGTGTAGCGGCGCGATGATGGGAAGCGACGTAGTCAGGCGGCAGGCGAGAGTGGGCGACATCATCATCATACCGGCCGGCACGCCGCACGGGTGGTCGGACATCCCGGATCACGTCGACTACTTGAGCTTCCGCCCGTCGCAGCGCGCACTGACCGCAGGCTATGTCCATCCGTCGATCAAGAAATAGACATGGTCGTTGGCCAATGAGCGTGCGACCGACGTCCAATGACCAATGACCATGCCACGAATCGTGCGGCGTCGGTCTCAACTTCACGGCTATGGTGTTTTTGCGGCAGAGTCAATTTCGAAGAACACGCGAATCATCGACTACGCGGGCGAGCTCGTCCGGAACAGTGAGAGCGAAGAGCGCGAAGATCGGTACTTCGTCGAGGGGCACATCTGGGTGTTTCGCGTGAATCGGGTGTGGAGCCGCGATGCGAACGTGGGTGGCAACATCGCCCGGTTCATCAACCACTCGTGCACGCCGAACTGCTACTACGAGATTGTCGACAAGACCATTTGGATCCGTGCGGCGCGGCACATCAGACGCGGCGAAGAGCTAACCTACGACTACCAGACGATCGGCGAGCGGTCCATCCCGTGCCGTTGTCGGCCGGGGTGCCCGAACAAGCTCTAAGGCGGGTAGGCAGGCGGGCAGGTCACTGGGCAGGAGGGCCAATGCGAGCGCACATGTTGACATGGAGCCTGACAGCGGCGCTCGGCGTGATTGCGGTCGCGTTCGTCAGGGCGGCCGATCCGCCTGGCTTCAAGCACTGGACCGCAACGGAGCTGCAGAAACACGATGCGGAGCTCTCGAAGCACATCGGCGCCGATCACTCGTCGCGCGAGACGCTCGCCGACTATGGTGACCACCGCTTCCGGATGCTGTATCGCGACGCCGACGGCAATCCCGAGCAGCACGATGCGATCATCGACATCGTGTACGTGCAAAGCGGGACCGGCACGTTGATGCTGGGAGGCACGATGGCCGGTAGGCGTGCGACGACTCCAGGGGAGTGGGTCGGCACGACACTGGACGGTGGCGATCGCCATTCCTTGGGCGCCGGCGACATCCTCCATATCCCGGCCGGCATCCCGCACAGCTTTCTCGTGCCCAAGGGCGGCCACATCACCTATGTGCTCCTGAAAATCCCGGCACAATGATCCACGACTCACCCTGCGACCAATCGAGGTTTCCATGTCCAGTTCGGGACGCGCACGCGCTGCGGTAGCGACCGCCCACGCACGAGACGAGTCGCTCGATCTAGCCGACGTCCGACGTCGGTTGAAAGCGATCTTCGTCGGCTCGGTCGGCAACCTGGTCGAGTGGTACGACTTCTACGCGTACGCGGCGTTCGCGCTGTACTTCGCCGGGTCGTTCTTCCCCGGTAACGATCCGGTGGTGCAGCAGCTCAACTCCGCGATTCTCTTCGCGATCGGCTTCATCGTCCGACCGATCGGCGGATGGCTCTTCGGTCACCTCGGCGATCAGTACGGCCGACGAAAGGCCTTGATGCTGTCGGTCCTGCTCATGTGCTTCGGTTCACTGATGATTGCGGTGCTGCCGACCTACGCGTCGATCGGCGTGGCCGCGCCCGTCTTGCTGGGCCTCGCGCGGATGCTGCAAGGGCTCAGCCTCGGGGGTGAATACGGCACGAGCGCGACCTACCTGAGCGAGGTCGCGGACGAGAAGCACCGAGGCTTCTATTCCAGCTTCCAGTACGTGACGCTCATCGGCGGACAGCTCTGTGCCATCCTCGTCTTGCTGATTCTCGAACAGCTGTTCCTGACGCCGGAGCAGCTTCGCGCCTGGGGATGGCGCATCCCCTTTGCGATCGGCGCGCTGCTGGCCGTCACCGCGCTCCTCATGCGGCGAAACCTGCACGAGACCGATCACTTCAACGCCTCGAAGCATGTGGCACGTCACGAGAGCTCCGTGCGCGCGCTCATGCGCTACCCGCGCGAGGTTCTGGTCGTCGTGGGACTCACGATGGGCGGTACGACCGCCTTTTACACGTACACGACGTACATGCAGAAGTTCCTGAAGTTGTCCGTCGGTTTGACGGACGGGCAGACGACGATGGTGACGGCAGGATCGTTGTTGTTCGCACTGATTCTGCAACCGACGTACGGTGCGCTGTCGGATCGGATCGGCCGCAAGCCCCTGCTGGTGTGGTTCGGCGTCACGGGCACGCTCTTCACGATCCCGCTGCTCTACGCGCTGCAGTCCACCAAGAGCGCGTTCGTGGCCTTCCTCCTCATCGCCACGGCCTGGCTCATCGTCGCCGGCTACACATCGATCAACGCGGTGGTCAAGGCGGAGCTGTTCCCGACGCGCGTTCGAGCCACCGGCGTCGGACTGCCCTATGCGATCACGGTAGCGCTGTTCGGCGGCACGGCCGAATCGATCGCGCTGTGGTTCAAGTCGATCGGCGTGGAGCACTGGTTCTACTATTACTTGACCGCCGTCATCGCTGTCTCACTGCTTGTCTACGTCAGCATGCGTGACACGAAGCACGCCTCCGCGATGCACAGGCACGAGTAGGGACGACTCAGCACCGCACAATGCGGATGTCGTACCGGCGCTAACGTGAGTCGGGCAGCGCGAACGCGACGAGGGTGCGCCCATCTGCCAGCGGAGCCCCGATTGGAACGATCGAGCTCAGTCTGTGAGCGGAAAGAGGCACGGAAGCTGGAAGAGCGCCTCGTTCAAGAAGAACTCCGACAGCACGTGGAATCCGCGGTCTCGGGCGTTCTTGATGGTCGTGTTCATGAGCCGCGCCACGGCCTCTCGAGCGATCGTGAGGTGCGCGTCGTTGGTGACGAGCCCGATGCGTCCCTGGAAGAGGGTCAGCAGCGGATCTCTGATCTGATCCAGTGTGAAGTCGTTGGCTTTCACGACCGCCTCGGCGGTCTCCCACAAGGTCGCGAGGCGGACGCGCACGATGGTCGGAAGGATCTCGATCCCCTTCGGGCCGATCGGCGCCGCCAGCCGTTCGTCGTCCGCCGTCTCGACTGGGCAGGTATCCGGTGGCATGTTCCAGCCTCGGAGAGGTGACACGGTGTAGTGCCGGCGCTCGACGGCTGACACGAGCCGAATGTCGAACGGCTTCCGATGATCGTCGTTCGGCTCCGCCACCGGATTCGGTTGGAGCGCCGCGATGCCGGCATCCGTGATCGGCAGGCCAGCCGCCTTGGCCTTGCTGAGCATCCAGCGCATCGAAACGTCGTTCAACCCTCGATTGCCGTTGCCGCCGCCGACGTCGGAGTGCACGCCCCGGAACCAGACCTCACAGGCGCCTGGCAAACGGGTGGGCAGAAACGACGGTCGCTGCTCGTCGAGCGCCAGCGCGTGGAAGCAGTACTTGAGGTTGGACGCGGGCAGCCCCAGGTGATGTCCGATGTTCAGTTCGGTGTTCCCGAGGTTCGCCAGGCCGAAGGCGGCCACGATATCCCACACGCCGAGGAAGCGGATGGTCGGGCTCGGCTCAACGACCTCGTCACTGCCAGGACGCCGGATGCCCTGTTTCAACAGATGATGACAGAAGTCCAGCGTCGTCGCGGCGCCTCGACTGAAGCCGACGATGTCGATGACGCGATCGTCACGGTCCAGCCACTAGCGGCAGAGATGATCGTACGCTTCGAGGATGCGCGGGATCACCCCGAGACCGAACACGCCCCCCACGATACCGCCCCACGAGGTCGTAGCGCGTGCCGACGCCGGGCACATAGAAGTCGTCGGTGCCCGAGTTGTCGTGATAAGCCTTGTAGAACCGGAAGACATTCGTGTTCTTGTAGCGCGGATCCTCGGTCTCCTTCGCTTCGTTCCAGGTGCCGTCGAACGCGATTAGCGCCACAGTTCCTCCTGCGCAGACCAGATGGCCATGCCGGGCGGACACGATTCTACGACCGGGCCCCGTATTGGAGGGCGCGAACGCGACTCCTTCGGTCAGGTCTTCGCACGAGGTAGTGATGTGGTAGACCGAACCGTTGCGGGCGCCGGGGCTGCCGCCGGGCCAGTGCATCCGTCCGCTTGTCAGAAGCGGACGTTGTACAGGACCTTGAGGTTGCCGCTGATCTCGGGCACGAGGTCCTTGAGGTAGTTCAGATGATTGCGGTAGAGCCGATCGCCGACGTTGTCCACGCGGATCGTGATGGTGCTCACCGAGGGCCCATTCGCGAACGAGTAGGCCAGGAACACCTTCGCGATCCCGTAGCCGTCGGTCAGCGTTTCGCCAACCGGCCCAAACGGGCCGGAGAGCGTGAAGATGCGATCCTGCTTCCGCGTGAAGACCGCGTCGATCCCCGCTTGCAGCGCATTCCGTTGCAGGCGTACGCCGAGGCGGCCGCGCAGCGGCGGGATGCGCGGCATCGGGCGGTCGATGCTGGTCAAGGTGCCGCGCACGTAGTCGAGACCCGCCTCGACAGAGACCAGTGACGTCAGCGCGAAATCGACGTGCGACTCGATCCCCTGCAGCCGGCCGTTGCCCGATGTGAAGAACGTCTCCGGCAGGTCCTCCTCGATGAGCCCCGTGAACTCGCGGAAGATGAAATCCTTGATGTGGTTCAAGAAGTACGTCACCTCACCGGACGTCCGGCGCCCGCGCCAGCGCGCCGAGAGGTCGAAGCCCAGCGCCTTTTCGTTCGACAGCGTCGAATCACCGTTCTCGAACGCGAAGTTGCCGCGGTGCGGGCCACGGAAGTACAGCTCTTCCAGCGCGGGATTGCGGACCGCGCGCGCGAGGTTGAACGCCACCGTGGTCGCTTCCGTCGGGTGCACCAGCAGACCCACGGACGCCGAGACGTTCGTGAACGCGCGCTCCGGCTCGTCGGCGGAGGCCTCGGGCGTGAACCACGACCGCTCGAGGCGTCCGCCAAGCTGAATCGCGAGATGGGGGTTGACGTTGACTTCTTCGTACAGGAAGCCGGCGAACGACGCCTGATCGACATTGGGCGACAGCACCTCTTCGCCTGCCGTGGCAAAGCCGCGCCCCAAGGCCCATACGCCAACCGATCCCGTGAGCCGTCCCACCGGTCGTTGGCGGGCGAGCAGATCGAATTCGGTCGTGTTGTTGGAGAACTGCGTGGAGACTTCCTCGCCATCGAGCTCGTCGTGCCGATAGCGGCGGATGCCGAGCGACCCGCGGACTGATTCGAAGAGGCCTGGCAGGTTTCGACGCTCTCCGCGCAGCGTGAAGACACGCCGCCGGGGAGTCAGATTGGTTTCGCCGTCCTCGATCAGCGGAATGCCGTAGCGGGTCTTGTCGTAGCCCACGCTGCCGCCGAAGTACCCGTCCGCGCTGGTCCACGCGAGACCAGCACCGGCGAATCCCCCTCGGCTGAACGAGTTGGGCACGTCGCCGTCAGGCGTGGCGTAATCGCTGGCGCGACGACCGCTGCCGCTCACGTGCAGGGCCAACGTGCCGTTCCCCAGTGTGACGTCGCCCGCGGCACCCGCCTCGTTCGCAGCCGATGCGGCGTCAAGGGACACCGATCCGTGCGCCCCGGACACGGGCAGGGTCGGGACGTCGCCGGCGATGACGTTGACCAGGCCGCCGATGGCGTTCGCGCCGTACAGCAGGGTGGCTGGTCCGCGTACCACCTCGATGCGGGTCGCGCTGGCAGGGTTGACGTTGACCCCATGATCGCCCGACTGACTGGAGAGGTCGCCCATCCGCTGACCGTCCTGCAAGATCAGCACGCGGTCGCCGTCCAGTCCGCGGATCACTGGCCGAGCCGGACCCGGCCCCAGGCTGCGCGCCGCCATGCCCGGTTCATACTGCAGCGTCTCGGCTAGAGAGGGCTGCCGCTCCTTTTCGAGATCCTGTCCGGCAAGGACCGCCGTGGGTTGGTATGACTCGAACTGGTTGCGGGGGCGCGGACTGACCGACAGCACCTCGCTGTAATGCATCTCGGGATCGATCTGCAGATCGCGCGTCACCGACGTTCCCGAGACCACAACCTCGGAGCGCTGAGGCATGAACTTGTCGGCCCGCACCAGCAGGTGATAGAGGCCGGGCGGCACGTC
Source organism: Acidimicrobiia bacterium (assembly GCA_016871175.1). Classification (GTDB taxonomy): domain Bacteria; phylum Acidobacteriota; class Vicinamibacteria; order Vicinamibacterales; family CAVVIG01; genus VFZL01. The sequence goes on along the minus strand of VFZL01000015.1, from coordinate 74,933 downwards.
ACTGAAGGAGAACTGGCCGCTGGCGCTACTCCGTGCGTCGCGCTTGAGCTCCTGGAGCGTGACCGTGGCATCGCCCACGGCCTCACCGGTCAGGCTATTGGTCAGCGTGCCCCCAACCGTCGCGCCGCTCTGTCCCAAGACCGGGACGACCGAAAACAGCCAGCCCACCGCGAGGAGGAGCGCGCCCGAGGACGTCTTGTGCATCGCCACACGTTGGCCGCCGGAATGGACCCGGTCTTTGGTTGTCTCGTGAACGGTCGTCCGATCCACTCGAACGGTTGATCTTAGCCGATGAATGGGGACGCTCTGCCGGTCCGCCGGTCCACCCAGCCGCGCACCGCCTACGGTTAGATCTCCAGCTGCGCGCCGACTTCGATCACCTGGGCCGGCGGCAACCGGAAGTAGCGGGTGGCATTCGACGCGTTGCGCGCCATCGTCACGAACAGCGTCTCTCGCCAGATCGCCATCTCCTCGACGTGCTGTGTCGGAATCAATGTCTCGCGGCCGAGGAAATAGGTGATGCGCTTGAGGTCCAGACCCAGGCCGTGGTCCCGTAGAGTGGCCAGCGCCGTCGGGATGTCCGGCTCTTCCGTGAATCCGTAGTTGACCGTCACGCGCCAGAAGCCCTCGCCGAGCGCCTCGACCTGGACGCGCTCCTCGGGATTGACGCGGGGGGTTTGGGTGGTCTTCGCGGTCAGCAAGATATTGCGTTCGTGCAGCACGTGATTGTGCCTCACGTTGTGCAGGAGCGCCGGCGGCATACCGGCCTGGTTGCCGTTCATGAACACCGCCGTTCCAGGCACGCGCAGCGGCGGGTCGTGCTGGATGCGGCGCATGAACTCGTCGACCGGCAGCGCATGGGTCAACAGCAACCGCGTCAACGCACGTCGTCCCCGCCGCCAAGTCGTCATGATCGTGAGCACAACCAGCGCCGCCACGATCGGGAACCATCCGCCTTGCGGAATCTTGATTAGATTCGCACCGAGGAACGCAAGGTCGATCGTCAAGAACACCCCGACGAGAGGGACCGCGAGGCCCAGACTCCATCCCCATCGCCGATGTGCCACGACGAAGAACATGATCGATGTAATCGTCATCGTGGAGATGACGGCGACGCCGTAAGCCGCGGCGAGGTTCGACGAGGACCGGAAGCCGAGTACGAGCAGGATGCACGCCGCCATCAGCGCCCAATTGATCGAAGGGATATAGATCTGTCCGACCTCCGTCGATGAGGTGTGCGTGACGAGCAGGCGCGGCAAGAAGCCGAACTGGACCGCCTGCATGGAGATCGAGAACGCACCGGAGATCACGGCCTGTGAGGCGATCACGGTCGCCGCCGTCGCCAGTGCCACCATGGGGTACAAGGCCCAGCTCGGCGCCAGCAAGTAGAACGGATTGTGCGCGGCCTCGGGGTCGTTGATGAGCAGCGCGCCTTGCCCGAAGTAGTTCAGCAGCAGGGCCGGCATGACGACGGCGAACCAGACCAGTCGAATCGGGCGCTTACCGAAGTGGCCCAGATCCACGTACAGCGACTCACCGCCGGTGATGGCCAACACGACGGTGCCGAGGATGAGATAGCCGGTCCATCCGTTGTTGGTGAAGAACCGGATGGCATGGACGGGATTGATCGACGCGAGCACCGCCGGATGACGCGCGATCTCAACCGCGCCGAGCACGCCGAGCGTCGCGAACCAGACGAACGTCACCGGTCCGAAGATGCGACCGACGCCGCCGGTGCCGTGGCTCTGAATCAGAAATAGGCCGACCAGAATGGCGATCGTGATCGGAACCACGTAGGGCGCGAAGACCGGCGTGGCGGTCTGCAGGCCCTCCACCGCGCTCAGGACTGAGATCGCGGGCGTGATCATCCCGTCGCCGTAGAGGAGCGCCGCGCCAAAGATGCCCAGGAGCACCAGCGGCAGTTTCTCCGCCTTGCTGATGATCTTGATTGGCGTCGCCAGTGCCGTCAGCGCGAGGATGCCACCTTCGCCGTCGTTGTCCGCGCGGAGCACGAACGTCAAGTACTTGCCGGAGATGACGAGGACCAACGCCCAGAAGACGAGGGACAACACGCCCATGACATTGGCCGGCGTCGGGGTGATGGCGTGGGGGCCGTGGAAGCACTCGCGGATCGCGTACAGAGGCGACGTGCCAATGTCGCCGTACACGACGCCCAAGGCCGCGATGGACAAGGTCAAGAGGTAGCGCCCGCGTGGGCTGCGCGGCGCGTGGCCGCTCGCGTCTGCGTGTCGGTCGGTGTCTGCTGATGGGGGTGCGGGCGCGTCAGGACGAGGGAAATGCGCTGATGAAGCCATCCGTTGCTTCTTGGTATACCACGCTTCGGGTCCGCTCTGGCCCGCGATGATACGGGACCGGTTACACTTGCGGAACGTGATGACTCCCGATCTGGCGAGGCTGGCGATCGTTCTCGCGGCATGGGCCGGCCTTGCCAGGCTTGCACAGAACGAACGGATCAGCGGCCTGGTCCACGAGTCCGCGCCGAGTGAGAGCACGGTCGTCGCCAATGCCCGGGTCACTGTGTCCGGAGGGTCCTCGTCGGCGATCGCCACAACTGGCGCTGACGGCCGATTTACACTCGACGTGGCGCCAACAGTCGGTCTGGCCCTGGAGATCGCCTCGTCTGGCTACGAGACCGCGCACGTGACAATCGAGGATGTGTCGCGCGCCCGCCGGCTTGATATTGCCTTGACGCCGATTCCAGGCGACATCCAGCTGACGCGCTCGGGCACCAATGACTGTGCGGACCTCCCCAAGTCGCCAATCGGTGTCCCAGGCCTGCGCGAGTACGCGCGGATCGCGGTGCATCACGACGGCATCCTGACCGTGACCTCGGCACAGCTGCCGTTCTTCAACAATCCGGGTTACGTCTATCGTCAAGCAGGCGATACGTGGGAGCCCAACGAATCCGACTACGTGCTGCTGCGCTCGCCCATCCCGCTGCTCGGCGGGTCCGTGTACGTGATCACGTTCGGCGGCGACAAGGATCTCTGCGGACCATGGAGCATCGACGCCACTCACCCTCGGTGACGCGTCGGTGGGGCGGGTAGGTCAGGAGCGCCCTGCCCACCCTCCGCGCCTAATCAACTGCGAAGCAATAGAAGAGGCCTGCGCCACCGGTGGATTCGAGGTGCGACTGGCTGCAGCCGCGCGTAGCGTGAGCCGAGTTCCACGAGGTTGCCGTTGGGCCTTGTCCTTTTCGATCATGGTGACCGACCTGCGCACGACCCTCAGCGCTCGAGGTCCAGTTGCCGCAGGTGAGATCGTCTGGACCATCGAACGCCGTGCCGTCCGGTTTTGAGCCAGTCAGTATGTCGTGACGGTTCGGCGTGTCGCCCACGCCATTGATCGGATCGAGCCGTTCCGTCACGCCGTTGTCCTTGTCGATGCCATTGGTCGCGCCATGAAGTTCATCGACGTCGCGCGCGATGCGGAAGCCGTCGGCGTTGTACCACGGTCCCGTACCGATCCGATCGCGTGCGTGCACCGCCGGGGCAGTGGGCGTCGCGTGCGTGCTGAGATACGCGCGCCAGGTGTGATCGGCAGAACCCTCCGCCTTCGCCAAGGCCTGGCAGTGCGCGTCCGCACCGGCTAAGCCGCCGAGGTCACCGCCGCGCCCAGTGCCTCGGCTCGTCACGAAGAACGTCGTCACCGACTTCTCACCGCCCATGGATCGGAACTGCGGCGGATCGTTGGCCGGTGCCCCACGCGTCGACGCGCCCTCACCGGACGCGGCGTTCGTGACAGGTCCCGAAGCGGCATCGGTGCCCTCGCCGCCGACCGCCACGCCTATACCGCTCGAATCTGATCCGCACGACGTCAACGTCGCGACGACAACGATCGCCCAGGCTAGCCGAGCCGTCGCCATCACCGTCCACCCCGGCCTTTCTCGGTGCGCGTTCGATGCCATCCTCAAGCCCATCCTTCCTCCCCAGCCCGGCGAAGGATGCCACACCGCGCTTCGCGGTGGAAGCGACCAGCTGACAACCGGAAGCTGCGGCAACCAGTCCGGAAAGGTGTATGAGGGAGATTCGGCCTAGGGCGCCCGACTGATCGGGCGCCGCGGGGGACCCGTTCTGTTGGGGCGTACTGGATTCCGATCCGGAGGAGACTTCCAACTCCGAGCCCGTCAGCTAACCCCGTCGGCGATATTGGAGGCATGACGTGTCGACCTCGGCAGTCGGTTCCGGCCCGCCTGCGCGTTCCCTTCTTCCCGTTACGCTCACCGCCATCGGCGTCGTGTACGGCGACATCGGTACGAGTCCGCTGTACGCGATGAAAGAGTGCTTCTTCGGATCGCACTCCGTCCCAGCCACACACGAGAACGCACTCGGCGTGCTGTCGCTCATCGTGTACTCGCTCGTCTTGGTCATCTCGATCAAGTACATCGCGATTGTGATGCGCGCCGACAATCAGGGCGAGGGCGGGATTCTCTCCCTTTCGGCGCTCCTCCCGCAGCGTCACCGCAACCCCGATTCGTGGTCGCCACTGCTCCTGATGGGCCTCTTCGGTGCCGCGTTGCTCTATGGCGACGGCATGATCACCCCCGCGATCACCGTCCTTGGTGCGGTCGAGGGTCTCACCGTCGCCACGCCGCTCCTCGGAGCCTATGTCGTGCCCACCACCGTGGTCATTCTCGTGGCGGTGTTCGGCATCCAACGCTATGGCACGGACCGTGTCGGCCGATTGTTCGGGCCGATTATGGTCCTGTGGTTCCTCACCATCGCCGGCCTCGGCATCGTCTCGCTGCGTCATCAACCGGAGGTGCTCACCGCCGTTGACCCACGGCATGTGGTCACATTCTTTCGCGAGCACGGCTGGCACGGGTTCGCCGTGCTGGGCGCCGTGTTCCTCGTCGTCACCGGCGGCGAAGCGCTCTACGCGGACATGGGACACTTCGGCAAGCGTCCGATTCGCGTCGCCTGGTTTGCGTTGGTGCTTCCGGCGCTGCTGCTGAACTACTTCGGACAGGGTGCGCTGCTGCTGGCCGACCCCGACGCGGCGCGGCAACCATTCTTTCGCCTTGCTCCGACGTGGGCGCTGTTCCCCTTGGTCGGCCTGGCGACCGCGGCGGCCATTATTGCGTCACAGGCGCTCATCTCCGGTGCGTTCTCGTTGACGAGACAAGCCATCCAACTCGGCTACTCGCCACGTCTCAACGTCCAGCACACATCTCCTCAGGAGATGGGCCAGATCTACGTGCCCCAAGTGAACTCGGTCCTCATGCTCAGCACGATTCTCATCGTCGTGGGCTTCGGTTCGTCGACGGCGTTGGCCGCCGCCTACGGCATCGCAGTGACGATGACGATGGTGATCACGGCCGTGCTGCTGCACGTCGTGGCGACGGAGCGGTGGGGATGGTCACCGGCCGCGGTCGCCGCGGTCACGGGAGTCTTCCTCACGATCGATGTCGCCTTCCTCGGCGCCAACGCGCTCAAGATCACCCACGGCGGATGGCTTCCGCTGGTCATCGGCGGCGTGCTCTTCACGCTGATGACCACGTGGAAGACCGGACGGCAGATCGTGGCAGCGCGTCTGACCGCGCGGGCGTTGCCGCTCGACGATTTCCTCGCTCGTGTGACAGAAGTACGCCCGGTACGCGTACCTGGCACCGCCGTGTTCATGACGGCCCAGCCGAAAGGCGCGCCACCCGCCCTGGTGCACAACCTCCAATTCAACAAGGTGCTCCACGAATACGTCGTACGCCTGATGGTGACCACAAGACCCGTGCCGATCGTCCCGCCAGCGGATCGCATCCTGATCAGGGCATTCGATCACGGCATCTCGGACGTCGTTGTTCAGTACGGCTTCATAGAGGAGCCCGATGTGCCGAACGCGCTGAGGCAGGCGCAAGAGCAAGGGCTCCGGATCGATGACCGCGACGTGATCTACTTTCTGGGCCGCGAAACTCTGATCGTCACGAAGGGATCGGGCATGTGGACCTGGAGGGATCGGCTATTCGTCCTGATGACCCGCAACGCGGTGCGCGCGACCACGTACTTTCACGTGCCGCCGGATCGGGTCGTCGAATTGGGCGTCCAGGTGGAGCTGTAGGTCTGACCAGTCACCGGGCGGCTGGCTGAACGGCCGTTTCGGACTCAAGGGCGCCGAGGCGCAGGTCCAACAATCTGCTCCGGAACGGATTTCAAGGAGACATTCGACCCTCGCGACAACAGACGACAATCTTTGACGAACACACGGGTCTAGAATCCCGCGACGACGACGTTTACGTGATCTTGCGCTCGGCGCCGGCGATCTTCGACGCTCATGGAGGAGGGTCAGATGGCATTCTCGAGATTTGCGCGGCTCGTGTTCGTCACTGCGTTGGCGGGAATGACGGCTCCGGCCGCCACCTTCGCACAGAGCGCCATCGCCGGCGCTGTCTCCGACACGACGGGCGGCCTGTTACCTGGAGTCACGGTCGAAGCCGCGAGTCCGGCGTTGATCGGGCAGTCGCGCGTGGCGGTCACCGATGGGAACGGGCGTTATCGTCTCGAGGATCTCCGACCCGGCGTCTACAAAATCACCTTCACCTTGCCCGGCTTCGCGACGTTCGTGCGCGACGAGCTCGCGCTCGAGGCCGCGTTCACGGCCACGGTCAACGCGCAACTCCGAGTCGGCGGTCTCGAGGAGACGGTCACCGTCTCGGGCATCCCGCCGGTCGTCGACGTTCAGAGCACGCAGGTCCGAACCGTCCTCACCAAGGACCAAGTGGACGCGCTTCCGACGGGCCGGAGCTATCAGTCGATCGCGGCGACGATTCCCGCGCTCGGGAGCGCGCTCGCCGGCCGGTTCGACGTAGGCGGGTCGACGCAAATGTGGCAGGGCACGCTCGTCGCGTACGGCGCGCGGTCGGGCGACTTCGCCGTCGAGGTCGACGGCATGAACACGGCGGTCCTCCTTCGGACGGGCGACATCTCCGGCATGTACCACAACCAAAGCGCGTTCGAGGACATGGTGTACCAGGTGGTCGGCGGTTCCGCCGAGTCGCAAACTGGTGGTGTCAAAGTCAACATGATCTCGAAGGAGGGTTCCAACCACTTCACAGGCGAAGCCTTGCTTACGTACTCCAATGAGAATTTCCGGAGCACGAACATTGACGACGACTTGCGGTCCCGGGGTTTGACCGCGGCGCCGAATCTCAAGAGCATCAGGGATCTCAACCTCTCGATAGGTGGTCCGCTCAAACGCGACCGGATCTGGTTCTTCTTCTCGCCGCGCGCGTGGGGCACGCGCCAGTACATCCTCAATCAGTTCCTGCCTGATGGGACACCGGCCGCCGACCGCTCGAAGATAGAGACCTACACAACCCGAGTCACCGCTCAGATTGGGCAGAAGCACAAAGTGACGGGACTAGTGCAGCCGGAAATCAAGTACCGACAGCACATGTTCAGCGAAACAGGGAATTACACACTCGAAGGCGCACCGGTGCAGGACCTCGATAGCTACATTGCGCAGGGGAAGTGGACGTCAACGCTTTCGAGCCGGCTCCTCCTGGAGGCGGGCTTCTCGCGAACCTACCTGCACCAGCGGTATAAGGATCAACCCACTCTGGGGGGCCCGACCGCGACCAATCCTTACGGACCCATCTCGAAGGCCGACGTGGGCCTCGGTGGGACCTTCAACGTGTTCGGGTCATTTTTTGCAACAGGGCCGCTCATCCCCGACGCGAGAAACATCGTGGCGTCACTGTCCTACGTGACCGGCTCGCACCGCATCAAGTTCGGCATGCAGGACCGCTTCGGCACGAAGTACGATAGCTACCACACGAACGGCCATCTTCGGCAGCTCTACAACCGAGGCGTGCCCTTCTCGGTCCGACTGTACAACTACCCCGTTGAGTCCAGGAGCAACCTCAATATGGATCTGGGCCTCTACGTCCAGGACTCGTGGAGCCTGGGCCGGTTGACCTTCAACCCTGGGCTGCGGTACGAGCGCTTCAACGGAGAGGTGCCGGCGCAGGCGGCAGCGGCAGGGCGATTCGTCGCCGCGCGGAGCTTCGACCAGATCAGCGACCTACCGAACTTCAGTAACTGGCTGGTCCGCATGGGCGGCGCATACGACGTATTCGGCGACGGCAGGACCGCTGTCAAGGCGAGCATCGGCCGGTACATGCAGCAGAGCGCCGTCGACTTTCAGGATCTGTACAACCCGATGATCTCGTCCACGGCCGATGTCGCCTGGACCGATCTCAACGGGAACGACCTTGCCGACGGCACGCTCGGGTGTGTGTACTTGACACCTGGGTGCGAGATCAACTTCGCGCAGATGCCAAAGACGTTCGGCGTGCGTCGCAACCGGAACCCGGATCCCGCTCTCCAGCGTCCGTACCAGATGGTGTACAACGCGAGTCTTACCCGTGAGCTGAAACCTGGCTTGGGCCTCTCGCTGAATTACTACCACCGCAAGTACTACGACATCTTGTACACGAGAGACCTCGTCAAGCCACTCAGCGCATACACGCCGCATCAGATCCCCGATCCGCGTGGTAACGGGCAGTCGCTCACCGTCTACAACATCGACCCGACGGCCCTGTTGTCGCTGAACGAAGTGGACTCGACGTCGCCGAATAACACCTCGTCGTTCCACAGCGTCGACGTCATCATCAACGCGCGACTGGGCAACGGCGCCTTCCTGCAGGGCGGAACCTCGAGCGGGCTCACGCGCGCGAGAAACTGCGACGTCACGGATCCGAACGGCAATGCCACCTTCACGAACAGCCTGCGCTTCTGCGACGAATACCAGTTCGACATTCCGTGGCGGACGAACTTCAAGCTGTCCGGTGCGTATCCACTGCCGTACGGGGTCCGGCTGAGCGCCGTGTTCCAAAGTTCGGCCGGTGACCAGGTGATTCAGAACTATGTCGTCACCGCCGCCGCGTTCAATGCCATGACCGGCGTCACGCTCAACCAAGCGTCGGTGAACGTTCGTCCGCTCAACGAGCCTGGCAGCATCTACTATCCGCACATCAACCAGCTCGATTTCACGCTCGCCAAGCAGTTCAACGTGCGCGGGTGGCGTATCACGCCCGACGTCTCCTTCTTCAACTTGCTGAACGCCAATACGGTGTACAGCCAGACGTTGGCCTGGCCGTTGGTCGGCAATCCGACGCGGATTCTGGACGGCCGCCTCATCCGGTTCGGTTTCCAGGCACGATTCTGACGCGCTTGACGGTGGGCACGGGCAGCGTTGACACAGAGAAGGGCGAGCTCACGCAGAGGCGGCCCTGAGCGATGCGCGGCGCGCTGCGTGCTGCGGCGATCATGCTCGTGGCCGGCGCCGTGCCGGCACCCGCCAGCGCGGTGACGTTCGCGCGTGACGTCGCGCCACTGCTGTTCCGTCACTGTGTGTCATGCCACAGACCCGGTGGCGCGTCGCGCGTCAGTCTTCTCGCGTACGAATCCGCTCGCGCCCGCGCACGGCAGATCGTCGAGATGACGGCCACTCGCGCGATGCCGCCCTGGCAGCCCGAGCCCGGCTGGGGTGACTTCACAGGGGTGCGACGCCTCAGTGACGCCGAGATCGCCGTGTTTCGGCGCTGGTTGGACGAGGGCCTCCAGGCGGGTGCGGCCGGGGACATGCCGGCGCCACCCGCGTTCTCATCCGACTGGGAGCTGGGGCCGCCCGATCTCGTCCTGACCATGCCCATGTTCGCGCTGCGGCCGGATGGGCCCGACCTCTTTCGGACGTTCGTGCTGTCGATCCCGAACGGCTCGGCACCGAAGGTGCGATTCGTCCGCGCGTGGGAGTTCCGGCCGGGTAATGCCGCGGTCGTGCACCACGCGACGATACAAGTGGACGCGACCGAAGGGTCTCGCCAATTCGACGAGAGGGACGCGGAGCCAGGGTACGAGGGGCTCATCGCTCCGTCCGCGCGGGCGCCCGACGGGTTCTTCCTCGACTGGGCGCCGGGCCACGGCGCACAAACGGCGGCGCCTGACACGGCCTGGCCGCTTCCCGCTGGCGGAGACTTCGTGATGATGGTTCACCTGCGACCTAGCGGGCGCGCCGAATCCGTCCAAGCGAGCATCGGCCTGTATTTGACGGACCAGCCTCCTGCACACGTGCCGGTCATGCTGAGGCTCACACGCCAGGACCTCTCGATTCCCGCCGGCGCTTCCACCTACGCCGTGTCGGACCGCTACGTGCTCCCCGTTGATGTCGAGGTGCACACGGTTCAACCGCACGCACACTACCTTGCGCGACAGATGCGCGCCGTTGCCACGCGACCCGACGGCGCACCGGTGCGACTCCTGCGCATCCCGGATTGGGACTTCAATTGGCAGAGTGTATATCAGTACGAACACCCGGTGCGTTTGGCCGCCGGCACAACGCTCGAGATGTCGATCACCTACGACAACACGGAAGCCAACCCACGCAATCCCCATCGTCCTCCGATCGCCACGGGGTACGGTCAGCAAACGTCGGATGAGATGGCCGAGATGTGGTTCCAGGTGATTCCGGTCCGCCGAGAGGATCGAGGAGCGCTCGTCGAGAGCGTGTATCGAAAGGTGCTGCCGGAGGAGGTCCGTGGAAGACGGGCGATGCTCGCGCGAGATCCGGACAACGTCGCACTGCGTGACGACCTAGCGCTAATGCTCATCGAGATTGGAGACGTAGCCGCTGCTGAGCGCGAATTTCGCGCGACGCTCGCGCGACGCCAGGAGTCCGCATCGGCTCGCTTCAACGTTGGATTGGCGGTCCTCGCGCGGGGAGAGCGTGACGAGGCCGAGCGCCTGTTCAGCGCCGCCATCGCCGCCGATCCTTCGCACGGTCCCTCGCATCTCCAGCTCGGCTTGCTCCGGCAGGCGCAGGGGCGACTGCGCGAAGCGTCGACCCATCTTGGCGCGGCCCTCGCCGCTCGACCTGCAGACGCCGAGGCTGTTCTGGCGGCTGGCGTCGTGGACGCGATGCTTGGAGACGATGCGCGGGCGCTGGTGCGTCTGCGTGCGGCGCTCGACATGAGACCCGAGTGGTCGAATGCCGAGGCGGCGCTCGCGTCGGTACTGTCGGCGCGCGTGGACGCGTCGCCGTCCGACCGCGCACTCGCGGTGGCGCTCGCCGAGCGCGCCAACACCCGCACCAACCGCCGCAACAGCGCGTATCTCGACATCTGGGCGACGGCGCTCGCCGCGTCCGGCGATCTGACGCGGGCGCGAGAGATCGCGCGCGAGGCCATTCGCGTTGCCGAGGATGCAGGAGATGCCTCCGCCGCCGCCCGCTTGAGATCGCGACTCGTTGCCTGGTCGTCGGTGAGATAGGCGCAGCAGGTGCACGCCGTGCCAACCGCTGAACGGGTTGCCGGCCCTATCGCAATCCGAGCGTCTTTCCGGCGGCGAGCAGTTCAATGACCTCGCCGATCCGACGTTCCCTGGTCGCTGGTCGCTTGGCCGTGTGGATCCACGCAACAAACTGCCGCCGGTACGTGGGCGCCAGGGACTGGAAGTATCGCCAGGCGCTGATATCGGCCTTGAATGCCTTCGCGACATAGGCCGGTAGTCGGGGGTCGATGGACGTGGCGCGTAGCGATTCGCCGTCGGGGCGGCCGCGAGTCCTGGGGCCGCAAGCAGGCCAGCCGTCTTCAATTCGTTCCAGCGCTTCCGGTCGATATCCGACGACTTGCTCGTCGGCCTGCGCGGCGTCACCTTGATCGCATAGCGATCCTCGTCGAGGTGCTTCACCAGGCTGTCGATCCAGCCGAAGCAGAGCGCCTCGCGCACGACGTCCTCATACGACATCGCTTTCACGCCGCGGTGCTGCTTGTGTCGGACGAGCCAGATGCCCGAACTCGACGCGTGGTTCGTCGCCAACCAGCCGCGCCATCGCCGACGGGTTCGAATATCGAGCGGCGCACGGTCAGCCATTGCGAAAACGAATCAAGGCCCATTCGATCGACGCCCCGCACGTACGCCGAACCCGCGAACCTCGGAACCGACGAGCCCTTGAACCTGGACCCGTCCTATTTGGGCGTGCCGTCGAGCGCGAACACCATCACGGTCGGATTGCCCTGATGCTCTTGCACCCACATGCGCGACGGACGACCCGAGGCCACCGCGACGTACTGCCGGCCACCAACCTCATAGGTGACGATGCCCGCACCCATGGGACCGCCGGTATTGAACCGGTAGCGCACGTCGCCAGTATTCGCGTCAAACGCGACCAGATCGCCGGTCAGCTCGCCCGTGAAAATCACACCTCCGCCCGTCGAAGTCACCGCGGCGACAATCGGTCGTGTCGATCGATACTTCCAGCGCACACTGCCGCTCGCGGCGTCCACGGCGGTGATCCAGCCCTGCGACTGCTTGTCGTTGACAGTGCGGCCACCCAGGAAGATCTGATTGGGCACGAACCGCGGATTGTCGTCCATGTAGAACGTCGCACACCAGTCGACCGCTGGAACGGCGATCACGTTCAATCCGGAGTGGTACGTCGGCCCGTTCCATTCCACGCCCCCAACGAGGCCGGGACACGCACGCGTGCCGGTCGTGGTGACGCGCGCTTCGGCATTTTCGATCGTCGTGACCGGCGTCTCGAACACGCGCGTCTGGGAATCGCGGTCGAGCACTCGAAGAATGCCGTCCTTGCCCACCGTGGACAACATCTTTCGCTCGCGACCGTTGACGGTGGTGCGGTACAGCGGGCTGGCGTGCGTCAGATCCCAGTCGTGGTTGTCGGCCGGCACCAGCTGCTCGTACCACACGAGCTTCCCCGTACGGACGTTCAGCGCGACGACCGAGTTCGTGTAGAGGTTGACGCCGCCGCGAAGCGCCGCCGGGAAGTCGGGGGCGGGATTCCCAGTGGCGACGTAAACAATCTCGCGCTCGGGATCGAGCGTGGGCGTCGTCCACACACCGCCGCCGCCGACCGGGAAACCATCCGGCTGCTTCCACGTCTGGTAGCCTGGCTCGCCTGGCGAAGGCACGATGTTGAAGCGCCAGACCGGCTCACCGTTGTCCAGACGGAACGCCCCCACCCACCCTTTGATGGCGAACTCGCTCACGGCTGGTCCGATGACGATCAGGTTGTCGTAGAGCAGCGGCGCCATCGTGAAGGTCTCGCCCTTGGTCGTATCGCTGGCGCGGCGCGCCCACAGCAGCCGCCCGTCCTGCGCGTCGAGGGCAATCAGATAGCCGTCGGACGTCGCACGCACGACGCGGCCGTCTTTGATTGATACGCCACGGTTGGTGCCAAAGAGCTCCGTCGCACGCGGCGTCCAGACGTACCGCCACTTCGGTCGGCACGTGGCGGCATCAATGGCGATCGTGGCGGACGGCGTCGTCACGTACATCGTGCCGCGATCGACGACGGGGCCCGTCTGAAAGTTGCCGGTCTCGCCGACCTGATACGCGCACACGGCCCGCAGCTGATGGGCGTTGGCGCTGGTGATCTGGGTCAGCGGCGAGTACCGCGTGCCGGAGTAGTCGTGCGTGTGCATCAGCCAGTCACGACTGCTCTCGGCCGCCAGCAGCGCTTCCTGCGTCGGACCGGTCGCACGCGGCGTGGTCCCGTCCGGTCCGGCGATGTATTCCGGTGGAGGCGGTTTCGTCGCATCTGCCGATGCCGAGGGCCGGGCCAAGCGCAGCGTGGCCAGCGCGCTCTGCTCCATCGACAGCGCGCGATCGCCGGCGCGGTAGCCGTTGCGCTCCAGCATGTGAGCCAGAACGGAGACGTACTCCGAGGGCTTCAGCGTGCCGCCCTCGTTCTTCGGCATCGTCGTCTGGATGATGAAGAAGAGGTCGTCCAGCGTCCGCCCAGGTGCGGTCCAGGTGTCGAGGAACTTCTGACCGACGAGCGGCGGCGCGGCGCCATCGTCGAGGCGGGCACCGTGGCACGCGGCGCACTTCTGCGTGTAGACGCGCCCCCCGTCGGTGGCTTGCGCCTGCGTAAAGGGCACGGCCGCGCTTGGCGCCTGCCCGTGAAGGGGCAAGGCATCCCACATGACGATCAGACAGATCGAGCCCACAGTGACGGAGAGCAGCGCGCGGCTGGCCTTCCCCGAGTGCGGTCGCGGCATAGGAGGCTCCTTCAGCGCCCCGATTATCATTCGGGCTGCTGGCGTGTCAACGAGAAACGGTGCTGACTCTTCTGTAGCGCGAACATGCGGTTCCTGGAATGGTTCCCGCGATCGTTCCGGAGCTTGCAGCAGCAACGAGGAAAGGCCGTATCGCGCCGCGGGCACGCGCGCGAGGCGTAACCTACCGAGCGGACGTCTGGAACTCGTGACGAGCGAGGACGTTGCCTTCGGCGTCGCGCGCTTCGACGGCCCACGCGCCAGGCGAGTCGAGACGACGACGGCTCTGCGTCCGCCAGTCGTCGCCGCCGACCGGGAGGCTGGCCGCGCCGATCAGCTCGCCATCTCGAAACCACACGTGATCGATCGTGTCGCCGGCGCGCCCACCGCGGACGTGCGTCCAGAACAGCACTCGACTGCCAGCGGCGAACCGATCCGCCCGCCCCACGAGCTGACGATCGACGATGCTGGTCCCAACGCCGGATGAGGCAAGCGACAAGTGCGACATCGGCCGTGAAGCCGGCACGGCACCGGTCATCGGATCCGTCACGGGTGCGCGGTGGGACGTCGACGTTGACCGCCGGCTCTCGTTGGAGTGGACCGCCGCTTCACCCGCGTCGCGCGTCGGATTCTGCGGCCTCGGCGAGAGCGTCCGCAACCCCGGCCCAGCGCCCGCCGACGGCCCCGCCGCGGGCCCGCCCCCCACCGCCTCCAACGTCGAGGCTGCGCGTCGAAACCCCGACAGGCCAAACCACGCGACGCCGGCGATGACAGCGAGCGTGGCAAGAGACACGGCAGCGAGGCTGAAACGGCGGAATCCTGGCGAATCCTGGGACGCGTCAGAGGGCTGGCCAATCAGGATCGTGCCCCGGCGCTCGATTGCGCGGTTCATCGCCGCCAACTGTTCCTGTTCGCTCTGGGCGTGACGGGCCTCTTCCTCGATGTACTCGTGCAGGAGTGGCTCCGGATCCAGCCCCAGCAGCGTGGCGTACATCTTCAGATAGGCGCGGTTGTACGCCCCGCCTGGCAGCTGCGCGATGGCTTCGTTTTCGAGCGCCACGAGGTAGCGTTTGGAGAGGCGCGTCTCCCGCGCGATGTCCTCCAGAGACACGCCTCGTTGCTCACGCATCCGTCTGAGCTGCTCACCGAACGTCGCCATGATCGCGTCGCCAGTATAACGATGCGCTAAGGGGAGTACCAGTGGCTCTCAGCTGTCAGATCAGGGCTTCTTGACGGTGGCCTGCACGCTCAGCTTCACGCCGAGCTCGGTGACGACAGTGACATTGACCTTGTCGCCTTCCGCGAGCGGCTTCTTGAGATCCTTGAGCACCAGGTAGTAGCCCTTGGGATCCATGTCGAGCGTCCCGTACGCGGGCACGGTGACTTCCTCGAGCGGCGCGTCCTTGCCGGCTTGTCGCAGCTCCACGGTCCCCGCGACATCCGACGTAGCCGACAGCAGGTAAAAGGCGTACATCGTCGGGTTCTCGACCGTGGCGTACGCCTCGGTGGACGTGGCGCCGGCGGTCGGCGCCTTCACCCACCCACTGGAGACCGCTGGTGGCTTCTCTTGCGCCGCCACGCGCGGTCCCTCGGCGCCGACCAGCAGGAACGCCGCCACACCGCTGGCCACAGCGCTCGCCAGCACCGCTCGCCCTCGTCCCAATCGCATCGTTCGAACCTCCAGGGGCCTCATTGTGTTCCAGCCTGACACCGGCGTAAAGCGGACTTCAGCGGCCGAAGATGATCGTTTCGCGGCGCAGCAAACGAGCCGTCACGATGACGAGCGCGACGGCACACATGAGGACGGAAACACCCGCCACGATGTAGAACATCGGGCGCGGAGGCGTTCCTCCGAGCACGTCGGCCGCGAGGGCGTACTGACCGACGATCGGCACCGGCGCCAGCCACGGCCGATTCGAGAGCGGATAGGCAGCCGAGACCAAGCCCGGCAGCATCGGCACCAGTATCAGCATGCCCATGTAGGTCTGCGCCTCCTTGAACGAACGCGCGAACGTCGACGCGAACAGCACGACTGCGCCCAGGAACAGCGCCGCAGGAAGGATCAGCGCCAGCAGGCTCGCCAGCCCCGCGTCCGTCACGGTGAAGCGGATGCCCAGGTCGTGCCAGGGAACACGCCGCAGGACGGTAATCGTGAGGACCAACGAGAAGATGACCGCGCCACAACCGAAGAGCGACGCCGCCACCCATTTGCCCGCCGCGAACGCGCCTCGCGGGACGGGGTTCAAGAGCAACGGCTCGAGCGATCCGCGCTCGCGCTCGCCGGCAGTGGAATCGATCGCGATCTGCATTCCTCCGGCCAGCGCGGCGATCACGAGAAACAACGGCAACATCCCCAACTGCGCCGCGAGACGCTGTTGAGAGCTCGACACCTCCACCTCCTCGACACGAAGCGCCGTCGCCACCGACGGAGCGACGCCACGCGAGATGAGACGAAGGCTACCCATCAGCTGTGAGTACGTGAACACCAGTGCACGGACGCGGTTGACCTTCGGGAGCGTGGCGAAGCGGGTCACATCGGCCACCAGCTTCACCGGCGCGGGCACGGCTCTCGCGAGGTTGTTCTGGAAATCCTCCTCGATGATCAGCACGACGTCTTCGTCGCGATTGCGCACCGACGCTTCGGGATCGCTGGGCGCCGGAACCACGGTCACCCCGGTCTGCTGGGTCAGCCAGTCGACGAAGGCAGGTGCGTACTGGGCCCCGGCCACCGGAAGGGCGATCTCGTCTGCGCTCTTTCGCCGCTCGGCGACAAGCGTGAACACGATCCCAAACAGCAGCGGCGTCATGGCGGATGCGACCGCCAGCGACGCAATCGAGCGACGGTCGCGCAGGCCATCGATGAGCTCCTTGCGCAAGACCACGACGAACGCTCGAAACCAGCCGCCCCCGCGTGGGTCGCTTATGGGAGTGCCCCCGCGTCAGGCTCCAGGCCGGCGAGAACGACGAACGCCTCTTCCAGATCGTCGCGGTTGGCCTGCCGGCGCAGCGCGTCCGGTGTGCCATCGGCGACGACGGTCCCCTGCGCGATCACCACGATGCGATCGCAGAGGGCGGAGACCTCTTGCATGATGTGGCTCGAGAACAGGACGCAGCGCCCCACGCGTTTGAGATCGCGCACCAGCTCGCGCACCGCGCGCGTGCTCATGATGTCCAGGCCGTTGGTCGGCTCGTCCAGGATCACGTTGTGCGGCTCGTGGACCAGCGCCCGCGCCAGCGCCACTTTCGTTCGCTCGCCCTGAGAGAACCCTGCCACGGGGCGATCGGCCAGCGGCCCGAGTCCGAGCTGCTCGAGCAGCCGACGGGTCCGCTCGGCGAGCTCAGCTCTGCGCAGTCCGCGCAGCTCGCCAAAGTACCGAATGTGCTCGCGCGCCGTCAGGCGTGGGTACAGGCCACGCGAATCCGGCAGCAGCCCCATCGCGCGCTGCGCCGGGATGGGATCGGCGATGACGTCGTGCCCGTCGACCTCGATCGTGCCACGGTCGGGTCGCATGAGGCCCGACAACAGGCGGAGCGTTGTGGTCTTCCCCGCGCCATTCGGGCCAAGCAGTCCGGTCACCGACCCGTCGTCTGCCGTGAACGAGACGTGCCGAACGGCTTCGACGTGCCCGAACCGCTTGTGAACGCCGCCGAGCGTAATCACGGACGTTCGGGTCCTGTATACGTCGTGAAGAACGGCGGCCGCCGCAAGGTCTCCACGCATCGTGGGTCGACCTGCGGGATATCGGCGGTGGCCAGGAAGGCGGAAACCAATTCGGGCACACATCCTCGCATCAGCGTGATGTGCGCCGCCCCTGGCACGACGACGTGCCGAGCGTTGGTCAGGTGTTTCGCGACGCTCTCGCCCCATGACGGGGGGGGGTCACCGGATCGTTCTCTCCGGAGAAGATCAACACCGGCCGCGCAGACTTCACGGGCGTGTAGAACGCGTCGTCAACGGATCCACGTGGCCAGTACTCGCACGGTTTCATTTGCGTCTCGAACATCGTCGCGCCCATGAACCGGCCTTGGCTCTCGCGGGCGATGTCTTCAGTTGAGATCCGCGGCCGATCCTCAGCGCACACCACGGACAAGAACAGGCCGTCGCTCATCGCGCCCTTTTGCGCGTCGCCCGTGTAAGCCAGCGCCAACAGGCCTTGGAATCGACCATCCGAAGCATCGGTCAACAACCGGGGCAACAGCGCCGAGATCTCGGGCGAGTACAGCGACCTGAAGACGACGGCCCCGACCAGGCGAGCGGTCACGGTCACGTCGGTCGGCATACCGGTCCGCGGATGCGTGAACGAGACCCTCGGCTGAGCGGCAATCCGATCCCACAAGACGGCGACCGACTGTCTCAGCGTCGGAAACTCGCGCGCGCACACCGCGTCACGGGCGCAGTCGTCGAGCAACCGATCCAGTGCGCGCTGGCTGTCACGCGGCGCATACAGCGGAAGGCGCATGTCGGGAGGAGCGACGCCGTCGAGGATTACTGCACGGACCGCGGCTTCGTGGCGTCTGAGGTAGACCAGCGCGGCGCGTGTGCCGTAGGACCAGCCGTACACATTGATCCGTTCGTACCCCAAGTACAGACGGACATCCTCGATGTCGTCCATCGCGACGTCGGTGGTGTATTGCCGCGGATCGGCGGCGAGCCGATCGAGACACGCACGGTAGCGGTCAGCGGCGTCGTGCTCGACGAGGTTCAGATCGTCGACGTCGCGTGGCACTTCCGGGGAGCAGTCGAGCGAGTTCGATCCACCGGTCCCTCGCTGGTCCACGAGCACGATGTCGCGATCGCGTTGGAACCGGCGGAACATCGGGACGCGGGAGAACGCCAACGTGGCGGCCCCGCCCCCTGGCCCTCCCTCGAACACGAAGAGCGGATCCGGGTGCCCGTCGCGACGGAGCGCCGGCGCGACCACGATCTTCAGGTCGATGGCGCGACCGCTCCGAGCGTGTCGGTCTTCGGACACACGCAGATGACCACAGTACGTGTCCGGCGGACCATCCGCAAGCCGGCAGGGCGCGAGCTTCTCGAGCGCCGGCGTGGGCGCGCCCTGGCACGCCGCGCTCAGCACCACGGTCAGAAACGCGGCGAGAGTCGAGAGCGGAGGGCGGAACGCTGAGAGCCAACCGCTCACGCTCCTGCCTCCCGGCCTGCGGTGTCGAGCGCGCGCGAGACGATCGAGGCCGTCGCCAATAGCCGGCCGTCGGTCCCGCAGGCGCTCGCGAGCTGCAGGCCGAGCGGCAGTGCGTCGGCTCGCACCGGCATCGGCACCGTGATGGCTGGCGTGCCGAGCGCGGTCCACGGACTGTTCATCCTCGCGTCTCCCGTCGACGAGAATCCTGCCGGAGCCGGACCCGTAGCCGCGGGCGTGAGAATCACCGGCGTCTGGCCGAACTGCTGCGTGAGGGTCTCGCGACACTCCGCGATGTACGCCAGCGCAGCATCGTAGCGCGCGGCCGGAATGCGGAGGCCCTCACGGACCATCTCGGCGACATCGCCCAGTCGATCGACGTGTTCGCGAAATCGCGCCTCGTGCACACGAGCGCCCTCGTAGCACTCCACGATGCGGTTCTCCCGAGGCATCGTCGCCAGCAGCGGTGCGATGGGGGCCGGCTGCACCGCGAAGCCGCGTGCGAGCAGCTTCGCGACCACCTCATCGAAGGCGTCCCTCATCGGCGGGTCGACGTTCAACGGCGGGTCCGGCACGCCGAACACGACTGACGGGGCTCGCTCGACACCATACCCGAGCGCCTCCCACAGCAGCGACATGCCCTCGGGTGTGTGCGTGAAGAAGCCGAGCGTGTCGAGCGTCCGGGCAACCGGCAGTACGCCCTCATTGGAGACGAGGCCATACGTCGGCTTGAAGCCGGTGACCCCGCAGTACGACGCGGGTCGCAACACGGATCCGTGCGTCTGTGTGCCGAGCGCGAAGGGCACCATGCTCGCCGCCACGGCTGCCGCGGATCCGGCGGAGCTCCCGCCGGGCGTGTGCGCGAGGTTTCGCGGGTTGCGTGTCACCGTCGGCGTGCGACACGCGAACGGACACGAGGTGGTCTTGCCGAGGAGCAGCCCGCCCAGGCGGCGCAACCGCGTGACGATGTCGGCGTCGATGGCGCCTTGGCGTCCCTTGTAGAGCGGCGATCCATACTCCGTCGGCAGGCCGGCCGTCTCGATGATGTCTTTGACGCCAAACGGGATGCCGGAGAGAGGACCGTCGGCCTCGGGCCACTGCGGCACCACGCACACCCAGGCCCGGATCGTCGGGTCGACCCGCTCGACCCGCTCCAGCAACGGCACCAGCGCCTGCTGACGTGCCTCACGGTCCGCGTGCCACCAGTCTTCGAATCGCTCAAGCATTTGCTCTTTACCTGCTGACCTGCCGACCCGCCTACCTGTTCAGCCCCCTACCAGCCTTACAATACCGGAGAGCCACACCGAGACTGCATGGAATCGACGTCCAGCCTCACACGATCCGAGATCGAGCACGAGGTGGCTCGACGGCGAACGTTCGCCATCATCTCCCATCCCGACGCCGGCAAGACCACGCTGACCGAGAAACTCCTGCTGTACGCCGGAGCGATCGAGCTGGCCGGGGCGGTTCGCGGTCGAAACCGGCGACATGCGATATCGGACTGGATGAAGCTCGAACAGGAACGTGGCATCTCGATCACCGCCGCAGCCCTCGAGTTCGAGCTCCAGGGACGGCGCATGTCGCTGCTCGACACTCCGGGCCACGAGGACTTCAGCGAGGACACGTATCGTGCCCTCATCGCGGCCGACAGCGCCGTCATGGTGCTCGACGCCGCGGCAGGCGTGGAGTCGCGCACGTTGAAGCTGTTCGAGGTGTGCCGGCGGCATCGCCTCCCGATCCTGACCTTCGTGAACAAGTACGACCGCCCGGCTCGGAATCCACTGGAACTGCTCGATGACATCGAGCGCACGCTGGGCATCGCGGCTGCTCCCGTCAACTGGCCTGTCGGCGACGCTACTGAGTTTCGCGGGGTGTACGACATCGAGCGGAAGCACCTGTTGTTGTACGAGCGAGAGTGGCAGGGCCAGTATCGCGCGCCGGTCGACGTGGCCGACCTCGACGATCCGGAGGCCAAGCGTCTCATCGGCGATACCGTCTACGCGCACTTCCGCGAGTCGCTCGACGTGATCGCCGCGGCCGGGACGCGCTTCGACGCGGAGGCCTATCTCTCCGGCCGCCAAACGCCGGTCTTCTTCGGCAGCGCGCTCACGAACTTCGGACTCGAGCCGTTCCTGCGCGCCCTCGTCGAGCTGGCCCCGTCGCCGCGGGCGCGGATGGCCGACGTCGGGCCCATCGATCCCGCCGACGACCAGTTCACGGGCTTCGTCTTCAAGATGCAGGCGAACATGGACCCGCGCCATCGCGACCGAATCGCGTTCGTGCGTGTCTGTTCGGGCCGCTTCACCAAGGACATGCCGGTCATCAATCGGCGAGCCGGCAAGACCATCCGAGCCACGCGCGCGTATCGCTTCTTCGGACGCGATCGGGAAACCATCACCGAGGCGTACGCGGGTGACATCATCGGTCTCGCCAACCCTGGCCAGTTCGCCATCGGCGATACGCTGTACGCGGGAACACCCGTCCGCTTCCCGGATGTCCCGCGGTTCGCCGCCGAGCACTTCGGACGCGTGAGGCTGCTCGACAACAAGCGTAAGCAGTTCGACGATGGCATCCGCCAGCTCGAAGAGGAAGGACTGATGCAGGTGTTCTATGCGCTGAGCGGCCGACGAGAACCAATCGTTGGCGTGGTCGGGGCGCTGCAGTTCGATGTGATCGCGAGCCGCCTGGCGAACGAGTACAACGTCTCGGCCCAAGTCGAACCGGCGCCGTATGCCGCTGCGCGTTGGGTGTCGGATCCGGATCAGTCCCTCCCCTCGTTGATGGGCGCGAATACGCTGGCCGTCGATCGCCTCG
This sequence comes from Acidimicrobiia bacterium, assembly GCA_016871175.1. Taxonomy (GTDB): domain Bacteria; phylum Acidobacteriota; class Vicinamibacteria; order Vicinamibacterales; family CAVVIG01; genus VFZL01. The sequence goes on along the minus strand of VFZL01000015.1, from coordinate 52,952 downwards.
AGCGCCGCGTCATCCTCTTCACGTCCGACTGGGAAGTGCAGTACTTCGAGCGCCAACACCCGACGGTGAAGCTACAGTCGGAGTCGCCGACAGATTAGTCGTTGGGCCTCGGACTCTTGGTCGTCGGTCAACGGCCGGTGGTCAAAGGCCGGCGGTCGCGATCAGATCCAGATACTTGAGCGCGCCGCCGGTGTTGAAGAGCACGACCGCATCCGATCTTCCGATTGTGCCGGCGGACACCAAGCGACGGATCGCGGCCAGCGCAGCACCGCCCTCTGGCGCGGCACTCACACCTTCGGTCGAGCCGATCTCCGCCATCCCGTCAACCATTTCATCGTCGGAAACGGCGACAGCGGTGCCGCCGCTCGCTCGGATCGCGCGGAGCATCAGGAAGTCGCCGATGGCGCGCGGCACGCGCAGGCCGTCGGCGACAGTCGATGTGCCCTCCCACATCGTCGCGTTCTCTGTCCCGTCTTCAAAGGCTCGCACGATGGGCGCACAACCGGCAGCCTGGACCGACACCATGCGTGGACGTCGCTGCGGACGTATCCAGCCGATTTGCTCAAGCTCGTCGAAGGCTTTCCACATTCCCACCAGGCCAGTGCCGCCACCGGTCGGGTACACGATCCAGTCGGGGTAGCGCCAGTCCATCTGCTCCGCCAGCTCGTACCCCATGGTCTTCTTCCCCTCGACGCGATACGGCTCCTTGAGCGTCGAGACGTCGTACCAGCCAAGCGGCCGGCCGCGCTCGGCGGCGACGCGCGCGGCATCCGTGATGAGGCCATCGACCAACGTCACGCCGGCGCCGTACAGCTGACACTCGCGGACAAACGGCGTCTTCACGTCACGGGGCAAGAACACCTCTGCGCGCAGCCCCGCACGAGACGCGTACGCGGCCATCGCGTTTCCGGCGTTGCCCGCCGACGGCACCGACACCGTCGTCGCGCCGAGCCCCTTCGCGCGCGTGATCGCGGCAGATTGGCCCCGCGCCTTGAACGAATTGGTGGGATTGAGAGACTCGTCCTTGATGAAGAGGTGATCGAGTCCGATGCGCGACCCGAGCGTCCTCGCCTGGACGAGGGGCGTGAATCCCTCACCGAGCGTGACGGGCGTTTCCTCGGCGAAGAGCGGCATCAACTCGCGATAGCGCCACATGCTGGGCTCGCGATCGCGCAGCGAGCCCTTCGACCAGCCCCGCGCGGCGGCGAGATCGTAGCGGGCCAGGAGAGGAACACCGCACACGCACAGATGATGTGGAGCCCGTGGGTCGAAGGGTCCGGCGCCGCAAGACGCCGAACATTCGAGGTGCGAGAAGTAGGAGGGGACGCGGCTCACGCCGCCATGTTAACTCGTCAGTCTCAACTCGCCAGTCGCAGGCCGTCAGTCTCGGGGCCGGCGCGCTGAACGCGCGCCCGCGGGAGAACGGGGCGACGCGATGGGCCCCGCGGAGTGACCGAGCCGGTGATGGGGGCGGAGCCCCGATTGGTCAGTTCGGCGGCGAGACCACCTCGTCGAGCGCCGCATGGTCCTGCGGCGGGTCCTGACGCACGACGTCGGTTCGCCATTGGCGGCCGTCGGGCGAGAAGAAATGGAGGAGCCCCCAGAACAGGATGGTCCCGAAGAGCACGACGAAATCCCAGTTCACTGCCGATGTGTCCATCTGACCCTCCTGACCGACGCCTCTGGAGCTGCTGAAAGGTACTTCGGCCGTTCCGACCATCCCTGCAGGACGCGCATGCGGTCGAAGACGCAGGCGTCGTGCCATACCGTGAAGCGCCAGTCGTGCTCGACTCCGATCGAGCGCTTATAGCCGATAATGTGCTGTTTATCAGTCGAATCAAGACGACTCGTGTACAATCGCCCGCGATGCACCCGTGGTGGGCCGTGCTGCTGTCGAGCGTCCTGCTGGTGACCGGTCAGCCCGCACGGGGCGCCTCCCTGGGCATTGCGGCCGCATCGGACCTTCAACACGTGTTGCCCGAGCTGGTGAAGGCGTTCGAGGCAGAGTCCGGCCACACGGTGCGGATCACCTTCGGCTCTTCGGGAACATTTCACGCGCAGATCATGAATGGGGCGCCCTTCGATCTGTTCCTGTCCGCCGACGTCGGCTATCCGCAAAGGCTGGTGCACGACGGCAAAGCGGATGCTGGCTCGCTGCGCACGTACGCCGCGGGCCAACTCGTCCTGTGGAGCCGATCGGACTCCGGCGTGGACCTCCAGCGCGGCCTGGTCGTGCTGGCTGACGCGACCGTCGCGCGAGTGGCCATCGCCAACCCGGCGCACGCGCCGTACGGTCGAGCCGCCATCACCGCCCTCGAAGCGATGGGGCTGAGCGCCGCCGTACGCCCAAAGCTCGTGCTCGGCGAGAACGCGACCCAGACGGCCCAGTTTGTCCAGTCGGGCAATGCCCAAGCCGGGCTGCTGCCGCTGGCGCTCGCCGTGGCGCCCGCGATGATGCGCAGCGGTCGGTACGTGGCCGTTCCCGCTCATCTGCACCCTCCGATCCTTCAAGCCGCGGTCATCGTCAGCGCCTCGAGGAACAAGGCCGCCGCCGAGGAGTTCCTCCGCTTCTTGACCCGCGAATCAACCACGACTCGGCTGGTCGCAGCGGGTTTCCTGCGCCCCTGACCCCGTCATGGACTGGACGACCATCGCCTTGACGGTACGCCTCGCCATCTGGGTCTGCGGGATCTTGGTCGTCCTCGGCACCCCCATCGCCTATTGGATGGCGTTTTCGCGCTGGAGGTTCGCGTTCGTCGTGGAGTCGGTGGTCGCGCTCCCGCTCGTGCTGCCACCAACCGTTCTGGGCTTCTACGTGCTGCTGGCGCTCGGCGCAGAGAGCCCCATCGGACGTGCCTGGAACCAGCTGACGGGTCGCGGGCTTGCCTTTACGTTCGAGGGACTCGTGATCGCCTCGGTGCTCTACAGCCTCCCCTTCATGGTGCAGCCTGCTGCAGCGGCGTTTCGGCGCGTGGATCCCAGCCTCATCGAGGCCAGCGCCACGCTTGGCGCATCGCGAACCCGAACGTTTCGTGCGGTGATCCTGCCTCTGGCCGCGGACGGGCTCCTCACCGGCGTCGTGCTGAGCTTCGCCCACACCGTGGGCGAGTTCGGTGTGGTCTTGATGATTGGCGGCAACGTGCCCGGCGTCACTCGGACGGTGTCGCTGGCCATATACGACCACGTCCAAGCCCTGGAGTACGACGCCGCGCACCGGACGGCACTGCTGCTCCTGGCGTTCTCGTTCGTCGTGGTGGCGCTCACGCAGGCGATTCAGCGCCGCGCGTGGACCACGGTGAACCCGCGATGAGCACACTGTCGGTGACCTGCTGCGTCCGTCGTTCGACGGGCTTCGAGCTCGACGTCACGTTCGAAGCCGAGCCCGGCATCACGATTCTGTTTGGGCCGTCCGGTTCCGGCAAATCGACGCTGCTTCGGTGCGTGTCCGGCCTGACGCGACCCGACTCAGGCGCCATACGCATCGGCGACCGCCTGTTGTTCGACGCAAGCGCCGCCATCGATGTGCCGGTGGCGAAACGCAACATTGGCTACGTGTTCCAGCAGCTCGCGCTGTTCCCGCATCTCTCGGTGGCCGACAATCTGCGCTACGGCGTCCGTCATCTGGGCACGGCCGACACCCTGGAGCGGATCCAGCGGATCGCCACCTCGTTCCGCATCTCGCACCTGCTGGATCGTCAGCCCGACGCGATCTCGGGAGGTGAGCGACAGCGGACTGCGCTGGCGCGATCGCTGGTCACCGACCCCGCGGCCCTGCTGCTCGATGAGCCACTCGCCGCGCTGGATCACCGCACGCAGACGCTCATCATCGACGACCTCAGGCGGTGGAACGACGCGCGGCGCATTCCGATTCTGTATGTCACGCACGCGCATCGTGAGGCGTTCGCGCTCGGGGCGCGCGCGCTCGTCATCGAACGTGGGCGGATCGTCTCGTCCGGAACGCCACATGAAGTGCTCGACGCCCCTTCGACCGAGCTGCTGGCTGCGATTGGCGGATTTGAGAACTTCTTCGACGCGGAAGTGCGCTCGGTCTCGCGGCAGGCCGGCACGATGGCCTGCCGCGTCGCCGGCATGGCCGTCGACCTCGAAGTCCCGCGGCTGACGTCTGCAGAGCCCGGACATCATGTGCGCCTCGCCCTTCGCGGGGGAGACATCCTGGTGGCGACGACAAAGCCGTCCGGCCTGAGCGCCCGCAACATCGTCTCTGGCACGATTCGCGGCGTCCGCCGGTTGGGCATGACCGTCGCCCTGCAGGTGGACGCTGGTCCGATCTTCGACGTTCATGTCACACCACACGCCTGTGAGGCGCTTGGCTTACACGAGGGTGCGACCGTGTGGCTCGTCATCAAGACACATTCCTGTCATCCGGTCGCACTCGACCGGGCGGCTCACGCATGACCATGACACTACTCACCGTTCGCACCGCAGCGGCCCGTCTCGGCGTGGGGTACTCGACGCTCAAGCAATGGATCTACCAGGGTCGTGTCCGAACGACGCAAACGGCCGGGGGCCATCACCGGATCTCCGAGGCCGAGATCGATCGACTCACCACTCCACAGCGGCCCTCGTCCGCCACGAGGCGCGCCTCGGGCTCCGGTCTCATCGTCGCGCTCAGCGGACGAAACCGTCTGCGGGGCTTCGTGGAGGAAGTCCGGACCGATGGTCTGCTTGGACAGGTCCGTTTACGGATTGGCGATCAGCTACTGACAGCCGTCATCACGGCCGACGCCATCCACGAGCTGCGACTCAAACGAGGAGATGCCGCCATCGCGATTGTGAAGTCGACAGAGGTGATGATCGCTCGCGAGCGAGACGCGCGCGACGAGTCACCCACGATCGGCGGCGCTGCACACGCGCGGCGCGCGCGGAGCTAGTGTCCGGTCACTCGTCCCAATAGGACCGCACCCAGAGCACCTCCCCGCCCGCCGAGGCCGGGAGCTCGGCGTCGTGCACGGGTTGGCGCGGGAGGCGCACCCGGAAGGTCGTTCCCAATCCCCGACCTCCGCTCGCGGCACGCACGGTTCCCCCGTGCAGTTCCACGATGTGTCGCACCAGCGCCAAGCCGATGCCGAGGCCGGCGTGCGCGCGCGTCATCCTGGCGTCTCCCTGACGGAACCGCTCGAAGATGTGCGGCAGGGTCTCGGCCGCAATGCCCTCGCCCGTGTCGCTCACCGTGATGGTGAGGTGGTCCGACTCGGCGCCGACCTCGATGGACACCCGGCCGCCAGCGGGCGTGAACTTCACCGCGTTGGAGAGCAGGTTCCAGATCGCTTGCTCGAGCCGCTGCGGGTCCGCCTTCAAGTGCACCGCATCGGCGGACGCGAGGAGTTAGAGCGACAGGCCCTTGGCTTCGGCTGCGGGTCGGACGACGTCGACGGCCAGGCGCGCGAGCGAGACGAGATCGACGTCCTCGAACTCCATCCGGAACTTCCCCGAAGCGATCCGCGAGACGTCCAGCAGGTCCGCGATCATCCGGCTTTGAGCGGCGGCGTTGCGCTCAATCGCCTCGAGCGCCCGCGCGACGCGATCGGGCGAGAGGATGCCGGCGCGCAACATTTGCGTCCACCCGAGCACGGCGTTGATCGGAGTCCGAAGCTCGTGTGAAACGGTGGCGATGAACTCGTCCTTCGCGCGATTGGACGCCTGCGCCTGCGCGAGGAGATCGGCGTGCTCGAGCTCCAGTCGCTTGCGTGCCGTCACGTCCAGCGCGACCCCCCCGCATGCCGACCGAGGCGCCGCGCTCCTGAATCGTCCGGACGTGCGACTCGACCCACACCTCGCGGCCGTCCCGCCCCATCCAACGGAACTCGATGACACCACCGAAGCCGGCCCTGTAGAGTTCGTGCGCCTCGCGCATCGCGCGGTCTCGATCGTCGGGGTGAACGATCGACAGCCAGAAGTTGGGGATCTGCGGCCACTGGTCAGGCTCATAGCCGAGCAGCCGGAACGCATAGCCACTCACGAAGTCGAGCCGCTGCCCGGCCGGCGACGCGGGATCGCCCCACGCTTGCCAGACGACGCCCGGAACGTCCCGAACCAGATCGTCGACGCGCCTGCGCTCGACCAGCAGTTCGTCGCGCGTGGCCGCGAGGCGCTGCGAGGTGGCCTGCTCCGCCTGCGCCTGGGCGTTGGCAAGCGCGGCCAGATCGCGCTGTCGCCGCTCGGCCCGACGAAGCGATTCGGACGACCACGAGATGAGCAGGCCGAAGGCGACGAAGAGTGGAAGCGACACCTGATCGGACCGGCGTGCGACCAGAAAGCTTCCCGCCGGCTCCATGTAGTAGTAGGCGGCGAGCGCCGCCGACAGGAACGTGGCGACGGCCCCTGGGCCGAACCCGCCAAAGCGCGCCGCCAGCATGATCCCTGGGTAGAACAAGAGGTAAGGGAAGTACGAGCCCAGCGACTCCGACGTCCACAACCGCGCGTTGAACCCCAGCCCCACCGCCGCAAGCGCGAGGCCGTATCGCGCGACGTGGTACACCGCCGGATGCTGGGTCACAATCTTGATTCTAGGCCGGGGAGGCCGGATGGGGCGGGAGGAAGGTGGGTCGGGAGGACGGACGGGTCGACCCACCTCCCCCAACCCGCGGCCCACCTGGCCAACCCGGCCACAGGGCCCGAAGGGTGATTCGCTTTACTCCGCTGCGTCACAGTGATTACGATGCGCCGCGACGCCTCCCCCTGACATGGCCTCTGCCACCGAACCGCCACTGGCGAAACCGCGCCGGACAGCCCAGCGAATTGCCCGACGGGTCGTCACGACCATCACCGGCGATTCGGTCGAGTCGACCACGTCCGCAGAGGACGTTCGAGAAGCCGAAATCCGTCGCCACATCAATCCCGCCCGGGGCCGTCACCGTCCCGACGCGGATTCGCTCGTGGGCTTGACACTGTCAGGGGGCGGCATCCGTAGCGCCACGTTCGGACTCGGATTCATCCAGGCCCTGCGGGCGCTCGACGTCTTCAAACACCTCGCTACGAGGTCGCGGTCGTTAACCGCATGAACTTCGACGCGTGGGAGTCGCTCGAGGGCGCGACGTTCACGCGGAACGATCCACAGTACGGCGAGTGGGCGAAGAAGCGCGACGGCGTGTACAAGACCAACGGCGCGATGCTGTCGGTGATTGCGCGATCGAGCCCGGCCGCCATGTCCCCGGACCTGTTTCTCTACGCCGTCATCGGCCGATTCGAGGGCTACTTCCCGGGCTATTCATCGCTCATCGCGAAGCACCGGAACTGCCTCACATGGATCGTGCTCAAGGCGCACACCAACAACACAGCGGGTCGCGTGACGCTCCGCTCGGCGAATCCGCTCGAGCGGCCCGAGATTCGATTCCGCTACTTCGAGGAAGGCACCGATCCGGACGAAGAAGACCTCCAGGCCGTTGCCGTTGGAATGAGGCTGGCGAGGACGTTGGCTCAGGGCCTCAAGAAGGAGCAGCTGCTCGCCCGCGAAGAGGTGCCGGGTGAGCAGGTCCCGAACGAGGAGCTCGCCGAGTTCGCGCGGCGCAACGCCTGGGGCCACCACGCGTCATGCACGTGCGCAATCGGACGTCGGGAAGACGGCGGCGTGCTCACGAGTGACTTCAAGGTGCACGGCGTCGCCGGTCTCCGTGTCGTTGACGCCTCGGTGTTCCCACGCCTTCCAGGCTTCTTTCCCGTCAGCGCCGTGTACATGATCGGCGAGAAAACGGCCGACGTCATGGCGGCAGACGCCAGAACATCCGCACCGCTCGGCACCGTGCGGGCCTTCTCAAGATCTCGCTATTGAGAGGATGATTGATCTGCGCACCCTCCTCAGAGACGCCCTTGCGTCGGCTGCGCTGTTCGCCGATGGAGCGCTCCTGAGCTTCGGGGTCTCGTCCCCGGCCGCAGGACTCATCGCGTTCTGGCTGCCGAGCGGAATCTCCCTGGCCCTTCTCGCCCGCTCAGACACCGATCGCTGGGGCGGCATCGTCGCCGGAGCGCTGACGGCGAGTGTCGGAGTCGACCTGCTGGCGGCCCAGCGTGGGCTGCTGCCAGCGCTGGGCTTCGCAGCGGCAAGCACGTGTGAAGCCCTCGCGGGAGCATTCCTGCTTCGCATATCCGGGGGCCTCCCCAGTCCGCACCGCGTCATCGACATGCTCCGACTCGTAGCGGTCGGCGCCCTTGTCTCGGCCATCCCCGGCGCACTGATCGGAACACTCGGCATGACGACGCAGCACGGCGATCTGACGACGTCATGGGTACGGTGGTTGGTGGCCGACATGACGGGCATCATCGTCGTCGCGCCTCTCCTGCTCGTCTCGCGAGACGAGTGGCGCAGAAGCGCGACACGCCTTCGCGGTTGGCTCGGAATCGAGCTGCTGCTAGCCTTCGGGACGCTCGTTGCGTTGTCGCTCGCCGTCTTCTGGCTTCCACCGCACCCGATCCGCAAGATGTTTCTCGTACTGCCGTGGATCCTGTGGGTCATGTTTCGATTCGGCGCGACGGAGCTGCTCGTAGCGATCTTCGCAATCGTGGCGCTTGGCGTGCGGGGAACAATGGTCGGGCTGGGACCGTTCGGGGGGCTGCCCACCGCGGACGCCAGCTTCTTCATGTAGCTCGTCGCCTGTGTCGGCGTCACGTGCTTTGTGGTCTTCTCTGCAGCGCTCCGCGAACGCGAGACCTCGCTCCTGCGGCTGAGCGACGTCGAACAGGACGCGCTGATCAGGCACTTCGCGGATACGGCTCCCGCGATTCTGTGGGCCGCCGACACGGAAGGTCGACGGACATTCCTCAGCCGAGGGTGGCAAGAGCTGTCCGGTCAGCCCGCGGTCTTGGGGCTCGGGAGCGGTTGGCTCCAGACCTTGCATCCCGACGATCGAGAAGCGGCGGCCGCATAGGCCGGTGCCGCCATGCGCGCGCGTCCCCTACCAGATCCGCTACCGCATCCGGAGCGCGGAGGGCAGCTATCGGTGGGTGATCAGCGCAGGCCGGCCCCGATACGACGAAGCTGGTCGATTCGTCGGGTACGTCGGCTCGCTCATCGACGTGCACGATCACACAGTGGCGACGGCCGAACTGGCACGGGCGAATGCGTTGCTGGACGCCGTCTTCCAGAGCGCGCCAGTCGGGCTCGCCTTTCTCGACCGCGAAACGCGATTCCGGCAGCTGAACGATCGGCTGGCGGAGTTCAATGGTCTGTCCATCGCCGATCACATTGGCCGCACGCCGCAGGAGCTCTTTCCCGAATTCGCCGACCTCTCCAGCATCGTGAGCAGCATCCGCGATGTGGGCACATCAGGGCGAGCGCGCCTGGAGATGGAGGTGTCGGGCACAACGCTGGACGCCCCCGGCACCCCCCGCCACTCGAATGTGAGTTTCTTCCCGGTCACCGTGGCTGGCGAGCGCGTGGGTGTGGGGATCGTCGCCGCGGAAATCACCGAGCAGAAGCGTGCCGAGCGGGAGTTGCGCGACAGCGCGCGCCGCAAGGACGAGTTCCTCGCGATGCTGGCGCACGAGCTCCGCAACCCGCTCGCTCCGATTCAGAACGCGGTCCGCCTTATGGGAGTGACCGAGCCCGGATCGGCGGCACACGCGACCGCTCGCGCGATTATCGATCGTCAGCTGTCGCATATCGTGCGACTGGTCGACGACCTGCTCGATGTCTCGCGGCTGTCGCGCGGGAAGCTGTCGATTCGCCGAGAGCCGACGGAGCTCACGGCGGTTGTCCGCGAAACAGCCGCGGACTTGCAGCAGTCATTCGATGACCGCGCCATTCGCCTCGAGGTGGTGCTGCCCGATCGGTCCGTGTGGACCGACGGCGATCGCACCAGGCTCGCGCAGCTCATTGGCAATCTACTTCACAACGCGCTGAAGTTCACGCCCGCGGGGGGAACGGTGCGTGTGCGCCTGACCACCGACGCCGACGGCGAGACCGCCACCATCCACGTCAAGGACACGGGGATTGGCATGACCCCGGAGTTAGTGGCACGCGCGTTCGACGAATTCAGCCAGGGCAATCAATCGCTGGATCGCACGCCAGGCGGACTCGGACTGGGACTGGCGCTCGTCAAGCGCTTCGCCGAGCTCCACGGCGGACGCGTCGAAGCGTTCAGCGAAGGTCTCGGCCGCGGATCGTCGTTCGTCGTCCATCTGCCGGCTCGCTTCTCCGCGCAACCGGTGGCACCAGTCGATGCGACTGTGAGCTAGTCTGCGGTCACCGCGGCCTGGTCGAGCCATTGAGCGGGCGCGCGCTCAAGGCGACGAACACCGTCCCAGCGACTTCCGCATGACGATGAAGTGGACCGGCTGAGTGGCCCGATGCGCGTCGCTGTACGGCGCGGTGCCCTGCTCGATGTAGCCGAGGCTGGCATAGAACCGCGCGAGCTCCGTGCGGAGGTTGACGACGGTGATGAGCACCTCGGTGCACTGCGCCTGAGAGCAGAGCTGCTCGGCGACGCGCATGAGTTGCCGGCCAACCCCCGCTCGCTGATGGGTCGGATCCACGGCCAGCATGCTGATGTAGCCGCGGCCATTCTCGCGATGCTCCGCGTGCACACATCCGACGAGCCGATCGCGGATCTCCGCCAGGAAGAACACGCCGACGTCGAGCTTGGCGCGGATCTGCGCTTCGCTCGTCCGATCGCCCACCGCGAAGAACGCTTCGACCTCGAACGCGCGGTTGACCAACTGTGTCACGCCCGCCACGTCCTGCGCATCGGCTCGGCGAATCGTGGGAAGAGACACGAGGTCAATGATAGTCAACTATCGTCAGCCGCCCGTCAGCGCCGAGCCACGCGGGACCGCAGGCGAACCTCGACATCGCCTGGTAGCGGGCTGAGGGGAACGTGTGCTGCAGAACTCCTCGCTTCGGCCCCTCCGAGGGTCTCTGGCGAAATCGCGTCGCGCCGCAGAAGAGGAGTCAGGCCGCTCCGAGCGCGAGCACACGCGTCAGCTCGGCGGCCGGAATCTCGCGACACGCGCTGGCGTTCTGACCGGCCCAGAGCGGCGAGAAATCGGGACGACCGGCCGCCTCCGCGGCTACGCGCAGCGGAAGCACGGCGGCACTGGCCAACGGGAACGGCGGGGCGATGGGGTTCATCGGCCCCTGCTCTCGCATGATGCGATTGACTGCGCCACGAGCCGGCCGACCGGTGAAGAGATTGGTCAGGGCCGTGTGGGACGTTGCGCCCGGAGCGGCGGCCGCAGCAATTGCCTGGCGGTGGACCGGGCTCGTCGTGGCTTCGGGGCACAGCAAGTACGCCGTCCCCACCTGAACGCCCGCTGCACCGAGCACGATCATCGCCTTGACGCCGGAGGCATCGGCGACACCACCGGCGGCGACGACCGGCACGCGGACCGCCTGAACGATCTGACGCACGAGGGAAACGGTCCCCATTTGGAGGGTGAGGTCGTCGGACAGGAAGTGCCCTCGATGGCCGCCAGCCTCGAGCCCCTGGGCGATCACGACATCCACCCCGTGGGCTTCCAACCACCGTGCCTCGTCGACCGTGGTGGCCGAGGACAACACAACGGCGCCCCATCGGCGCACGCGCCGCAGCAGATCCGAGGACGGCAACCCGAAGTGGAAGCTCACAATCGGCGGCTTGAACTCTTCCATCACCTCGGCACTTTCGAAGCTGAACGGATGTCGCCCTGGACCTGATGGAATGGCGCTGACGTCGATGCCGTACTCGCGGTAGTACGGCGCCAGTGCCTCTCGCCACGCGCGTTCACGCGCATCGTCACCGGTCGGCGGCACGTGGCAGAAGACGTTGACGTTGTACGGCTTCGCGGTGCCGGAGCGGATGGCTGCGAGCTCCCGACGGAGAGCATCGAGATCCAGCAGCGCACACGGGAGCGACCCGACACCTCCCGCGTTCGATACCGCGATCGCGAGTGCGCTCCCCTGGGACCCGGCCATTGGCGCCTGGATGATCGGCAGCTGCACGCCGAGTCGGTCGCAGAGCGCGGTGGTCACACACGCCTCGAGTGAAAGTAATCCGCCAGCCGCTCGTGGCCGTAAGCGGGTGCGACACAGTCGACCACCGACACCGCCGCGGCGAACGCCATCAGCTCGCCGAGACGTGGGTTCAAGAGACCCGCCAACCGTGCGTGGAATCGAGCCACGGGGGCCGGAATCGACACGAACCGCGGACGCAGACCCGTGGCAGCGAGTGCGGCGATACCGCGGCGAGTGAGCACGTCGGGTCCGCCGATCGAGACGTCCAGTGGCCCATCCCTGAGGTGCTCGACGACCGCGCGCGCGACGTCGGCAGCGTGAATCGGATTGGTGCGTGCGGAGCCGTCACCGAGCAGTGGGACGAAGCCACGCCGTGCGAAATCGGCGAGGGGGGCCAGAGCCGTGAAGACGCCGGTCGGCCGAACGACGGTGTAGCCCAGGGACGCGGAGGCCAGGCGCTCAACGACCGCTTCGTGCGACCGAATGTAGGCAGTCTCGTCGTACCCGGGTCCCTTGTGCGCGGCCACGTACACCAGGCGTCGGACGCCCGCGCGGCAGGCTTCGGCGATCAGGTTCTCGTTGGCCACCGTGTTGGTGAAGGCGTATGGGCGTCGCTCGGATGCGGACAGCGACACCGATCCGCCCATGGCGGAGACGACGACCTCGACGCCCTTGCAGAGGCCGCGTAGCGTGTCGGGCTGAAGGGCATCGACGCCTGCTGAGCGCGTCGGACACTGGAGGGTGTGCCCATCTCGCTGAAGCAAGGCCGCAATCTCACGGCCGATCGCGCCCGTCGACCCCGCGAGCAGGATGCGCATCGTGTGCATTCACGCGGACAGGCCCAAGGGCGCCTGGAACTCGCGAACCCCGAGCCTATCTCTTCTCCTTGAGGGCCTCGAAAAGCGCGAGGAGGGCCGAACGCGACCCCGGCTGCCACGCCCCGCCGAGCCGAGAGAACGCCGCGCGCAGGTCGCGCCACTGCAGACCGTCGCTGGCGTCAAGAAACAGTCGCCAGTCCCGACGCAGGGCGTTACGTTCCTCTGTGCTGGCGTCGGTCATGAAGACGCGGAGCGCCTCCGCGGGGGTCTTGTGGTACAGGGTGAAATCCTGGTGAAGATACCCTGCGAGAAAGGCGCTCAGGTGCGGAAATCGCCCTGGCGACGGCACAGTCCCGCCGGCACCCTCAAACGACGCTTTCGCTCTGCGTGCTCGTATCTTCCGCACGATTCCCATCAGCGCGACTCCGGATACGAGGTCAGCACGATCCAGCGGCGCTCCCTCGGCAACCAACGAAGCACCACCAGTGCCGGGCTGGCCGTCGAGCTGACGCGGGCGCTTCGCCGGATCGAGCGTCCGATCGACCGCCCGCCCGGCTCGGAGTAGTTCACCACGAGATTCGGTCGCGATCCGCTGCGACTGCTCCACGCCTGGATGCGCGCGCGCGACTGCGCCACCGCCGCGCCCACCACTCGGCGCGCGGTCCCGAGATCTGTGTAGGTCGATGCGGCGGAGATCTGTGGCTCCCGCTGCAACCGGTTTCGGAGCTCCTCATCGGCCTTGCCCACATGCCGGGCGATGGTGTGTCCGCCCAGTGCCTCGTCGCTTTCGAGATCGTACTCGGCGCTGGCTCGAAGCACGTCGGTGCCGGGGCGCGCCGGCTGCGACGGCGAGGCGAACGCTCCAGGCAACAGCGCGTCGCCGACCAGCTCGGGTGCGCCCGTGCTGAGCATGACGAGCGTGGCCGACAGCACGGACGCGAAGCGAAACATGCGCGACATCAGTTGCTCAGCGTATCATCCGCGGTGTCGTTCCCCTATCGCGTGCGCTGCCGACAAACCGGACAGACGTCTTGGGGGCTGACGCCCCCGGAACCGGCCCCCTGTCGCGGCACCCGCCCCATTCACCCACACGCGGAGTGGCCAGGGACGGGCAGAAGCCCCTCGCGCGCTTCGACATGTGGCGAGCTGCGGTGGCTCGCCACACAATGCCACACGATTGGGCCCCGCACGTCGCGTGATGGCGTAAGTTCGCTGCTAAAATAGCGGGCAGTCGGTGAATGTCTGATGTTCTCCCGCGGGGGTGAGGAGCACATGAAACTCAACATCGCAATCGTGACGCTCTGTGGGGTGACGGCGATCGGTGCGATCGGCCTGAGCGGGACGCCAGCACAGGCCCAGCAGAAGACGCAGTGGGACGGCGTCTATACCGAAGACCAGGCGAAGCGCGGAGATCCGTTGTACGCGGAGAAGTGCTCGAGTTGCCACGGTCCCGACATGAACGGCGGCGAGATGGCACCCGGCCTCACAGGCGGGGAGTTCCAGGCCAACTGGAATGACCTGACGCTCGGTGACCTATTCGAACGGATGCGCATCTCCATGCCGCAGAACAACCCGGGCAGCCTCAGCCGGCAGCAGAACGCCGACATCCTCGCGGCCATCCTCAAGAAGGGGAACTACCCGGCCGGTAAGACCGAGCTTCCCACGCAGACCGAAGTGCTGAACGGATTCAAGTTCGCGGCGGCCAAGCCGTAGCTGGGCGCCGGTGGGATCGAGCGCTGGCCGGGACAGGCCCAAGCCCGTTCCGGTTGGCGCAGCGTGGAACCCACGAACCCTTGGGTCGACTTACTGAGGACCGCCCAACTGCTGCGCCAGTCGGTGCAGGAATAGACCCACATCCGTCACGATGCCAATCGTCTGCGAAGAGCCGCGGTCGGCCAGCTTGGTGACGACCGCCGGGTTGATGTCAACGCAGACCATCCTCACCCACGAAGGCAGCATGTTCCCCACGCCGATCCCGTGCAGCATCGTCGACAGAGCGAGCACGAGGCGGACGCCCTCCAACGCGGCGGCATAGCGATCCTGCGCCTCACGCAGATCCATGATCGTGTCGGGCAGCGGTCCATCGTCCCGAATACTTCCGGCCAAGACGTAGTCGACGTTGTGCGTGATGCACGCATGCATCACGCCGGACGTCAGCACACCTTGAGCGACCGCAGGCTTGAGCCCACCGGCGCGACAGATGGTGTTGATCGCCCGCATGTGGTGGCGATGGCCTCCTTCGATCGACTTGCCGGTCTCCAGGCTCACACCCAGCGAGGTGCCGAAGAGCGCCTGCTCGACGTCATGAACGGCGAGCGCATTTCCCGTCAACAGCACGTCCACGTAGCCGAGGCGGACGAGCTCCTGGAAGTGGACACCCCCTCCAGTGTGCACCACGACAGGACCGGCGACGACGGCCACTTTCCCGCCTGAGGCCTTCGCTTCGCGCATCAACGCCGCGATGCGGCTCACCACGACATCGACCCGCCGCTCCGACGAGATCTCGTTGCTCATGAACGCGAACCCCTGTCGGTCGCGATCTTGAAACTCCGGGATCACGCGAATACCTGCGACACCGCACACAATCGCATCACCCGGCCGCACGTCTCGAAGCTTCCCGCAGGACGCGCGATTCGTCTCGATGACGATGACGGCGTCCATCCGTTGCTTCTCGACCGGCACCCACTGCCCGCGCAGGCGCACGAAGGTGCGATGGTTCGTCGTCGAGTAGAAGTCGTCCGGAACGCACCCGGCTCGGTCAGCCGTGCGACAAGTCACATCTTGCGAGTCCGAGAGCCGGCAGCCCAAGGCGACCAGCTCCTCGAGGACTTCTTCGAGCTCTGGCTTCGACCTCGCGGTGATCCGCATCGAGATGAACGACGGATCCTCGTTGTGTCGGCCAATCGTGAACGTCAACACGTCGAACGACGCGTTCTTCTTCACGACCACGTCGAAGACGGTGTTGAGGATCTGGGAGTCGATGAGGTGGCCCTCGGCTTCGACCACCTCGCTAAACGTCTGTGCTTGAGCCATGAGTGCGGGCGTGCGCGCCCCTCACGCGAAGATCGGCAGCGCCAGCGGCGGCTGCACGTGGTAGTCAGAGCGCGCGACCTCGGCGAGCGCCTTGTCGAGCATCGACTCTGCGCACTCTTCGAGCGTCGTCACGAACGGGAGGCGGTCCTTGCGGAATCGCGGCAATTGCAGGACGCCGTCGATGTTGATCCCGAACTTGGAGTAGGCGGACGTCACCTGTGCCAAGATGCCCGGTTTGTCGTTGACGATGAAGCGGACGTAATGTGGCGCGACGAAATCGCTGCTGACGGGATAGATCTGGCGCGCCATCGGCGTGGCCAGGCCAGGAGCGCCCACCAGTGTGCGTCGAATGGAGAGGACATCTGACACCACCGCCACCGCCGTCGGGCCACCCCCAGCGCCGGACCCGGAGAACGTGGTTTCGCCGCCGTGCACCCCGCGGACCGACACGATGTTCTGACTGCCTTCGATCTGTCCGAACGCCGATGCGAGCTGTACCAGTGCGGGCCTCACCGCAGCGAATACCCGATCGCCGCCATCGTCGATCGACGCGCGCGCGATTTGGCGGATCGTGCAGCCAAGCTCCTTCGCGTACTCGAAGTCCACAGTCTCGATCGGTCGAATCGACCGCGTCGCGATATCACGCACCTTCACCGGCCGCCGCAGACCGACGGCAGAGATGATGGCGAGCTTGGCCGCGGCGTCGGCGCCGTCAACGTCCTCTGTGGGATCCGCTTCGGCATAGCCCGCCTGCTGAGCCTCACGCAGGGCATCGGCAAAGGACGCACCGTGTTTCTGCATGCGGCTGAGGATGTACGCGCAGGTCCCATTGAGAATCCCGCGCACCTCGACCAGGCGATCGCCCGACAGCCCTTCCTGCAGCGCACGCAGCACGGGGATGCCGCCGGCGACCGACGCCTCGAACCGGAGCTCGACACCCTTCGACTGCGCCAACGCCAAGAGATCGCTGCCCTGATGCGCGATGAGCTGCTTGTTCGCCGTCACGACCGACTTACCGGCCTCGAGCGCGCGCCGGACCCACTCCGCCGTCGGATTCACGCCGCCCACCACCTCGATCACGATGTCGGCGTCGCTATTCACGATGTCGTCGATGGACTCGGTCCACTGCACCGTCGACGGCACCCAATCGGCACGTTTGCGCGCCACCTGCCGATTGAAGATGTGGGTCAGCACCACACCAGCGACGTCGCCGATGGCCAGAATGCGGACCACCGACTGGCCGACGGTGCCGAAGCCGAGCAAAGCGAGTGTGATCGTGGGTCGTGGGTCGTTGGTCATGGATTCGGGTCGTTGGTCGAGGTCGATAGTTAGCAGTCGCTGGTCACCCGTCTACACGCCGTAGCCGTACCCGGCCTCTTCGTGGGTCTCTTCATGGCGCTCCTCGTGCCGGTCGCAATCGGAGGTCGCGGTCGTCACGGCGGACGACGAACGCGCCGGGGGCGTCGGTGTCGGCTCACGGTCGGACGACGACGTGGGGGGAGAGGCTGTTGCGGGGTTCGCACACATGACGGACTTCCTTCAAAAAAAAGGGCCACCACCCGGTGTGGGGTGATGGCCCTGGACCTTCTCACTTCGTTGCGTGTCCGACCGGTCACATCACCTCGATAGCATCCCTCGTGAGTAGAGGTAGGCCCGGCAAAAGCAGGCCCAGCGGCAGCCTGATAGCGGTCGGCAGCGGCGATCGGGCGCACGACATAAAGAATGGGCCCATCGGCCAACCGGCGATCGGAGTGAACGTCAGCGCACGCATCGGCGAGCCCTTAGAACAACACAGGGCCGTGCAGAAGTCAACTCGGCCGAGTAAGGTATCCGCCGTGCCTCGCTTCAAACTGACCATCGAGTATGCCGGCACGCGGTACAGCGGCTGGCAGATTCAGCAGAACGCCAAGACCGTCCAAGGCGAGCTCGCGCGCGCCATCCGAACCGCCACCGGGCGCCAGGACTTCGAGCTCTACGGGTCCGGTCGCACGGATGCCGGCGTACACGCGCTGGCGCAGGTCGCTCACCTCGACATCGCAACCGGCCTTCCGCCCGCCTCGTTGCAGCGACACATCAACGACGAGCTGCCCGCCGATATCAATATCCTCACCGTTGCCGTCGTGCCCCATCGCTTTCACGCCCGCCATAGCGCCGTCGCGCGACGCTACGTCTATCAGATCGCTCGGCGGCGGACGGCGTTCGCGAAACCGTTCGTGTGGTGGGTCAAGGACCCGCTGGATCTCAACGGGATGAAGGTGGCGGCGGCGTCATTCGTCGGGATGAAAGACTTCCAATCCTTCGCAGCCGCGGATGACGACGCGGAGGACGCGGGACGCTCCAGGCTGGTGCTCGTGGAGCACCTCGCAATCGAGCCGCGCGAGGGTCTCCTGTTGGTGGTGATTCTCGGATCCCACTTCCTGTGGAAGATGGTTCGTCGCATCGTCGGCGTCCTGGTCGCCGTGGGTAGGCGTGAGCTCACGGCCGACGCCGCGCGCTCACTCCTTGACTCCAGGTCCGACCTGCCGGCGAAGCTGACGGCGCCGGCCTCTGGCCTGTTCCTCGAGCGCGTGTTCTATCAAGGCGATCGCCTCGACGTACCGGTGGTTACGCCGACACCGGTCTCGACTGACCGTACTGCGTCCAACTAGTCGGCCGGGCCGTACCGTCAGGCCGCATGTGCCGCAAAGCGGCGCCGCGAGACGCGAGTCGCTGGGGATCGTGATCCGTTTGTCAGCGCGGTCGCGCGTCACGACGTGGCGACGATTCGCGCTTCGCAGGACGGCCGGCATGAGCCGTTCGTCTCGTCGAAACACGAGACTGGATTGGCGTCCCCGGGCGGACTAGGTCGTGGCGCCTGCGACGGCGTCTATCGCATCGACGCCGAGCGATGTACCCAGCACGAGGCGGACGACCTCGGTGTAGCTACGCGTGCCCTGTTCGACACCATTGGCCTTGAGGTACTGGTCGTAGACACCCCATCCGATCGCTGCCACGAACGGATTCCGATGCCCGCGCACGCGTTGGGCGATGGCGACCAGGTCGCCGCGAGGCACCTCACCCAGCTCACGAGACACGGCTTGACCCGTCGCATCGTCGAGCGCTCCAAGGGCTTCGGTGTAGAGAAACAACCAAGCGCTGTAGCGCGCCGCTTCGTCGGCGCGGAGACAGGCGAGCCAGCCGACGAAGTTCGCTTCCCCCTCGTCTGCGTACCCGGCCAGATGCGCCCACTCGTGCGCGACGACCATCGGGTGCTCGACGGGAAGCAGTGTGCTCAACGTGAGCGTCTCGAGAAAGAACGGGTCGGTCATCCCGTCCACTGCGGCCGCGCGGAAGTACGGATCGAAGAGCGTGCGCTTGGGCCGTCCCGGGACAATCGCTCGCGGCGCGCCGAGCCGAGCCTGCACGTCAGCCACGGCCGGCCACAGGGCCGTGCGGAGGGTCGCTTCGGTGGGCAGTCGGCGCGGGGCGAGCCGGTTCAACTCGGCCACGGCCAAACGGGTCAACCGTTCGGCCGCCGCGGGCGTAACCGCGTTATAGCGGACCTCGAGCTTCACTTCGAGCGGCACACGTCGATAGTTGAGGCCCCAGGCGACCAGGAATGCCACATACAGGGCCGCGCTCCATGTGCCGGTGCGCCACACGAGACGCGCGAGCACCTGGGCTCCCCGCATCCGCCGCACGTCTCGCCAAAGGAGACCGCTCCACCCGGCGATCACGGCCAGGATCAGAACATCGAACAGCGCCACGCCGATGACGTTCGACGCGGAGGTGAGAATCGCCTGGAGTCTGGGATACACCCCAGTCGAGTACGCCGCCTCAACGACGTCCTCTGAAATCGGAACGACCGCGAGGGTGAGTGCCGCGCCGATGAGCGCGATGCGTATCCGCATTTTGTCTCACAATCGGCCAGAGCGAACGCGCGGCAGCTGCACACTTCGTCTCGGTTGTTGCGCTGCACACCGTAGCATACCCCTCATTGCACACAAGAACGCCAGCCGACACAACGGCGTTTCACATCTCGCCTTGGAGTTCGACGGACCACCAACCGAAACGACAAGAAGGAAGGGACGCGTCCATGATGGGTCGAGTTGTGTCGGCGGTCGCGGTGGTGGCTACGCTCAGCGTGATTTCGGTGCCGGCGCAGCAGGGAGTGTTGCCAGCCAGCCCGCTCATGAGAGGCGACTGGTATGTGCTCACGACACCAGCAGCCCCGGCGTTCAGTGCCGTCCTCGGCGCCGCGCTCAAGGCGGACAGCTCGAGGTTCGCCAATGCCCCGGTTCGTCTACGCAACGCACGGACGGGCAGCATCGTGCGTACCGATCATACCGACAACGAAGGGCTGTTCCGTTTCCGTCCCGTGGAGCGTGGGAGTTACGTCGTTGAGTTGACGAGCGAAATGAGCGTGCTGGCTGCAAGCCCGCTGTTCAATCTGAATGCCGGCGAGATCGTCCAGACCATCGTGCGGGAACCGTTCGGCCCGGACAAGCTGCTTCCCGTGGCCGACTTCGCCGAAACGCACGCCTCCGCCGTTCAGGCGGCCGCAGAGGCCTCAGGGATCCTCGCGGTGAAACCAGGCGACCCCGTGAGTCCACGGTAATGCAGAGCCCTCCGTCACCCAAAACCGGACTTCCACCGACCTCGAAGCCGCCGACGGGTGGGCCGTCCCCGTTGCCACACATGCGGTACGCGGCGGACTCGGACCACCTGCTCGACCGGCTGGCAGTGGTCGCGTGCTATCGACGCATCGCCACCATCGTGTTCGTGCTGACCGCCGGCGCCATCATGATCCAGGGCTACTCGCAGGTACCGGTCTACCAGGCGACCGCTCGTCTGCTCATCGAGGACGAGCGGTCCACGGCCATACCAGGGATTCAGACCGCCGATACCTACTACCAGGATCCCGAGCCGTACTACAACACCCAATACCGCATCCTGCGAGGCCGCGAGTTGACGCGCCGGGTGGTCAAGCGGCTGAGCCTGGCCGACGTGGCCGAGTTCAACGGCACCCAGACCGGACCCAGCAGTCCGATCGATATCGCGCGGCAGCTCCTGCGCTCCGTCGTGGAGTTGGTCCGCCCGGCCCCACCCGCGCCGCCCGAGCCGCCACGACCCGACGAGACGGCGGACGAAGCGGCGCTCGTTGGCGCCTTCATCGGTCGGGTGGCCGTCGTGCCGGTCACCGGCAGTCGCCTGGTCGACGTGCAGTTCACGTCGACGGACCCGCAATTCGCGGCGGAGGCCGCCAACGCGCTGGTCGAAGAGTACGTGGCCCAGAATCTCGAGGTGAAGCTGCAGAGTACCCAGAACATGCTCGACTGGCTACAGAAGGAGCTGGCCGCGCAGCAAACCAAGGTCGAGGACAGCGAACGCGCGCTGGCCGAATACCGGGACCGGCAGAACGCGATGTCGCTCGATGACAAGAACAACATCGTGTTGTCGCGCCTCAACGCCCTGAACGACGCGCTGTTGCGGGCCCGAACCTCACGGATCGAGCGCGAGGCCGCGTACAGCCAGGCGAAGTCGGTCGCCAGCGCCAACGACGCCGAGGCCATCGCGGCAGTCGCCCAGAACGGGCAGATTCAGACGCTGAAGCTGCGTCTCGCCGATCTCCAGCGGCAGAAGGCCCAGCTCGCGGAGCGCTATGGCGACCGGCATCCGGAGATGGTGAAAGTCAACGCCAGTCTCGCGGACGCCCAGAAGCAGATCGAGCTCGAGACCAACAAGGCATTGCTGTCGGTGCGCAACGAGTACGAACGTGCGCTGCTGGAAGAGCGGACGCTCGCCGCCAACCTCGAACAGGCCAAGAGCGACGTTCAGGACTTGAGCCGCAAGAGCGTGGCCTACAACGTGATGGAGCGCGAGGCGCGCAGCAATCGAACGGTCTACGAGGCGTTGTTGCAGCGTGAGAAGGAGATGCGCGTGTCGAGCAACAGCCGGGCGAACAACGTCCGTCTGGTCGATCGCGCCGAAGTGCCGGGAGGACCAGTGTCACCCACCGGCCGCCGAGCCTGGCTCATGGCGTTTCTCATCGGCCTCGCGGCCGCCGTGGCGGTCGCCTACGGGCTCGACTACATGAACGACACGATCAAGACGCCAGAGGACGTATCGAAGCACCTCAAGATGACGTTCCTTGGACTCGTGCCGTCTGTCCGCGGCAACAAGCACCCGATCCTCGGCTCCAGCCATTCGCCCCACGACTTCGGGGAGGCGTTCCGGAGCCTCCGGACATCGTTGAGCGCCCGCTACGGCGAGAGCGGCACCAAGACGATGCTGGTGACGAGCGCGCAACCGCTCGAGGGCAAGACGACCACGGCCTGCAACATCGCGATGGCGCTCGCCTACGGGGGTGCGCGCGTGCTGCTCGTGGACGCCGACATGCGGCGCCCAGGTCTCCATCGACCGCTTCGGCTGAAGAACGACCGCGGCCTCGCGCAGGTGCTCAGCGGCCAAGTGCGCGTGCGCGACGTCATCCAGCGCACCATCGATCCGAACCTGCTCGCGATCGCGGCGGGAACACCGCCGCCGAATCCGTCGGAGCTCCTGGCGTCCGAGCGTATGAAGACGCTGCTCACGAACTTCTTACATGGTCCGTTCGACTGGATCGTCATCGACACGCCGCCGGTCCTGGCCGTCACCGACGCCGTGGTACTCGCACCGCTCGTGTCTGGCGTCACCTTCGTCATCGGATCCGAGATGACACGGCGCCGCCTTGCCGAGCGGGCGATCGAGACGGTGATGAGCAGCCATCCGAATCAATTGGGTGTCGTGCTGAACAAAGTGGACTTCGGGAAGCACAGATACTACTACGCGCGCTACCACGGACATCAGTACAAGAACTACTACGCTGAAGCGGTGTGAGCAGCTTCGCATGCGACAGGCCGGTGTGACCTCCACTGCCCTCGTCGCGCTCATCGGCTGGACGCTCTTCGCGTTCGCCGGCGCCTATCGATGGACCGTCGTGCCAGTGGTGCTCCTCGCGGCCGCAATGGTGATCGGCGTTCGTCCCCGTACCCTCACACCGCAAGCGCGCCTCCTGGATGCCGCGCTCCTGGCGTCCGCGGCTGCGATCAGCCTACAGCTCGTCCCAGTTCCGTCATCGTTCCGTCACGCGTTCTCGCCCACGGCTGATGCCGTGGATCGCGCGTTGCGGGTCGGCAGCGCATCATCACCCGTTGGGCCCGTCGGGCCGCTGACCCTCGACCCCGCGAGCACGGCGTGGGCGCTGGCGACAGCCCTCGCACTGCTCGCGGTGTTCTGGACTGCACGCACCGCGTTCGAGCGACGAGGGCTTCGTGAGGTCAGCCGCGGCGTCGCCTGGATGGGCCTGGCCCTGGCGGCGATTGTCTTCGTGCAGCGCTTCGCGAGCCCGCGTCACATCTACGGCTTCTGGGCGCTTATCACGCAGACACCTGATCCCCGACCGCTCGGACCGTTCGTCAACCGGAACGACCTGGCCACCTGGCTCGTGCTGGCCATTCCCATGGTGATTGGCTATAGCGCGGCCCGGACAGTACCGCAACTACGCGGTGAGCGTCCTCTGGCCGGCTTGGTGCGCGCGTTCGATGCGCGTGCGACGACCCTCGCCTTCGCCGTCCTGCTGATGACCGCGGCGCTCGTCGCGTCGTTGTCGCGATCCGGCCTCACGGGCCTGGCGGCGGCCCTCACCACGTTGGCGGTCCTCGGACGTGCCCATCTCGGTCGCACCGGATCGCGGGCGTTCGCGCTCGCGCTCCTGGCGGTGCTGGCGATGGCCCTGCCATTCGCGAACGTGGCGGCCTTGGGCGGCAGATGGGGCGACGCGCTCCCGGCGGACATGGGCAGCCGCGTGGCTATCTGGCAGGACAGCTGGGCAATGGCGCGCGACTTCTTCACCACGGGCGTCGGCGTGGGGGCGTTCGAACGGGCTATGCTCGTTTACCAGCGCGGCTCGCGACTCATGTTCTTCAACCACGCGCACAACGAATACCTTCAAGTGCTCGCAGAGGGCGGACTCCTCGTCATCGTGCCGGCTGCCGTAGCGGTCCTGGCGGGGATTGTGGCGGCAGCTCGAGCGCTTCGCCGCGACTCGGGCGCCGTGTTCTGGTTTCGGGCCGGTACCGTCAGCGGCCTCGTGGGCGTGGCGATCCAGAGTGTGTGGGACACCGGCCTGCGAATGCCCGCCAACGGCATGTTGTTCACCGTGGCGGTAGCCATGGCGCTCCACCGGAGTAGCGGCGGAGACCACCACGCCATCGGCACCGGTCACGTGCGCGAGCCGCTGCGATCACGTCCCAGCGCACCTACGTCATCCTCAATCTCCGACGTTCACCGCCCGGGAAGTCATCGGACGGGCTGACCACGCCTTGCGTGAGCGGCGGCTACCAGCGATCAGTCGGCCTGATCCTGCCGGACAGAATCGCCTTCCGAACCTCCTCGATGGTCTTCAGCCCGCCTGGAACGGTGCCGCCTCCATCGAACCGCGTCGCCGCGGGCGTCCACTGAAACAGCGTCACCACCCACGCACGCGACCGGCCGCTGCGCTGGTAGTACACGAGGCAATGATGGTCGGCCGAGCATCCCGCAGCGACCAACCGGCGGCTCGGCAGCGGTCGATTGGCGCCCGCGGTCTCCTGGTACTCGGCGCCCGGCTCCGCGATGTCGAGCGTCTGGCTCCGCCACATGGTCTGAAGTTCGTCGCGGACACCAAGCGGCAGCCCCCTAATGGACGTGACGACGTCAAACCGCTCGTCCTTCAGATGGGCCCGCAGCGCTTCGGACAGCGATCCAGTCGGCGCTGGCTGGCCGGCGGCAACAGCGAGCGACGAAGCGACCACCACGAACGCGCAAGAGACTGGTCTGCGAGGCATCTGGGACAGTCGCGAGCTTAACTCATGTGGCGTTGCCGGCGAGGAGGCTGCGTGGGGTTCGCCTTCCTTCGCTCGGTTCCCTTCCCCTTCGCCGTTGGTTCACTGGCGTCTGCAGTCCAAGCGCTTCCGTGGTCGGCTCGCTTGCCTCACCCGACGAGCGAAAGCGCTGCTACGCGAAGGCGGCTCGAAAGAGCACGCGACGTGCCGGCGGGTGCTTCAGGAGCGCGACGATGAAGTCGCGGTGCCTATTGAAGGACGCGGTGCGTCGGATGAGGGGCATCAGGCCGTCTGTGGAGGCCAAGTCGAAGAGCCGGTCGATATCGCGATCCGATAGCCGCTGCGCCACACGGCGCAGAATGAGCTGCCAGCGGATCTCGGAGCCGAGGTGTCTGCGCCACGCGGACTGATAGATCGCGAGCCGCGTGGCACTCAGGTCATCAGCGGCCAGTGCCGGGACGAGGGCCTCGACCGCGAGACGCGCGCTCATCAGGCTGTAGTAGATGCCACCACCCGTCGTCGGCTTCACCAGTCCTGCCGCGTCACCCACGACGAGCACGCGGTCCGCGTACGTCCGTCCGAGCGGGGCGAGCGGAAGTGCTTTCAGCCGAGGCGCACATCCCGCCTCGACGTGAATTCCCCAGCGGTCACGGAGTGCGTGCAGCATCCGCCGGAAGTGCGCACTCGCGTCTCCGTCGCACATGACGCCCACGCGCACGTACGGCCGGTCAGCGCGGTGCACCGGCACCGCCCACGCAAACCCTCCGGGGGCGGCGGCGGATCCGAAGTGAACCTCCACGTCTTGCTGGGTGTCGGCGGGCAACTCTGCCTGCGCCGACCGCAGCAGTAACCGCAGCATGCCCAGCCCCAGCCGCTGCTGAAGCCCATCGTTGGTACCGCACGCGAGGACGACGGCCCGCGTGTCGAACCGCAGATCACCGGCCAGGACGTCCATCGAACGGTCCCGCTCGTTGACCGCGGTGACTCGAGCCGTGCGGAGACGAACGCCCGCAGCCGGCGCTTCGTCGGCCAACTGCCGATCGAACCGGCGCCGATCGATCACCACCGCCTCGGTGGTCGGCGTCGAATACTTCACGATGGCGCCAGATGGGGCGACGAAGTGGACCGTCCTGAGCTCGTTGATCAGACTGCCGACCGGCAGATCGAATTGGTCAAAGGCGTCCCCCGCCAGTACGCCGATGCAGTGGACAGGTGCGCCAATCTCCCGGTGCTCCTCGACGAGGTCGACATGGTGACCGGCGCGGGCCAAAAGCGTTCCGGTATGGAGTCCGGCCGGGCCACCGCCCACAACGAGGATGTCAGTTTGAATGCGAGGCACGCTGGGTGCTTCCGTGAACGGATAGTGGTTCCCGTGAAGGTATATCGGCCGCCTCGGACAATCCCGTTAGTGGGATTGTGCTGGCAGTGGCGTTGGACGGCACGGCGTCGAGAAACCTCCTTCAGGCGGCCTGCCACGCGTTCGCGGTCAGAACTTACGGTCGGTGGCTTCTCAAGTGCCGAGGAACGTGATCCAGAACGACAGGGCGATCAAGCGCAGATCGAGCCCGAACGACTGGCGCCGGATGTACAGGTGGTCGAAGCGAAACTTCTGCCGTCGTGGAATGTCGCGCCGAGCGTAGATCTGAGCAATCCCGGTGAGGCCAGGGGTCATCTGGCAGCGCCGCTCGAACCCAGGCACGGCCTCAAGCGGAACCGGCATGCCCGACGCGTCGACCTCGATGCTCTTGAGGACGAAGTGCGCGCGGGCCGACAAAGCTCATGTCCCCCACGAAGATGTTCCAGAGCTGCGGCAGCTCGTCCATGGCGGTCGCCCGCATGACACGTCCCACTCGAGTGACGGGCGGGTCGTGTGCCACGGCCTGCACCGGACCCAGGCCCCGTTCCGCGTCCTGAATCATCGAGCGGAACTTCAACGCCTGAAACACCCGACCGCGTCGACCGACTCGTGCCTGCGTGTAAAAGACGGGCCCGGGGCTCTCGAGCTTGATCGCGAGCGCCAAGAGCGCCCACAGCGGGGCCGAGAGCAGCAGCCCGACGCCAGAGAGTGTGAGATCGAACGCTCGTTTTGCGATCACCACTCGCCCTCAGCGCGATTGCGAGAGCGCCGCGTCCGCGAGCGCTCCCTCGGCCGAAGCAACTTGCCCCACGACCTGCGTCACGACATCCTTGAAGAGCGCGATCATCCGCGCTTTGCCAAACAGTGCGCGAGCACGCGCCACCGCCCCACGCCCCAGACGTTCGCGCTCAGCGCGATCGGTGGTCAGCCGACCAATGGCGGCGGCCAATGCGTCGGCGTCGCCCGGTGGGACGGTCAAGGCGAGCGCTACGCTCATCCGACCCTCTCCCAGGGGCCGGCGCCCGAGCGCGAGGCGATCAGCGGCTGGAGCGTCTCACGGAGACGTTGCGCCTGCGTCAGCGGATCCGCCACAGCACGCCTCCGAGCGGGTCCGGCGGCGCCGAGCGCGCGCCGTCTGTCCGTCTGCGTCACCAATTGCGTCAGCGTCTGCGCGAGAGCGGTCACGTCCCCCGGCGGCGTGAGGACCCCACACGTCTCGTCCACGATCTCGCATACGCCGCCCTGTCTCACCGACACGACCGGCAGGCCGGCCGCCAGCGCTTCGACGAATGCCAGACCGAACGGTTCCGGCTCGAGATTCGGCTGACAGTACACATCGGCGGCCGCCAAGAGCGTCGCGACATCAGGTCGGTGGCCGAGCCACCGCACGCGATCGTCGATGCCGGTCCGGGCGGCGGTCTCTCGCAATTCGGCGACGTACGCCGCCTCGTGCGGACGCTGGGGGCCGCCCACCACCCAGCACGTCCACCCGGGCACATCGCGCATCATCGCCAGCGCCTCGAGGAGCAATCGATGTCCCTTCCAGGGCTCGCAGCGACTGGCCTGCACGATGACCACGGCGTCGTGCGCTGTATCGAGCGACATGCGCAGATAGCGGCGTTCGCGGGAGGGATCGGTAAACCGTGCCGCTGGGTGCACCACAACCGAGCGGACGGTCGGATACAACGCCGCGCGTGTCGTCTGGGTGAACGCGCTATTGCAGATCAACAGATCCGGCGGTACAAGCCTCGCCAGACGTTCGGTCCAGTGTCGACCGGTCATCCGATCGTGAGCCCAGAACACCACCGGTACACCTCGACGGCGGGCCACACCGCCGAAGATCGCCTGTGCCCACGGCGCATGGCAGATCACGGCATCGAAGCCCGCGCCGAGCACCTCGTCGAACCGCCGACGCGCCGTGTGGGCGCTCACGGGTCGGCTCATCCGAACCGGGCCGAGCAGGTGCGCGGGTTGGTCGAGCGCGCGCAACTCGGTCGCCAGTCGCTCGTCGAAGCAGAGCGCAAATGCGTGCTGGAGGCCCGACTGCGAGTCCGGAACGCCGGCCAAGGCCAGCAGCATCGACTCGATGCCGCCGAACAGGTTGCCTGCGTAGACATGGAGCACCTTCACGAGCGTGCTCCCGCTGTCAACGCGTGCTCGTAGACTGGCGCCAGGTCAGACGCAAGCCGCATCCGGTCAAACCGCGTGAGCGCGGCTTCTCGAGCCGCCGCAGCCAAGCTCGCGCGCCGAGCCGGATCGGCAATCAGATCCCGAATCCGCGCGGCGAGCGAGGTCGCGTCGCCCGGGATATGCGTCAGCGCGTCAACCCCCGGCTCGATAATTTCTCGCGAGCCGCCGGCGTCGGCGACGATGACTGCACGTCCGCAGGCCATCGCTTCCGCGATGACCAAGCCGAACGGCTCGGGGTCGGTGCTGGCGTGCACCACGATGTCGAGCGCACGCAGCGCCTGCTCCGAGTGCGGCGCGTAGCCCGTGAACGTGAGACGACTCCCAATGCCCGCAGCGCGCGCACGCGCCTTGAGTTCCTCGAGCGAGTATTGGCTCCCGTCGGTCGTATACAGCGGCGCACCGATGATGTAGGCGTACATCGGCAAGTGCGGCATCAGCTGCGCGCAGGCGTCGATGAAGGTGGCGTGCCCCTTCCAGCGGCCGAACGTCGCGAGGAGATCCACCCGAAGCGTCCCGGGCCGGGGCGGTGGTGCCTCGCCGAGACGATCGAGATCGACCGTAGGGCCGGTCGGGCAGTAGCGCCGCAGGTCCACCGCGTTGAGGACTGTCACCACAGGGACCCTTCCTCCCAGCGCCCTGTGTGCATCGATGGCGACGCTGCGGGAGTTCGCGATCACGGCGGCGCAACGACCGAGGCTGCGGCGCAGCAGCGCCGTCGAGGTGCCGCGAGGGCCGAGGTAGTCGTGCAGGTGCCACACGACCCGTGCGTCGACGGGCTTGGTCCACGCGGCCGCCAGGTGCGCCTTGACCCCGTGGGTGTGAACGATGGTCGGCGCCAGGTCGCGGAGGCGCAAGCGCAAGCGCCGTGCGTAGTCGGCAACGGGACCAGCAGCGCAGGCGACGCGGACGAGGGTCCGGGGTAGATCCGCGCGATTCGCGGTCGCCTCGCCGATGCGCGAGAGCGTCGGCCCAAACGGCACTGCGTCGACCCCGACGCCCATCGCGCGCGCCGTCTCGGCGAGCGGTCCCTCAGCCGGCGTCACCACGTGCAGGTCCCAATCGGGACGCGCCTGCCGGAGACTGGCCGTCATGTCGAGCAGGCAGCGCTCGGCGCCCCCCACTTCCGCGCTGCCGCTCACGAGCACGAGAAGCATGGGCGTCTAGAAGAACCGCTGGCGAACGTTCAGCGTGTCGTTGGCCAGCACCTTGTCGTCCAGCTTCACGGGCGCGTCGAACACCTTGCCGTTGACGATGCGTGTGGCGGTCATGCCGCGATCGGACCCACGGTCGGTAAGCCCGCCGGCAAGGGCGATCGCCTGCTGCACGGTCAGGCCGGGCTCGAGGACATAGAAGCCGGGGCTTCGCACCTGTCCCGCGATGTAGAAGCGCAGCGCCGGCGCCACGTGGATGATGTCGCCATCCTGCAGGACGAAGTCGTGTCCGGCCCGCCCGGTCTCGAGGTCCCGCCGACTGATGCGGATCACTGTCGGGTCAGTATTGGGCAAGCTGCCCTGAGCGCGACGCGTCACCGTCACGTCGTTGCTCGCATTCGAGGTCGGCGAACCGGCTTGCGCCAACGCCTCCAGCAACGTCATCGTGTTGCTGTTCATCATGATCTTGCCGGGCGCACGCACCTCGCCGCCGACAAAGATACTGCGGCTCTTGTACTGATCCACTTCGACCCGCACTTGGGGATTGCGCAGGAACCCGTTGGCAAGCTTGGTGGTCAGCTCGGCCTGCACGTCGTTGATGGTCCGCCCGGCCGCGCGGATCCGATCGAGCAGCGGGAACGAGAAGGAGCCGTCGTTGTCGACGCGGTACTTCCCTGTGAGGTCCGGCTCCTCGAACACGGTGACGGAGAGCTGATCCTGCGCGCCAATGACGTAGTCGGGCGTCGTGTTCGCGACGGCCTCGGTCTGTGCGCCGAGCGGCAAGGGCGCAGCCACGACGAGCGCAGCGACGCACGCCAGGGCGATCACGATTCCTCGATCCCCTACCCTCATATCGCTATGACGTCTGTCCGCCGCCCTGTTCTCATCCTCGTGGTCACCCGGCAAACGGCTCATGCGGGGCAGCTTAGTGCGACCACACCGACACCTGTCGGACCTCGACATCCGCTGTATCGGCGCGTGGCGGGACGACGTGCAGCGAGCGACCGTAAGGCTGGACGCCCAAACCACCAATTTGACGCCGATCCGAGGCACAATCGGGAAATTTAGTGCCGTCTCCAACCTCGACACGGGCCACCGAACGCGCCGCGCGGGTTCTCCCCCTCCTGAAGTGGGTAGGCGGCAAGCGGCAGTTGCTGCCCCGGATCCGGCCGTTCTACCCGCCCACCTTTGGGAGCTACTTCGAGCCATTTTTCGGCAGCGGGGCCGTGTTTCTCGACCTGTGGAGCGCAGGACATCTGCGCGGGCGGCGCGCGGTCCTGCTTGACTCGAACAGCGACCTCGTGGGGTGCTATGAGATGGTCCGCGACCGGACGTCGGAGGTGCTCGGCGCGCTGCGGGCGCTGGCAGGGGAGCACGCGCGTCTGGGCCGTGCACACTACTACGCGGTCCGCGATGAGCGGTTCAATCCTCTCCGGGACGCGCGCCGCGAGGCCGACGGACGGATTCCGTACTCCGCCGAGCTCGCAGCGATGCTGATCTACCTGAACCGCACCGGCTTCAACGGGCTGTACCGCGTCAACGCACGAGGCCACTTCAACGTGCCGGCGGGCCGGCACGTACGACCGAACATTGCCGATCGGCCTCGTCTCGAGCGTGTCGCGGCGGTCCTGCAGGACAGCGCGGTGGCGTTGCGACGCGCGCCCTTCACCGAGGCGCTCGACCTGGCGCGGCCGGGGGACTTTCTCTACTTCGATCCGCCCTACGCGCCGTTGTCGGTCACGGCGAGCTTCACGTCGTACACGGCGCTTGGGTTTGGTGCAGAGGATCAACGGACCCTCCAATGCCTCGTCATCGCACTGGCCGAACGCGGTTGCCATGTGCTCCTGAGCAATTCGACATCCGACGTCATCGGGGCCCTCTATGACGGGAATCGTGAGGCAGAGGCCGCGGGCCTGCGGACGTATCGCGTACGGGCCCGTCGAGCGGTCAATAGCGTCGCGACACGGCGAGGGGCGGTCGACGAGTTTCTGATCAGCAACATCGAGCCACGCTAAGGCCCACGGTCGGCTCGCAGGTTCATCGGTTTCGTGGTTCAAGGAGGCAAACTGGTCGGTTCGCAAGCAACGCCGGTCGGTTCGGCTTTGCGGGCTCGGAGGTCGATGGGGTCACCGGGCTCAAAGTTCTGGGGCTCTGGGCTTGCGTGCTACGCTAACCGAGCGCAGCCTCGTAGGACAGCAACGCGAAAGTGGCGGAACTGGCAGACGCGCCGGACTTAGGATCCGGTGGGGCAACCCGTGCGGGTTCGACTCCCGCCTTTCGCACGCCTTCGCGCGCCAACCGGTGCGCGCGAGCTGAGGCGACGAGCCCACGCACGTGCACGACCTGCTGGCGCGAACGGCCGCGAACCGCCGAGCCCGGGAACCGCGAGAAGCGTCGAACCTGCGAAACCTAGAACCGGCTTTCCTTTTGAGTTAGCGTTGTGCCGATGAAAACCGATTTGGTCGACGTGAACGAGACGCGCAAGGACCTACGCGTCGAAATCCCCAGCGATATCGTGGACGAGCACATCGCGCGCGTGGCGCTGGTCTACTCCCGCCGAGCTCGAATTCCCGGGTTCCGGCCGGGCAAGGCGCCCACTCGAGTCATCAAACAGCGCTTCAAGGCGGAGATCCTTCACGAGGTGCTGAACGACCTGGTCCCACGTGTGCTCGATGACGCCTTACGCGAACGAGGCGTCGAGGCCGTCGATACGCCAGATGTCCGGGACGTCTCGGTCGAAGAAGGCCAGCCGCTCACCTTCACGGCTTCGTTCGAAACGGTCCCACCCTTCGATCCGGGGGATTTCCCCACGATCCTGCTCAAGCGCCCCTCGTCGCGGGTCGACGACACAGCGGTCGACCTGGCGCTGAAGCGGTTGCGCGACCGGGCCGCCAAGTTCGAGACCATCGAGGGTCGCGGGATAGTCGATGGCGACACGGCGACGCTCGACCTCGAACGGTACGCGTACGAGGACGGTGGAAAGCCGGCTGAAGGTGAGCCTGAGCGACCGGCACCCGTGGCTGGCATGCCGGGTGTCACCAAAGACGCCCATTCCGGAGTGGACGTCGAGCTCGGCGCCAAGGCCAACCCACCCGGGTTCGATGCGGAGCTCCTCGGTCTGGAGGTTGGCGCGAGCACGACCTTCTCCGTCAGGTATCCCGCGGACCACCCGATTGGGGAGTTGGCAAGCACGACGGTCTCGTATAGCGTGGTCGTCCGAGGGCTGAAGCGCCGAAAGCTTCCCGAGCTGGACGACGAGTTTGCGAAGGACATGGGTGACTTCGAAAGCCTGGATGCGTTACGGGCTGGTGTCCGGTCCGACTTGGAGAACGAAGCACGGCACAGCTCGGAACGCGACGTCCGGGGCCAGTTGATGAAGGAGCTGGCCTCGCGTGTCCCGTTCGAGGTGCCCCCGTCCCTGATCGATCGAGAAGTCGAGCGACGGGTCGAAGAATTCATGCAACGGCTGATGTCACAAGGGATCGACCCGCGCCAGGCCGGCATCGATTGGCGGGCGTTCCAAGACAGTCAGCGGGGGGTGTCGCGGGAGGCAGTGGCCGCAGCCATGGTCCTGGACGAGGTGGCCCGGCGCGAGAGGCTGGACGTGACCGAGGCGGAAGTCCAGGCCGAGATCGACCGATATGCTGAGCGGACCGGTCGAACGGCCGCAGCCGTCCGGGCCGCCTTCGAGAAAGAGGGCAGGTTGTCACGCGTCAGCGCCGGATTGCGGCGGGAGAAGACAATTGACTGGGTGATGGCGCGTGTTACAATCGCCAACGAGTAACGCCCCGCACGCCCGTCCCACTCTTTCCAGAGACCTCATTCGACCGACCTGAGCCTTATGCGCTATCAGCTTCCCGATCCGCGAATGCAACTGGTCCCGATGGTGGTCGAGCAGACTAACCGTGGCGAGCGGGCCTACGATATTTTTTCGCGTCTTCTCAAGGACAGCATCATCTTCATCGGGACGCCGATTGACGACACCGTGGCGAACCTGGCAATTGCCCAAATGCTGTTTCTGGAGGCGGAAGACCCCGATCGGGACATCTTGCTGTACATCAACAGCCCGGGAGGGTCGATCACGGCCGGGTTGGCCATTTACGACACGATGCAGTTCATCAAGCCGGACGTGGCCACGTACTGCATCGGCCAGGCGGCGTCCATGGCGGCGGTGCTGCTCGCCTCGGGGGCCAAGGGGAAGCGGTATTCCCTGCCAAATTCACGGATCGTGATCCACCAGCCGCTCATGTCTGGTCTGGGCGGCCAGGCGACCGATATTGATATTGCGGCGCGCGAGATTCTGCGCATGCGAGAGCGGCTGAACGAGATCCTGGTCCTCCACACGGGTCAGCCCCTCAAGCGAATCCAGGACGATACCGAGCGGGACTACATCATGTCGGCCGATCAGGGTAAGGAATACGGTATTATTGATGACGTCATTCGCAAGAGGGCCTAGCGCGGGAGTGGGGCGTGGGCTGCCGTCAGCTCGCCGCGCACCCGGTGACACGCGTGAGCCTGCCGGTACCAACGTAAAAGGCGCGACATGCTGAAGGCCGCGACATGGTAAAGAAGTCCGGGGAATCCGAGGTCCTTCGCTGCTCCTTCTGCAACAAGGACCAAAACGACGTCCGGAAGCTGATCGCCGGCCCGACAGTCTTCATCTGCGACGAGTGCGTCGAAGTCTGCAATGACATCATCGCCGACGACAACCGGTTCGAGAATCGTGGCACCCGCTCGTCGTTGCCGACGCCTCAGGAAATCAAGAAGTTCCTCGACGAGTACGTCATCGGCCAGGAACGGACGAAGAAGAAGCTCGCCGTTGCCGTCTACAACCACTACAAGCGGATCGAAATCCAGAAGCAGCCGCGTAGCCGGAACGACATCGAGCTGACCAAGTCGAACATTCTGCTGATTGGTCCGACGGGCACAGGCAAGACGCTGCTGGCCCAAACGCTGGCCAAGTTGTTGTCGGTCCCGTTCACGATCGTTGACGCGACGACGCTGACCGAGGCGGGGTACGTCGGTGAAGACGTCGAGAACATCATTCTCAAGCTGTTGCAGGCCGCAGGCGGCGACATCGAGAAGTGCCAGCAGGGAATCATCTACATCGACGAGGTCGACAAGATCTGCCGGAAGGACGAGAACCCCTCGATCACGCGCGATGTGTCCGGCGAAGGCGTACAGCAGGCGCTGTTGAAGATCCTCGAGGGCACGGTCGCCAACGTCCCCCCGCAGGGTGGGCGCAAGCATCCCCACCAGGAGTTCTTCCAGGTCGACACGACCAACATCTTGTTCATTTGCGGTGGGGCCTTCGTGGGCCTCGACAAACAGATCGAGCGGCGCGTCGGGAAGAAGACGCTGGGGTTCAAGGCGGACGTGAAGTCGCTGCGCGGGCGCGACGTGGGCGCCACGCTCGAGCAGATGGAGCCGGGCGACCTCATCAAGTTCGGGCTGATCCCTGAGTTCGTTGGCCGCCTGCCCGTCATCGGAACGCTGCACGAGCTGGATAAAGCCGCACTGGTGCAAATCCTGACGCAACCGCGCAATGCGATCACGCGTCAGTACATGAAGCTGTTTGAGTACGAGAACGTGAAGCTGCGTTTCGCCGAAGATGCGCTCGAGGCCATCGCGGAGTCGGCGCTCGAGCGGAAGATCGGCGCGCGCGGCCTTCGAATGATCATCGAGGACCTGATGCTCGATCTCATGTTTCAGGTGCCGAACCAAAAGAAGGTACGCGAAGTGACCATCACGCGCGAGGTGGTGCTGGCCAAGGACAAGCCCATCGCGCTCATCGAAAAAGCCGGTTAGCGCCACCTTGCAGGAACCACGTCGGGTTTCCCGCCTCGTCGCCGTCCGGATTCGGGTCACACGATCAGTTCAAGCGCGCGAGTATCCAGGTCGTCCAGCACTCAAGGACGCAGTCCCAGACACGTAGTGGCCCAGATGGAGTCCTCGTTGGAAGTCTACGAAACCCTTCCGATCGTCCCGCTGCGCGATGTGGTCGTCTTCCCACACATGATGATGCCGTTCGTCATCGGGCGCCCGAGTTCCACCCGCGCGCTCGAGCACGCGCTGCTCAAGGACAAGCGCATCTTCCTCGCCGCGCAGCACGACGCGTCGGTCGACGACCCTCGCCCCGAGGACATCTACACCATGGGGTGCGTGGCCAACGTCGTGCAGAGCCTCAAGCTGCCGGACGGCAACATCAAGGTGCTCGTCGAAGGGGTCGACCGCGCGCGCGCGGTCGAGTGGAAAGAAGACAAGGGCTTCTACCGGGTCGTCGTGAAAGTGCTCGCCAAGCAACGCGAGGCGAGCAGCGACGCCGAAGCGACGATGAGCCGCGCCGTGTCGCTCTTCGAGCAGTACGTGAAGCTGTCGAACAACCTGCACTATGACGCGATGATCGCCGCAGTGCGCGTGGACGATCCCGGCAAGCTCGCCGATACCATCTCGGCGCACCTCCTCGTCGGGGTCGACGAGAAGCAGAACCTGCTCGAGATCATCTCGCCCATCGAGCGCCTCAACCGCATCGCCGGCATTCTCGAGATCGAGGTGGACAAGCTCCAGGTGGATCGCCGCATCCAGTCTCGCGTGAAGAAGCAGATGGAGAAGGCGCAGAAGGAGTACTACCTCAACGAGAAGATGAAGGCGATCCAGAAGGAGCTGGGTCGGAAGGACGAGAAAGGCAACGAGGTCGACGATCTCAAGAAGAAGATCGAACAGGCCAAGATGCCCAAGGACGTCGAGGAGAAAGCCGTCCAGGAACTGAAGCGATTGGAAGCGATGCCTCCGATGTCCGCCGAGGCCACCGTCTCCCGCAACTATCTCGACTGGCTCATCGCCGTGCCCTGGCACAAGAAGACGCGTGAGAGCCGCGACCTGAAGCGCGCTGAGGAGATCCTCAACGAAGACCACTACGGGCTCGAGAAGATCAAGGAGCGCATTCTCGAGTTCCTCGCGATCCGCGCACTGGTCAAGAAGCCGAAGGCGACCATCCTCACCTTCTCCGGACCGCCAGGCGTCGGCAAGACGTCGCTCGCCAAATCGATCGCGCGCGCGATGAACCGCAAGTTCGTCCGTCTCTCACTCGGAGGCGTACGAGATGAGGCGGAGATCCGTGGGCACCGGCGCACCTACATCGGTGCCTTCCCCGGCCAGATCATCCAGATGATGAAGAAGGCCGGCTCGATGAACCCGGTCTTCCTGCTGGATGAAGTCGACAAGATGTCGATGGACTTCCGCGGCGATCCATCGGCGGCGCTGCTCGAGGTGCTCGACCCCGAGCAGAACAACACGTTCCTCGACCACTACCTCGACGTCGAGTACGACCTGTCCAACGTGATGTTCATCTGCACGGCCAACGTGCTGCACACGGTCCCGCAGGCTCTGCGGGACCGCATGGAGGTGCTGCAGCTCGCCGGCTACACCGAGCTCGAGAAGGTCGAGATCGCCAAGAAGTTCCTCTCGCCCAAAGCCATCGAAGGGGTGGGCCTCACGAAGGACAACATCACATTCATCGATGAAGCCATCCAGGCCGTAATCCAGCGATACACCCGAGAGGCCGGCGTACGAAACCTCGAGCGCGAGATCTCGTCCATCTGCCGCAAGGTGGCCCGCAAGGTTGTCGTGGAAGGCGCCTCGTTCAGCGAGGAAATCACGGCCGACAAGGTGACGCAGTACCTGGGGGTCCCGCGCTTCCGGAACACGATGGCGGAGGAGAGCAACGAGATCGGCATCGCGACCGGCCTGGCGTGGACCGAAGTGGGCGGCGAGATTCTCGTGACCGAAGCGACGCTGATGCCCGGTAAGGGGCACCTCACGCTCACCGGCAAGCTCGGCGACGTCATGCAGGAGTCGGCGCAGGCGGCCATGAGCTACGTGCGCACAAAGGCCGAGGAGTTCGGTGTTCCGAAGGAGTTCAACCGGAAGACCGACGTCCACGTCCACGTGCCGGAGGGCGCGATCCCCAAGGACGGTCCCTCGGCCGGCATCACGCTTGCCACGGCGCTCGTCTCAGCGCTTGCTCGCGTGCCGGTCCGCAAGGACGTGGCGATGACGGGCGAAATCACCCTTCGCGGCAAGGTCCTGCCGATTGGCGGCGTCAAGGAGAAAGTGCTCGCCGCGCACCGTGCCGGCGTGAAGAACATCGTGCTGCCCAAGGACAACGAAAAGGACTTGGCAGATATCCCGAAGAACGTGTTGGACACGTTGAACATCTACATGGTCCAGACAATGGACGAGGTCCTGAAGATCGCGCTGGCCGAACCGCTGTCCGGTCGCCTCCCCTCGGAGGCCCAGGCGGGAACCGACGAAAGCGCCATCACCGACGACACCATCACGCACTAACGAGATATTTCAGATTGAAGATGAAGGACCGAGGATTGGCGGCCCGTGCGGCGGTCAATCTGACGTCTGAGATCTCGAGTCTGCGATCTCACGTTGAAGATTGAAGCCGAGTTCGTCAGAAGCGTCGTCGATGCGTCGGCCATCCCGCGTCGCCAGTTTCCGGAGGTGGCGCTGGTGGGACGCTCGAACGTCGGCAAGTCGAGCCTGATTAACGCGCTGGTGCGCCAACGGCTCGCGCGGACGAGCGCGGCCCCAGGCAAGACGCGGTTGATCAACCTCTATCGCGTCACGGTCGGGCACGGCTCGCCGCGTCTGCTGGTGGATCTACCCGGGTACGGGTACTCCCGCGGTGGTGGCACAGCGGCAGCGGCATTCGAAGTCCTGACGCAGTCGTATTTCGCACGAGCGTCGACGCATGGGCAGATGGGCGCGCTGCTCCTAGTCGACGCGAGACACCCGGGCCTCGTGCAGGACCGGGCGGCGTGGCAGTGGCTCCAGTCGGTGGTCACCAACGTCGCAGTGGTGGCAACCAAAGTCGACAAGCTCCCGCGTGGTCAACGGATCCGCGCGATGAGAGAACTCGCATCCGTTTTCGAAGACGCCGTGTTGCCGGTTTCGGCCGTCACCGGCGAAGGATTGGACGAACTGTGGAAACTGATCGACAGGCTGCCGAGCAGCCCCAACCCGCACCGACCCAGCCCGCCAAGGGCAACGCCCCAGAAAAGATAGAGCGGATCGATCTCGCGACCCTGAAGGACATGAGCGTTGGCGCGCTGACGAAGATCGCCAAGCAGCTCGACGTTCCCGGGGCCACCGGCATGCGCAAGCAGGAGCTCATCTTCGAGATCCTGAAGGCGCGCGCCGAGAAGAGCGGGCTCATCTTCTCCGAGGGCGTGCTCGAGACGCTGACGGACGGCTTCGGCTTCCTGCGAGCCCCCGACTACAACTACCTCCCCGGCCCCGACGACATCTATGTCTCCCCCTCGCAAATCCGCAAGTTCGACCTGCACACGGGCGACACGGTGTCGGGCCAGATTCGGCCGCCGAAGGACGGCGAGCGCTATTTCGCGCTCATCAAGGTCGAAGCGGTCAACTTCGAGCCTCCGGAGAAGGCGCGCGAGAAGGTCTTTTTCGAGAACCTCACGCCGCTCTACCCACAGAACCGGATTTCACTCGAGACCGAGACGGAGAATCTCTCTGCGCGCGTCCTCGACCTCATGGTGCCCATCGGCAAGGGCCAGCGCGGTCTCATCGTCGCGCCGCCGCGCACCGGGAAGACCATGCTGCTGCAGAACATCGCGAACAGCATCACGCGGAACCATCCGGAGGTGTACCTCATCGTGCTGCTCATCGACGAGCGGCCGGAGGAGGTCACCGACATGCAGCGGTCCGTGCAGGGTGAAGTGATCTCGTCAACGTTCGACGAGCCGGCACAGCGTCACGTTCAGGTGGCTGAGATGGTCATCGAGAAGGCCAAGCGCCTCGTCGAGCACAAGAAGGACGTCGTGATCCTGCTCGACTCGATCACCCGACTCGCCCGCGCTTACAACACCATCGTCCCACCGTCGGGCAAAGTGCTGTCGGGCGGCGTGGACAGCAACGCGCTCCAGCGTCCGAAGCGGTTCTTCGGCGCGGCCCGGAACATCGAGGAAGGCGGGTCGCTGACGGTCATCTCCACCGCGCTGGTCGACACCGGCTCACGCATGGACGAAGTGATCTTCGAGGAGTTCAAGGGCACCGGCAACCTGGAAATTCACCTCGATCGGAAGCTCACGGATCGGCGCGTGTTCCCATCGATCGACATCCAGAAGAGCGGCACGCGGAAGGAAGAGCTGCTGCTGCCAAAGGAAGATCTGAACCGCGTGTGGGTGCTCCGCAAGGTGCTGACGCCGCTCTCACCGGTCGAAGCGATGGAGCTGCTGCTCTCGAAGATGGCGAAGACGAAGACGAATCAGGACTTCCTGAGCTCGATGTCGAACGGCAAGGGGTAGAACGCGAGACGCTTCAGTCCCGCGAGAGCGCGGCGACTGGGACCACGGTCCTGTGGTGCGCGGTCGGCGGGTGGTGGCGGAGCAGCCCTTGCCGCTGCTGACGCGTCGCGTTCACGCTCTGCGAGGCGTTGACCTCAGAAGCCAGCGCCGGCTCAACTGCGCTGTCCACAGCAGGATTGCGAAGCCCCGCGCGCTCGCGCGCTTCGATGTGGTCCTCAAGCCCTCCTGCTACGCACCGCGGGTCGCGGAAGTCAACAGGCGGTCGCGAGCGACTACCCGGCGCGCAGCGCCTCGAGCAATCGTTGCTGAACCACTCGTAGGTGCTTAGGATCTCGCCCTTCCTCGGGCGCTCGTTCGAGAGGAAAGTCCTGCAGCAGCCAGGCGAGCGTGGGTGGTGAGAACCCTGCGTCGCGCGCGGCCGCATCCCGCAAACCCTGCTCCAGATCGCCACCCGCCGCGAGCAACGCGCCGACATCCTCTAGGTCGCGCAGCTCGGTCCGCGACAGCAACGCCGACAACTTCTGCGCCAACAGTTCGCGCGCCGTATCGATCCGGACGCCAGGGCGTACCTCGTAGGGCATTTCGGCCGGCGGGATGGGATCCGCGACAAGGTCAAGTTCGATCGTCTCCGACGATCCTGTGACCTGTAGCCGCACGAACGACAGAGAGGTCTGCACGCGATCGACGCGCAAGCCGGCCCGTCGTAAACGTGCCTCCACCTCGCGCGGGATTTCCCCAAGCTCGCTCAACGGTCGAAACGCGAGGTCCAGATCCCTGGTCACGCGGTGACCAAGGTGAAAGCCGATGAGGGCGGCTGCACCAAAGAGGGTCCAGCTCGGCTCCATGCCCGCGAGAACGTCGAGCGCACGCTCCTGGAGCGGCGTGAGGCGGCTAACGGGCATCCCGAGTCCAGTCGAGGTACCAAGCCCAGAAGTCACGCGCCCGTCCGAGTGACCTCTCGATCCGGGGCCAGAGCCTTCGCATCTCGTCGACGCCGGCGATGACGATGGCGTCGTCGGGTTTCGCTTGCCGCATCACCTTCGCGAGCCAATAGCTACGGCGATCGTCGTCGGGCCCGTGAAGGTATTCCTTCAACTGGCTGAGGGTGACATCGCAGTCCCACAAGAAGTACGGGCGCCCGTGTGTGTCGCAGAGCCTCGCGTCGGGCGTTGGGCACAACATAACTGCAGCTTAGCATTCGACGCATCGAGGCGGCTTCCACCCAACCGGTGTGCGTTGCCTCACGGGACATCCCCATCCGGTTGTCGGCTCATCCCGAGGACCTCGAGGGCCTGATCTCCGCAGCGCCAGGGCGTCGCTGGATCGTGGGCGAAGCGGGCGGGCGCGAGCGACACGTCCCGGCATGGCTGCCTGCCGTCCTCTCGCCCACCCGCCCTACCAGACCCACCTGCCCTTGGTATACTAGGGGTTTCGAGAGAGAAGGAGAGGCCGTGAAGGAAGGAATCCACCCGAAGTATCAAGAGGTCGAGGCGCGGTGCGCGTGCGGGGCGACCTGGAAGACCCGCTCGACCAAGCATGAGCTGCACTTGGAGATCTGCTCGGCGTGCCACCCCTTCTTCACCGGCCGGCAGAAGCTGATCGATACCGAGGGCCGCGTCGAGCGGTTCACGAAGAAGTACGGCGCGCAGACGGTGGCCGGCCGAAAGCAGGCCGCCGCGAAGGGCAAGAAGGAAACTGCCGCCTCCCGCTAGATCGCGTTCCGACATCCTGGCAGCGTAGCGCTGAGTCTTGAGCTGCAGGGCCCTTGACGTGGTCCCGTGATGTGCTGCGTAAGATGCGCCCGATCAGGCGAAGGGCAGGCCGCCGGGGACGTTTGGTCGCGAGCACCCCGCAACCGCACGTTTGCGGTCGATGCGAGCCAACCGGCGCAAGACATCACGCCCGCGAGTGGAGCGCTGACTCAGGCTGGTCGTGCGGACGGCAAAGGCACGCGCG
Source organism: Acidimicrobiia bacterium (assembly GCA_016871175.1). GTDB lineage: Bacteria > Acidobacteriota > Vicinamibacteria > Vicinamibacterales > CAVVIG01 > VFZL01. The sequence goes on along the minus strand of VFZL01000015.1, from coordinate 11,323 downwards.
GCATCGAGATCACGAGTGCGATGTTCATGGTGGATGGCGAGCGCTTCAGCAGCCTCGAGCGCCATTGAACGAGGACATCCGGGCAGCTCCAGCAGCTGACGCCAGTGTGCAGCGGCTTGGTCGTAGCGGCGCGCCCGGCGAGCGAGGTGGGCCAAGGCGCGAAGCGCCTCGCCTTCGAGAGTCGCCGCGCTGGTCGTCGCGGACGCGGGGCGAAGCCCCGGCAGCGTGAGCACCCGCTCATAAGCCTCGATGGCCCGGTCTGGCAGCCCCGCTCGCTCGAACACACGACCCAGCGACACGGCCTCTCTTGCGTCGACCGCAGCCTCAGAACCCTCGTTGATAAGCCGTAGCAAGCGGGCAGTGAGCGCGGCCAGCGACAACAGATCCAGTCGGTTGTGCTCGATCACACCTGTCAGAGGACGCGCATCGCCGCTCCGTACGAACTGGAAGAACCGAGCCGGTACCTCGAACCCGGGCACGTCGTCGAGCCGATCGGCTCCGAGTACGTGACGCTCGAGCGCCCCAAGCGAGCACGAGGACGGCTGACCGTCGACCCTATCCGCGCGCCAGAAGCGACGGGCGGCGTGGAGCATGTCCACATGTGGCAGGCGGCCTGCGGTCCAGCTCAACCGGTGATAAAGAAAGCGTGACTCGAGGAGCGGCACATCGAAGGACCGCCCGTTGAAGCTCACGAGCGCGCCGGCAGCATCGAGATGTCCGGCGACGGCCCGGAGCATGGCCCGCTCATCGACCGTGCGCGCAAGTATGTACTGCCGCGACACGAACGCTCCGGTGTCATCGAACCACCCGCAACCGGCGAGAAACGCCAGGGTACCGGCGCAGCCGCTCAACCCGGTCGTCTCGAGATCGAAAAAGACGAAGGGGAGCCGTGCCGGGGCGCCGTTTGCCAGGAGGGGCGCTTCTCGCTCCGCGCGTCGCAGCGTCTCGGCCATCGCCCCGACCTGCACCCGACCATGCCAGGTGTCAGCGGACTCGGTTCGCTCCATGACATAGCAGCGCGCGCCGCTGATGTCACGATGCCAAGTCCCGCTCAGCGTGGCGTCGAGGCCCCGATCGAAGCGCTCGGACGTCGGACTCGGCTCATCCACAACGAGCTCGTCGCCATCGTCACTCGATCGCGGTTTGGCAGGCCGGGAACCGTGACGCCCATGCCCGTCAGGTTCGAGCAAGACGCGCGCGGGCTTGACGATGCCCCGCAAACGGTCGGTCAGATTCCCGATACTCATGCTCGATCCAAGGGCCCCTGCCCCTTGGACCCGGGCTCCCCCTGACGCTCGTCGATCAGCAACGAGAGAATGCGGAGCGCCGCCACTTTGGCCAACGGTCCGGTTTGCCCGACTGGGCCAACACACCCCGGACAGCCGTTCTCGCACTCGCACTCGGCGATGAGGCGCTGGGTGCTCTCCAACAGCTCCGCGTGCATGCGATACAGCGGCCGGCTGAACCCGATGCCACCGGGATAGTTGTCGTAGATAAAGATCCGCGGACTGCGATCGGCGACCAACGTGTGGCCGCTGCCCATCACGATGCCGACAGCGGGATCGACCTGTTCGCCCGTATCGATCGAGATCCCGATGTCGTGGCGATCGCACATGAGCAACAGCTGCGCGATCTGCCCAAGCGCGAAAGCTAGCCCTGAGATGCCATCACGTCGATCGTCGGACGCGAACGGCAACTTCGCCATCAACGCGGCGGGGATGGTCAACCAGTAGGACGTCGTGTGCATCTGCTGCTCGGGCAAGTCCAACTCGCCCGAGCCGACGTTTTCATTCGTGTAGAACTTGATCTTCTTGAACCCGACGACACGCGAAACAACATGCACCTCGCCGTGAGACCTCGACGCGTCCACGGCAGACACGCCCACGCTCGCTCGTGGCACCGGTCGCTCGCCCCCGCCTGCGCCTTCGGGGGCGAATGGCTCATCGGCATCCCCGCCAGCGCAGGGAGGCGCCTCGGCGCCTCCCTGCTCGAACGTATCGAGAATGGTTACGCGCGTGAAGCGGATCGCGTCCGTGTAGTAGTCGCACTCGATCTCGCGTACGAACGCCTTGCGGCCGTCGAAATCGAGCTTCTCCACCTGATAGAGCTTCGCCTCGACTATGTAGATGGCCTTCGGGTGGAGCGTCGACGGACCACTCGTGAAGTCGGTCTCGCCGATGACGAGAGGCTCGCGCGTCGTGTCCACGATGACGAAGTTGTCCGAGGACACCGATCGCAAGCTGATGGCGTTGGCGGGATAGCTCTCGCTGGTCCAGGTCCACGAGCCCTCGTCTGCGGGGTCGTCCGCCGCATCGGGCGCGTGCTCTTCGGACTCCACGCGGTGTACGAACCCCTGCTCCGCCAGCACGCTCAACACCTCTTGCACGTTGTGGCAACCGAAGTGCTCGTTCGTCCCGAACGGCAGCTCGAACGCCGCACACTTCACGTGATCCACGAGGATGTGCAAGTTGTCCGGATCGATGAGCGCGCGCTCGGGCGAGCGGTCGAAGAAGTACGACGGATTGCGCACGATAAACTGATCGAGCGGCGCGCTCGAGGCCACCATCACCGCCGCCGATCGGCTTGCCCGTCGTCCGGCTCGGCCCGCGCGCTGCCACGTCGCCGCCACGGTCCCCGGATACCCGGCCATCACCGAAACGTCGAGCGCACCGATGTCGATGCCAAGCTCCAACGCGTTGGTCGACACCACGGCGCGCACCTCGCCGTCGCGTAGACCCTTCTCGATCTGACGCCGCCGCATCGGCAAGTACCCACCACGGTACCCGCGGATCCGCTCCGGCGCACCCGGGGTGTTCTCGAAATCGTCCTTCAAGTACGTCGTCAAGATCTCCGTGGCGAGCCGGCTCTGCGCGAACACGATGATCTGAAGGCTGCGCTTCAGGAACTCCGACGCCACACGACGCGTTTCGCTGAGATACGACCGTCGGATGCCAAGCTGATTGTTCACCACCGGCGGATTGACGAAGACGAAGTACTTCTCGCCGCGCGGCGCACCGCTTTGATCGACGAGCTCACATGGACGCTCGAGCAGCCGCTCGGCGAGCTCACGCGGATTGGCAATCGTCGCGGACGAACACAAGAACACCGGGTCGGATCCATAGTGACGGCAGATACGTCGCAGCCGACGCAGGACGTTGCACAGGTGGCTGCCGAAGACGCCGCGATACGCGTGCAGCTCGTCGATCACGATGTAGCGGAGGTTCTCGAAAAGCTTCGCCCACCGCGGATGATGCGGCAGGATGCCGGAGTGCACCATGTCCGGATTGCTCAGCACGAGATGCGCGCGCGTTCGGATGCTACGGCGCGCATCCTGCGGCGTGTCACCGTCGTAGGTGAACACACCGATCTGAGTAGCCTGATCAGCGCCGTGCTCCGTCTGTCCGGCGATCGTCTCGCACAGGCCCTGGAGCTCCGCGAGCTGATCCTGCGCAAGGGCTTTTGTCGGGAAGAGATAGAGTGCGCGGCTCGAGGGATCCTGCAGGACCTGGTGCAGGATCGGCGCGTTGTAGCAAAGCGTCTTCCCCGACGCGGTTGGCGTGACCACCACGACGTTCCGACCGGCCAGCGCGTGATCGAGGCTCTCGGCTTGATGCGTGTACAGCGCCCTGATGCCACGGGTCGTCAGCGCAGCGCGAAGTCGGGCATCGAGGATGTCGGGGAAAGGAACCGTGCGCGCGTCGGTGGGTGGCAGTCGCCGAACGGCGGTGACGTGAAGGTCGGGCGTGTCGGGCCGCGCAATCTCTCCGCCCGGCTCCCCGCCGGACCCGGTCCACTGCGACCTCCGGCCAGGTGCCAGCCGCTCGAGTGCGGCGTCCAGCGCCCCGTCGCGTCCCGGTCGAGACGGCAGGCCCCCTTCCTCGTCCCCACCAATCCTCGCCAGGCCGTGCTCAGGCATGGACAGCCATGCTAACAGCCGACCCTGGGGCGATCAAGAGGTGAAAGTCGTCCGGATGGCTCGGCGGGACGTGCGACGGGGGAATGAGATCCGGCCCGCAGGGCGCTGACATGATCACCTCGCGGGACGTATGATCCGTCAGCACTAAACCGTAAGCAGGAGGACTACGTGAGCAGAAGGATCATCGGTGGAATAGGCATCGCGGCCATGCTCGTAGTCGCAGCGTCGTTTCTCATGGATGGTCACGTCGCGGTAGATGCACAAACACCAGTAACGGCGGCTACCACCGACGAGACGTCGAAAGCGGGACCTGCGCCGACGATGCCCTGGGGGGATCCGGATCTGCAAGGCATCTGGACCCGCGTGGTCACCGAGCCCCTACAGCGGCCTGCGAAGTACGGCAACCGAGAGTTCCTGACCGATGAGGAGCGCGCGGAGCTCGATCAGAAGGTCGCGGCGGCCGTCGGGCGCGAGGCGGATGAGAGCCGGCGCAAGCGCGGCTCGGAGCAGGACGTCGGCGGAGCGTACAACGCGGCGATCTTCACGTCGCACCTGCCGACCGGCCGGCGCACGTCGATGGTCGTCGACCCGCCGGACGGCAAGATTCCCGAGATGACGCCGGAGGGGAAGAAGCGCAACGCCGAACAACTCGAGTATATCCTGGCGCTGCTGCAAGCGACCGATGTCTGCAAGAACAAGCTGCCAGCGTGTGCGGCGGGCAAGTACGGGCCGCCGTCCCCGCGGCGCAACGAGACACCGCCGCACTACATCACCAACGCATTGGTGGGCACGTCCGGCGGCGTGATCAATCGGTCCGACGGTCCTGAGGATCGCGGCCACAGCGAGCGCTGCATCAGCGGCGCCTTGCCAGACTTCGGCGGCTTCCGTCGCATCGTGCAGACGCGCGATCAGATCGCCATCTTCTACGACGTCGGACAAGGACAGGGCTGGCAGCGCGTCGTCCCCATCACGGATCGACCGCACCTTCCGTCGAACGTCCGACAGTGGTGGGGCGACTCGCGGGCGCGCTGGGAGGGCAAGACGCTCGTCGTGGACGTCACGAACTTCTCGCCCAAGTCGGACTTCCGTGGCTCTCGCGAGAACCTCCACTTAACTGAGCGCTGGACAAGGGTCGACGCCGACACGATCGAGTACGCGGCCACGATGGAAGACCCGACGGTCTGGACCAGGCCGTGGACGGTCAAGCTCGAGCTCAAGAGGCAGAGTGACCGGGCGAACCGCTTCTACGTCGAACCCCGTTGCCACGAAGGCAACATCGGAATGACGTCGTTGCTCGCGGGTGCGCGCGCCGAAGAGCGCGCGTTCGCGCAGGGCAAGGGTCCGAACCCCGCGACGCTCTGCACCGGCGCCTGCGGCGGCTTTGCGGGCGGCTTCGCAGACGAAGGCGATGAGGCGAATCCGCGCTGACGCGCGCGTTCTCCCAGGCCGGGTGGGCCGGGTCAGGGGGCCAGGGGCTTGGCATCGGGCTGCAGTGTTGGCAGCTTGAACGCGGCCATCTCCTGGCCGTTTCTCACCAACAGGCGATCGCCGACCAGCGTCGGGTGGTTCCAGGTCTTTCCCTCGATCGCAGGGAATCGGGCGAACTCTTTGAACCGGTCGGGTGTGGCACTGACCAGCGCGAGCTCGCCTTCCTCCCAAAGCACCAACAACAAGTCCTGCACGGGCAGCAGCATCAGCTGCCCGTGTCCGTAACGTCCGCCCTTCCAGCGTCGTGCGCCGTCCCGCAGATCGATGGAAGAAAGAATGCCGCCGTCGAATCCAAATGCATGACCGTTATGGACGACGAAGTGGTTGAAGTACGGCTTCAGCCCGGGTGACATCCACCGTTCCTGTACAATCCACTTCCCGGCCTCACGCGTGACGACGAGGCGACGAATCCCGGTCCCTCCCATCGCGTCACCGGTGGCGATGAGCACATCGCCATCAGCGGTCACCGCGGGCTGCACGATCGCAACCGCAGCTTCACCGGCTGTGTGCTCCCACAACAGCGACCCGTCCGCAGGCGCGACGCTGATCGTCCGCCCACCTCGCACCAGCAACACCTGCGGGACACCGGCGATCGTCGCGAGATGGGGCGAGCTGTAACCACCGCCGCCGGCCTCTCCCTTCCAGCGAGTTTGCCCATCGCGACTGTCGTAAGCCATGAGTTGTCCGGCAACAGCCACGATCACGAGGTCCTCGACGACGAGCGGTGAGCTCGAGAAGCCCCAGTCCGGGATTTCCTTCGCGGTGTCGGTGGCTGCGTTGCGCGTCCACACGAGGGCGCCGGTGGCGCGATCCAGGGCGTTCACGAGCCCTGTCGCACCAAACGTGAAGACGCGATTGCCGTGCAACGTCGGTGTGGCGCGCGGACCGGCACCGCCGTTCGACTCCCAGAACCGCACCGGATCCGGGTGTCGCCATACCGGCTCGCCGTCATCCAGGCGATAACACGTGACGAGCTCATCGTCTCCGCGCTGCTCTTGCGTGAAGATGCGGTCTCCGTCGACGGCAAACGAGGACCACCCGGGTCCAACCGGCCGGCGCCACACCTCAGTGGGCGCGCTCGTCGACCACTCAGTCGAGATCCGCACGCTTCTGACCACGCCATCTCGGCCCGCGCCCCGAAAGCCAGGCCATTCGGCCGTGCGCGCCGTCGAGTCCGTTACGCGGGCCTCGGTCGACCGATCAGGGTGAGGTACAACGGCGGCTGGACGATCGGCCACGCGGGCGAGGTTTTCCGCCGCGGTCTCGGTCGGCCATGTGTTCTTAGTCGAGGAGGTCAGTGTCGCGTGACCAGGGCTCGCAGCCACAGGGCCTGAGTCAGACGCGGCGGCCATCGGCTGGGCCACGGGAGCAGACGAGGTGGTGGTGATCGAATCGGCGCCCTAGGCGAGCAGACGCTCTTCCGCGCTCTGGCTCCATCGCCACCGCACGTCCGAACCGCCGGCGCCCCGAATGCCGTCGGTCCGGATCGCCGCCAGCGTAGCGCACGCCAAGGCGATCGCCGCGCCCTTCGTCAACCAACGTGCGTTCGGCGAGCGTACGGAGCCGAGGACGGCCGACACCACCACCGCCAGGCTCATGATGGGAATCGCATAGAAGAAGGGCATCATCCCCATCATCCCGTTCGAGATCGACGGGTGGACGATGCGCATGGTCGCGGCAGACCCAAGCGCTATCATGAGCAGCGTACCGAGCCGTTCGCCCCAGCTCGCACGGCTGAACGCCACCCACCAGGCGAAGATCAAGACTCCGAAGGCAACCGCCCCGAGCATGCCGAAAATGGTCCACTCCGGGTTTATGGCAGGAACACCGAACCAGCCCAGCCACTGCAGGAACGCTGCGACGACGCCCGGCCACAATCGGTAGGGCAAGTTGACCGGCTCGGCAGTTCTTCGATGGGCCATGCGAAATCGGACGTGCGAGGGCCTCGTTTTGTTCCGAACCGGGGGGCAGCACGTCCTCGCAGGGGATCATTGGCCGCGAATATGGCCGAGGCCGGTCCCGACGGCCTCGGCCAGCGCCCGCAGCCGGCTCCGCCCAGCCAGGTCGAGGAGCCTACTGCTCTCGGGCCGAGAAGACGTACTCGCCCAAGTCGCCGAAGAGGTGCGCGGCGTAGAGCACCGTCGCCGTGCCAGCCATGAACAGTGGCTGTCCCGAAACATCGCCGGACACCGTGCCCGTGAACGTGCGCATCGGGAAGTTCGTCGACAGGTTCCGATGGACGATGTGAATGCGCCCCGTCGCCGGACAGTAGAAGCCGCTGATTTCGGGAACGCCTCGGAGCTGGCCCGTGATCCTCCGGCAGTTGATGTTTCCCGGCGCGCCGGCGCCGGCCTACGTGTCGATAAAGAGCTCTTCCGACGTGCCGTTGATGTCGAGGGTCCACGTGCGGTTCGCCACGCTCAGGGGCGGAGCGGCCCACGCGCTACCGGCGGCGAGGATAGTGGCCAGTGCGAACGCGAACATCGATCTCATGATGCGTATCTCCTTGTCAGTAGTTGTGACCTCGGCGGCCACGGCGCTGAACGTGAGCGCCGCGACTCTGTGTGGAGATACGCGGAGGCGACAGAAACCCGGACACTACCGAACGATCACGCTTCCGTGCACCTGGTGCACCTGCCCCTTCGCGCTAAAGAGCGGACGACGAGCCACACCGTGATCGAACGAGCCAGCCAGGCTCGCGGGTTGACGGCTGGCGGTGCAACTACGCCAGAGAGGGATCGATCAAGTACTTCTCGCCGGTTGCGCGCCGGCGGTACGCTGCGATGGCCTCGAGATCGAGCGCGCCAGCCAGCGAGACCGTCTTCGTGTACTTGCTGGCGAACGTCGTCATCAGCTCGGCAACCACGCGATCGCGCAGCCGCTGAGCGGCCTCCGGTCCGATCTTCTGCAGGAACTGAAAGAGGAGCCAGCCGCCGGCAGCCCACGTCATCCCGAAGGATCCGGAAAGCTCGAGCGGCCGCGTGTCCAGCCGCCCGTATATGTACACCTGCTTGAGCGTGCTCGATCCGTAGCGGCTGTAGACAGCTTCGGTCTTGCTCAGAGCCGATTCCATGCACGTGAGGATCTGGCCTGCGAGGGTGCCACCGCCCGTTGCGTCGAAGGCTATTGTGGCGCGGGTGGCCGCGAGCGCCTCTGTGAGCTCAGACATGAAGGTGGGAGTGCTGCTGTCGCACACGTGTACGGCACCGAGGTTCCGCAGGACGGCTGCCTGCTCCGGCTTTCGGACGATGTTGACCAGCGGAATGCCATCCTGCAAACACATGCGCAGCAGCATCTGTCCGAGATTCGACGCCGCGGCCGTGTGGACCAGGGCTGTATGCCCCTCGAGCCTCATTGTCTCGACCATGCCGAGCGCGGTGAGCGGATTGACGAAACACGAAGCCCCTTCACTGGGGGTTGTCCCCGCGGGGAGCACGAGGCATTCCGCAGCCGGGATACAGCGATATTGCCCGTACATTGCCCTGGGCATGGCTGCGACCAGCTTGCCCATCAGCGCTCGCGCCGCCGGTGACGATCCGGTGTCGACGACTGTTCCAGCGCCTTCGATGCCGACCGTCATCGACTCGCCCGCGCGTCCCGCCATTGCCGACATGGCGCGCTCGGGAATTCTGGCGGTGACCACGGGACGCTGGACGGTCCCGGACTGGACAGCTGTGCCCATGTCCGCGGCGCCAAACATCATCCCGATGTCGGAAGGATTGATCGGCGTGGCCTGGATTTTCACCAGGACTTCATCGGCGGCGGGCGTCGGGATCGGCATTTCGGCCAGCGAGAGCTCGAGCTCGCCATTGGCGCGCACAAGCGATCGCAGCTGCAAGAACGTTCCAGCCTTCGTGTCCGTCATCGCGTTCCTACCACCCTCCTCCCTGCCTACCCGCCCACCCGCTAAAGATTGGACCGCCCTTGACACCCGTCGACCGGAATGCAGGCACCACTGATCCAGCTCGCCTTCGGGGATGACAGAAACGCCACGACCGCGCCAACCTCCTCCGCGCGACCGAACCGGCCGAACGGAAGCTCACGTGCGACGAACTGCGCCATCCCCTCCGGGTCCTCCTGCTGACGCTTGTGCCACGAGCCGCCGGGAAATGAGATGGATCCGGGCGCGACACTGTTCACACGGATGTTGTCGCGCGCCAGCTGCTGCGCCATCGACTTCGCCAGGCTGATTTCGGCCGCCTTCACCGCGTTATACGTCATCCGGCCGCCCGATTCGCGGCCCCAGATCGACGCGATCATCGTGATGACACCACCGCCGCGCCGACGCATGTGCGGGACCGCCTGGCGAGATGCGCGAACGGCCGGGATCAGCGTCTGATCGAAGGCCTCTTGCCACTCACCGTCCGACGTGTCGACGATCGTGGCGCCGCGCGCCAGACCGATGTTGTTGACGAGGATGTCGAGGCCGCCGTAGGTGTCGACGGCACAGGCGAGCGCCGACGCGACGCCTTCGGCACGAGCCAGGTCGACCGCGATCCCGGTGACATCGCGCGGATCGGCGGCCGTCGTCCGCAGCGCCGCAACCGATTCCTGCAACTTCTCCTGACCCCTGGCGCAGACGACGACGCGACACCCCTCGACGACGAGTGCTGCGGCGCTCGCCAGCCCAAGCCCGCGACTTGATCCAGTGATCAGCGCCACTCTCCCGGCGATTCCAAGATCCATCCGATCAGCTCGCCGTCATCCAGCGGAACCCCTCCGTCTGGATGTCAGGGGGCAGTTCATGTCGTCCCTCGAACTCGCGAAACGTGACGTCGTAGCCGCGCGACCGCAGACGAGGCACGATCTGCCTGCTGCACACATCGATCGGCAGAATCTGATCGTTCGTGCCGTGGGAGACGTACACCCGTGGCTTGCCATGCAAGACGACGTTGTTCACGAATCCAGGCGAGAACGCAACGATGCGCGTGAAGAGATCCCCATTGGCGAGGCCGAGTGAGAGCGCATACGACGCGCCATCCGAGAACCCGCCGATCGCCAGCCGCGTCGAATCGACCGCCAGACGCTCGAACACATGGGCGAGCACTCGATTCACAAAGACAACGTCGTCTCCGAACTCATCACGAATGGCGTCCCAGGTTCCGCCGCGTGAGTCCGGCGCCACTACGACAATGCCCGCCTGATCGGCGGCAGCGGCGACACGGCTCAACATGCGCGCACCGGTCCCAGTTGCACCGTGCAGGAGCAGCAGAAGCGGCAGCGGTCCGGGCGCAAGCGAAGACGGCATTTGCACCACGCCGTCTCGGTTGCTCCCACCGAGACCGAGTGGCCCCGAGCGCAGCGAAGCCATCACGTCACGGCGCGGTCGAGGGATGAGTCGACCCTCACGAACAGCCTCGGGAGTGGCCTGCGCCTCGGCGGACGGCGCGCACCCGGCGGCACCACACACAAGGGCCGCCAGGGCGCCACCCGTCTGACGGCCGAAGCGGCGGCGGGTCATCGTTCGATCGTCAGGACGGCTCACCGGCAACTCCCCTGTTTCAACACGAGGCCACGAGGGTGGCTGATCGTGTCGGATCCGACGGATGGTAACACGTGGGTCGGCGCAGCGGGCGTGGTGACCGGACGTCGCAGGCTCGCCGGCTCGACCTCGCGGGCTCGCCAGCGGTTCGGACCGGATACACTGATGTCCACGAATGCGTACCGTTCCACAGTGTCAGCGTCTCGTCGCGCGCCGACTCACCTCCGGCGCGGCCTCCCTTGCGCTCTTGCTTCACTCTGCCTGCGGCCCATCGACGAGGGCCGGAGCAGGCGGGTCTGACCTGCCTGGATTCTTCGGACCAGTCGTCATTGGAGAATAGCGCCAGTTAACGGCTGTTCTTGGTTCTGTTCTTCTTGGTCAGCGCTCGCCAGCCGCGCTGGCGAGCGCCCTCCGTCACGATCAGCAACACCGGCCGC
>VFZL01000014.1 GCA_016871175.1 Acidimicrobiia bacterium | reverse complement strand
CTGGCGCACCCACTTCCGTAGCGTCTCGCCCGTCATGCCCAGCTTCGTCGCCACCGCCTGCCGCGCCGCCCACTCCGACGGGTGCGCCGGCCGCTGCTCCATCACCAGCCGGACCGCGCGCTCACGCACCTCCGGCGAACACCGACTTGGACGTCCCATAGACCCCATCCTCCCAAGAAATGAGGTCTCGCGAGAACCCGGTACGCTTCAGCTTGGAGAGATCGTCAACTCGTGGGTCGGGACGGGACAGAACCTGCCGATCTCCGCCGACCAAATCCATAAGGTGGTCGGCGCGCAGCAGCTCTCGCAGTTTGCGTCACAGGCCGGCGTCGCGCCTGAGGCCGCCGGATCGACCCTTGCGTCGCTGTTGCCGATGCTGGTCGACACGCTGACGCCAGACGGGCAGATTCTAGCGGGCGGGCAGTTGCCGGGACTCGACGTCCTGACGAGGCTGCTCAAATAGCCTCGTCCGGGTGCACTACTCTTCCAGGAGTCGGCCCTCTCCGAGGAAGCGACGATAGTTCTTGAATCGCTGCGTGACCCTGACCGATTGTGCACCTGCTCGCGAGAGCGTCATCGTCTGGATCGACTCCGGCAGCATGATCACTTCAAGCGGATCGTCGAAGGTGACCGGTTTGTAGCGAATCGACGTCGTGTGGCGATCGATTGCCAGAGCGGTCGTTCGCCACCGTTTTTGTTCCTCTCGCGGAATGCCGATGTCGATTGGACCGTAAATGTTCTGATCGAGTCGAAGCACCTCGCCGGTCACGTCGTCCAACCACACTCGGCCTTGAAGGCGACTCTCCACCGACCAGCTGACGCAGCTGCTGTCGTCGGCGCCAGTCCTGAAATTCGCCTCTGGCGTGGCCCTCCCTCTCCTGTTGCGATGCATGAAATCCAGCGACACCGTCGGGCGGCCGTCCATGCGGCCGGTACCCGCCCATTTGAACTCGAGATCCGAGCGTTCGTCTGGCAAGAACATCGCCAGTGGCTCAGACCACGTTTCGTGCGGCTGCATGCAGCGGGGCTTGTCCTTCGGATTGGGTGGTCTCCCGTTGACGGTCAGGAGCTCGCGGACCATCGTGGCAGTCGGAATCTGATGCGCCTCGGCGGGCGCCCACTCCAAACGCAGCTGATAGCCATAGCGTATGGACGGTCCATCGAACGACATGTCGGTCCGAATGGGCTGTTGGGTGATTTCTTCGTGACTGACGAGACTCTGGGCGCGCCCGTAGTATCGCATCACGTAATCGACGATCCGGTCGAGGATGAGCTGCGGGTCGCGATTCCCCTGTGCGCGGACGGAGGCGGATCCGACCAGGAGCGCGGTCGCCGCGACGATCCCCGTCACCACCCGCATGCGCATTGTCCGACAGCCTACAACAGAAGAACGCGGCAACACGTAGCGTCTTTTCGGGCGAGACCTCGCCACCCTGCACCGCGTCCAGGCTCGTTTCCCCCTCCGGCCTGTGAAACCGCGGCCTCTGTCGGCCGACGTCCCTCAGGGCGTGGCGGTTTCAGGTACCCTCAGATCCGTGACCGTTCTTGTCGCTGACACCTTCGAAGCCAGCGGCCTGGCTTCGCTGCGAGACGCTGGCTGTGCCGTGATTTACGAGCCCGACCTCACCGATCCGGCGCTTGTGGAGCGCATCCGGTCCTGTCGAGCCCGGGTGCTCATCGTCCGCAGTACCAGAGTGACCGCCGCCGCCCTGGAGGCGCGCTCGCTCGCGCTCGTCGTTCGAGCCGGCGCAGGATACAACACCATCGATGTCGCCGCGGCGTCCACGCGGGGCATCTACGTCGCCAACTGCCCTGGGAGGAACGCCGTCGCGGTTGCTGAGCTGACGTTGGGGCTCATCCTGGCAATCGATCGGCACATCCCGGACAATGTCGCGGATCTGCGAGCCGGTCGATGGAACAAGAAGGCGTACTCGAAGGCACGCGGCCTGGCGGGTCGGACCATTGGCCTCCTCGGCTTCGGCCGCATCGGGCAGGAAGTGGCGCGACGGGCACACGCCTTCGATATGAAGGTGCTCGTGTGGAGTCGACGCTTCTCGGGCGCCGGCGGCACCGCGGCGGATGGGCAATCCACTGGGGACGCAGTGCCCATCGAAGTCCTCGACTCGCCGGCCGACCTGGCTGCTCGCAGCGACGTGCTGAGCATTCACCTCGCTCTCACCGCCGACACGAAGCACCTCGTGAACGCGGCGCTGCTCGACCGCGTAAGGCCCGGGTCGTACTTGATCAACACCGCACGGGCAGAGCTCGTGGACACCGAGGCGCTCGCGCGCGTCGTCGCCGAGCGAGCCGTGAAGGTGGGCCTCGACGTCTTCGACCACGAACCGTCCGCATCGAGCGGCGCATTCGTCACCTCCCTCGCCGGGTTGCCGGGCGTATATGGCACGCACCACATTGGCGCCTCGACAGAGCAGGCTCAGGAGGCGACCGCGGCAGAGACCGTCCGGATCGTGTTGGCATTCCTCCGCAGCGGAACGGTGCCGAACGTGGTCAACGTGGCGACAAAGACCCCGGCCACGCACACGCTGATCGTGCGACATCGTGACCGACCTGGTGTGCTCGCCCACGTCTTCGAGGTGCTTCGTCATCACGGCGTCAACGTCCAAGAGACGGAGAACACGATCTTCGAAGGCGCCGAGGCCGCCGTCGCCCGCGTGAATGTCGATGCCTCGCTCCCTGACGATGCGCTGACGCGGCTGTCCACGGGCAATCCCGACATCCTCGAGGTGTCTCTCGTTCCGATCGGATAGCTCTCAGCGCTGACTCTCAACCTGCGACGCGCGGGCTTGCGACCTGTGACTCTCAAATGGCCTGTGAGAGCACGTATGATGAATACGGCATGTATCAGACCGTCCTGACCCTGCACTCCTGGAATCGCTGGCTGGCGCTCGTGCTCGCCGTCGCGGCGACGATCAACGCGTTCCTGCGCACGCCGCACATCATCGACGGACGGCCGCGCGGCTCGAAATGGGACACGTGCTTCATGGCGGCCGTCGACCTTCAGGTCCTGCTGGGCCTCCTTCTCTATTTCGGCCTGAGTCCGTACAGCACCGAGGCCATGAACAACCCGTCTGGTGCGATGAAGTCGGCGAGCCTCCGCTTCTGGGGATTCGAACATGAGATCCTCGCCTTCGGGTCGATGGCTGCCGTCCGCCTCGGGCGGATCTTTGCGACGCGAGGCAGCGCGACACCCGAGACACGGCAACGCCGGCGGATCATCTGCTTCGCTGCTGCGTTGGTCACGATGCTGGCAGCGGCATTTGCGGAACGTCGACCGTGGTTCCGCGCGTGGCCTGGATAGGAGGGTCGCTCATGTGTACGATCGCGCGCGACGGCGTCCTCACGCTCTGCACGCTCGCTCTTCTTGCCGCCGCACGCCGGGTGCGGGCGCAGCCTGACGCGCAGACTCCACCGCTCGCCAGCTTCATCGAAGCGACGCGTGAAGACAATCGTGTCGCGTCCGCGGCGCTGCGCGACATCGCCGTGTCGTGGAGGGACGGCTACGCGTCGATGTTCATCGACCTGGCCTGGATGATGCGGGGGCCGCGTCGCGCGGTCACCGTCAGCGACGATCTCGCGGCGCCCAGCTTCTCAGATGGCGACCAATCTCAGCGTGGCCGACCCGATGGCGCGGCGCCGGAGGTGGCCGACCGAGGCTCGCCGATTCGCCGACGGCTCCTCAAGTTTCTCGGGCGACAGACAAAACAGCCATTCGGCGACGACCTCGATGCCTGGCAACGGTGGATCTGGTCTCGACCGTACGATCCGCATCCTGAATACGCCGCACTGGAAGGGCACCGTCTATGCGCAGATCGACCCGCGCATGCGGGCGTTCTTTCCTCCCGGGGTCAAGTCGTCCATTCGGCTGGATGAGATCGACTGGGGCGGCGTGACAGTCAACGGTATTCCGCCGTTGCGGCAACCCAAGACGACTCCGGCCCACGATGCACGGTACCTGAAGGACGCGAACATCGTCTTTGGCATCGTCATCAACGGCGACGCGCGCGCTTATCCGAAGCGGATCCTCGGATGGCATGAGATGGCAATCGATCGGGTCGGGGGCGTAGACCTCGCGATCGTCTACTGCACGCTCTGCGGCACGGTGATTCCCTACGAGAGCACGGTGAACGGTCGAGCCTTCCGACTTTGGACAAGCGGATTGCTCTATCAGTCCAACAAACTGATGTTCGACGAGGACACGAACTCGCTCTGGTCTACAGTCGAGGGCATTCCGGTGGTCGGCTCGCTCGTGGGATCCGGGCTCCGACTGACGTTCCGTCCGGTGGTCACCACAACGTGGAAGGAATGGCGAACGGCGCATCCGCAGACGACCGTGCTGTCGCTCGAGACGGACTTCAAGCGCGACTACTCCGAGGGCGCTGCATACCGCGATTACTTCTCGCACGATCGGCTGATGTTTCAGGTGTCGTGCACGGACAATCGCCTGGCCAACAAGGCCGAGGTCCTGACGTTTCGAGCCGTGGACGGAGCGGCCGAAGGCAACACCTGGGGCGGGGTGCCGATCGCCATCGAGGCGAGCTTCCTTCGGAACAAACCGGTGTTCACGTTCGACGCGGCCGGGCAACGCTTTACCGTCGTCACGAGCCCCGGCGGCGCGAATCGGGTGTACCGTGTGTCAGCGGACTTCCCCGCTCAACGAACGGTGAACGCTATCCGCGATGCACAGGGCCGCACCTGGCAGGTCACGGAGGAGGCGCTCGTTGCCGCGCACGACCCCACGCAACGATTCCCGCGGGTGCCCGCACGACGAGCGTTCTGGTTCGGATGGTACGCGCAGCATCCCGAGACGATACTGATCAAGCGGTAGCTGGTTGAATGGTCCGAGGGTTCAACCGTGAGCCCGAAAGCCCTCGGATCCGGTCAGACGGTCGCGCGTCCGCGCACCGGCTCCAGCAATCCCGCAAGCGCCTGACGGGCCCGGTGGAGTCGGGTCTTCACGGTCCCTCGGTCACGCCCAGCAGACGCGCGGTCTCTTGCGTGTCGATCTCGTCGATGTCGCGCATCAGGAGCACGGTCCGGTAGGCCTCGGGAGGCTGGTCGATGATCTTCGTGATCCGCGCTCCTCGGCAGCCGCGGCATCTCGTGGCCGCGAGATTTCACGGTGAGGCCTCCTCCGAGCGTCGCGGCCCGGACCCTCGGCCGCAGACTCGACGGCAAGAATCTGGCGGTCGAGCCGCAAGACCTCAGCCATCGACCAGGCCTGGAATGGGCATCCGCGCGATGTGAACGGCGCATCACCGTCGGCGATCTCCGACACGTGACCCAGACCGGCGGTCGCCAGATGGTCGAGGAGCGGCGAGAGAAATCGATCGCGCGCCTCCTGACGTGCGGCCTTCGAGGGACGACGAACGCGGAGCCATGCCTCGACGAACGGCCCGATGAGCCACGGCCAGACCTTCCCCTGGTGATAGACCGAGTCTCTGGCGAAGGAGTCGCCGGCATACCGACTCGCGTACGCGGGAACACCTGGGCCCAGCGATCGCAGGCCCATCGGTGTGAGCAGACTTCGCTCGACCGCGTCAACGACCTGCCGAGCGCGGGCGCCCACCACAACGGCCAACGGCAGGCCGCCGACCGCGAGGACCTGATTCGGTCGAACCGGCCACGTGGTCCACATCGACGACGTCGAAGAGGCATTGCGTGTCAGGGTTCCAGAACCGACGCCCGAACGCGGACGTGGCTCGGCGCTGAACTGAGGTCCAGCGGTCGTCGAGCCGTGCCGCCGCGGCCAAGGCGTTAATCCAAAGCGCCTGGACCTCAACGGGCTTGCCCACTCGCGGCGTAACGACCCTCTGACCGACCTTGGCATCCATCCAGGTCAGCTGGACACCCGACACACCGGCCGCCAGCAACCCGTCGCCATCCATGCGGATGCCACACCGAGTGCCGGCGGCATAGCCCGAGACGATCGCGAGCACCGCCCGCTCGATCGACTCGCGCTGTGGCTGAGACAAGAGATCAGACCGGTCTGCAGACTCCCGCAGGAACTCGTGAACGGCGATGACGTACCAGAGGGAGGCATCGACGGAGTTGAACTCGGGCTGCTCGCCCCGATCGGGGAACCGATTCGGCAGCATGCCCTCTGACACGGCGCTCGCCCACTCGAGCAGGATGTCTCTCGCGTCCGCCAGGCGTCCGGTCGCGAGACACAAGCCGCGAATGGCGATGAAGGTGTCGCGGCCCCAGTCGGTGAACCATGGATAGCCCGCCACGATCGTGTATCCCTTGCCGCGTGAGACGAGGTAGGCATCTGCAGCCCGTTCAAGGGGTGTCGGGAACGCGCTTCGTCTCGAGCGCTCGGCGTCGACAATCGTGGTCGCCTGCGCGATCACCTCATCGTGCGACGTGTCCGCCAGTGGCGTCTCGGCAGCGGTCGACTCGCACATCCAGGCAGCTTGGCGTCGGTCGGACAGATCGAAGACGAACTCGCCAGGCGACGCGAGGCCCTCGGTCGCGTCCAACCCGCGCGCCCGATCCTCGGTTTGCGCCGCGCCGACGCGGCGCGGCAGGCCCACCCACCCCCCGGCGGCAGCGGCAACACCCAGCTTGACGATCGAGCGGCGCGAGAACTGGCTCATCGAAACCCTCCCACCCGAACTAGCGCAAAGCGCCGCCGTTTCTTGCATAGCCCGGGCCGTCAGCGGATGAGGAACTCAGGAACTGAAGCAGCTTCAGCGGGCGGCGATTAAGCGAGGTGTTGTGCGAGCGCCTCGAGGCTGTTGATGTTGTGGGCCGGAAGAAAATCGTCGATGTGGCGGAGCGCGGCCTGCATGCCGCGGGTCAGCGGCTCGTAGCCAGGCGCCCCGAGCAGCGGGTTCAACCGAGATCCCACCGCATCCCTGCCACGATCCGCCTCGCTTCGCGCAGCTCGTCGTCGGTGAATTCCGCGAAGTCCTTCGCCCGCAGTGCGTCCTGCGCGCTGTAGCTGGTCGCCGCAATCTGTCCGGTCCTGACGTCGTCGTTGACCAGCGAATCGTCGTCCGTCGCTTCCTCGGGCGCCACGCCGGTGAGCACGGCTTCCGGCCGGCCGAGCGATCGCTGGCGGCCCATGGCCGCAGTTCGTGCGACGGCCGCCGGCGCTCGCGCCAGAAGGCACGGAAGAACTCGTCGAAGACCGGCAGGTCCTGCCGCCGGTGGACGAGCAGAGCGCGCTGTCGAAGGGGGAAACCGGAGAGAGCCGGAGGGCCGGTGGGTCCGACCACGTGCCCGATCAGCAACCGGCGGCGCACAATCCACGACCGCTGGACAACAGCCATGACCGCCTACTTGATTTCGTCGCCGATCGCCGCGGTGAATCGAATGTCCCGTCGCTGTTTCAGCTCGCGGCCGGCCGGCCCTCGCAGCACCAGTCGATCGATCTCCACGCTGACGGGGGAGAACGCCGCCTTCGGGCGCCGCCGTACCATCACCTTCAGCTTCCCCGACATGGCGTTCCAGGTCATCGGCGCTGGCCCTGGGGGTCCTTCGTCGTCGGAGCAGTACTTGAAGTCGTCACGTGGGTCGTCGGTCACCTCGAGCTGAACCGTCACGCCCGCACTCGACGGGAGTTGGAAGGCCGTGGCTCCATCGGGCAACTTCACGAGCGCCTGGTCGATGCGAATCAAGAGGACCTCCGTCCGCTCGTCGTTCCACGTGTAGAGCAGCAGACCGCCGCACCCGGACGCCTCGCGGAACTGGAGTGTGGGAGCCGATACTGGCGCGGGCTGTGCCGAGATCGACTCAGCCATAGCGGCGGCCGAGAGACTCAGAACCAGCGCACGCGCGATCGACATCCTTCTCACGGCTCAGTCCCCGTTCACAATCGACGCAATCAGCGTGTCGTCGCACCCAACCTCGCGCAGGACCTCGACCGTGTGCTCGCCGAGCAACGGCGCACGCCGGCCGATGACGGGCGGCGTGGCGGACATCTTCAAGGGTGAGCCCAATGTCTGCAACGTCCCGAGCGTGGGGTGCTCAATCGGCACCACCATCTGACGCGCCTGCACTTGCGGGTCCCGGAACACCTGCTCGTAGGTGTTGATCGGCCCGCACGGGATATCCTCGCGCTCGAACACCGTGATCCAGTGCGTACGGGGCTGGGTTGTCGTGACTGATTCAATCAGGCGCGCTAGTGCCGCGCGATTCCGCACGCGATGTGTATCGTCGCGGTAGTCCGGGTGGGACGCCCACTCCGGATGACCAAGAATCGCGCACAGGCGCACGAACAGTCGATCGTTCGCCGCGGCCAGCGTGATGTAGCCGTCCGCGCACCGGATCGCTTGATAGGGCGCGCTCATCCGGTGCGCCGACCCCATCGGCCGAGGGACGCGACCCGTGGAGAAGTACTCGGTCGCCTCCCAGACCGACAAGGCCACGCCCGCTTCGAACAGAGAGGTGTCGACGTGCTGTCCGACGCCGGTGCAACTGCGATAGTGGAGCGCCGCCAGGATGCCGGCCAGCGCAAACAGTCCGGCCCCGAGATCGGTCACCGGGAGGCCCACCTTCATCGGCGGACCGTCAACCTCCCCCGTCACCGACATGATGCCGGAGACACCCTGCGCGACGAGGTCGAATCCCCCTCTCGAGGCATCAGGTCCGGTCGCGCCGTAGCCGGAGATCGAGGCGTAGATGAGACCAGGATGATCGGCGGCCAGTGACGCGTAGTCGAGACCGAAGCTCTGCATCACCCCAGGCCGATAGTTCTCGATGAGCACGTCACATGTGCGGACCAGGCGCCGGAAAGCTTCGCGCGCGGGAGGCGTCTTGAGATCGAGCACGATGCCCCGCTTGCCGCGGTTGACGGCGTTGAAGCTCGCGCTGTCCGAACCGAGGGCCCCGGCCATGCGCCGCGTGGAATCGCCGGCGGGTGGTTCCACCTTGATCACCTCTGCGCCCATGTCGCATAGTTGCATCGCGCAGAACGGCCCGGCCATCACCTGCGTGACGTCGAGGACTCGCACCCCCTCCAGGGCCCGGCCCAACGTCGATCTGTCGCTCATCGCACGCCGCGCGTACACAGGAGTCTCACGTGTCCACACCCTCCGTTCAACTGGTTCAGTACGAGACCGAAGGCGAGTTGGCCTTCCTGACGATCAACCGCCCAGACGCCCGCAACGCGATGACCTGGAGCATGTACGAGGCCCTGGTCGACGCCTGCGACCGCGTGGACGGAGACGCCACCATCCGTGTGTTCATCCTGCGTTCGGCCGGCGACAAAGCGTTCATCTCGGGCACAGACATCAGTCAGTTCACACACTTCACGACACCGGAGGCGCCGATCGAGTACGAGCGGCGCATGGATGCGATTATCGATCGGCTCGAGCGCGTACGGGTGCCGACGATCGCACGGGTCCAGGGCGTCGCCGCCGGCAGCGGGTGTGCCATCGCTCTGGCCTGCGATCTCCGCGTCTGTGCACCGGAAGCCCGCTTTGGCGTACCCGTCGCCCGCACGCTCGGCAACTGCCTGTCGGCCGCCAACTACGCGCGCCTGGTCGATCTGATCGGCCCCGCCAGGACGAAAGACATCATGTTCACGGGGCGCCTCATCGACGCCGCGGAAGGCCACGCGATGGGACTGGTCCACAGCCTGGTGCCGCAGGCCGAGCTCGATGCTGCCGTGCGTGACCTGGCGGCGAGCCTCGCCGCGAATGCCCCGTTGACGATTCGCGCTTCGAAGGAAGCGGTCCGACGCATCCAGGTGCACCGACGGAGCCAGCCCGTGCTGGCTGACGACCTCGTCACGCTGTGCTACAACAGCACTGACTTCAAGGAAGGTGTCGCCGCGTTTCTGGCCAAGCGATCGCCGAGATGGACGGGCACTTAGTGGTCCGGCCGCGCTGCGAGGCGATCGAGCGCGGCCTGGACGCCGCCCTTCTGGTGCGGCACGCCGGCCAGGCCGAGTGACATCTCCACCCCGCAGAGTGTGCCGGCCAGCATGAGCTCGTTGAAGTCACCCAGGTGACCGATCCGAAACGCGCGCCCCTTCAGGCGACCGAGTCCAGCGCCGAGCGACATGTTGAACCGCTCGCTGGCCACACGGCGCAACGCGTCGGCGTCGTGCCCCTCCGGCATCAACACTCCCGTGAGCACCGGGCTGTGCTCCTCCTCACGTGTGCAGACCGTCGGCAGACCCCACGCGCGCACCGCCACCCGTGTCGCCTCCGCCAACCGCCGATGCCGGGCAACCACCTGCTCGAGCCCCTCTTCCTCGAGCATCGTCAGGGCCTCGCGCAAGCCGAACAGCAGGTTCGTGGCCGGTGTGTACGGAAAGAAGCCCGTCGCGTTCGCGGTGAGCATCGGACCCCAGTCCCAGTACGACTTCTGGAGCTTCGCGTTGTGATGGGCGTTGATGGCCCTGTCGCTGACGGCGTTGAAGCTGAGGCCCGGTGGCAGCATGAGGCCCTTCTGCGATCCGGACAACGTGACATCGATCCCCCACTCGTCGTGCCGCAGATCGATCGAACCCAGGGACGACACGGCGTCGACGAGCAACAACGCGGGATGCCCTGCCGCATCCATGGCCTCACGGATCTCTCGAAGTCGGCTCGTCACGCCGGTCGATGTCTCGTTGTGAACCACCATGACGGCCCGGATGGCTCGGTCGTGGTCGCCTCGCAGGATGCCCTCGACGAGCTCGGGATCGACGCCCGATCGCCAGTCGGTGTTCACGACCTCGACGTCGAGTCCGATGCGCCGCGCGAGCTCGGCCCACAGCCGCGCGAATTCGCCGGTCTCGAACGAGAGCACGCGATCGCCGGGCGACAGCGTGTTCACGAGCGCCGCTTCCCATGCACCCGTGCCGGATGCCGGAAAGATCAGAACCGGGCCGCGCGTGTTGAAGACGGCGCGGATGCGCAAGAGCACGTCTTTCGCCAACACCGCGAACTCGGCGCTTCGATGATCGATCGTCGGCTGCGCGATCGCGCGAAGGACGCGATCGGGGACGTTGGTCGGACCAGGAATCTGTAAGAAGTGGCGGCCGCTGCGATGAGGCATCAACACATCCTACCCTCGGACCGGCCGAACGGCCTCGACGAGCAGGCCGACGGCGCGACGCGTGGCGCGGCCGGCGGCTGGGGCGCCCTTGTAGTGCCCGAGGCGCACGACCACGAGCTGGTGCGACGGAACGATCAGCACCTGTTGTCCGCCCACACCGGACATGAAGAACATGTCCTTCGGCGCGGGCCATCCGCCGTCGCCATTGACCCAGAACAAGCCGCCGTAGGTCGGACGATTGTCCGCCAGCCACGCCGGGGCCACCGTTCCGACGAATGCTGCGTAACCCTCGGGCAGGATCCGCTCGCCATTCCACACGCCATCTTGCAGATAGAGATTGGCGATTCGTGCCCAATCCCGACCGGACAGCGACTCGTATCCGTGCGTGAGGAAGTTGCCGTAGGGATCGGTATCGAGAACCGCGGTCCTGACCCCGATCTTGTCGAACAATGCCCGCTGCGGGAACGAGTGGTAGTCCTCACCGCGCTTCTCCACCGCCAGCCGGATCAGGTAGTTGATGAGCACCGGATCGGTGTTGCGATAGCGGCCGACCGTCGCCGGCGGCCACTGCTGCGGGCGGGTGGCCGCGTAGGTGAAGGAGTCGACGCTGCCCGTGTAGAGGTACAGATGATCCGGATACGGGCCGTTCGGGTCGTAGTCGGGATCCTGCGGCGCGATGATCCGCAGGCCGCTCGACATGTTCACGATGTCACGGATGCGGATTGACTGGCGCGCATCGCCAGGTGTCTGCCACTCGGGAATTGGGGCCGGCTGGTCGAGCGTGTACGCCCCTTGCCGGATGAGAACGCCCAGGAGTGTCCCGCCGAGGCTCTTGCCCATCGACCAGCTCTCGAGCGGCGTGGCAGCAGTGACACCGTCACCATAGCGTTCGGCGATGATGCGACCCTTGTAGGTGACGACGAACGCACCGGTCATGGCGACCGGATCGAACGCTGCGTCGATTCCCTGCTGTAGCTTCGCCGCGTCCACCCCTTCGGGCAGTGGCCCGCCTGGCCGCTTGTCGCCCATCGGCCACGGCTGTGTCTTCGGATCCGGCAGTGCGCTCTTCACCGTCGACGGCTTGAAGAACACGTCCGTCTTGCCGATTGGCAGCGTCACGCAGCCCTGGCTGCCCACCTGCTTCGCCAGTCTGACCACGCCGTTGGGCATGGTCACCTCGACGGTCCGTTTCTGACGATCGATCTTGGGTGTCCCGAGCTGCGTCCTCGCCTCGTACGGAGCAGTGAAGTACCCGACGTTCTCCATGGCGAACGCCGGGTCGAGCCCTGACACGAAGACGGCAGTGCACAGGATCTTCGCGTAGCCCGACGCGTAGTGCTCGATCTTTTCGCCAGGGGGCGGGACGTAGCGGGTCGGCAACTCGAGCGCCTGGCCTCGCGAGATGAGCGCGTCTCGTGTGGAGCGCCCGCTCTGCGCACGACCGACGATGCCGGCGCCGATAGCAGTGGCAAGGAGGACGGACGCCGCAATCGTAGAGGAAGGCTTCGCCATAGGCGCGTGATTATAACGAGATGGCGGGCCGACCTATAATGTTTGCTCTCGCCTGCATGCCTGCGCTGTCTGTTGAAGCCGGTCGACCTGTCTTCCACGCTCCCGTGGCGGCAGTCGATGTGGAGGGTCTGCGTCGCGACCTCGAGCGTAGCCTCACGGGTGAGGTCCGCTTCGACGCCGTCTCGCGCGCACTCTACTCCACCGATGCGAGCGTGTACCAAATCCATCCGATTGGAGTCGTGGTGCCTCGGACGCGCGAGGACATCATCACGGCCGTTCAGCTGTGCGCGCACTATCGCTGTCCGCTGACCATGCGCGGTGGAGGCACGTCGCAGGCGGGACAGGCGATTGGCGCCGGCCTCCAGATCGACACGTCGAAGTACTACAACCGCATCCTCGACCTCAATGTCGACGAGCGTTGGGCCCTCGTCGAGCCGGGCATCGTGCTCGACGAACTGAATGCCGCGCTCAAACCGCATGGACTCCGCTTTGCGCCAGACATCTCCACGGCGAGTCGTGCGACGGTCGGCGGCATGATGGCGAACAACTCGAGCGGGGCGCGATCGGTGCTCTACGGCAAGACCATCGACCATGTGCTCGAACAGCACGTGGTCCTGGCGGACGGATCGCTCGCGCACTTCAGGCCGGTTTGCGCGACCGATCTCGAGCGCGTCTGCCGGGGAGCCTCGCTCGAAGCGGCTGCGTATCGCGTCGTGCGTCGGCTGGCGGCCACCCACGCGGACGAAATCGATCGACGCTATCCGAAGATTCTCCGACGTGTGGGCGGCTACAACCTGGACGCGTTCGTCGATCCATCACGACCAGTCGACCTGACGCGACTGATCGTGGGCTCCGAGGGTACCCTCGCCGTGGTTCTCGACGCAAAGATTCGACTGGTGCCGCTCCCCAAGGCAAAGGCGGTGCTGGCCATCCAGTTCGACGCACTGCTCGAAGCGCTTGCTGCCGCGCCGGTCATTCTCGGGCACAAGCCGTCCGCGGTCGAGGTGATGGACAGCTTCATCCTCGACAACACAAAGCAGAGCCCGGCCCTGGACCGCATCAGAAGGACGTTTATCGATGGCGATCCCGGCGCCTTGCTGTGCGTCGAGCTCTACGCGGACTGCGACGAGGACCTTCCGCCGAGACTCGAAGCGCTGGAGGCGGATCTCCGGTCACGCGGCCTCGGCTACCGCTACGTCCAGGCATTGGATCTTCCGGCGCAGGCGCGAATTTGGGGGCTCCGCGAAGCCGCGCTTGGCTTGTCGATGGCGATGCGCGAGGAGGCGAAGTCGATCTCGTTCGTCGAGGACACTGCCGTCGCACCCGAGCGTCTGCGTGACTACATCGAGCGGTTTCTCGCGCTGGTCCGCCGCCACGGCACGAAGGCTGGTGTGTACGCGCACGCATCCGTTGGCTGCCTCCACGTCAGACCGGTCGTCAACCTCAAGACCGACGCGGGTGTGAAGACCTTCGCGGCGCTCGCCCACGACGTGGCAGACCTCGTGCTGGAATTCGGTGGCGCACTCTCGGGTGAGCACGGCGACGGCCTTGTTCGAAGTCCGTTCATGCGCCAGATGTTTGGCCCGGTGCTGTACGAGGCGTTTCGCGACATCAAGCGGGCCTTCGATCCGCACGGCATTCTCAACCCCGGCAAGATCGTCGACGCTCCCGGGCTCACCCAGAACCTTCGGTACGGCGGCGGATATGTGACGCCAACTCCATCGACGCACTTCGACTACAGCGACTTCGGCGGACTCGGCGCAGCGGTCGACATGTGCAGCGGCCTCGGAGCGTGCCGCAAGAAGCTGGACGGCACGATGTGCCCCTCCTACATGGTGACGTCGGAGGAGGCGCACTCGACCCGTGGCCGCGCGAACGTCCTGAGACTCGCTATGACGGGCCGACTTCGAGAAGCCGGCCTCGGCCAGGAGGGTGTGCGCGAAGTGCTCGACCTGTGCCTCGAGTGCCGGGCGTGCAAGGCCGAGTGTCCTGTCGGCGTGGACGTCGCGCGCTTCAAGAGTGAGTTCCTCGCGGACCACTGGCGCCGCTACGGCACGCCGCTCCGTGCGCGAGCGCTCGGTCACGTCCACGAGCTGGCGCGATGGGCCAGCCCGGTGGCCCCGCTCGCCAACAGCGTGGCGCGGAGCGCGCCCATGCGCTGGCTCAACGAGCGGCTGCTCGGCATCGATCGTCGGCGCACGCCGCCGGCGTGGGCGGGTCGGACGTTCGCCCGCCAGTTCAAACGACGGACGCGACGGACGGTCTGCGCCGCCGACCGGCGTGTATGGTTGTTCAACGACACCTTCACCAACTTCTACAACCCCTCGATCGGGCTGGCGGGCGCCGAAGTCCTCGAAGCGGGCGGTGCGGCGGCTGCCCTCGCGCCAAACGTCTGCTGCGGGCGTCCCCTTATCTCGCAAGGGTTGCTCGACGAAGCCCGCGAACGAGCCGCCGAGAACACCGCTCGGCTCCACCCGCTCGTCGAAGGCGGCGCGCGTCTCGTGTTCTTCGAGCCAAGCTGCTTGTCGGCCGTCCGCGAAGACGCGCCGGATCTGCTGCGTGGTGAGGCCAAGCGCCACGCTCGACGCGTGGCCGACGCGGCGGTGCTGTTCGAGGCATACCTCGAAGAGACCTGGCCAGAGGGTCTCGGGGCGGTGACGCTGCGCGCGGGACCCGCGCGCGTGTTGCTCCACAGCCACTGCCACCAGAAGGCCATGGGTCTGCTGGCGCCCGCCAAAGCGCTGCTCTCACGCGTACCGGGCGCCACGGTCGTCGACCTGGACGCCGGCTGTTGTGGCATGGCGGGGTCGTTCGGCTACGCACGTGAGCACTACGAGGTCTCGCGGGCCATCGGCGAGCGCCGGTTGCTGCCTGCCGCCCGGACCCTCGGGCCCGGCGATGTTCTGGTGGCGAGCGGTGTATCGTGTCGTCACCAGGTCGAGGAGCTTGCCGGCGTCCGTGCGGTGCACCCTGCGGAACTGCTCCGGTCCCTGTTGTCGTGATGCGGTCGCTGACTGGAGCTGTATGAACCTCGCGCTGCTTTCCGTCCTCGCTCTCGCGCTCGCGATCATCGTAAGCTGCTTCACCAGCTTGAACGTCGGCGTGCTCGCGATGGCGCTCGCCTGGATCCTCGGTGTGTACGTCGGGGCGATGCCGCTCAATACCGTCCTGAGCGGATTTCCGGTGCCGCTGTTCCTCACGCTAGTGGGGATGACGCTGCTCTTCTCGCTCGCGCAGGTGAACGGCACCCTCGATCGACTCGCGCACCACGCCGTGCGGAGCTGCCGCGGGAACCGTGGGATGATTCCCGTGATCTTCTTCCTGCTCGCCTTCGTGTTGGCGTCGATGGGGCCAGGGAACATCGCCACCGCCGCGCTCCTCGCCCCGATGGCCATGGCCACGGCGGGGCGGGTCGGCATACCGCTGTTTCTCATGTCGATCATGGTCGGCAACGGCGCCAATGCGGGATCGCTCTCTCCTTTTGCGCCCACAGGCATCATCGTCAACGGGATCATGGCGCGCATTGAGCTGCCGGGACACGAGCTCGCGACGTACCTGTACAACGCGAGCGCACACGCCCTCGTCGCGTTCGGTGGCTACTTCCTGTTCGGGGGGCTGAAGCTCTTTGCGAGCGGCGGCGGCCAAACCTTCGCGCTCGACGCCGACGAGAAGCGTGCGCACCAGTTCGAGCGCAAACACTGGATCACGCTCGTCACGATTCTGGTCCTGCTCATGAGCGTGATCCTCGTGCCCGATCTGCGCGCCACGGGGAGCATCGGCATGGCGGCCTTCGTGGCATCCGTCTTCCTCGTCCTCACCGGTTGTGCAGACGATGGTGAGGCGATCAAGAAGATGCCGTGGCGGGTGATCATCATGGTGTGCGGGGTCACGGTGCTGATCGCGATCCTCGAGAAGGCGCAAGGGATCGACCTGCTCGTCTCGCTGGTCGCTCGCCTGTCGACGCCAAGTACGGTCACCGCCGTCGTATCGTTCCTGACGGGAATCGTGTCCGTGTACAGCAGCACATCCGGGGTCGTCCTGCCGGCCTTCTTGCCGATGGTACCGGGCCTGGCGGCTCAGCTCGTCGGCGCCAATCCGGTGGCCATCGCGGCGGCGATGAATATCGGCGGGCACCTCGTCGATGTGTCACCGCTCTCGACCATCGGTGCGCTGTGTGTCGCCGGGGCGAGCGCTGAGGAAAGCCGTCAGCTCTTCAATAAGCTCCTCGCTTGGGGCTTGTCGATGGCTGTCGTTGGTGCTGTGATTGCGTATCTGTTGTTCTACTGACCGGAGTGCCGGCTCTCAAGCTGGCAACATGAGCTGCGAGCTCGGGCGGTTTCAAACGGGGCTGAATGTGACTCGGAACCAAAGAACTCTTTACAAAACGTGGACCGTATGCGGCGCGATCGCTGCGGCAATCTGCGCGTGGTCGATCGCCGTCCTGGTCGACTCACGAGGGCTCGCGGCTCAGGGCGCTCCGCCGAACGTCGCGCAAGGGACTGATGGGCTTGGCGCCCCCCTTCCGCCCGAGGGCGCAAAGCCGCAACCCGAGAAGCTCAAGCTGCCGCCTGGCTTCTCGGTCGCGATTTGGGCCGAGAACGTTCGTGGTCCACGGACGATGACCCTGGCGTCCGACGGCACGGTCTTCGTGGGCACGTGGCAGGCAGGCAACGTCTACGCCCTGGCCGATCGGAACAACGATCAGCGCGCGGATTCGGTGATTACCATCGCCTCCGGCCTGACGATGCCCAATGGGGTCGCGTTCGAGGATGGGACGTTATACGTAGCCGAGGTCAATCGGATCCTTCGGTTCGACAACGTGCTGGCGTCGGTCAAGCCGGCGATGGCGCCGCTGACACCAACGGTCGTGTTTGACAGGCTGCCGTCCGAGCGCCATCACGGATGGAAGTATCTGCGGATGGGACCTGACGGCTACCTGTACGTGCCCGTGGGCGCACCCTGCAACATCTGCGATCGCGAGCAGCCGTTCGCCAGCATCCTCCGCGTGCGACCCGACGGTACGGGTCTCGAGACGTTCGCACGTGGCATCCGCAACTCGGTCGGCTTCACGTGGCATCCAGACACCGGGGCGCTCTGGTTCACGGACAACGGTCGCGACATGCTGGGCGATGATCAACCGAATGACGAGCTGAACGTCGCGCCGAAGGCCGGCCTACACTTCGGATACCCGCACTGCCACGAAGGAACGATCGCTGACCCCGAGTTCGGCAAGAACCGGTCGTGTGGAGAGTTCCAAGGCCCCGCGCAGAAGATGGGGCCACACGTCGCGCCGCTCGGTCTCGCCTTCTACCAAGGCGCGATGTTCCCGTCCGAGTACCGGAAGCAGCTCTTCATCGCTCAGCACGGATCGTGGAATCGCACACCCGCCAGCGGGCATACGGGCTATCGAATCATGGTGGCGAAGGTCAGCGGGTCACAGGTCGTCGGGTACGACGTCTTCGCGCAGGGCTGGTTGGAACAGGGTCGTCAGGCTTGGGGACGGCCGGTGGACATCCTCGAGTTGCCTGACGGTTCGCTGCTCGTCTCAGACGATCGCGCTCACGCGATCTATCGCATCAGCTATCGCCGCTAGAGGGTCCGAATCTCACGCACATTCACGCCGGCGCCACGGGGGACTCAACCGAAGCGTCCGAACCGCCTGCGCCTGGGTCACAATGGCGCCATGCCCCGGCGCCGCTGCGCGACCCTTTTCGTCGTCATCGCACTCACGTTCGCCTGCCGCACGCCGTTGCCACCGCCGGCCGTGTCGGGGTCGGCGGTCAGGCAGGTAGACCGCGATCTGCTCGACGTGACGGTCGAGCGGCTTCACCGCTTCTACGATCAGAAGACCTACACCGTCACGCAAGTGGTCAGGTGGCACCTCGACCGAATCGACCGCTACAACGGCGTGTACGGCGCGGTCGAGACCGTGTTCCGCGATGACGCGGTCGCGCTCGCGGTCAGGTTGGATGCAGATGCCTTCAAAGGCGGCACGGCCACGAGTCGAGGGCCGCTCTGGGGCGTGCCGATCGTCGTCAAGGCGAATACCAGCGTCAGAGGCTACGTCACGACCGCGGGCTGGTCCGGCTTCACACGCCCGAGCTACGAGCTCGTCGCGCCCGAGGACGCGACCATCGTCACGAAGCTCAGGTCGGCCGGCGCGGTGATTCTGGGTCACACCAACATGCCTGACCTCGCCGCAAGCGACACGAACCGCAGTTCCTCGTTCGGTCGCACGGGCAACGCCTACGACGTGCGGTTCTCGCCCGGAGGCTCGTCGGGGGGCTCCGCGACCGCCGTAGCGGCCAACTTCGGGGTACTCGGTAACGGCACGGACACGGGCAACTCCATCCGCATGCCCGCGGCGACGAGCGCGCTCGTCGGTGTCTTCCCGACGCGAGGACTCGTGAGCATCGCGGGCATCGTGCCGTTGGATTGGCTTCTGGACAATACGGGCCCGATCGCGCGCACCGTCACCGATGCGGCCGTCGCGCTGTCGGTCATGGCCGGCGAAGACGCGCTCGATGCGCGCACGCGCGACATCCCGCCCGCCGCGCAGAGGCCCCCTTACGAGCGATACCTGAAAGCGGCCACTCTGAAGGGCCGTCGCTTCGGCGTACCCCCGTTCATCCTGGCTGGCGAGGGCACCTATTTCCACGGCATCCCGTCGGCGGTGCCTCCCGAAGTGGCCGACCGACTCCGCCAGGCTGCACATGTGTCGCTTAACCGCGACACGCGCGACATGTTCATGAAGGCCGTCGAGATGCTGCGTGCGACCGGCGCGGACGTGGTGAGCGACGACGCGATCCTCCCCGTGGAGTTCGCACGGGCCGCAACGCGCATCGCGACGTACGCCTATGTGAGGGATGGGACCGATCGCTTCTTGGCGAGGTTCGGCCCGCCAGCGTATCAATCCGCAGAAGCGTACCGCAAAGCCGTGGGCGTCCCGCTCTTCGCGTCCTCGATCGGCTCGGAGGGGGCGTTCAGACGGCTCGGGGGCCTCGAGATCGAGCAGCGATCGTTCGACACCGACCCTGCCGCCGAACGTGACTACCATGCGCCGCGGCGCGCGGCCCTCGCGGCCTACCAGGAGCCCCTCGATCGTCTGAAGCTCGACGGCTATGTCTACCCCGCCATCCAGATGCCGCCGCCCGACGAGACGATGCCGCAGGATGGGCGCCTGAGCGAGGGTCCACACTCGGCCACGAGTTGGGTGAACATGCTTGGCGTCCCGGCCATCGTGGTCCCGGCAGGCTTCTACGCGAGCGGACTGCCCTTTGGGCTCGAGTTCTCGGGACACCCATGGAAAGACGGCGACTTACTCACCATCGCGTACGCGTGGGAACAGGCGACGAGACTCAGAAGGCCACCAGTCCTTGTCGAACAGGGGCTCCTCCCGACGACACCCGCCCGCGTGCGCTGACGCTAGCGAGCAGGCCCTCCACCGGACTGCGCCTTGCGCGCGTCCTCCGCCCGTCCGCCACGCAAGATGTTCAATAGACCGTAGTTGCCTTCGTGACAGGCGTACTCGTAGATCGGCTCGGCACTGAGGCTCATCGGAATCCGACCCGTGAACGGCCTGGTGAACGTCGTCGGATCGTTGACCGTGAACTCGTACTCGAGCGTTTTGGCGTCAACGCGACGGAAGCGTTCGATGAGCTTCACATTCTCGGCTGATCCAAACTCATAGCCGCCGGCTCCACGCCGGGCGCTGAACGCCGCCATCTTCGGCGTGAAGTTCGTGCTCTCGACGACGAGCGTGTCGCCTTCCCATCGAGCGCGCGAGTCGCCCAGCCACGTCTTGACGTGCCCGGGCAGATGCGGACGGTTGTCGAGCGGTACGATCCGCGCGTCGTGGTTCATCTCGAGGTGCAGCAGTACGTAGTCCTTCGTCTGCACGATCTGGACGTTGTTGTTGTAGCCACCGGGCTGGAACGGCGGGCCGGTGCTGAATCCCAGGAGACACCTCTCGGATAGACCGCGATCCTCGGGATTGTCATCCGCCACACCGTCGCTCCGCATGCGAACCGGCTGCCTTCCGCTGGCCTTCTCGACGGCATCCTTCTGTTGCGCCTGAGGCGTCATCGGCGGAACCTTGCCGTCCTCCGGTTCGATGAGGATGGACGTTTGCTTGAGCGCGGTCGGCCGTGCGCGCTCAGTCCATACCTCCTGGCTGTACCCGCCCGGATCGCCCTGAGCGGGCGCTCGTGAATCGAGCGCGGCGGCCTGTCCGTTGAGCCGCTTGATCAGCGCCGCGTGCTCGACGTCGCTCAGGATCGGCTTGTCTTTGTACTCGGCGGGCCGCTCGAGCGGCGTGAACGTCCAGTAGTCCCAGACGCCTTGCAGATCGGGGTGACCCCACGGCGTCCGCGGCACGCCCCCCGCCGTTCTCGTCGGCGTGGTCGGCGCGGCGGCTTTGGCTGCGGCCGCCGTTCCCGTCTGCACGGGCTTGGCAGTGCCGGCTGCTTGTGCGTACGCATTGACCGCGAGCGTCAACAGTGCGGTCGCAAGCGCATGTCTCATCGGTGCTCTCCTCGCAGCGATTACATCCTCGGGCGGAACCCTTACAGGCACCACCGTCTCGATCGAGGTTACGGCAACATGCCGCGCACTACCAGCGTAATCTGCAGACGGGGCACCTGCCCGAGCTGCGACCAGCCTCGCACAAACCCGTGCCATGCATGCTGGAGTGCCTCAACACTCAACACTCAGAACTACTGGAAGACGTCAGCGCTATCTGTGCCTCCAGGATTCGCGTGCCTCTGCACTGCGGGCACTTCCCCGGCTTGGCGAGTCGATCCTCTCCGAAGGCGAAGCCGCACGTGCGGCACTGCGCAGGAAGGATGGTGACCTGGTGGCCAGCGGCACGCGCGGACCATAGAGCGTGCCGCAGGTCTTCCTCCATATCGCCTCGAGGCAGCCCCATCTGCCACGCGAGCGATGAAACCGATCGCGGCTCAATCGAGAGGAACGCGATCGGATCCCTGCGATACACACGCGTCGCACGCTATTGGAACACGTCCCACATGTGCACGTACTTGATGATGAACGCGCGATTGATCGGACCGAGTCCGTTGAACGCCTCGGTGTCGTTGTAGACCATGTAGAGACCGGTCGCAGCGGTCTGCTGGAGATTGAACCGAATGTTACTGGACCAGCGACCGGTCACGTCATTGTATTGGAGGAGCCCCTGAACATTGATCCGCGGCGTGAAGTTGTAGGTCATGCGCAGCGACCCGACGTTGGTCACGAAGTTACCCTCAGGCAAACTGATGTCACTGCGCGTCCAGCGAAACGTAGACGTGAAGCTGCCAGATGGGTTGCGGACGGTCACTGTCGGCGCCTGCGCGTTCTGCTGGCCGGACAGGAAACCACCGATGTTCCACGCGAGGCCACCGGAGATGAGCCGCTTGCGATCCGTGTTCGACTGCAGGAAGAAATACGGCGTCGTGTAGTCGCCAGGTGGCACGACGATCCACTCCGATCGTCGACCTGGCGGGTTGTAGACGGCAAACGGCACCCTCAGCGTCTCGCGTTGGACGTTCATACCGGGACTGATGAAGTTGCCGCTTTCGAAGTCCAGCGCGTGATCGAAGTGCAGGAACCCGGTTTCGTTCACACCGTCGAATCCCCAGTAGCCCTCGTAGGTCAGGTGGGGTCGATACTCCCGCAGTTTCAGCGTCTTCAGCAGCCAAGGACGCCGCAGGTTCTTGAAGTAGCCGGTACTGACTTGCCGATAGGCATCCGGGCGCTCGAGGAACCCGACCTCGGGATTGAAGTCGGCACCAACCTCGGTGTAGTCGAAGTAGGCGCGGTTGGCCCGGTCGCGGTACTCGAGGCCACCGTTGTACGCGTGCTCTGGACCCGTCGCGCCAGGCGTCTCGGTCCGGGCGACGAATCCGTTCACGGTCAGGTTCTGATTCACGCCCCAGCGTCCGTCGGCACCCCACGTGCGGTTCCACCCATCGGAACCCGGGCCTGTCCCGGTCGCCTGGCGATTGACGAACATGACGCCAACGTTCGAGCGGCTCGACAGCTCCTTCTGCAATCGGCCAGCGAAGAAGTTGTTCGATGGCGCGTACGTCGACGGCCGAGAGGGATCGCCAACCGCTTCGCTCTGCATGTCGATGATGCCAACGTTAAACCCGTGCGTTCGCCCCGTCAGACGAGCGCCGCCGGCAATCGGCGTGAACACGCCGTTGCTGATTCCGATCGTCCGGCTGAAGAACAGATCCACATCGCCGCCACGGCCGACCGCGAACAACCCGCGGTTCTCGAGGAAGAAGGGCCGCTTCTCGGGGAACAGCAGGTTGAACCGCGTGAGGTTGATCTGCTGCTCGTCGACCTCCACCTGCGCGAAGTCGGTGTTGTAGGTCAGGTCCAGGTTCATGCTCGACGTCACGCCGACCTTCGCGTCGACGCCCCAATCGGAGTTGTTATCGAGGCGCGCGCCAGGCGTGAAGTTCCGGTTGGACGTATTGATCGCGTACGGCATCACCTTGAGGTTCATCGGCGTCTTCAGCTCGAGGTTGGTGACCTCACCAGCCGCCGAAAGCCGGGTGATGTTGAACGCGCGTGAGATGGGCGACCAATACACCTGCTCGCGCTTGCGTCGAATATTGCGCGAGAAGTTGACGCCCCATGTCTGCGGCGCCGAACCGTAGCGAAGCGTCCGCAACGGAATCTGGAACTCCGTCGACCAACCCTTGTCGGTGATCTGCGACTTGACCGTCCAGACACCATCCCAGTTCACGTTCATCCCGCCGCCGGATCCACCACCGACACGGCCCAGCGTCGGTGGACCACTCGATTGTGTCTCGCCTTCGCTGCGCACCTGCGCGTCGTACTCCATTCCGGCTGGGTTGGTGCCGAAGATGAAGCCATTCTGCCGATCGTGATAGGTGTCGAAGATGATCTGCACCGAATCGGAGTCGTTCAAGCTCGAGTCACGACGCGCGTCGGTGGTCACGATCTGCGACGGGTCCGAATCGAAGCAGATGATCCCGATGTAGATGGCGCGGTCGTCGTAGAGGAGTCGGACCTCGGTGTTCTCAGTCGCCGGCGTCCCCTCGAAGGGCTCCGCCTGCGTGAACTCCGTGATGGGGGTCGCGCGCTGCCATACCGCATCGTCCATCAGGCCGTCGATCACGGGCGATTCGGTGACGCGCGTCCCGGTCATGCGCTTGGTCGTGGCGCTCGGCACGGTGCCTCGGGGGCCTTGCTCTCCCCCGCCCCCGCCCCCGCCCCCCGAGCCGCCGCCGCGAGCCTGTCCCGCCGAGGCCGCGCTGGCCACGCCAATCGCCAACGCCGTGGCGACAATGCCTGCGCGCGCACACACCGTCAACGCACACTCTCCAGGGAACAACGGCCTTTCAGTATACCGGGCAGACCGGCGGTTCTCCAACAGCTTCGGGCACCTGTCAGCACAAGAAGACGCGGGCGGCTGCGCGTAGGCGAGCGCCCGCAACGAAGAGACGGCGATGTCAGGAAGAACGAGACGAGGGAAAGCGGTCCGACGCGCGGGTTGCGCGCGCCGGACCGAGAAGCAACGTATTAGCGAGTACCCGTCGGGCGCACGTTGGTGACGTAGCGTTCCTTCACCGGGGCCATGCCTTTGTTGACGAACTTCTGAAGGCGCTTGCCCTCGTACGTTTCGGTCGTGTAGAGGTTGCCCTGCGAGTCGGCGGCGATGCTGTGCAGCCCGTACCACTGACCCGGATACCGCCCGCCATCGCCGAACGCATAGAGCACTTCGAGCGACGCGCGATCCAAGACGTGGATCTTCTGGTTGCGCCCGTCCGCCACGAAGATGAACTGCTGCTTCGGATCGGTCGAGAACACCAGATCCCACACCGAACCGTCGGCGAGGGATTCCTTCTCGATCTGGACTTCCTTTAGGAACTTGCCTTCCTTCGTGAAGCTCTGGATGCGGTTGTTCACGCGGTCGCACGCGTAGACGATGTTGTCGTTGGAGAGCTCGGCGCAGTGCACCGGATTGCGGAACTGCTGGACGAGCGGCGCGGTCGGATTGTAGCGGCCGAGGTTCTCATCGCTGGGCTTGTTGCCGTACGCACCCCAGAAACGCTTCATCGCGCCGGTCTTGCGGTCGATCACCGCCACGCGCTTGTTGCCGTACCCGTCCGCGACATAGGTCTCGTTGCCCCTCTCGTCGACGAAGACCTTGGCGACCTGGAAGAAGTGGTCGGTTGCGCTGCTGTTGGCGCCGACGCCCTTCTTCCCGATCTGCTGGATGAACTTGCCCTCACGGGTGAACTTCAGGACGTGACCGTCCTTCGGCCCGTTGCCGCCGATCCACACGGTGCCGTCGGCTTCGACGTCGATGCCGTGGTTGGAATCGGGCCATTCATAGGGCGCACCGGCTACCGGACCGCCCCAGGAGCCCACGACGTTGCCGGCCGGATCGAATTCGAGAATGGGAGGCGCACCCTTGCAGCAGTGCGTCGACGTCGCGGGAGAGAGTTCCTGGCCCTTCTCGTTGTTGCCGAGAGTCGCCGAGCTGCGGTGGACCACCCACACGTGATTCTTCGTGTCGACTGCCACGCCGATGGCGTTGCCGAGCAGCCAGTGATTCGGCAGCGGCTTCGGCCACAGCGGATCCACCTCGAACCGCGGCGCCTGCTTGCCACCGCCACCCTGCGCCGCCACGGCTTTGGTCTCCAGCCACTGCTGGCCCGCGCCCAGCGCGCCCAGGAGCCCAAGTGTGACGACCCCCGCGCACAGGTTCCGTCTCCCCTTCATAAACGCCTCCCTCAACCTCGAAGCACAATCCCGCTCATCCCCGGGACGAACGCGTGGCCGCGCCCCCCTGGTCGGACGCTCAGCCAACCCCTGCGAGGGCGTCAGTATACGCCAAAGCACGCAACGCAATAAAGGAAAGCCCAATCCGACGGGTGTCACGGGTTCCGGGGTTCCCCTTGAACCTACTTGGTCCCCGTGGCCGTGGCGGGCCAGACCGTCCCCTGGTCCTTCTTGGTGACCGGCGCCAGGCCTTTGTAGACGAACTTCTGCACGCGCTTCCCCTCGTAGGTCTCCGTCGTGTAGAGGTTCCCCTTGGAGTCCGCAGCGATGCTGTGAACGGCGTACCACTGGCCGGGCTGGCGGCCGCCGTCGCCGAACTGGGTCAACAGTTCCATCGACGCGCGGTCGTACACGTAAATGTGGTGGTTCGCACCATCGGCCACATACAGGTATCGCTGCGCGGGATCCTTCGAGAACTCGACCTCCCACACGGCGCCGTCGCCCAGCGTGTTCTTCGCGACGATCACTTCCTTCTGGAACTTGCCGTCCTTGCTGAAGATCTGCAGCCGGTTATTGGGGCGGTCGCACACGTAGACCAGGCCATCCTTGGACACCTCGGCGCAGTGGACCGGATTGCGGAATTGCTGCGCGGGCGGGGCAGTCGGGTTGTACCGCCCGAGGTTCTCGTCGGTCGGAGGCCGGCCATAAGCGCCCCAGAACCGCTTCATCTTCCCGGTGTCCATGTCGATCACGGCGACGCGGTGGTTCCCGTAGCCGTCGGCGAGGTACGCTTCCTTCGCCGTCTCGTCCAGGAAGATCTTGGCAACCTGCCGAAACGCCCATGGGTCGGTGCTCCCGGCGTTCGCGTACATGAAACCGAACTGCTTGAGGAACTTCCCGTCGCTCGTGAACTTCACGACGTGACCGTCATTGCCGCCATTGCCACCAATCCAGACCGTCCCGTCGCCCTGGACGGTGATGCCGTGGTTCGACTGCGGCCATTCGTAGCCTTCACCCGGCCCGCCCCAGGACCGGATCAGCTTCCCGGACCCATCGAACGCGAGCACAGGCGGCGCCGGCGAACAGCATTCGGCCATCGGCGGATTCTGCGCCGCGTAAATCTCTTTGGGATCCTGCGTGGCTCGGCCGCGATGGATGATCCACACGTTGTCGTTCGCGTCGACATCCACGCCGATTGTCGAGCCGAGCACCCAGTGGTTCGGCAGCGGTTTCGGCCAGAACGGATCGACCTCGAAGCGGGGCGCCTGGGGCCCGCCTTTGGCCTGAGCCGCTACACGCTGGAGGTAGGCCTGGGCCAGGCCGAGCGCGCTCACCGCCGCAACACACACCGCCGCCATCGTCCATCGACGTCTGCTGACTCTCGTCATGGCCGCGAAGTATACCTCAGGCGCCCGAGTCGTCGGTGTGGTGGACTTGCTTGAACCCGCGGACTGCCGATAGGCTGACCACTTGTGCCGCACATGAGGTATCGGGGCGCCACTGTGGGGTGTCTCAGGCTGGGCGAGCGGGTCGGCCTCACCCGGCCGCCTGGGCCGCAGGGACTCGTCCCTCCGCGTCGACCGCGCGCGGCGATGGCGCTGCTGGTGTTTGTCGTCCTCACACTGACCGACGTCCAGTGGTCCGTGCCGGTCGGTGCCCATGAAATCCCCAGCGAAGTACGCATTCTGCTCTTCTTCAAGCCCGAAGGTCAGCGCTTGCGTGTGCTCGTCCGCGCGCCCCTCGAGGCGATGACAGACATCGATTGGCCGCTCGTCGGCATCGAGGGACTGCTCGACGTGCCGCGCGCCGACCCGTTCCTGCGGGACGCGTCGACGCTTTGGCTCGGTGACAACGTCTTCGTCACCGAGAACGGCGTCCCGCTGCCGTATCCGACCGTAGCGGCGGTGCGCGCCTCGCTACCGAGCGATCGCGCGTTCGAAGCCTACGAGACGGCCGTCACACAAACGACGGGGGAACGGCTGCCGAACGACGCACGACTGGTCAAGAACCAAGGGATGATCGACGTCCTGTTCGAGTTCCCGATCGGCTCGGATCAGTCGCGGTTCGCCATCTACCCGCGCTTCGCTCGGCTTTCCAGCCAAACGCAAACCATCATCCGGTTCCTCGCGCCGGGTCAGCCGGAACGGGTGTTCGAGATCCACGGCGACGGCGGGATGATTCTGCTCGACCCGCGGTGGTTCGAGGCGGCCTGGCGCTTCGTCAAAGAAGGCTTTTTCCACATCATCGATGGCGCCGAGCACCTCCTGTTCCTGTTCGTGCTGCTGGTGCCGTTCCGGCGACTCAGGGCGCTCGTCCCCATCGTCACCTCGTTCACGTTGGCGCAGACGCTCACGATTCTCGCGTCGGTGTATGACATGACGCCTGCCGCGTTGTGGTTCCCGACGTTTGTCGACTTGCTGACGGCGGCATCCATCCTGTATCTGGCGCTCGAGAACATCGTGGGACCTCGACTGGAACGCCGGTGGATCATGACCTTCGCGTTCGGTCTGGCACACGGATTCGCGTTTGCGTTTCCCTTACAGCAGACGCTCCAGTTCGCCGGCGGACACGTTTTCGCATCGCTGGTCGCGTTCAACATCGGCATCGAGGCTGGCCTGCTGCTCCTCGTCGCTCTCCTCGTGCCGGCGCTCACGCTGTTCTTCCAGTTCGCGGTCGCCGAGCGCATCGGCACCATCGTCCTCTCGGCGTTAGTGGCCCACACGGCGTGGCATTGGACGTGGGAGCGCTACGACCAGTTGACCCAGTACCAGTTCGTCTGGCCGGTGATTGACGCCTTGTTCCTGGCGATGGTCCTGCGGTGGCTGATGGTGCTGGTCGTCCTCGTCGGGGCGGGCTACATCATTCATGGGTTCGTACGGGACAACGAAGACGGAAACAGGCGAGCCGAGATAGGAGAGGCGAGATAGTCGCCCTATGGCGAAGGACGCGACGCGCGAAAGGGCCATCGATGCTCGTGGTCGGCGTAGACTTCACTCGCAGAAGCGTGTCGGTCTTGCTCAATCGACACAGGAGGTAGGCCATGAACCTTCCCTTGGGAGCCCTCGGCACCGGGACGTTGCTGCAGATCGCCATGGTGGTCGTGGGCCACTTCGTCCCGTCGCTCCAGCAGATGGGACTCTTCCCCATCGCGGGCACGCTCATCGGCCTGTTCACCGGATGGTTGGCGGGCGGCCAGCGGTCAAGCGGTGTCGGGCGGCCTGGCCGGTGGCGTGGCCGGCGTCATCGGGAGTCTCGTGTCGACCGCGCTCGGAGATGTCCCGTTGAGCAACCTCGGCATCGCCGGTGGCAGCACGCTTGTCATGGGGGCCATCGGAGCGCTGCTGCGGGGCAGGGTACAGCCGACCAAAGCGTGAGGTGAAGGCCTTGGCCCGTAGCGGCCCCGTCGCGAAAGGACGCGAGGAGCGAGAAGGCCATCGACGGCATTTGAGCGTAAGCTGAACCTGCGAGATTCCTAAATCTCATTGACGTGCGCGAAAGGAACCGTATGAGACTGATCTCCGCGATTGCTGCGGTGGCCGCGCTGCTGGCCATGCCAACACTGACTCCGGCGCAGACGCCCATTCCGGCACCACCCGACGTCGCCGCGCCACCGAAGGATGCAAAGAAGACCAAGAGCGGGCTGGCGTACAAGGTCCTGACGCCGGGGACGGGCAAGGAGCACCCGACCGAGACCAGCGAGGTGCGCGTCCACTACACCGGGTGGACCACGGACGGAAAAATGTTCGACAGCTCGCTCACGGGCGGCTTGCCGGCCGAGTTCCCATTGAACCGTGTGATCAAGGGCTGGACCGAAGGGGTGCAACTCATGGTCGTCGGTGAGAAGACGCGCTTCTGGATCCCCGAACCGCTCGCCTACCGAGGCCAACGCGCACCGTACGGCATGCTTGTTTTCGACATCGAGCTCTTGCGGATCAAGAACTGAAGGCTGACCACTAGCGAGCCGTGTGAGTCTAGTGGCCTGTCCGCGCGAAGTCGGCCACATAACAGCCCACGGCCGGCGTGCGCGGCTCGCGGACCGACTTCCCATCGAGAACCGCAACAAGCGCGGACGCGAGGTCGCGCTGCGTGGCGGCCGGCCGTTCGACGCCGAGCCGCACGTAACGATTGTCGATCCGGCCGCGATAGACCAACGACCCATCAGGCGTGAACACCGCGACTTCCGGAGTGACTGAAATCTGCGCGTGCTTCACCAGCGCGTGCTTCAGATCGCGGACAGCGCCGGCTGGATAGTCGTAAGCCCGGAGATGTTCGCGGATCGCGGGCACAGATTCGGCCGGGTTCGGGTACACCAAGGTGAACTGGACGCCCTTCTCCTGAAACGCCTGGTACAGGCGTCGTACCTCGGGTGCGTAGCGGTTCGAGATCGGACAATCAACGCTGACGAACACGAACACCGCGGCCTTGACGCCAGGTGCAAGCGTCAACGGCTCGACGGTGCGCCCCTCGAGTGACTCGACTTTGACCGACGGCTCGCGCGCCGACAGCGCGATCGGACGATCCAGCAGCAAGAGCGCCGCCGCGAGTGCGGGCACGATTCGCGCGCGATGCCAGCTGGCCATCTCTCACTCCAACCGAAAGGGGGCGGCGCTTCGGACAACGCCAACCGCATGCCGCGCGTCGATTCGCGGACGAGGGCGGAGAAATCCCCATGTCTCAAGGCTTTAGCGAGATTCTAGCATACGGACAGACCCCACGGCACCGCCTGACGCGGAACCAGTCGAGGCTCCCCCCCCCCCCACGCCGCCCACGACGCTGGTGGTCGTCTGACGTTTGTCCTCATCATTGGCGGCGTCGCGTTCCTCGCACGGCTCATCCACCTCTGGCAGATCCACGACGCGCCGTTCTTCAGCGTCCTGCTCGGAGACGCCCAGGCGTACGACAACTGGCGCGCCGGATCGCGGCCGGCGACTGGATCGGCACGGAGGTGCTCTCTCCGCGCTCGAGCCGTGCCACGTTAGTGCCTCATACCCTGCCTCCTCCCTTCTCGTCACGACTCCCGTCACGATGGCTGGGCGACCTGTCCTCGCCGACCTACGGACGCGCGCCTGACGGCGCCCACTCCCGAACCAGGAAGCGGACACTGGAGAGTCCAAGGTCCTGGACGAGGAAGGCGGCCCGCTCGTGCTATAAGCCATGGTCATGCGTCCTCTTCGAGAGCTGTTCGACCTCACCGGCCGTGTCGCCATCGTCACGGGGGGATCGCGGGGCCTGGGCCTCGAGATCACCCACGGTCTCGCTCAGGCCGGCGCGCGCGTGATGATCTGCGCCCGGCGCGACACGTGGCTCGCGCCCGCGCTCGCGGAACTGCGCGGCGCCACCTTCACGGTCGACGGGATGGCGTGCGATGTCACCAGTCCACCTCAGGTGCAGGCCGTTGTCGACAAGACCATCGCGACCTTTGGCAAAGTCGACGTGCTCGTCAACAACGCCGGCATCAGTTGGGGCGAGCGGCCGGAAACGATGGCCGTCGAGAAATGGCGGCAGGTCCTCGACACGAACTTGACCGGTGCGTTCCTTTTTGCGCAGGCCGCGGCGCGCGACATGCTGACCCGCAAGGATGGGCGCATCATCAACATCGCGTCCATCGCCGGTCTCTTCTCGCTCGTCAACGGCCCTCACTATGCGGCGTATTCGGCCAGCAAGGCGGGACTGATAGGGTTGACGCGTGAGCTGGCCGCGTCGTGGGGCAGGCAAGGCATTCGGGTCAACGCCATCGCCCCCGGCTTCTTCCATTCCCGGCTCGCGGACCCTGTGATCCCCCTGGTGGAAGACGACATCAAGACGCACAGCCCGATTCCGCGGGTGGGTGCGACGGGCGAGCTGATGGGTGTTGCGGTGTTTCTGGCGTCAGATGCGTCGAGCTACATCACCGGCCAGACTATCGCCGTCGATGGTGGATGGAGTGTGACGTAGCGCCATGAGCTCCCCACCGAAACGCCGTGCTACGACGCGCCCGACGACACGACGGCGGTCTCACGGGGTGTCGCAGTCGAAAGGCCCGCGGGCGCTGCGGGCGGATTCGGTGCTCGCG
This sequence comes from Acidimicrobiia bacterium, assembly GCA_016871175.1. GTDB lineage: Bacteria > Acidobacteriota > Vicinamibacteria > Vicinamibacterales > CAVVIG01 > VFZL01. The sequence continues at coordinate 74,247 of VFZL01000014.1, read as the reverse complement.
GCCCATGGCGGACGCCAGCTGCGGGAGGTGATGAGCGGATTGGAATTCTTCCAACGGCTCGCCTCGGGCGAGCTGCCTGCGCCACCGCTCGTTGCACTGCTCGGCTTCAGACTTGTCGAAGCGACGCCGGGACGGATCGTCTTCACCGCTGAGCCGAAGGAGGAGTACTACAACGGTGTGGGCGTCATCCATGGAGGCTGGTCCGCGGCACTGCTGGATTCGGCGATGGGCTGCGCCGTCAACTCGATGATGCCGGCGGGCAAGGTGTTCGCCACGCTCGAACTGAAGGTCAACCTCACCCGGCCGCTACACAACGACGTCGGTCCGCTGCGGTGCGAGGCCACGGTCCTTCACGTTGGCAACCGGACGGCCACGGCGGAAGGCAAGATCGTGGATCGGCACGGCAAGCTCTACGCGCACGGCACCACGACCTGTCTCCTGGTCGAGCCGAAACGATGAACACCTTCGTTCGCACCGAAATCGACGGGCGAGTGGCCGTGCTGACGATCGAGAACCCACCGGTCAACGCGCTGGGCACAGGCGTGTGGGAGGCCATCGAAGCGGCCATCATCGACGCGTCGTCCAACTCGTCCGTCGATGCGATCGTCCTGATGGGCGGGGGTGCGACGTTCGTGGCCGGCGCCGACATCCACATCTTCAAAGCACTGAGGACACCTGCCGACGCGATGGCGCGATCCGCTGCGATCCACGCTCTCCTTCGCCGCATCGAGGACACGGCGAAGCCGCTCGTCGCCGCGATTCATGGACACGCGTTGGGCGGCGGCCTCGAGCTCGCCCTGGCGTGCCACTTTCGTGTCGCCACGCGCGACGCGAAGCTCGGCCAGCCTGAAGTCCTCCTCGGCATCATTCCGGGCGCAGGCGGTACCCAGCGCCTTCCCCGTTTGTGCGGCACCGAGGCGGCGCTCCGTCTGTGCACGGATGGCCAGTCGATCGACGCCCGTCGCGCACTGGAGATCGGCTTGCTGGACGAGGTCGTGACCGGCGATCTGAAAGCGGCGGCCATCCAGTCCGCGACAGCAAAGGCCGCCTCGCGAACGGTCCGTCGAACACGCGACATCGCCCTGCCACCGAGCGCGATGGAAGCCGGGCTGAGCGCGTGCGCGTCGACGCGGGCCGCGCTCGCGAACGCGAGCCGAGGGCTACGCGCACCGCTGGCCGCGGTCGACGCCATCGAGGCGTGTGTGCGCCACTCGTTCGAGGCCGGTTCCATCCGGGAGCGAGAGCTCTTCGCGGAGTGTGTGGTCTCGACGGAGAGCCGTGCCCTTCGGCATCTGTTCTTCGCCGAACGCGACGCCGCCAAGCTCCCGGCGGACGTGAAGCCGGCGGGCGCGCTCGACATTCAGGTCGTCGCGGTCGTCGGAGCCGGCACGATGGGGACAGGCATTGCGATGGCCTATGCCAACGCCGGGCTCCGAGTCGTGCTCAAGGAGGTCGACGCCGCCGCGCTGCTACGGGGTGTCGCGACCATTCGGCGCACGTACGAATCGGCAGTCGCAAAGGGTCGATTCGATGGCGCCGAACGGGACAAGCGCCTCGCGCTCATCACGCCGACGACAGGCTACGACGCCTTCGCCGAGGCAGACATCGTCATCGAAGCGGTGTTCGAGGACCAGGCGCTCAAGCAGCGGACCTTCGCAGAGCTCGCGCAGGTGACGAGCGAGGACTGCGTGCTCGCGACGAACACCTCGACGCTCGACGTGGACGTGATCGCCGCAGCCAGCGGACGCCCAGGCCAGGTGGTGGGCCACCATTTCTTCAGCCCCGCGCACATCATGACGCTGCTGGAGATCGTGCGCGGGCGCCACACGACCCCCGTCGTCCTCGCGACGTCGCTCCAGCTCGCCAAACGCCTCGGCAAGACGCCTGTCATCGTCGGCAACTGCTTCGGCTTCGTGGCGAACCGCATGCTGGGGTACTACCTGCGCGAGGCGCTGCTGCTCGTCGAAGAAGGCGCCACGGTGCAACAGGTGGACGGTGCCATGACGGCCTTTGGGCTGCCCGTCGGACCGTTTGCGATGGAAGACATCGCCGGTATCGATGTCGGCGCGCGGATTCGGCAACATCGCGCCGCGGCCGGTCTCGGCTGGGCCGAGGGTCCGCGCTCACCGCTCCCCGACGTGCTGTACGCGCTCGGCCGCCACGGGCAGAAGACCAGCGCCGGGTGGTATCGCTATGAGCCAGGCAGCCGCGAGCGGATTCCGGATCCAGTGATCGAAGAGCTTGCGCGAGACGCGGCTCGTGCCCGCGGCATCACGCGTGCGCGCGTGGACGACCAGGAGATCGTGTCGCGGATCACGACGGCGCTGGCCAACGAAGGGCTGCGCGTGCTCGAGGAAGGCTTCGCGCAACGTGCGGGTGACATCGACGTCGTGTACTGCCACGGCTTCGGCTTCCCGCGCCACCGCGGTGGTCCGATGTTCTACGCGCACACCATCGGCCTTCCGCTGATCTTGGAGCGCGTCCGCGAGTACCGATCGCGACTGGGCACCCACTGGGAGCCGGCTCCGCTGCTCGAACGCTTGGTCTCCGAGGGCCGCACGCTGTACTCGGACTGACCCGCAGCATTGGCGTTCGCTCCGCCGCTGAGCCGTGCGCCTTTCGGGGCCTGCCACACACGGCGCGAGAGACGCCACGTCGTGATCATGTAGGCATGCTGCCAACCATCGAGATCACGAGCGGATCCCTCCCCCGACGAGCGCGGCCATGCCTGGCGCGGCGGCAAGCGCGCATCGCCAGCGACGACCGCGCTGAGGCCAACCTCGAGCCAACCTAGAGCAGCGTGTGCAACAGCAGCTTGCCGCGGCTGTTCCCCAGTGTGTCGATGGGGACGTCCATCTTGTCGGCGATCGACAGGAGCAGGTTCGCCGCCGGATCGCCGTTGAACATGAGATGACGGTCCCCAGGCACGAAGTCCTTCCCAGCCACGACCATGAGCGGCAAGTTCGTGTGATCGTGCGTGTTGCCTTCGCTCATCCCCGCGCCGTACAGGAAGAGGCTGTGGTCGAGCAGCGAGCCGTCGCCGTCCGGCGTGTTCCGCAGCTTCTCCAGGTACGACGCAAAGAAGCTCACATGATAAGTGTTGAGCTTGGTGATGTTCTCGATCTTGATCGGGTCGCCTTGATGGTGCGACAGCGGATGATGGGCTTCGAAGATGCCGATCTCCGGGTAGGTCCGTGGGCTCAGCTCGCGGCCCATCATGAAGGTCGTCACGCGGGTCAGGTCGCACTGGAACGCCAGCAGCTGCAGGTCGTACATCAGGCGGGCGTGTTCCTCGAACGTCCGCGGGATACCGCCCGGCTGCGAGACCACCGGCAGCTCCCGCGCGCTCTGCTCCTCGGCGCGCTGAATCCGCCGTTCGACATCGCGAACCGATTCCAGGTATTCGACGATCCGGTGGCGGTCGCCCGTTCCGAGGCCGCGCTGCAGATCCGCAACGCTGGCCGTCACCGAGTCGAGGATGCTGCGATCGAGCTGGAGCCGCTCGCGGCGCACCGCGGAATCGCTCGTGCCACTGTCCCCGAACAGGCGCTCGAAGACGATGCGCGGATCGTTCTCCATCGGGAGGAGCAGCGTCGACGAGCGCCAGGAAATCGTGTTACTGAGTGCGCAGCTCTGCCCGTCGCAATTGCCGGTGCCGTCGCGCGGATCGATGGCGAGCTCGAGCGACGAGAGCTGCGTCTCTTTCCCGGACTCGGCTGCGATCAGCTGATCGATCGACGGCCCGGCAATTGCGCCGGTTTCGACCTTCACGCCCGTCAGGAACTCCGTGGCGGCACCGGTGTGCCCGAATCCGCCGGCCCCATTGAGCCCCGAGATGACCAGCATGCGCTCGCGGACCGGCGCCATCGATTGCAGGATGGGCGTCAGCTCGAACGCAGCCCCGCTCGCTTTGGGTGTCCACGCCGCCATCGTGATGCCGTTCGGGACGTACACCACGCCGAAACGCTTGACCGGCTTGGCCGCTGTCTTCACCGTGGGGGTGAGCGCCGGAACCATCGCATCGAGCAGCGGCAGCGCCAACGCGGTGCCGACGCCTCGCAGGAAGGTGCGCCGCGGAATCGAAAGCTTCGAGATATACATGACGCTGGTCCTCCTAGCGCTGGCCGCCGCGTGCCGGGGCCGCTACGCCGGCCACTTCACGCCCGTCCCGCGGCAGTGCCGTCCGCATCTGAAAAGGCGCGCTCGTCACGATGCCGAGAATCACGGACGACCACTGATAGTCCGTTGTGCGCGCGAGCTGCTCGATTTTTCTGATCGTGGGGTGATCGTGGGTCTCGATCTCCCGGCCAAGAGCGTAGGCCAGCAGCTTCTCGATAACCGTCTCGACGAAGGCATCACGGTGGCCCAGGATGAAGGACCGGAGTCCCGCCAGCCCCTCGAACACCTCTCCGGTCGGAAACGCCCCCTTGGCGTCGACCGGGGAGCCGGCCTCGGTCACGCGCCGAGCCTTGCCGATCGCGTCGAAGGTCTCGAGCGCAAACCCGAGTGGATCCATGGGCGCGTGGCACGTCGAGCACGGCGGGTTCTTTCGATGCTGCTCGAGCCGCTCACGGACCGACGCCGCCTTGCCGCCTTCGCCCCGCTCCGGCAGGCCGGGGACGTTGGGCGGCGGCGGGGGCGGTGGGCTTCCCAGCAGGTTCTCGAGCACCCACTTGCCGCGCAGGACCGGCGACGTGCGCGTGGGATAGGACGTCAGCGTCAGGAGGCTACCCTGGCCGAGCAGCCCGCCGCGGTCCGCGCTCTCGTCGAAAGTCACGCGCCGGAACTGCTCGCCGTACACGTTCGGGATCTTGTAGTGCCGTGCCAGCCGCCCGTTCACGAATGAGTAGTTCGCGGTCAGAAGCTCGAGGAGACTCCGGTCCTCGCGCAGGGTGTGTTCGACAAACAGCTCGGTCTCTCGCCGCATCGCGCGGCGCAGCAGCTCGCCGAACTCCGGAAACGCCCGCTCGTTCGGCGCGACCCGTTCGATGTTGCGCAGCTGCAGCCACTGGCCGGCGAAATTCTCCACGAGCGCGCTCGCCTTCGGATGGGCCATCATGCGCCGCACCTGCTGGGCGAGCGTGGCCGGCTCCCGCAGCTGTTCGCGCACGGCCACCTCGAGGAGCTCGTCATCTGGAATGCTGCTCCACAGGAAGAAGGAGAGCCGCGACGCGAGGTTCAGGTCGCTGATCCGGTACGCGGCGCCGGGCGCAGCGGTCGCCGGATCCCGCTCGACGCGGAACAGGAAGTTCGGATCGGTGAGGATCCGCTCGAGCGCGAGCTCGATGCCGGCGTCGAAGCCCTTGCCGCGGCCAGCCTTAAAGAAGCCGACCAGCGTGTCCACTTCGGCGTCGGTGACCGGGCGGCGGTAGGCGCGCCGCGCCACCTGCGCCAGAATCTTCCGCGCACAGCCGGCCTCCTCGCTCGCGTTCGTCCCGGAGGGCTGGCAGATGAAGAGCCGCCGGCGGCTGGGCGTGTCAGACACGCCCGCCGCATGGAACGGCCCGTCGATCTTGATGTTCTCCACGGCCGGATTGCCGTACGGGTTGTCCCACGTCAGCGACTGCGACATCACGGTCTCGGGTCGCTGACGGATGCCTTCCGGTTTGGTCGGCCGCGAGACGAAAGACACCCCGACACTGCGGGCACCGGCCTTGACCGGCACGCGCACCTTGAGCTTGTCGTCGTACGTCGTCACGTACCGCTCCCATTCGGGAGACCCGGGAAGGTTCCCGGCGAACCCGAGCGGCGCGGGTGTGCCCTTGATCTCGCCCCCGACGGTGAACGAACTGACGCGCTGGCCGTCGAGGCGAATCTCGATCTGATGCGGTTCGGCAGAGCCGACGATGAAGTCGTAGCCGTTGCGGCGCAGGCGCACGCTGATCTCGTATTCGGCGTCTACGGGGAACGTGTGACGCACGGCCACGCCGCCCCGCGATCCAAACGGCAGCTCGTCGCTGGCATTGGCTTGATCGTCCTCGACTTCGTAGATGATGGCCTGATACGTGTCCCGCGACACCCCGCCGCTGGCCATACCGACGGCGACGCGGCTGATCTTCTTCGCAGCGGACAGGTAGCGCTCGATGAGCACCGGTGACACGGACAACATGCTGGCCGTGTTGTCGAAGCCATGGCGATCGCTGTCGTCAGCCGGCAGCAGCGAGGCGACGTCCGCGTCGACGAGCAGAAGGTCGCGAACGGCGTTCTTGTACTCGGCGCGATTCAACCGGTGGAAGGTGTCGACGCGGCCCGGGTTGGGATGGGAAGCGGCTGCCCGGTCGATCTCGGTCTTCAAAAACGAGACAAGCGCCTGGCTCGACGCCGCGTCCGGTCGCGGCCGACCGGGTGGTGGCATCGCGTTGAGACGGAGCTTGCGGACGACCCGTTCCCAGACCTCGGGTTCGGCACCCACCTTCGTCACGTCCGGCGTATCGAGCGCCAGATTGCCGCTCCTCAGTCGCTGATTGTGGCAGGCCACACAGTACTGATCGAGCAACGCGCGCTGGGGCGCCGCCGCGCCAGCCTCAGTGCTGTTCGTGGCGACGGCAGGCACCGGAGAGGTTGCGGTGCGACTGGCGTTCGGCGTGCCCTGAGCGGATACCGAAGTCGGCAGCGACCAGAGCGCCCAGCCAACCGCGACGATCGTGATCGATCCGTTCCAGCGCGCGAGTGTCTGCCTCACCATCCGGTCACTCCTTCGCCCCGAGGCTTCGCAGGACCTCGGCGATGCGCGGTCCGTCGTCGGTGAGGGCCATGCCGAATGTGGCGATCACAGCGCCCGGTGGGGGAGGAAGGGGCCGCAGCGCCAGCGCGAGCGGCGTCTCGCCCAGCTGGTTCTTCGGCTCGATGCGGGCGCCCTTGTCGATCAAAAGCCGGATGACGCTCTCGAACCGCTTACGCGCGGCCACGTGCAGGGCGGTGTCGCCCGCTCTGTCCGCGCCGTTGACGTCCGCCCCGAGTTCGAGCACGACCTTTGTGGCCTCGAGCGCCCGTCGCTCGGCCTCGCGGGTTGCCCGCTGGCCTGGCTCGACCATGAAGGTGACGGCGTTTCTGGCGTGCTGCTCGCCCAGCGCGGCCACGACCAGCGGCGGCGCGCCATCGAGCCGGCCGATCGATTGGTCCGCGCCCGCCGCAGCCAAGGCTCGCATGAACGCGGCCTCGCCGTCCTTGGCCGCCAACAGGAACGGCGTCGCGCCGATCATCTTCTTATCGAAGGCGAAGTCGTCATGTGTCCGTCTCGCCTGGGTCGCCTTGGTGAGCCGTACGTTCAAATCCGCGCCGTGCGCGATGAGCGACTTCGCGAGGCTCAGATCGCCGCGAAGCACCGTCGCGTGCAGCGCCGCGTACCCGCCGCCGGCGGCGTTCACATTGGCGCCGTGCTCGATGAGCAACTGCGCCACGGCCGGCTGTCCGCTGAAGGCAGCCACCACGAGGGCGGTTGCGCCGTCCGCCCCGGCGTCGTTCACATCGGCGCCAGCCTCCAGCAGGTATCTCGCCGCGTCGAGCTCGCCTTCACGGGCCGCGAACAGAAGCGGCGTGAATCCCCCGTAGTCCACCCACGCGGTGCCCCGGGTGTCCCCGTTGTACTCCGAGCAGCACAACTGCACGAACTGCTTCGATGACACGGTCCGGGCGCGAAGATCGGCCCCCGCTTCGATGAGCAGTTTCGCCGCCTGCGGCTGACGATCCGACAGGGCCCACATCAGCGCGGTTTGACCCCGTGCCGCCTCCTTCGCGTTGACGTCGGCGCCGTGGGCGAGCAACAGCTTGAGCGCCGTGAGATTGCCGGTGCGCGACGCGATCATCAGGGGCGTTTCGCCTGTGGCTGGCGCGAGATTCGGCTTCGCGCCCGCCGTGAGCAGCGCCTCCACCGTCGCCGTGCCCTGGCCGCTGACGGCTACCCAGAGGGGTGTGACGCCAAGATCGTTGGTCGCGTTCACCGCGGCGTTCGATCGGATGAGCAGCTGCACCAGTTCCGCCTGATCCCGGTACGCCGCCCAGTGCAGGGCCGTCGCGCCGTCACCCGCGCGCGTGTTCACGTCCAGCCCTTGCTTCACCAGTGTGCGCGCGGCGGTCACGTCCGACCGCTTCGCCGCGTCGATCAGGCGCAGATCCGCGCTCGCCCCGTCCAGACCGGCGGCGGAGAGCACGATCGCGACGACGCCACCAATGCTTGTCCTGCGCATGTCGGCACCCTCGTGTCCGTGTAAGACTGACGCAATTCTAGACCCAGGACAATAGCTTTCCCGACCGAAGGCTGGGCGCAGATCCCCCGCAGATGCGCAGGGCTTCACGATGCGGAGGCAGGTGCGTCACCGCCTCGGAATGCAGGAGGTCGATCCGGTGCCCGCTTGGAATTCGGTTGGAGCGGCTGATTATTCACTGCGACTGCCGATTTGACACGGCTCAGGGAACCCCGTAGCCTCGGCGTGATATCGAACCGCAAAGCCGCGACCTCCCAGGGGGATGAAATGGGCCATCGACCGCTCGCTTCCGTGTGTCGCGCCGCCGCCGTCCTCGTGATGGCGTCGTGGCTGGCCGTGCCTGTAGGAGCCCAAGGCAGCAAGGTCCCGAGGACGGCCTGGGGCAAGCCGGACTTGAGCGGTGTCTGGGACTTCCGCACCATCACGCCGCTGGAACGGCCGGCCGAGCTGGGCAACAAGGAGTTCCTGACCGAAGAGGAAGCCGCGAAGGCTGAACAGGATGTCATCGAACGCAACCGTCGCCTCAACGAGCGTCCGGCCGAGAGGACGACCGCCGGCGGTAACGTCGACTTCCGCGAGGACGGGTCACCCGGTTTCTACAACAACTTCTGGCTGGACGGCGGCACCAAGCCGGTTGGCACGCGGCGGACCTCGCTCGTCATCGATCCGCCAAGCGGACGATTGCCGGCCCTGACGCCAGCCGCTCAGCGGCGGGCGGAGGAACGACGCGCCTACCTTCGCGAGCATCCGGCCGATTCGGCGCAGGACCGCAGCGCCTCGGACCGGTGCCTGGTCGGGTTCAATGCCGGTCCGCCACTCACGCCCGGCGGCTACAACCAGAACCTCCAGATCTCCCTCACCAAGGATCATGTGGCGCTGGTCACCGAAATGATCCACACCGCCCGCATCGTCCCGCTTGACGGACGTCCCGCCCTGCCCCCCCAGATCCGCCAGTGGTCTGGCGCCTCGCGCGGACACTGGGAAGGCGACACGTTGGCCATCGAAACCGCCAACTTCAACCAGCAGCGGGGTTGGCGAGGCGCGACCGGGAGCATGCGGTTGATCGAGCGCTTAACGCGCATCGATGCCGACACGCTGGAATACAAGTACACGGTGATCGATCCGGAGACGTGGACCAGCCCCTGGACCGCCGCGATTCCGCTGCGCCGCTCGGAGCTTCCGATGTACGAGTACGCGTGCCACGAGGGGAACTACAGCATGACGAACATCCTCTCCGGGCAGCGGGCCGCCGAGAAAGAGGCAACCACCAAGCGGTAGGCCAGCATCCGTGCGAAGGAGGAACTGACGCACCCGTGCGTCTCGTGCAGCTTGCCTACCGCACCTTCACGAGCCCGTCCGTCAATTCGATGTAGGTCCCCCAGGGATCCCTGACAAACGCGATCGCGATGTCGAGCGCGGCCACCTTCGTGTACGGACGCTCGAGCTTGATGCCGTCCGCTTCGAGCTTCTTGACGAACGCGTCGAGGTTCTGGACCTCGAACCCCACATGGTCGACCGCACGTCCCTGCGTACCGACAACGGGCGTGGGGGAAGGCGTGAAGTTGAGCGCGACGCCTGGGAGATCGGACGACACGAAGGCGGCGCCTGCCGCCGGCCGTCGTGGCTTGGCGCCGAAGACCTTCCCGTACCACGCCTGCATCTCGGTGTTCTGCTGCGCGAAGAAGTGGATGTGGTGCAGTTGGACCGGGACGGTCTGCTGGCGCGCCTCGACGAGCTCGACCTTCGCGTCATCAGGTCCGAGCGCAAACGCGATGGACGCTCCGCCGGGTTGCAAGGGCGCGGCGATGTCGTCTTTCACCTGGCGACCGACGGCTTCGGTGGCGGTGACCATCTTGAAGCCATTCGCTTTTATCCTGTCGACCACGGTCCGCACGTCTGGCACGGAGAAGCCGATGTGGTTGGCGGTCGTCCCAATCGTGCCGCCTGTCGGCGCGCGCTGGGTGAAGAAGATGAGCACGCCCGGGAACTTGACGATCTCGAGGTTGTTGGTGCCAATCTTGATGGCTGACCCGCCGAGCGCATCGACGAAGAACTTCTTGTGCGGCTCGATCGCCGTGACGTTCAGGTGATGGTGGCCATACACCACGGCGCCGTCCTTGGCGACGACGAGCTGCGCCGACGCAGACGAGGCCACGGCCAACAGTGACAAGGTGATCAGCGCGAAGCCCAGCGTTCGTCGTGTCACGGCATCCTCCAATCGTGCGTTGTCTGCGAAGCGGAACACCGCATCAGGTCTGTCGCCCGTCCTCGGACCCACGCAGCCCCATGCCCCCTTTCGACAGCGAGGATGGGGCCGTGGTCACGCCCGATTCTGCGGCAGCTCACCACCGAGTAGCAAGGGAAGACGGCTGCGGGCACGCGCGTCGGTGTCCAGCGCCGACACCTCTCGTGGCACGACGGAACGCCTCCGTCCTGCCCCGGCTCAAACGCGAGCGGAGGGTCGTCCGTCACCGCGTCGTTGACTGAGTGACGATCGGAGCTGTCGGAACCTGGGTCGACACAGGGCCATCGTGACGGCGCTCGGTGTCGCATCGGCAACGGCGCAGGTTTCGCCTGAGCGACCGGGCGTTCCGCTGTGGCCGCCAGTGTTCGACGCGCTGTTCTATCCCTGCGGCGAGTCAGGTGGCCGCGTGCGACCGTTCAGAACCACGCGAAACGATCGGTAGGCGAGGCGGGCTTTGAACGTCACGGCCGAAGGCGCTGTCGCGCAAACGCGTTCACGGGTCGGGGCAAGAGGCGCTTCGCACCGCTCACCAATGATCACTTCCGCCAAACGCATGTCATCGTCGAAGGGAATGAAGTAGTCCGGTGGTTCGGACACCACCTTCGACAAATCGATAAGCCTTCGAAACTCGTTCTCGTAGGACCAGTCTTGGCCTTTGGTACAGGCGAAGGTTCGGAACGTATCGTCGGTCCATGCGGCAGGATCGAAGGGTTCGTCAAATGTGAAGCGCAGACGTTCCGCTTCGTAGCAGACCTGCTCCAGGCTATCTCTGCGGACGTCGAGCCCCAGGCAGATGCCACGATGGTTTTCAGCGTAGTGACTCCACATGACCGGACTTGACCAGTCGCCACCGAAGGACAGAAGGCCACGCCTGCCCCAGAAATATCGAGCAAATGCCTTCGAGGCTTTTCGGGCGGCGTGAGTGTGGCGATTGACCGGGAACAGCTCGAAGGGGTCGTTGAGGTCAGCGAACCTGGAGACCCTGAGACGTTGGTCTTCGACAGCGTCGAGCGCCCATTTCGCCTTCATCATGTGGTAAACGCGACGAAAGTCTCCCGGAGGCGGTAGCGTGATCGTCTCGCTTTCCATTTTCGGGTAGCCAAGGGCTCGCCATCGAGGTTTCGTGTGGTGTGTGTCTCCCACATCGATCGTCGCGTAGACCGGCATTGCGTCCCGACCACGGTTGGGGGCCGAGGTGACGAGCCAGGATGGCGCAGGCACGTCCCGTCCGCACGCCGCGCGTTCAGCAGCGCGCGCGTCGGGCGCATACACAACAGGAACGCCTTTCGGGCGCCGCGCCTCAAGGCGTTCCGCCTTTCATGTGGCCTGCTTCAGCCACCCGCCCAGCAGACGTCCAATCTCAGCCACCACTGCGCTGACGTGGGCATACTGCCCGACGCTCATCCACTGCCATCGATGCGCCAATCTCAAGTACAGACGCAGCCTGGCGAGTGCCGCGTCGGCGACCCGCAGCGCCTCGAGCCGGGGCTGGCCGCGTTGGCTTTGCGCCTCGATCAGTGTCTCTTGCAGGTCGAGCGCAGCGTCCATGAGGCGCTTCGTCACGGTAAAACGGTGTGCGCGCGGAAACGTGTCCACCTTGGGCAAGAGCCACGTCAGCAGATCGAAACAGCGCGTGAAGATCACCATCTCATCGGCCACCACTTCACCTCCTTCACCACGCACTCGTTCGACCAGTTCGTGACACGGCAGCTGGGTTGCCGCGCCTACGTCAGATACGTGGATGACTTCTGCCTCTTCGGCGACGACGCGCGCACGCTGTGGGGCTGGAAGCGCGCCATCATCGAACGACTCGCTCGTCTGCGACTCACGCTGCACGAGTCGGCCGCCCAGGTGCAGCCGGTCGCCAACGGCATTCCATGGCTTGGGTTCGTGGTGTTCCCCACGCACCGGCGTGTCAAAGCCCGCAAGGTTCGTGCGGCCACTCGACGCCTACGGAGCCGCGTGGGCGCGTATCACGCGGGCCACGTCAGCTTCGCGGCGCTCGACGCCTCGGTCCAGGGGTGGCTCGCTCATGTCCGGTACGGCGACACGTGGGGCTTAGGCGCGCACCTGTTCGAGGTAGCCTGGTTTGGCATACGCTTTCGGGCGCGTCGATGAGAGTGTTCCTGTCCGCCGTCACCGCCCAGTTCAAGGCGTGCCGCGACGCCTTACGCAGCGACCTCGCCGCCATCGGCTGCGAGGTCAAGGTCCAGGAGGATTTTCAGACCGGGCCACGGACGCTCCTCGAACGGCTCGAGGAGTACGTGGCGGGCTGCGACCGTGTGATTGCCCTCGTCGGCGACGCCTACGGGTTCGAAGCGAGTGGCGACGCGGTGCCCGAGGGGGCGCCTCCACGGTCCTACACGCAGTGGGAGTACGGCTTCGCACGTGGGGAACGGCTCGACGGGCAGCGTGCTGAGCCGAAACCGATGTACGTCTACCTCGCCTCCGATCAATTCCTGCGCACCCACCCATCGGCGCAAGCCGAGGTCGAGGCGTCACAGCAACGTGCGTTCGTCGCGGAGATCAAGGCCTCGGGGAAGCACTGGGCAGCCTTTGACTCGCTCGAGGGCCTCTGTCGACTGGTGCTGCGCGACGGTTGGAGTCTGAACGACCGTCCTCGGCCGCCCGTGGACGCCGCCACGTTAGAGGCGCTCGCTGTGCTGCGGGAGCGGGTCGCGTCCCCACCCGAGGCGGCAGAGGTCGCGGCCGGCACACCCGACGAGATCCTGGCCCGCATCCTCCGGCATGCGCCACGGACGCACGAGGAATTCTGCCTGCATCGCATCGCCGCGTGGTCACAGCCGCAGTTCGCGCTCGATAAGCGCTTCACCCGCCTGACGCTCCTGGTCGACCAGGGCCGCGACGCGGACGGCGCGCGCTGGCAGGTCCGACCCGAGTCGTTCGACGACCTCCGCGACGTGCTCACCGCCGTCGCCGAGACGGCGCCGGCCATCGTCGTGCTCGGCCCTCCTGGGAGCGGTAAAAGCACGCTCCTGCGGCGCCTTGAGTTGGACCTGGCCGCAGCGGCGTTAGGTGAATCGGCGGGAACCTGAGGCTGGACCATGTTCGTCCGGCTTGGCAGCCATCGTGCGGCGTCACCCAGTGAAGGCGTGCCCACACCGGACGCGTGGCTCGCCGCGCAGTAGTCCCGTGAGTTCCCGCACCTGCCAGCGTTTGATGTGGTGCTACGCTCCGGGCGATTGGTGCTGTTGCTCGACGCTCTCAATGAGATGCCCCACTCGAGCGGCGAGGACTACCGCGAGCGCGTCAGCCTCTGGCGAGGGCTGGTTGCCGATGTCGTACGACGCGCGCCGGGCACGCGCGTCGTGATCTCGTGCCGAAGTCTGGACTATAGCGAGCCGCTCTCCACGGCAGAGCTCTCCGTGCCGCACGTGCGCATCGAACGGTTGTCCGATGAACAAGTCGAGTCGTTTCTCTTGGTGTGCAGCCCCGACCACGGCGACGCGATGTGGCGGAACGTGAAGGGCACGCCGCAACTCGATCTCTTTCGACCGCCGTTCTATCTCAAGATGCTGGTCGCGGAGGCGGAGCCCGACGGGGCACTGCCGCCAGGCCGCGCGGCGCTCTTTACGAGATTCCTCCGGCAGGCGCTCGACCGTGAGGTGCGTGCCCAGCATCCGCTCTTCGAGCCGGGCGTGCTCTTCGATGCGCGCGAGCACGCGCGCCTGGTGAACGCCACGTGGCGCGACGCGTATGATGTGCCCGCGCGTGGGCCGCTCGTGCCCGCGTTGTCGTCGCTCGCCGTCGGGATGCAGGAGCAGCGGACGGCCGGCGAGGGCGCGCAAGTGCGCGTGCCGCTTGACCTCGCGCGGGTCCTCCTCGGCAGCTCCGCGCCCGACAGGCTGCTCGAGGCCGGCGTCGCGTTGCAGGTGCTCGACGACGACCGTGCGCGCGACGAGGTGCTGTTCGTCCATCAGCTGCTACAGGAGTATTTCGCCGCACGGGCGATCGCCGCTACGGCGCCGTCGTCGCTCGCCGATCGCGCGCAGCTCGTCGCGACGCCGTGGCGAGTGCAGCAGCTGCCGCCGCCGCGGTTCGAGAGCGACAACGACCCACTCCCGCCGGCGCCTCAAACTGGCTGGGAGGACACCTTCATGCTCGCTTCGCCCATGGCGGCAGCTGATGGTGCCTCGGGCCACGCGTCGGCCACCGCCGATTCGTTCGTCCACGCGGTGATGACCGTCAATCTCCCGCTCGCCGGGCGATGCGCCGCGCAGCCCGACGTGCGGATCTCGGAGGTGTGCCGCAGCACCCTCACGCGCGATCTGCTGGTCCGGAGCCGCGACCCAGAGGCCGATCTGCTCGCGCGCATCGCTGCGGCCCGGGCTCTGGCCGAACTCGGCGATCCTCGCTTCGCGCGCCAACACGGTCCTCACGGTGACTATCTGCAGCCACCGCTCGTGGCGGTGTCTCCTGGCGTGTATCGCATTGGCCGCGACGATGGCCCGGAGGATGAGCGACCTGCGCACGACGTGTCTCTCGGCGCCTTCGCGATCGCGCGCTTCCCGGTGACCAATGCTGAGTGGAGCCTCTTCATGCAGGCCGGCGGGTATGAAGACGACCGATGGTGGCAGACAGAAGCCGCGCGGCGTTGGCGTCGCGGCGAGAGCACCGCTGACGGACCGAAGTCGCAACAGCGCGAAAACCGAAAGCTGTATCAGGAGCATTTCGATCGCATCCCTGAGTTTCAGCGGCAAGGTCGCATCACAAGTGCTCAGGCTGAAGGCTTTCAGGTCATCGCACGGATGAACGATGCGGCCTTCGAGGAGCTTCTCGAAAAGTGGTACCCAGCGGGACGCCGCACGCAGCCCGCTCAGTGGAACGACCCGGCGTTCAACCACCCGTCGCAACCTGTGGTCGGTGTGTGCTGGCACGAGGCGCGGGCCTATTGCGCGTGGTTGTCGGCGCAAACCGGCCAGGCGTGGCGGCTCCCGACGGAAGCGGAGTGGGAGAGCGCCGCGCGTGGGAGCCAGGTGAGCCTCAACCCCTTCAGAAGATCCCGCGTGTACCCCTGGGGCAACATGTTCGAGGCCACTCACTGCAACACGTTCGAAAGCCACGTGCGCGGTACGACCCCAGTCGGCATCTTCCCGGACGGCGAGACGCCCGACGGCATTGCCGACATGGCAGGCAACGTATGGGAGTGGACCAGCTCGGCGTACCAGCGGTACCGATACGACGCGAAGGATGGTCGCGAGAATGCAGACCTGGAAGGGGTGCGCCGGGTGTTGCGCGGCGGGTCTTGGAGCTACATTCGGGACAGCGCGCGCGACGTCCCGCGGCAACTACGACCCCGTCGACCGGGGCAGCCTCATCGGGTTTCGTGTGGTGTGTGTCTCCCCCATCCGTTGAACGGCTGTTCACTGATAGCGCTGATCACTGGACTGCTGATCCACTGTGCTCTGACGGGCGCGCAGCGCCCGTCGGCGTTTTTAGAGGATCGATGCGCTCGACCTGGTCATCACCGCAGATCCCACGGTGATGCCAGTCGTGACGCCCGCTCCAGCCGGCAGTTCCAGGACGGCGAGCGAGCGTGGATCACCCGGAGGAAAGAATAGCGGACAGGGTTGCGCTTCGCAGGGAGTGACGTTCTCGAGAACGGCGACGACGTGGCGCTGCACCGCGGGTCGGCCCTGCCTCTCATCGATGTAAGTCACGGCGCCCACGTCGAGGTGCACACGGCGACGCGTCATGCTGCGAGCCGGTTCGGCCGACGTCATCAGAGGGGTCCGGCGACGCCGTGGGGCCATCATGCACGTAAGACCAGGTCAGCGCCCTGCGATGTGACGATCGGCTGTCGTCTGAACTGTAACTCCTAGATATGGTTAGAGTTGAGTGCGTCACCAGGCACGGCGGAGTCCGCGGAAAGCGCGACATTGGCAGCAGCATAAAGGCGTGCTTCGCGCCGTTCAGCACGCCTTGGCCGACGATCACGCCGAAGTCGTTGATGTCAAACGCCTCGCGCAGTTCCCAACCCGTGCCGTTCCAAACGCGGTCGTTCAGGTCGTGCATCGTGCTCCCGTCGTGAACGAAGGCCCGTGGCGACAAACCGACCACCCAGTCGTAATTGTTGATCCCGTTTCCGATTGAGATCGGACCGCCGAGGGTGCCGAGGTCCGCCGCCGGAAGCGTCGGATCACGCGACAGAAAGGCACGGACGACGCCCTGGCCAGCAGTCCCGGTAACGTGCCCGACACGGTTCATCGCGCTGGGAAACGTGGAGAACTCCCGACCAGGCACACCGTTGACGGTGGTCCACTGGTAGCCAAGGTTGTTGGAGATGAACGTCGTAATCGCGCCGCTGATGGTGACCGCGCCGAGTACCATGCGGCTGTCGTTCATATCGACCACGTGCTGGACGCGAACAAATCCGGCGGGCGGCAGCGACGCGAAGGCCATTCCATAGGCACCGCCATCCTGATAGCGCACCGCGGTCGGGCTGAGGTTGGTCGCGCCCACCGACTCGACGCCCGCGACGTCGCCCCAGAAATTGGTCGCGGTCGCCTCCTCCTGGATGAGGGTGCTGGAGGCGCCGCCGCCGAGATCTTTCATCACGCCGCCGGCATAGCGGAAAGCCCGCCACCTTCCGCTGGCATTCAGCGACCGGTCAACCACGCTGCCGTCGGGCCCAATGGCCCAGGCCACGGTTCGACCGCCGCCGAGGTGTCCGATGTCGCGCGACTGGCAGTTCTGGAACACGAAGGCGTGTCCGCCGGAATTCCAGATCATCGCGCCGCTGTTATTGACGCGCGACGGCTCGGTGGCGCCGGTGATAGCCCCGACGTCCAGGATCCAGAAGCGCGTGACGCTCGGTGCCATCTGCGCGGCGAGCGCTGCGGCGGTCGCGACGAGCATCGCGACGGCGATCAGTCTCTCCATCATGGGCCCTCCCCGAACCGCTCCGCTTGGCGGATCGCCGGTCCACTCGCTGGTGCGCTGGGAGTCGTCCACGTTTCGTGCGAATCGTCCACTGTTCATTCAGCGCCGATATGAAGTAGGGTGCGAACAGGCCAGCGAGCAGCAGGCCAGACCGCAGACCGCAAGCGATCTAGGGTTAGCGAGCATGAACACGGACGTGATTCGGACTTCAATCGCCGCTGTGGCGATCGTGGTGTGGACCGCGGGGCGGAGCGACGCGCAGTCGGTCCAATGGGGCGCTAAGGCCGGCATCACGTCGTCCTCCGTGAGCGAGGTCGCTGATTACTACGATTGGGTGCTTTGTTGTCACCCGTTGTTCCCGCATGCGAGGGTCGATTCGCAAGCTGGCATCAACGGCACCGCCGGCGTGTTCGTGGCTGCGCCGATCGCCGGATGGTTCGGCGTGCAAGGCGAGCTCCTGTACTCGCGGCGGCAGCATGCAGTGGACCTGCAGCCGTACGAGAACGTCACGCTCTCTTTCAGAAGGGACTACGTCGACGCCGTGGCGTTGGCGCGTGCGACCATCCCCACAGGAGGTTTCAGTCGCTTCTACGCTGCCGCGGGGCCTGTCCTCGGCTTCAAGGTCGGCGAGGACGCGAAGAGTTCGGACCCGAGTCTGCGGGTCGGGAATCCAGCCACCAATATCTGCGCGGTCCAATTTCTGGCGTACGGGGCGCCAGACTTGCTGCGCCCGACGCAGATGTCAGTGGCGGCCGTGGCCGGTTGGACGTTTCGACGACTGCTCGTCGAAGTGCGGTTCACGCAAGGGCTCACGTAGATCTTCAAAGATCGCGACGATCTTTTGGCTGGATTCGTCAAGGCCGGAGGTCACGAGCCCACGTTGCGGGGGCTCATCTCCGTGTTCGGTCCGTTCCTCGAGTCAGCAAAGAGTCAGGACGTGGCCGTCTTGGCCGGATTTCGGTTCTGAGCGCGTTGTCGGCACTTGGGACCTGCAGGCACCTCGATTCGGGACGAGCGATGACAACGCGGGACGCCCCGGGCGCGATCGGCGTTCCATCCCGATCGACGCGATTCACGCTCGATGTCGTCCGTTCTCCGAATGGCATCGATCCGGATGGGCTTCGAGTGGGTGGCCTCTTCAAGAATGGCGCTCGCCGGCCGTCGCCAGTATCATGCCCGCCGGGAGATCGACATGACCTT
This sequence comes from Acidimicrobiia bacterium, assembly GCA_016871175.1. Lineage (GTDB taxonomy): Bacteria > Acidobacteriota > Vicinamibacteria > Vicinamibacterales > CAVVIG01 > VFZL01. The sequence goes on along the minus strand of VFZL01000014.1, from coordinate 55,695 downwards.
CACACGCGTGCACGTGAGCGTCGCCACGGTCCTTTCGGTCGCTATCGCCGTCACGTTTCCGACGCGGGCCCAGGTGCCGGTTCAGGACCAGCAGGCCGCGGGCCTGCCCTTGCGACCGGCGGTGGCCGGGCCCTCGGGCGGCGTGTCGGCGGGGCATCCCCTCACGTCGGCCACTGCCTTGGCGATACTGCTCAAGGGTGGGAACGCCTTCGATGCGGGCGTCGCCGCGCTGCTCGTGGGTGGGGTTGTCGAACAGGATCTCTACGGTCTTGGCGGCGAGGCGCTCGTGCTCGTCTATCCACGTGCGGAGGGCAAGGTCACCTCGGTCGTCGGCCAAGGGTGGGCGCCGAAGGCGGTGAACGTCGACTGGTATCTGTCCCGCGGCAAGACACTGCTCGGCGAGGGGCTCGACCCGGCGGTGGTACCGGGGGCCCTTCACGCGGCTCTGACCGTCCTCGACACGTGGGGCACGATGAGCTTCGAGCAGGTCGCGGCGCCTGCGATCGATTACGCCGAACGCGGGTTCCCGCTGCGCGTCAGCACGGCACGCGCGATCGAGAACCAGAAACCGCTCATCGACAAGTGGCCCAGTAATCAGAAGACCTGGTACAAGCCGGACGGATCCCACTACAAGGCGGGCGACACCATTCGTCTGCCCGCCCTCGCGCGGACGCTCAAACGGATGGTGGAGGCGGAACGCTCGGCCAAAGCCAAGGGACGCAGGGCCGGCATCGTGGCGGCGCGCGACCGCTTCTACAAGGGCGACATCGCACGCGAGATGGTGGACTTCCTCCAACGCCACCAGGCGCCCTTCGACCTGTCTGACTTCAGCGAGTTCTTCGCCCGCATCGAGGCGCCCGCGCAGACGACCTACCGCGGATACACCGTCTACAAGCACGGCTTCGGCAGTCAGGGACCGTTCCTCCTCCAGACGCTCAATATCCTGGAGCAGTTCGACCTGAAGGCCATGGGCCATGCGAGCGCCGATTACCTGCATACGATCGCCGAGGCCATGAAGCTCGCCTACGCCGACCGCGACACGTACTACGCGGACCCCGCGTTCGTGAAGGCACCCGAGCAAGGGCTGCTCTCCAAGGCCTACGCCCGCGAGCGCGCCAGGCTCGTCGACCGTTCTCGCGCCAGTCGAGCGTTCGTCGCCGGCGATCCGATGACATACGACGACCAGGTGAAGACGTGGTCGTACTGGCGGGCGAATGTCACCGAACTGACCCCCAACGGTGCCCGCATCCAACCGCCGGTCGCCGACGTCCAGGCGTCACTCGGGCTCGATTCGACCGGCGTCAGCAAGGACACGACGCACATCGCGGTGGTCGACAAGGATGGCAACGTGTTCGATGCCACGCCGAGCGGCGGCTGGATCACCGGGGCGGTCATCCTGGGCGACACCGGGATCGGCATGAGCGTACGAGGGGAGCAGTTCTTCCTCGACACGACGCGAGCCAATCAGATCCGTCCGCGCGCGCGGCCCCGATACACGTTGACCCCGAGCCTCGTCTTCAAGAACGGCGCCCCGTTCATGGCGCTCGGCAGCCCTGGCGGCGACAATCAGGACCAGACGATTCTCCAGGCGTTCCTCAGCACGGTCGAGTTCTGGGACGCGTGGTATCCCAACTTGCACGGCGCCCTCGAACGTCCAAGGATCCAGACCGAGCACTTCTACGGATCGTTCTGGCCGCACACGACGGGGCTCAACAAGCTGAACGTCGAAGCCGCGGTGTCGGATGCGGTGTACAAGGAGCTGCAAGCGCGTGGACACGACGTCAGGCGGCTGAGAGAGTTCGGCATGTCCGGCTGCGCGACCGCCGTCCTGATCGATCCGGCAAACGGCAATCGCATCGCGGCCGGCGATCCGCGCCGGGACTGCTACGCGATGGCCTATTGAGCGGCGACAGATTCGTGACCTCCACCGGCGTCACACGATGCCCCTCGCGCGCCAGGCCGCAATCGTCTGCTCCTCGATGCCGATCTCACGCAGGATGGCATCGGTATGCTCGCCGACGGCCGGGATCGGTTCCATCACGGGTGTCACGCCCGCCATCGTGACCGGTGGCGGCAACGCGCGGATGGGCCCGACGGGTGAGCCGATGTCCTGCCAGCGTCTCCGCTCGACGAGCTGAGGGTGCTGCGCCAACTCGCGAACGCTGTTCATGCGGCCATTGGCGATACTCGCGCGCTCGAGCCTGGCCACGAGCGCATCCGAGGACATCGCACGAAAGCGCTCGTCGAGCAGGGCCTCGAGCGCATTGCGATGCACGACACGGCGGGCGTTGGTCGCGAATCGAGGGTCTTCGACGAGATCCGGCATCTCGAGCACGGCTCGACAGAAGCTCCCCCACTCGCGCTCGTTCTGAACAGCCAGGAACACCGCCTTTCCGTCCGCAGCCACGTACGGCCCGTACGGAGCAATGGCGGCGTGGCGTGGCCCCGAGCGAGGCGGTTCGCTTCCACCGTAGAGCGCGTAGTAGAGCGGAAACCCCATCCACTCGGTGAGCGCGTCGAAGAGCGACACGTCGAGCACGGTGCCTTCACCCGTCGAGACGCGCGAGATAAGCGCGGCGAGGACGCCGCTGTAGGCATACATGCCCGCAGCAATGTCGGCTACCGAAATGCCCACCTTCGACGGTGTCTCGGCCGTGCCGGTGATCGACAAGAGACCGGCTTCGCTCTGCACGAGGAGGTCGTACGCCTTGCGGTCGCGATACGGGCCGTCGGCGCCGTATCCGGTCACCCGGCAAATGATGAGCCGCGGGAGGGCCGCTCTGAGATCGGCGGCGGCCAAGCCGAGGCGATCCACGGCGCCCGGCGCGAGGTTGTGAATGAAGACATCGCTCCTCGCGAGCAGTTGGCGGAGCACCTCGCGCGCTTCAGGGTGCTTCACGTCGAGCGTCAGCGACTGCTTCGATCGGTTGAGCCAGGCGAAGTGGCTCGACATCCCGCGAACCGCCGTGTCGTACCCGCGAGCGAAGTCGCCTGCGCCCGGACGTTCCACCTTGATCACGCGGGCGCCGAGGTCGGCGAGCTGTCGGGTGGCAAAGGGCGCCGCCACGGCCTGCTCGAGCGCCACGACGGTGACGCCTTTCAGGGGTAGCATGGGACACATAGTATGCGCACCCTTGACGTGCGGGTTCTCTGCGACACCACGGCGCGCCTGCTCGTCGAAGCCAACTACCAGATTCCGCCCGACATTCTCGAAGCCCTGCGCGCGGCGGCCAAGAGTGAACAGTCCGAGATCGGTCGGCAGACCTTGGCTCACCTCGTGCGCAACTACGAAGTGGCGGCGGCCGAACGGCTGCCCGTGTGCCAGGACAGCGGCGTCACGGTGGTGCTCCTCGAAACCGGGCAGGAGGTGCACTGGACGGGAGGCTCGATCGAGCAGGCCATTTTCGAGGGCATCCGGCGCGGCACGTCGAACGGCTACCTGCGCGTGTCGGTCGTCGGCGACCCCATCGCGCGCCGAACCGCGGCGGGGGCCCCGCCCGGCGTGATTCACTACGAGATCGTCGAGGGCGATCGCGTGCGCCTCACGCTCGCGTCGAAGGGCTTCGGCGCCGAGAACATGAGCGCGCTTCGCATGTTCGCGCCGGCTGACGGGCCGGCTGCCGTGAAGGACTTCATCGTCGACGTGATCGAGCACGCCGGTGCCAACGCGTGTCCGCCCGTCATCGTCGGCGTGGGCATCGGCGGCACGTTCGAAAAGGCCGCGCTGCTCGCCAAGAAAGCCGTCCTTCGGCCGATCGATCGTCGCCACCAGCGCCCGGAGACCGCCGCACTCGAAGCCGAGCTCCTCGACCGCATCAACTGCCTCGGCATCGGGCCGCAGGGACTCGGCGGCGTCGTGACCGCTTTGGCCGTGAACGTCGAGCTCTACCCGACCCACATCGCGGGCTTGCCCGTGGCCGTCAACATCGGGTGTCACTCCAACCGGCGCGTGTCGACCGAGCTGTGAACGATGGTGATTGGACTCGAATGCCGGCCAACCGTCGATCCCGCGGCGATCCACGCGCTCAAGGCCGGTGACGCGGTGAGCCTCTCCGGTGAGCTCATCACGATTCGTGACGCCACGGCGAAACGTCTGGTCGAACTGGCCGCAACGGGTCAACCGCTGCCCGTCCATCTCGGCGGGCGGCTGCTCTATGCGGTCGGACCGTCCCCGGCCAGGCCTGGACAGGTCGTGGGCTCAGCAGGTCCGACCACCATCGAGCGGTTTGTCGCCTACCTGCCGTTCTTCTTCGAGCAGGGCGTGCGCGGCATCATCGCCAAGGGCGAGCTTCACGGTCCGATCATGCGCGAGTTCGAGAAAGCGGGCGCTGTCTACTTCGCGGCCATAGGCGGTCTTGGTGCGCTCCTCGGGAAACAGGTTCAGCGCGCCGAGGTCGTGGCGTTCCCCGATCTCGGCCCGGAGGCGCAGTTCCGGTTCGAGGTGCACGACTTCCCGGCCGTCGTGATCATTGATCGACACGGCGGGAACTATCACGAGACCGCCAGAGCCCGGTGGCGCCGCGACCCTGCGCGCTGACGGGCGGCACGGGCTCGAGATCCGCGCGCCGCCCGGGTGACAATCGTCGCGCCTCAAGAATCGAGGGCGGCGAGGATGGCTCGCGCGCGCTCCGCCACCGGCCGATCCACCATCTGACCATCGAGCGACGTGGCGCCGCCGGACGCCGCGGCCTCAGCCGCGAGCACGCGCCGCGCCCACACCACTTCTTCCTCGGTCGGCGCGAAGGCGGCGTGCACGGGCGAGATCTGCGCCGGATGGATGCAAAGCTTCCCGCCGAAGCCGAGCCGGCGGGCGCGAAGCGCTTCTTCGCGCACGCGGTCGAGGTCCGTGAACGACGTCGTGGGCGCATCGACCGGAGGCGGAAGACCGGCCACGCGCGAGACGAGCACCACCTGCACTCGAAAGGGAACGAGCCCCTCTTCCGATGACACTCTCAGGTCGAGGCCCAGGTCGAGTGCGCCAAAGACGAGGCGCGCCACGCCTGGCGCGCGCGCCAGCGGCTCCGCCTGCCACAGTCCCGAGGCGGTCTCGACGATGGGCAGGAGCGGTGTCGCGGCGCCTACGGCCGCCCGGACGGCCTCGAGCTGCTCTGGCCGCTCCGCCTTGGGCAGCATCACACCTCGGATCCCCGGACGCCGGCACACGCGGACGTCCTCCTGGAACCACGGCGTGCCGTAAGCGTTGACTCGCACGATCACGGCTCGCTCGGCCGACAGCCACCGGGCCACGTGCTCGCGGGCGGCGCCCTTGTCATCCGGCGCCACCGCATCCTCGAGGTCCAGGATCACCGCGTCGGCTCCGGAGGCCGCGGCCTTGTCGAATCGATCCGGCCGATGACCGGGTACGAAGAGGTAGGAGCGCGGGACGGGGGGCGGCATGGCGGAGAGGTCTCAGAACGAGCGCGGGAGCCGGAGGACGTGCTCGGCCACGTAGGACAGGATGAGATTGGTCGAGATGGGGGCGACCTGATAGAGCCGGGTCTCGCGGAACTTGCGCTCGATGTCGTACTCGGTCGCGAACCCGTAGCCGCCGTGGAACTGCAGGCAGGCATTCGCGGCCTCCCACGAGGCGGCCGCGGCCAGCATCAGGGCCATGTTGGCCTCGGCGCCGCACGGCCGCCCCTCGTCGAAGAGCGCACACGCCTGGTATCGCATAAGGTCGGCGGCGCGCGTGTTCACATAGGCCCTGGCAATGGGAAACTGTACGCCCTGGTTCTGGCCGATGGGCCGCCCGAAGACGACGCGCTCGCTCGCGTATCGGGTCACCTTGTCGATGAACCAGTAGCCGTCACCGATGCATTCGGCCGCAATGAGCGCACGCTCGGCGTTGAGGCCATCGAGAATGTAACGGAAGCCCTTGCCTTCCTCGCCGATCAGGTTCTCGGCCGGGACCTCGAGATCGTCGAAGAACAGCTCGTTGGTCTCGTGGTTCACCATGTTGGCAATGGGCTTCACCGTCAGGCCCCGGCCGATGGACGTCCGGAGATCCACAAGAAGAATCGACAGGCCCTCCGACTTCTTCCTGACCTGATCGAGTGGCGTGGTGCGCGCGAGGAGAATCATCAGGTCCGAGTGCTGGATGCGCGAGATCCACGCCTTCTGTCCTCGGATCACATAGCGGTCGCCGTTGCGGACGGCGGTCGTCACGATCTTCGTGGTGTCAGTGCCGGTCGTGGGTTCGGTCACACCCATCGACTGCAGGCGGAGCTCGCCGCTGGCTATCTTCGGCAGCAGCTCGCGTTTCTGCGCCTCTGAGCCGTGACGCACGAGGGTGCCCATGTTGTACATCTGCCCGTGGCACGCTCCCGAGTTGGCGCCCGACCGGTTGATCTCCTCCATGATCACTGACGCCTCGGTGAGCCCGAGGCCCGCCCCGCCGTATTCCTCTGGAATGAGCGCCGAGAGCCAGCCCGCTCTGGTGAGCGCATCGACGAACTCCTCCGGATACCCGCGTGACTCGTCGACCCGCCGAAAGTACTCAGGTGAAAATCGGCTGCAGAGGTCGCTCACGGCCGCGCGAATCTCTTCGTGGCCCTGCCCGTCTTTCCTGCTCGCTCTCACGCCTGTCGTCATCGGAGCGTGGCTGATGCGTCCATGGCCAGTCTCCCTGCCGCATCGGTGGCCCAGAGGCGCACGCCGGTCGCGTTCCTGGGCTCACCGCAGAGGAAGAATGGCTCCACATCGAACAGCGGGCTCACGGCCCGGAAAGAGAACTCGGCGATGTCCACACCCGGCATCCGCCGCCGCAGGAGATCGACGAGAAGGGTGGCGATGAGCGGCCCATGGACGACGAGCCCGGGATAGCCCTCGACCTCGGTCGCGTAGCGGCGGTCGTAGTGGATGCGGTGCCCGTTGAAGGTGAGGGCCGAATACCGGAAGAGCAGCACATCGTCGGCGCACACCCGCTCGCGCCACGCAGCGGCGTCTTCGGCTGTTCGCGCCGGTGTGTCCGTGGCCACGGCGCGTGCTGCCTGTGCGGAAGCACGCGCACCAGCTGGCCCGGCCACGGTCTCCAGTCGCGCGTGATCGCGGTAGACGATGTCATGCTCTTCGACGAGGGCCAGCTCGCCCTCGCTCGAGACCTCGTGGCGCACGATGACGAAGACAAGGGGACCGCTGCGGCCGTCCTTTGCGCGGACGTCGACGATGCGCGAGACCCGCGTGATCGCGTCGCCCACGCGCAACGGCCGATCGAACCTGTAGCGGCCGCCTGCGAACATCCGTCGCGGCAGTGGCACTGGTGGGAGAAACCCGCCGCGCTTCGCGTGGCCATCGGGCCCGATGTCGCGCGCGGGATGGAGCGGGAGGAAGTACAGCCAGTGCCAGAGCGGTGGCAGTGGGTCGCCCAGGGCCGGTAGCGGATCGTCGCGATCGAGCGTGGCCGCGAGCGCGGCCACCGGCGTTGGCGTGACTCGATCCGTGTATGATTCGCTCCGGCCAATCCACTTGCCCAACTCGTCGATGTCCACGGGAGCTCCGCCGGGCGACTCTATCACGACGGCCGCGGCGTCCCGTCCGGCGGTCTCCACGCGGGACTCCCCTCGCGCGGGCATTCGCTGGCTGCCCGTGGTGTTGGCTCCGGCACTCATTCTGCTCCTGCCGATTCCCGCAGGCATCACAGTGCAGGGCTGGCGGCTGCTGGCCATCTTCGCCGCGACCATTGCCGGTCTCATGTCGCAGCCGCTGCCCCTTGGCGCCATGGCCCTTCTGGGGCTGGCCGCGGCCGCGCTCTCGGGCGCGCTCAGCCCCGGGCAGGCCCTCGGCGGCTACGCGGAGCCGCTCGTGTGGATGGTGCTCGCCGCGTTCTGCATCTCCCGAGGGATGATCAAGACGGGCCTCGGCCGGCGCATCGCGTTCATCTTCATCCGCGCCATGGGCCACACTTCCGTCGGCCTGGGCTATGCGCTCGTCGCGAGCGACGCCGTCCTGGGCATGGTGATCCCCTCCAACGGCGCACGGGCGGGCGGCATCGTATTCCCGGTGGTGAAAAGCCTAGCTGAAGCCTACGACTCTCGGCCGGGTTCCACGGCGACCCGACTCGGCACCTTCCTCACACTCATGGTGTATCACTGCGACATCACGGTGTCGGCGCTCTTTCTCACCGGCAACGCGTCGAACCCGCTCATCGCGTCCCTCGCACTACAAGTCGCGGGCATCGACCTCCGCTACGGCCTGTGGGCGCTCGGAGCATTGGCGCCGGCGCTCGCATCGGTGATCGTCCTGCCGCTCTTCTTCTACTACCGGCGGCCACCGGAGGTCACGCGCACGCCTGGCGCCGCAGAATTCGGCCGGGCACAGCTCGAGGCACTCGGCCCGATGGCGCGCGCCGAAAAGGTCATGCTGAGCGTCTTTGCGCTGGTGACTGTCCTGTGGCTCACCACGAGCTGGCACCACATCGACTACGCCATCACCGCGCTGACGGGTCTCGCCGCCCTCCTCCTTGGGGGCGTCCTCACCTGGGACGATGTGCTCGCCGAGCGGAGTGGGTGGGACACTTTCGTCTGGTACGGTGCCATCTTCCAGATGGCGCGGGCGCTGGGAGACGCAGGCCTCACGTCGGCGCTCGCGCGTACGGCGGGCCAGCTCCTGACGGGCGTGAGCTGGCCGCTGGTACTCGTGGTGCTGCTGTTCGCCTACCTCTACACGCACTACGCGTTTGCCACCATCACGGCGCGAGTCTCGGCGCTGTACGCGGCCGTCCTCCTCGTCATCCTGGCCGCCGGCACGCCGCCGCATCTGGCCGTCTTCGCGATGAGCTACGTCTCGTCTCTGGGTGCGGCGCTGACCCATTACGGCACGACCACGTCGCCCATCTACTATGGCGCCGGCTACACGACTCCCGGTATGTGGTGGCGCGACGGATTTCTCGCCGCGACGCTGAATACCGCGGTCTGGCTCACCGTGGGCGCGCTGTGGTGGAAGGCCCTCGGGTGGTGGTGATCCGTACGAGGTCACCGGCGACGTCACACAGGACCAGCCGAACCAGGGTCCGAGCCCAGACCCGCGATAACATCAAGACTCCTCATGGTGAGTGGCATGAGTGCTACAGCCCTTGTCGATCGCGCATGGGAGGTGTTTCGAGCCGAGGCGATGGCTTCTCTGCCCCTGACCCTGCGCGGAGCCCACGCGGTGGACGGCTACGACCAGCCACTGCCGTTTGATCCCGTCGCGGACGATCCCACGGACGCGTACCTGGAAGGATTCGCCTTCTGGGGGATCACGTATCTCGATGCCGGTTCGTGGCGACACTACCTGCCCCGCCTGATTGACTACGCGTTGAGGCATCCCAGCGATCCGGCGATGGTCACCGAGGCGCTGGTGCGATCGCTACGTCCTCTGGGCCGATACCCGCCGCGGCTGGCGACCCTCAACGTCGATCAGGAAAGCGTGGTGAGGTCTTTCTGGAGCAAGTCGCCTTGGGCGACGCGTCGCCGCACCATCAGACCGACGCGCAGCAGGCCCTCGAAGAATGGTGGCTCCCCGGCCCGCGATCGCGTCCGACCGCGCAGGAGATCGCCGCCTTACGCGCCGCACCCGTGGGCCATCGCATCGTCGTCCGCGACGTGTATCGGCTGTCGGTGCCCGAGACCCTCACGGGCAGCGGTATGCGCGCCATCCCCCAGGAATCGCGCCGCGCCGAAACGTTCGGTGGTTACCTGTGCGGCGATGCGCACACGGTCATCGCGTTCAACGTCACGCCGCTCGGCCTGCGGTCGCTACGGGACTCGGTGCGGGCGCGCGCCACCCTGTTTCGCGATGCCGTGTCGCCGCGATCGATCGTCGTGAGAGGATCTCCGCATGCGGTGCGGCTGGATGGTTTGACGGAGGTCGCGAGCCCGGCGGAGCCGCAGACGCTCACGATGGTCCTGGCCGTCGCCGGTGACGCACTCGTTACGCTCAGCGTTCGCTCTTGGCCCAGGGACGATGTCAGCCGGGAAGTGGAGCGGATCCTGAGCTCGTTCGAGATCGTCGAACCATGATCCGACGTCTGGGAGATACCATTCTCAGGCGACAATTCACCCTCAAGCCATGGGTCGTCGCGAGATGGCGACGCGAGCGCAGCACCGTGAGTGAGAAAGCGGGCAGGACGTTCTGGAGAAGATGATGAGCAAGACACGAACGCAGTCGTGCGGCGCGGTGTTGGTGGTTACGGCGATGACGGTCGCAGTGGCGGGCGGTCAGGAGTGGCCACAGTGGCGCGGACCTGGCCGTGACGGCGTCGTGCCATCGTTCCAAGAGCCGCAGACGTGGCCTGACAGGCTCGGCGAGCACTGGAAGGTCGAGGTGGGCGCCGGCTATGCGACGCCAATCGTCGCCGGCGAGCGCGTCTACGTCTTCAGCCGCGAGGGCGAGGATGAGGTCATGCGCGCCCTCGACGCCGCATCCGGGAAGACCCTCTGGCGGACGCCGTATCCGGCCAGCTTCAAGATGAACCCGGGGACCAAGCGTCACGGTCCCGGGCCGAAGTCCACGCCGACGCTGGCCAACGGTCGGCTCTTCACCCTCGGCATCTCCGGCATCGTCTCGGCGTTCGAGGCCAGAAGTGGAAAGATCCTGTGGCAGAAGCCGGCGCCTCCGGTGGAACCGCTCTATCACACCGCGATGTCGCCGCTCGTCGACGGCAACCTCGTCATTCTCCACGTTGGCGGGCACGACCGGGGAGCCCTCACCGCCTTTGCCGCCATGACCGGCGACGTCCGGTGGAGCTGGAGTGGCGACGGTCCGGCGTACGGATCACCGCTGACACTCGACCTTGGCGGCACGCGCCAGGTGGCGACTTTTACACAGAAGTCGTTCGTGGGCGTCTCGCTGGAGACCGGGAGGCTCCTGTGGCAGCGACCCTATACCACGGCGAGCACGACGACGAGCCAGACGCCACTGCTGTACAAGGATCTGGTCATCGAGAGCGGGCGCAACAATGGCTTCACGGCATTCCACGTCGTCCGCGACGGCGAGCGCTGGGCGACGAGGGATGTGTGGCACACCGACGAGGTGTCGGTGCATCTGAGCGACTGCGTCATCCTGGACCACGTCCTGTTCGGCCTCTCGCACCTGAACCGGGGCGAGTACTTCGCGCTCGATCTCGATACCGGCAAGGTGCTCTGGAAGAGCGAGCCTCGCCAGGCCGAGCACGCGGCCCTGGTGCGGGCTGGCAGGACGATCTTCTCGCTCGAGGAGGACGGGGAGCTCGTCGTCCTGCGCGCCAGCGCGACCGGGTTCGAGCCCGTCAAGCGCTACACGGTCGCGACCAGCGAGACATGGGGCCAGCCCGCGATCGCGGGTAATCGTATCTTCGTGCGAGACGTGTCGTCGCTCGCGCTGTGGACAGTGAATTGAGGGTGCTCGGATGCCACGCTGCGCCGTCGCACGCGGCTGTGGCGAGTCCTGGTGTGCCGGCGACCGAACCGGCGCGAGGGTGGCTGCGCGCGACGTGGATGAGGTCAGCATCTCGATACGCGAGCCTCAGCGCGAGTTCAGGCCGACCCTGCTCGACTCAGAGGAGAAGTCACGTCTTCACGCCGAAGAAGCGGTAGAGTCACACCCATGATCATGACGTGGTTTCGATGGCCTGCGGCTTTCGTGTGTGCCGTGTCGCTGGGCGTCCTACACGTTGATCTCGCCGCCCAGCCACGACGAGATGGCCCTGTCCCGAAGCCGTCGCTGCCAAATCCCTATGAGCTCGTGCCCGACTGGCCGGCGTTGCCGCGGCCCTTCAAGGGGCCGGCCGGGCGCAAGTGGGGCGAGGTGATCCGAGTCCACGCCGCAACGAACGGCAACATCTGGGTCTTCCACCGCTGCTTCCACGACCAGCCGAACGGCGACGCCACCTGCCTGAATCGTGGCGACATGAATCCCCCAATCCTCGAGTTCAGTCCGGCTGGCATGTTGTTGCGAACCGCCGGGGTGGGCTTGTTCGCGCATCCGCACGGATTCACCGTGGACGGACAAGGCAACCTGTGGGCGACCGACACGAACGATGAGGTGGAGATCCTCGGCATACCGGCGAGAAACGATCGCGGCGTGCCCTTTGGCCAAACGGTGCTCAAGATCAGCCCGGACGGCCGAGTGCTGATGACCCTCGGTAGGCCTGGTGTCGGTGGCACGGCACCGTCACTCTTCGATCGCCCGACGGGCGTGGCGGTCGCATCGGACGGAAGCATCTTCGTGTCCGATGGTCACTGGCGCAATCGCTCCAACACCGCGCGCGTCGTCAAGTACTCGGCCAACGGCACCTTCCTCAAGACGTGGGGGCGTCTCGGCGAGGCGCCCGGCGAGTTCCGTGATCCGCACGACATTGCGATCGGTGGCTCGCGGGGCTACGTCTACGTCGCCGATCGTTTGAACAGTCGGGTGCAGGTCTTCGATCAGGAAGGCACGTTCGTCGCTGCCTGGAAGCAGTTCGGCCAGCCGAGCTCAGTTCACGTCGACGAAGCCGACAATCTCTATGTCGGGGCGACGTATCAGGACCCCGCCCGCGGGTCGGTAACCGGTCGGTCCAACGAGCCCAACGACCGGGCCATCGTCATCGGCGATGCGCTGACCGGCCAGCTGAAGTATCTGATCCCCGATCCGGGGGACCTTCGCACGATGACAGACACCGGGACCTCCGCTTCGGGAATCGCCGTCGATCGTGCAGGAAACATCTATGCGGCGGACGTGGGGTTCAACAACCTGCGCAAGTATGTCAAGACTCGCTAGTGGGCAGGAAGCCGAGGAATTGAGGCCCCGCCGGTCCAGGGCGATGACACGCGTGGCGGTCGTCCTGATCGCCGTGGTCGCCTGGTCGTGCAAACAGGTGCCACCGCCCGCGTCGCCAGTGTCACCGGACATTGCGGCGTGGCAGGCTCGTGCGGACGGCGTCACCATCGTCCGCGACGACTGGGGCGTGCCGCACGTCACTGCCAAGACGGATGCGGACGCCGTATTCGGGCTGATGTACGCCCAGGCCGAGGATGACTTCAACCGGATCGAGACAAACTACCTCATCGCCATGGGACGGCTCGCCGAGGCGGAGGGCGAGAAGGAGGTCTTTCGCGACCTCCGTATGAAGCTCTTCATCGACCCGGAGGCACTCAGGGCTGACTACGCGCACGCGCCCGCTTGGCTCAAGGCGCTCACGGACGCGTGGGCCGACGGCCTCAACTACTACCTGCACACGCACCTCAATGTGAAGCCGCGGGTCATCACGAGGTTCGAGCCGTGGATGGCGTTGAGCTTCAGCGAGGGCAGCATCGGCGGCGACATCGAGCAGGTCTCGATCCCCCAGCTGGAAGCGTTCTACAGCCAGGACCCGGCGGCCCTGGCGCGTACCGCGGCCAATCCCGCGCGCACCGCCCACCCGTCCGAGCCGACCGGTTCCAATGGCTTCGCGGTGGCGCCTTCCAAGACCGCCAACGGCAAGTCGTTGCTCTTCATCAATCCCCACACCTCGTTCTTCTTCCGGGAGGAGGCGCACGTGACGAGCGAGGAGGGGCTCAACGTCTACGGCGCGCTCACGTGGGCGCAGTTCTTCGTTTACCAGGGTTTCAACGAGCGCGTCGGGTGGATGCACACGTCGAGCAGCGTGGACAACATCGACGAGTTCCTGCTGACGACCGTCCAGAAAGGGTCGGGGCGCGTCTACCTGGTCGGCGGCAAGGAGCGCCCGGTGACCGCCAAGACCATGCGCGTGCCCTACAGGACGTCCACCGGTCTCGCGACGCGCGAGTTCACGGTGTATCGCACCGCACATGGTCCAGTCGTCCGCGAACAGGGCGGTCGATGGGTGGCCGTGCGGATGATGGAAGAGCCACTCAAGGCGCTCATGCAGTCGTTCCGGCGCACCAAAGCCAGGAACCTCGATGATTACAAGGAGGTGATGTCGCTCCACACCAACTCCTCGAACAACACCGTCTACGCCGATGCGGATGGCACGATCGCCTACTTCCACTCGAACTTCGTGCCCAAGCGGAATCCGCGGCTCGACTGGACGAGGCCGGTCGACGCGAGCGTCGCCGCCAACGACTGGCAGGGCACTCACACGTTCGACGAGAGCCCGAACGTCGTGAATCCGCCGGGCGGCTAGATTCAAAACACGAACAACTGGCCGTACTCCGCCGAGGGCTCAGACAGCCCCAAGGCCACCGCGTTTCCCGCCTACTTCGACCGGGTTGGCGAGAATCCACGAGGCGTCCACGCGGTGCGAGGGCTCGAGGGCCGGAAGGACTTCACGATGGACACCCTCACGGCGATGGCGTTCGATAGCCAGCAGCCGGAGTTCGAGGTTCAGATTCCGCTCCTCATCAAGGCTTGGGACCGGGAGCCCGCATCGAGTCCGCTCAAGGGGAAGCTGTGCGAGCAGATCGAGGTGCTCCGGAGGTGGGACCATCGCTGGGACGTGAAATCGGTGGCGCAGTCGCTCGCGCATTTTTGGGGCGAGGAGCTCTGGTCGAGGTCGGAGGGGGCCGCGCGGGCGGCGGGAATGACGGTCTACGCCTTTATGCGGACAAAGGCCACCGCACGCGCGCGTCTGGAAGCGCTGGCCACCGCGTCCGACGCCATCGCCGCGAACTTCGGGACATGGGCGACGCCCTGGGGTGAGATCAATCGCTTCCAGCGCATCTCACCCGCGATCGTCCACCCGTTCGACGACGCCAAGCCGAGCACGCCGGTGGGCTTCGCGTCCGGGCGCTGGGGGTCGCTCGCATCATTCGGCGCGCGCTCGTACAACGGCAGCAAGCAGATCTACGGCACCACCGGCAACAGCTTCGTGGCCGTCGTCGAGTTTGGGAACGACGGCGTGCGCGCCAAAGCCGTGACCGCCGGTGGCCTGAGCAGCGCCGTCGGCTCCAAGCACTTCAACGACCAGACCGAACGCTACGCGACGGGCCATCTCCGCGACGTCTACTTCTACCCGACAGCGCTCAAGGGGTACATCGAGCGGGCGTACCACCCTGGGCAGTAGGGCATCAGATCTGAATCAGCGCCTCCACGCGGATGGACCATCCTCCCACTTGTCATGCGTGAGGCGAAAGACCTTCTTGTCCTCCAAACGAACGGCATGGAGTTCGCCGTAGGGCTGGGGCAGAAAGATTACCCGTAAGAGGGGCAGCTCGTCATTGAGCCCGCCACGCTGAGACGTGAACAGCAACCACTTGTCGTCGGGAGAGAACCTCGGGTGCATGTCGCGGCCGGGACTGTCCGTGATCCGTTCCAGCTGGCCGGGAGTCCCGTCCGCGTTGAGCCGCAGAATGTAGATCTCGTAGTCGCCGCCATCCCGCTGTGAGGTGAAGGCCACGCGGTCGCCTCGAGAGGAGAACGCCGGCATCGTGTCGGTCGCGGCATGGTGCGTGAGTCGCCGCACGTCGCTGCCATCGGCGTTCATCAAATAGATCTCCTGGTTGCCGTCTCGGGCGCTGCGAAAGACAATCCGACGACCGTCATGGGAGAAGTCCGGCCAGGCGTCATTGGCGGGTGAATCGGGAGTGAGGTTCACGGCGCCGCTGCCATCGGGACGGCTCTTCCAGATGTCTACTTTCTCGGATCCGGCCCCAAACGGCGCGCCCACACAGAAGGCCAGCCATGCGCCGTCCGCGGACCACGTGGGACCCCACGCGGAGTGCTCCCCCCGATACCGTTCCGACTGCGCTCGGTCGAAGATCGTTCGCTTGTTCGAACCATCGATTCGCGAGATCACCAGGCGTGAGAAGGCTTCGCTCGTGGCGATCTCGGAGCGATCGGGACTGAGCGCCGGGATATAGCCACGAACCGCATACAACGAGAGGGTGCGGTCGGGCAGAGCGACGTGCGGCATCACATGCTCGAGGAACGGTCCCGGGAGGTCGGTTTCGAATCTCGTGGCCTCGTCCGTGGGTCCAGGCCCATGACACACCGCGCGTTTCGACGACCGAGCGTATGCAGGTGCCCAACAGTCGCGGGCGGTATCGCTCTCGGTGCGGAGGTCCGAGCCATCGGCGTTGGTCGAGACGATCGTCCATCGGCCGCCGCGACGAACCGCGAAACTCAATCGACCGTCGGGCGTGAACGTCGGTGAGAGCGCTGGCTCTCCTTTGGCGCTGATGGCCTGCCGATCGGAGCCGTCTCGGTTCATCCGGAAGATGCGCGGTTCGCCGTCCTCTTCGGAGTAGAAGACGATGCCCCGTCCATCTGGTAACCAGGCCGGTGATCCATCCCAGCCTTCGTGGCGCGTCAGTCTCCGGATGTCCGTTCCATCGGCACGCATGATGTACACATCGCTGGCCTGATAGCTTCCCGGCACGGCTGGCGACGTGAGGGCGGCTGCCGGCGCGTCGCGGCTGCTCGAGAAGGCGATCCACCGGGCGTCGGGCGAGAACGTCGGCTGATAGTCTCCGGCAGGATGTGACGCAAGGCTGACGGCCTTCGCGGCGGCGGCGTCAGGGCTCTCGGGCGCGAACGGCATCACCTTGATATCCGGATTGCCGCTCTCCGTGCTGACGAAGAGCAATCGCCGTCCATCTGGCGAGAACGACGCCGCATCTTCCATCGCGGGGCTCTTCGTGAGCTGCGTCGGCGCGGGAGGATTCTGCAGGTCGATCGCGTAGAGATCGGGGCTGCCGCCACGCTCCGACGTGAAGACGATCCAACGCCCGTCGGGCGAGATCGCAGGCTTGTAGTCGAGCGCCGGATCCGTTGTCAGCCGGCGGGACGCTGCACCAGGGCGGTCGAAGAGATACAGATCCCAGTTCGGCGGCTGGATGCTGCTGTAAACGACCGTTTCGTGAACGGCCCGTGCGGCTTGCGACGCAGCGGAGCGGCCCATTGCGACCCACACGGCGAGTGCCGCCGCAACAAGGCCCACAAGCGGGATGATCTTCTTCATGGCTGCCACTCTACACCCTTGAAGGCACGCTGGACGCGGGCCACACCCTCCAGTGCCGCTCGTGTTCGCGCACCGTCTCGCAACATCCGTGCGCGAGCCAGGAGTCCACGCCGGTCGAGCTGCCAATGACGAGCACGAATCGTTTCGAAGGCAGGGTCATGTCACGCCCGCGAGAGCGCCGGGCCTCACAACCGCCGCGAATCGAGATAGACGGTGTTGACCATCGAGCCCCCTCGTGGGATGTACTCCTGCGACATCAGGTAGCTGGTCAGGCTGGACAGTTGTCCCGACGTCGTCGCCGGAACCGCCTCGGCGCAGATCACCGCGGGACGATACTGTGGCAGATTGAGAGTGCGGATAATCGCCTCGTCCAGACCCTCAATGTCGGTGGACAGCAGATCGGGTGCCCGGCCCCACTGCTCTTGCATCACGCGGTTGATGTCGAGGAGCGGCACCTTCACGACGCGCGCGACAATGCTCTCGGTCTTCCCGCGCTGAAGGCGCGCGACTTGCTCGGCCGAAAACGTATTGAGCATCGGATTCTCCTGGATCTCGTAGTAGTCCGCCTCGACGCGGTCGGCGACGCCGATGCCGGCTTCAATCACGATGTCGCCAGGGCGTTCCCGACGGAGCTGCGCCGTCAGCACCGGGTTCGGCTCGACCAGGACGCCGCGGGCACCGGTCGTATACAGGAGGTATGTGTTGTTGCTGCGCACCGGATAGGCGGCGCCCACGTCTAGGTACGTCGGCACCGCGATCCTCAGCACTTCATGCAACGCGTGGAACAGGACGATGTCCTCGCCTTGCTGAGAGAAGCTGAGCCGTGCGTGTTCGGGCAAGGGCGGGGGTGCGGCTGGGGTCGGCGACGGCGGGGGCGGATTTCTCGCCCCCCACCTTCCAGCGCCCACGGCGGCGACGGAGCCGCACACAGCCCCGCCGAGGAAGTCACGTCGGTTGATCACGCAGCCGATTATCTGCGATTGTGCCCCGATTCGAGGCGCATCAGGGCCGTGAGGCGACTCGTTCGCCATTCGTGCTGAGGCCCGCGGCCTCGCCACCTGGGTCGGCGGCGGTCGTCGGTCCTTCAATCACTGCACGTAGCCGGGCCCGAGAAGTACTCGCCCCGGCCTGGCCGCTGTGATGGCGCCGTTCTCGAACACCACCTGACCATTGACGACCACGACGGACACCCCCTCAGCGTACTGGTGGGGTCGCTCGAATGTCGCCACCTCCCTGACGGTGGCCGGATCAAACACCACGAAGTCGGCCTTCATGCGCTCGCGGAGAACACCTCGGTCAGCGAGCCCTATGCGCTGCGCCGGGTACGCGGACATCTTGCGAATCGCGTCTTCGAGCGTTAGTGTCTTCAGCTCTCGAACGTAGCGACCCAGAACGCGCGCGAAGGTGCCATAACTCCTCGGGTGCGGATTCGCTCGTCCAAGCATGACCACCTGTCCATCCGAGGCGATCATCGATGCCGGATGTCGCAGAACACGCTGAATGTCTTCTTCATTCATCGCGAAGTAGATGCCACCGCAGTCTCCGTTCTCCACAAGCCACAACGCGGTGTCAGCTGCGTCCTCGAGCGACCTGGATTTCCACCGGCCAAGCGCAACCTCATCGAGTCGCTTTCCGGCCAACGCCGGACGCCAATCACAACCGGAGAGCAGGATGTTGTTGGGATCGCCACCACCTCTCCCTTCAAGAATGATCCGGATCGTATCCAGAGCCACGCGTCGCCGGGTGATGGGATCGCGAAGGCGCCTGAGGATGTCTTCGCGTGTACCTTCCTGAGCCCATGTGGGCAGCAGGGCGGCGGATACGGTCGTGGAGGATGCCGGATAGGGATAGACATCGAGGGTCACGTCGACGCCCCGCTGCCTGGCCTCATCGATGAGACGAAGCGTATTAGCGGTCTTGCCCCACGACGCTTTGCCAATGGTCTTGTGGTGGGTGACTTGCGTCGGTAAGCCACCCTGTTCGCCAATCGCGATGGTTTCGCTGACGCTCGCCTCGACTCCCAGCTCTTCGTCTCGGATGTGAGAGACGTGGATGCCTCCCATCGTTCCCACGACCTTGGCGAGCTCCACCACCTCGTCGGTCCTGCTGAAGGCGGCTGGAACGTAGAACAGCCCCGTGCTCAGCCCGAACGCTCCGTCTCGCATGCCCTGACGCGCGAGAGCCCGCATTTGTTCAAGCTCCTCGCGTGTCGGTGCTCGGTTGACGCTCCCAAATACCGCATCGCGAATCGAGCCGTGTCCAATGAAGGCGGCAAGATTCGGGACGATGCCCGTCTTTTTGGTGAGTTCGAGCGCGGGCCGGAGCGGGACTGGAGAGAATCCATCGGGACCCGCGACGAGCGTGGTGACACCTTGACGGACGTAGTTGTCGGCGGTGGGAACCTCAATGATTGGCAGCGGAGATGGCGGCCGTCCGACGCCTCCAAACGCATGGACGTGCAGATCGATGAAGCCTGGCGCGATCACCTGATCGGCCGCATCAATGACACGCGCCGCGGGTCCCTCAATGTGGCGCGCTATGGCGACGATGGCGTCATCGCGAACCGCGATGTCGCTCCGGTACCAAGGACTCCCGGTTCCATCCACGATCCGGGCGTTCCTGATGACGAGGGTGTAAGGATTGATCTGTGCCCGGAGGACAACGACGGCTGAGGCCACGCCGACGGCCAGCCACACCGCTCGTTGCACGACGACCAAACGACGTCTCATCGCGAATCCCCTGTGCTTGCATCCGCTCAATGGCCAGCGCTCACCAGCGGCCCGCTGGTAGTGTTCCCGTTAAGTAGACGCCGGAACACTGGAGATTTCCAGCGTTCGTTGTTGCTCCTGGAAGCGCCGGCTCGGACCCGGTGAACCACAAGACGTGCTCGGGTACGCCGAAGCTCTTCAACGCCTGCGATCTTGTACACTGCCCTCGCTCTCGGCTCGTCAGGCCAGCCGACTTCAGGAGCTTTCCGTGCCCACGACTCTGACCGTCGAATCGCTCCAGGCGCACGTCGGGCACGAGGTTGCCGTCAGCGATTGGATTGTCATCGATCAAGATCGGATCAACCGTTTCGCCGACGTCACGGGCGACGACCAGTGGATCCATGTCGACGTCGTTCGGGCGCGGGAGTCGAGGTGGGAGTCGACCATCGCCCACGGGTTTCTCACGCTGTCGCTCGTGGCTCCGTTGGTGCGTGAGACGGTGTCGGTCGCGGGCTCGTCGATGGCGGTCAACTACGGCCTGAATCGCGTGCGCTTCGTGACACCGGTCCGAGCGGGCGAACGCGTGCGCGGGCGATTCGCAGTCTCCTCGGTGACCGGGGTCGGCGGTGGCGGTGGCGTACAGGTCATCTGGGCGGTCACGATCGAACTTGAGGGGTCCGAGAGACCCGCGGCTGTTGCAGAATGGATCGTGCGATACGGGGATGCCAGCCCCTCGAGCCGGAGTCCATCATGAGGTCACGTCTGAAGATGCTCTCGAACAGCCAGACCGGTGCGGCAATCGCGGTGGGATGCGCCATGGTGGTGGTGCTGCTCGCGAGCCCCGCGCCGTCGTTCGCTCAGCGGCGTGGAGCTGGTCCGCGCGCATCAGGGCCCGTGGGTCGAGCCGTGCCACGAGGCGCGTTCCGCCCGGCGCCGCGGGCCGGCCGATTCATCCCGGCGCGCGGGTACCGCGGGTATCGAGGCGTCGGGCCGGGTGTCCGCTACGGCGGGTTTCTCGGCTATCCGTACGCTTTCTACGGATCTGGACTCTACGGAGGGTTCTACTTCGGCAATCCGTGGTGGGGCTCGCCGTATGCCTGGGGACCCGCGTGGGGCCCCGGCTGGGGTCCGGCTTGGAATTACGGGTGGGGTCCCGCGTGGGGCCCTGGACTCGGCTACTCCGCCGCAATCGCACCCGGCGTGGGCCGCCTATATGGCGGTGTCCGGATCGACCTCGCCGAGCGCGATGCTGAGGTCTACGTGGATGGGTACTACGCTGGCACGGTCGACGACTTCGACGGGTCGTTCCAGCATCTGAACCTCGAGCCAGGACCTCATCGCATCGAAGTGCGACGTGACGGCTTCGAACCCGTGTCGTTCGAGGTGAACGTGGA
This sequence comes from Acidimicrobiia bacterium, assembly GCA_016871175.1. Taxonomy (GTDB): domain Bacteria; phylum Acidobacteriota; class Vicinamibacteria; order Vicinamibacterales; family CAVVIG01; genus VFZL01. Next base: position 34,735 of record VFZL01000014.1, on the reverse strand, counting down.
ACCGGGCCGGACGATCACATATCGGACGCGGTTGCGTCCACTCGTCCCGTAGCGGTTCCACGCCCTCTCGGCTGGCTGGCGCGGGGACCGCAGCGACTACAATGGAGGGTCTGATCATCCGTGATCCACCGCGCACCGCGGTGACGGCACGTCGAGTGGCCCGTCCCATTGCCTGGTTCGCTACCGTCGGGCTCGTCCTTGCGGTGTCGTTGATGGTCCGCCTGCTCGGACAGGGCCAGACATCGCTCACGCTCCTCTCCCGTGACACACGCCGAGCGCTTCCCCTCGCGGTGGTCAACGATCAGGAGCTCGTCTCCCTGGATGAGCTCGCAGCCGTCTTCCAACTGACGGTCCGCGAGGAAGCAGGGGCTGTCACGGTCTCGTCTCGCGGGCGGACGGTCATCTTCAACCCGGAGCAGACGATTGCGTCGGTCGCGGGCCGGATGATCTCGCTTCCCACGCGGCCAGCACGCATCGCCGGTCGGCTGTGGGTGCCGGTGGACTTCATCAGTCGCGCGCTTGCGCCGATCGCCGACACGCGGATCGATCTGCGTCGGGCGTCGCATCTGTTGATCGTCGGCGATCTGAGAGTGCCACGCGTGACGATGACATCCGAGCCGCAACCGGTGGGCCACCGGCTGATCGTCGAGATCACGCCGTCGACGACCAGCACGCTGACCCGCGAAGCGGATCACCTCACGCTGAAGTTCGACGCCGACGCGATCGACGCCACCATTCCCGGTGTGCCGCCGCAGGGGTTTCTTCAGGCCATTCGACGGATGGATCCCGTCACGCTGGCGATCGACCTCGGACCGCGGTTCGGATCGTATCGGTCCTCGACGCAGGCCGTCGACAACGTGACGCGCTTGAGCCTCGACCTCCTCCCGCTTCCGAGCGACGGGCCATCGGTGTCAACGGGCTCGGCGACAGCGGGTGCCCCAGGCGCGGCGGCGTCATCCGCTCCAGGGTTCGCAGCGACTCCGCCGGCGGGTTCGACGGTCCCCACACCACCGGCGGATCTGCCCACGTTCGGTCAGCCGACGTCCCCCATTCGTACGGTCACCATCGATCCGGGCCATGGCGGTCCCGACCTCGGGGTCCAGGGCAGCGGTGGCCTCACGGAGAAGACGTTGACGCTCGCCGTGGGCCGCCGCGTGAAGACCCTGCTCGAGACACGGCTCGGTCTCCGCGTGCTGATGACGCGCGACGATGATCGCGAGCTACCGCCCGAAGCCCGGACTGCCGTCGCGAATAACAACAAGACCGATCTGTTCATCAGCCTCCATGCCAATGCCTCGTTCCGGCCCTCCAACACCGGCGCATCCGTCTTCGTGGCCCAGTTCCCCGATGAAGGCCTTGCGCGCCGCGTCCTGGAACCTCACCGTGTGCCGGTCTTCGGCGGAGGCATCCGCGACATCGAGCTCGTCCCCTGGAGCCTGGCGCAGATTCGTTACATCGATCAATCGACGGTGCTCGCCGATCTCCTGCAGGGGCGCATCGGGGCAACCGCCCCGCTCGACGTCCGTCCCACCGACCGGGCTCTCCTCCGGATCCTCGCGTCCGCGAATATGCCGGCTGTCCTCATCGAGTTGGGCTATCTGAGCAGCCCCGAACAGGAGGCGCGGCTGGGCAACAGCGAGTTCCAGAGCTCCATCGCAGGCGCGATCGTCGACGCGGTGGTCGATTTTCGTGACTACTTGGGTCGCGCTCCGGAGGGCGAGCGCTGATGCCAGGACGCGCCATCGTCGTCGGAGCCGTGGGACTTCTCACGGCAGTCCTCGCATGGGGGCTCTTCATCGCCTTGCCCCGCTGGGTCGCACTGCCACCACCGGCCGTGGAACCCCCGGTGGAGTCGAACGCGCCCGCCGCACCCGAACGCAAGATCAAGGCGCGGCTCTTCTTCGTCTCCGACGATGGTCACGGGTTGACGGGTGTCGAACGCGACGTCGCGTTCGGGGCAGACCCCACGGCGCAAGCCCGCGCGATACTGGAAGCCCAGCTCACATCTCCCGAGCCGCCGCTGCTGTCTGCGATTCCGAGCGGCACGACCCTCCGCGCCGTCTTCGTGGCAAACGGTGACGCCTACGTGGACGTCTCGTCTGAGATCGTGTCGGGCCATCCCGGCGGCACGCTGAGCGAATCGCTGACGATTTACACGCTCGTCGCCGCGGTCAAGGCCAATCTTCCGGCCGTCGGCGGCGTGCAGATCCTGGTCAACGGCAAGGAAGTCGACACGCTCGCGGGTCACATCGACCTGCGGCAACCTCTCGTCACGAGCCCCACGTGGGTTCAGTAGGTGAACCTCCACATGCGATCCGATCAGCGTCAGGCCAATCAGCTTCGAACCACCACGATCACGCCGCACTACTTGATGCACGCCGAAGGCTCGGTGCTCATCCAGTCCGGTCACACAAAAGTCATCTGCACCGCCAGCCTCGAAGATCGGGTGCCACCGTTCTTGCGCAACACCGGTAAGGGGTGGGTCACCGCCGAGTACGGCATGCTGCCGCGCGCGACGACGACGCGGATGACGCGGGAGGCCAGTGCGGGAAAAGTCGGTGGCCGGACGCAAGAGATTCAACGGCTGATCGGGCGCTCGTTGCGCGCCGTGACCAACCTCCAGGCGCTGGGCGAACGAACCATCTGGATCGACTGCGACGTCATCCAAGCGGATGGCGGCACGCGGACCGCGGCGATCACTGGCTCGTTTGTGGCGTTGGCGCTCGCCCTCGAGAAGCTGCGTGATCGCGATCTACTGAAGGCGATTCCACTGAATGACTACGTCGCCGCGATCAGCGTCGGGATCGTCGACGGCGAAGCGCTGCTCGACTTGGCGTACGAGGATGATTCGCGCGCCGAAGTCGACATGAACATCGTCAAGACGGGTGACGGGCGGTTCATCGAAGTCCAGGGTACGGCTGAGGCGATTCCGTTCGGGCGCGAATCGCTCACCAAGCTGCTCGACCTGGCCGATCACGGCATTGCGCAACTCATGGGCAAGCAGCGGGAGATCGTCGGGCATCTCGTCAAGGTGAAATGACCCCAGAGCCCGTGAACCCCCGACCCTTCGAACCGCGACCAATCGCGTTATCCTCAAGCGATGATCAGCGCGTCTGCGCGCGAGCGGGTATTGAAGGCGGTCGAAGCCGCCGGCGACGAGCTTGTCGACTTCACGGCGGCCCTCATCAAGATTCCGACCGTCAATCCGCCTGGAATGGAGTACCAGACAGGTGCCGAAGTGCTTGGCCGTCGGCTCCGCGACTGCGGGTTCGAGGTGCACTACCTCGAAGCCGATGGACGGCCCGAGCACACGCCTGACTTCCCGCGCGTGAACGTGGTCGGACGTCGACAGGGCGAGCGCCCTCGTCCGACGGTGCACCTGAACGGCCACATCGACGTCGTGCCAGCCGGACACGGCTGGACGGTCGATCCGTTCGCCGGCATCGTCCGTGACGGCCGGATCTACGGGCGAGGTGCATGTGACATGAAAGCCGGCCTGGCGGCAGCGGTGTTTGCCGCCGAGGCAATCCGCCGGGCGGATGTCCCCTTGGGTGGATCGATCGAGATCAGCGGGACCGTCGATGAAGAGAGCGGCGGCCTCGCGGGCGTCGCGTGGTTGGCCGAGCGCGGCCATCTGACCGCGCGCACGGTCGATCACGTTATCATTCCCGAGCCGCTGAACGTCGACCGCGTCTGTCTTGGCCATCGCGGCGTCTACTGGTTCGAGGTCACGACGCACGGGCGCATCGCCCACGGCAGCATGCCGTTTCTCGGCGCCAGCGCGATTGATCAGATGAGGCGGGTACTGGAGCACATTCACCACGAACTGATCCCACGGCTGGCCAGCCGGACGACGAGCGTGCCGGTGGTGCCTGACCTCGCCCGTCACGCGACGATCAACGTAAACGGCATCGCGGGGGGACAACCGGTGGACGGGATTCAGACGCCGTGTGTCGCGGACCAGTGCCGTGCGGTTTTCGATCGACGGTTCCTCCTCGAGGAAGGTTTCGAGGCGACCCGCGAAGAGATCGTCGAGCTGCTCGAGCGGCTGGCCACCGAAAGGAATGGGTTCCGCTACGACCTGCGCGACCTGATGGTGGTCCATCCCACCCATACGCCGGCGGATTCACCGCTCGTGACCGTACTGGACCGACATATCCTGGACGTGCTTGGCAGGCCGGCCAGCCATGTGGCGAGCCCTGGGACGTACGATCACAAGCACGTCGATCGAATCGGCGGCATCCGCAACTGTGTGGCGTACGGTCCTGGTGTGCTGGACCTCGCGCACCAGCCAGACGAGTGGTGCAGCGTCGACGACCTCGTGAACGCAACGAAAGTGCTGGCGCTGTCGTTGTTGACATTGACGGAGAGCTGAAAGCCGAGGCCACCAACGCGGCTGAGGGCTGGACGTTGCAAGAGCGCAGGCCAATCGTGAGAGCTCGGGCCGCGGGCAGAATCGGCGTGCCGCTCGCCGTCGTCGTGACGCTGCTCGGAACTGTGTCGAGCCTGCGCGCACAGGCGACCGGTTCGATCGCCGGCGTCGTCACTGACACGTCCGGTGGGGTACTGCCTGGGGTGACGATCGACGTGACGAACGTCGACACGAACCAGACGCGAACGGGCGTGACGGACGAGAGCGGCCGCCACACGATTCCGCTGGTGCCCCCAGGCGCCTACCGTGTGAAGGGCTCGCTCTCAGGATTCCGTGCCGTCGAGCGTTCGAATGTCGCCGTGACCGTCACGAGCACGGCGCGCGTTGACATCGAGCTCAACGTCGGCAGTATCGAAGAGACCGTCTCGGTATCGGCCGTTGTCCCGTTGGTCGAAACGCGACACGCGACGCTCGGTCTGGTCGTCACGCGCGATCAGATCGTCGACCTGCCGCTCAACGGCCGCAACTTCACGCAGCTCGGCACCTTGCTGCCGGGCGTGTTCGCCCCACCGGCTGCCCTCGGTAGCGGCGCTGGCGACGCCACGCCGGGCGGCTTTGGCGCAGCCACGTCGGGCTTCAGCGTGAACGGCCAGCGGAACCAGTCCAACAACTTCCTGCTCGATGGCGCGAGCAACAACGACACGTTCAACACGGGGTTCGTCCTGCGTCCCCCGCCGGATGCCATTCAGGAGTTCAAGATCCTGACGCACTCCTACGGCGCTGAATACGGACGCAACGCCGGCTCGGTGGTCAACGTCGTGACGCGCAGTGGGACGAACGCCATTCACGCCTCGGCGTGGGACTTCAACCGCAGCACCGCCCTGAACGCGCGCAACTACTTCGCCGCGGCGGACCAGGCCAAGCCCAAGCTCCAACAGAATCAGTTCGGCGGCACCCTGGGCGGACCGCTGGCCAGAAACCGCTTGTTCGGGTTCGGCTACTATGAGGGCTTCCGCAACACCAGCGGCGTGACTCAGAACGTCGTGGTCCTGAGCACTGCCCAGCGAACCGGGAACTTCGGGACGACGACGATCCGCGATCCCCTCACGGGTCTGCCGTTCTCGAACAATCAGATCCCCACGGACCGCCTGAATCAGTCCGCGCTCCAACTGGTCCGCGACTTCGTGCCGGCTGCCAATACGGGGACCACCCGGTACGTGCTCTCGCCGGACTCGATCGACCAACGGAATCAGTTCGGGCTGCGGTTCGACTACCAGCCCGCCGTCCAGCACTCCATCCTCGGCCGGTACATGCTCAGCCGCACCGATCGTCGAGATCCGCCGACGACGCGCCCGGTCGGCACGTTGGCGAAGGCGACCCTCTAGGACGCGATGGTGGCCGATACCCACATCTTTGGCTCAAATCTCTACAACGTGGCGCGCATCTCGTACAACCGCATCGGCGCCACGCCTCAAGCGCCTTCAACCTCTGGAATCAGACGCAGTTCCGCAATCCCGGCACCGGCGTACCCGGAGTGACCCAGACCGGCAACCAGGCTGGCACACCTCAGTTCGGCCAGATCACTGCCGCTGAAGATGGACGGGTGGTGCAGCTGGCGATCAAGTACAGTTTCTGAAGGTGCGGCCGGCGGCAACGGGGCACCGATGGGTCCTCTATGTCACGAACCGTTCTCGCCTCAGTGGGCCTTCTCGTAGCGGCGGCCGCGACGGGTACGTCGCGTGCACCGTCGACGGCCACGTCCGCCGTCGCGGCGAAGGGGCTCACCGCGGTCCAGGGCCTCAAGGTGGGCCATCACACGCTGGCGGAACGACCGACCGGGTGCACGGTGATCCTCGTCGATGGGCCCGGAGCCGTAGGCGGTGTCTCGCAGCGCGGGGGCGCGCCCGGCACACGCGAGACGGACCTCCTCGATCCGTCGAACATGGTGGATAAAGTGAATGCCGTGGTGCTCTCGGGTGGCAGCGCCTATGGACTCGACGCCGCTCAGGGTGTCGTACGGTACCTCGAGGAACGAAACATCGGATGGCCGGTCGGTCAGAACGGCGTCGTCCCCATCGTCCCGGCCGCGATCTTGATGGACCTGGGCTTCGGAGGGAACCCGAAGGTGCGGCCAACCGCCGAGTGCGGGTACAGGGCAGCCCAGACAGCGACCGACGGGGCGGTCGCGGAGGGCAATGTCGGCGCAGGTGCGGGCGCCACGGTCGGCAAGCTCGGATCCGGACGACCGCCACGCTCGATGAAGGGCGGCGTGGGATCCGCGGCCATTGCGCTCCCGAACGGCCTCGTGGTTGGGGCCATCGTCGCAGTCAACGCCGTGGGAGACGTCATCGATCCCTCCACCGGCAAGGTCGTCGCGGGCATGCGCACTGAGGACGGCAGGAGCCTGGCCGACGTGCGCACGCTCATCAGGTCGGGCGCGCTGCTCCCACGTGCCAATCGGGCACAGCCGCAACCCGGCCAGAACACGACCATCGCGCTGGTCGCCACGAACGCGACGCTCACGAAGGCCGAGATCAACCGTGTGGCGTTGATGGCCGACGATGGCCTGGCGCGCGCGATCACCCCGTCGCACACGATTGGGGACGGTGATACGGTCTTTTCGCTGGCGACCGGGCGGCTGGCGGAACCGATCAGCGTCACTATCGTCGGCGCGCTCGCGGCCGACGCGCTGTCTGAGGCGATCGTTCGAGCTGTGTCGAAGGCCGAGTCACTTGCCGGCACGCCAGCCGCCCGCGACCTCGGCACGGTGCCGGCGAGGCTTCGATGACGAGCGGCTCGTGAGCAGACCGTCGCGCATCGATCGGCGGACGTTCGTGCAGCGGACGCTCCGGCTCGGCGCGGCGCTCGCCTCGCCGTGGCCCATCCTCCGCGCGCAGGCACCCGCGATCATCACGTCGGAACGCGGGCTGCCTCAGATCACGCACGGCGTTGCGTCCGGCGATGCTCACAGCGGGCGCGCGGTCATCTGGAGCCGGGCCGATCGCGCGGCTCGATCCATCGTGGAGTACTCCACCACGGAGAGCTTTCGTGACCTTCGGCGGGTGCAGGGCCCTGCAGCGCTCGAGGAATCCGACTTCACCGCGCACGTCGTGTTGCGCGATCTGCCGGCGGGGCAACGGATCTTCTATCGCGTCACGTTTCAGAGCCTCGAGGATCTTCGCGCCGTCAGCCAGCCGATCCAGGGTAGCTTCACGACGCCACCAGCGGCTGCGACGGCCCGCCGAGATCTGACGATCGCGTTCTCCGCGGATACGGTTGGGCAAGGGTGGGGCTTGAACCGGGATTGGGGCGGCCTGCGCCTGTACGAGACGATGCGGCGCGCGCAGCCGGATGTGTTCATCAACCTGGGCGACACGATCTACGCAGACGGGCCGATCCCGGCAGAGATCAAGCTCGACGATGGGACGATCTGGAGGAACATCGTCACGGAGGCGAAGTCGAAGCCGGCCCAGACGATCGCCGACTATAGAGGGAACTACCAGTACAACCTCCTCGACGAGCACATGCGTCGCTTCAATGCCGATGTGCCCCAGCTCGCGATCTGGGATGACCACGAGGTCCGCGACAACTGGTATCACGCGCGAGACATCAGCGCCGACAAGCGATACGCGGTCACGAGCGTGGCGCTCCTCGCCGCGCGGGCGCAGCAGGCCTTTCGCGAGTACCACCCACTCCCCCTCGACAGCGACGATCCTGAGCGGATCTACCGGAGCGTGCGGCTCGGGCCCTCGGTCGAGGTGTTCGCGCTGGACCTGCGGAGCTACCGCGGCGCGAACAGTCCGAATCGGCAACCGACGCTGGACGAGCACGCGGCATTGCTCGGTCGATCGCAGGTCGCGTGGCTGAAAGCGCAGCTTGCGGCGAGTCGCGCGACGTGGAAGGTCATCGCCAGCGACCTTCCCATCGGCATCGTCGTGGCTGACGGCCCGAGCCATTTCGAGGCGTTCGCCAACGGCGAGGCGGGGGCTCCGTCTGGGCGTGAGCTCGAGGTCGCGGACCTGCTGCGATTCATCAAGTCGCAGCGCATCCGCAACACGGTCTGGATTACCGCGGATGTGCACTATTGTGCGGCCCATCAGTACGACCCGTCGCGCGCACGCTTTACCGACTTCGATCCATTCTGGGAGTTCGTCGCGGGCCCGCTGCACGCCGGCACCTTCGGGCCGAATCCACTCGATGCGACCTTTGGTCCCGAGCCAAGGTTCATCGGCATCCCTCCTGGGATGAAGCCGAACCGCCCCCCGAGCGACGGGCTTCAGTTCTACGGCTTGCTGCATGTCGAGGCGCGCACGCGTGTGCTGACCGCCAGCCTCCACGACCTCACGGGAAAGGCTCTCTACCGCGTGGAGCTCCCCCCCGCGCGATGAACGTCCACCTCGTGTTCCTCATCGTGTATTCGGTGGCGCTGGTCGCCGTCGGACTGTGGATGGCTCGCCTCGTCAAAGGGAGCACGGACTTCTTCGTCGCCGGACGCCGTCTCGGCGCGCCGTTGCTCTTCGCGACCGTTCTGGCGGCCAACATTGGCGCAGGCACCACCGTGGGGACGGCCGGACTCGCGTATCGAGACGGGCTCAGCGCGTGGTGGTGGAACGGCTCGGCCGCGATCGGCTCGCTCGTCCTTGCGCTCTGGGTCGGCCCTCGCGTGTGGCGGGTGGCAATCGCGCACAACCTCTACACGACCGGTGACTATCTGGAACTGCGGTACGGCAGCACTGTCCGCGGCATTGTGGTCTCGATCATCTGGATTGGTGCGCTCTCCGTGCTCGCGGCGCAGCTCATCGCGGGCGCTGCGGTACTCACCGTCGTCGCGGATATTCCGCGCTGGGCGGGCACACTCGCGAGCGCTCTGGTGATGACCGTCTACTTCATGGCTGGCGGGCTACTCAGCTCGGCCTGGGTGAACGCCGTGCAGCTCGTCGTGCTGCTCGGGGGCTTCCTCGTCGCGGCCCCAATCGTGGTGTGGCGCGTCGGCGGACTTTCGGCGTTGGCGGCCCCGGCCGCGGCGCACGCGGACTTCTCGAACGTCCTGTACACGGCCGGCGCCGGATCCGGGTTCGCCTTGCTCGCCCTGCTCGGCCCAAACTTCATCGTCTCGCCGGGACTGCTGCAGAAGGTGTACGGCGCAAGCAGCGAGCGCGCGATTCGCGTCGGCATCGGCGCTCAGGCCGCGGTGATTGCGCTCTTTTCGTTCCTCCCGGTCACGCTCGGCATGGCGGCACAGGTCGCGCATCCCGGCATGGCCAGTCAGAACCTCGTGCTACCGACGGTGCTCGTGGAGCAACTGCCAGCGGCCGTCGGCGCCCTCGCGCTCGCGGCGATCTACTCGGCCGAAGTGAGTACGTGCGATGCCATCCTCTTCATGCTGGCGACCTCGCTCTCCCAGGATCTCTACAAGCGCTTTCTGCGCCCGCAGGCAACCGATCAGCAGCTCCTCCGCGTCTCGCGTGGGGCATCCGTGGTCGGCGGCATCGGTGGGGTGATCCTCGCCCTGCAGCTACCGACGATCACGGATGCGCTCGGCATCTTCTACTCATTGCTGGGTGTCAGCCTTTTCGTACCCGTCATCGGCGGTCTCGTGTCGAGCCGCGCGGGCTCGCCCGAAGCGCTCGCCTCGATCGCGGCAGGCATCATCACCCGACTGTCGGTGGTCTACGGCACAGGCGGGCGTGGATTCGGCTGGATCGACCCCACGCTGGCTGGCATCGCGGCAGGCGCCCTCGCGTTCACCCTCCTGTTCGTCGTTCGCAATGCACGGACCCCCGTGGGCGCGATTGGAGCGACCCGTGACTGATCTCTTCGGGCTGGCGGGCAACGTCGTGGCCGTGATCGGCGCGGGATCCGGCATCGGCGCGGCCTGTGCGGTGGGCGCCTCACGACAGGGCGCGCACGTGGCGTGCCTCGACCTCGACGAGACCGCGGCGTCGGCCACCCGGACGACGATCACGGGGCACGGCGGCCAAGCCGAATCCGCTGTCGTGGACATAACAGACGAGGCGATGAGCGCACGGGTGCTGGAGGCCCTGCGCGATCGCCACGGCCGCCTTGACGGTGTGGTCTGCACGCCGAGCATCAACGTCAGGAAGACGTTGCTGAACTACAGCGAGGACGAGTTCGACCGCGTGGTTCGCGTCAATCTGAAGGGGAGCTTCAACGTTGTGCGGGCTGCGGGGCGGATCATGGTGCCCCAGGGGTTCGGCAGCATCGTGGTGCTGTCCTCGATCCGTTCCCAAGTCGTCGAACCGGGCCAATCGATCTACGCGATGACGAAAGCCGGCATCGTGCAACTCGTGCGAGGGGCTGCCGTGGAGTTCGGCGCGGCTGGTGTTCGCGTGAACGCGCTGGCGCCCGGCGTCGTCGACACACCGCTGACGGCACCGATCAGAGCCAACTCCGGCTGGTATGACGCGTACGCGAACAAGAACATCCTGAAGCGATGGGCCACAGCCGAGGAGATGGTCGGACCGACGATCTTCCTGCTCACGCAGGCCGCAAGCTACGTCACCGGGACTGTGCTCGTCGCGGATGGTGGCTGGCTCGCCGCCGACGGCCGCTTCTCGCCGCCGGGCCTGTAGGGCCGGTGGCAACCGCGGCGGCAGACATCACCCCTCAGTCCTCAAGAGATGAAGGCGAAGCTGCGCGAAAGCCTTGGCGCGATGGCTGACCTCGGCTTTTCGTGGACCGGCCTCGGCCATCGTGCATCCGAAGGGCGGGTAGAAGAAGATGGGGTCATAGCCGAAGCCGCCTGAGCCGCACGGGGCGGGTGCGATGCGCCCTTCTAGCGTTCCCCGCGCCTCGAAGCGAACGGTCCCCTGCTCCACGAGGGCCACGGCACAGACGAACCGAGCCGTCCGTTGCGCTTCGGGCACACCGGCCAGCCGCTGATAAAGGAGGGCGAACTTCCCCGGATAGGTGCTCTGGACCCCGCCGAATCGGGCCGAGTGGATCCCCGGCGCTCCCCCGAGCGCGTCGATCTCGAGCCCGGAATCCTCAGCAAGGGTTGGAATCCTGCTTGCGGACTCGTAGTACAGCGCCTTGATGCGAGCGTTCTCGGCGAACGTGGTCCCGCACTCCTCAGGCGGGGTGAGCGTCCGGAGGTGGCGTCGGTCGCCAAGCGTCTCAAGCGCGACCGACACACCGGCCAACATCTCCCTGATTTCGCTCAGTTTCCCGGCGTTCGTCGTGGCGACGAGGAGCTTCGAACGCATCGCCGCCCAGTCTGACAGCCTGATGCGCGCAGCCGCAAGGCGGGCAGGGTGATTAGCAGGTGGGGGGGGACGAATCCTTCTTTCCCAGTTGAGCCCCGGTGGTCCGTCAACTAGGCAATTCGGATTCGTCGGTCTAGATCGGCCGTCTCCTCTGGGGTATTGGGCTCGACGGTCGGAATCGGGCGGTGGATGGCTCATCGCGCCAGAACTCGGAAGGAGCCTGGCGCGACGGCCGGAGGGACCGATCAGGCCACGCCGGCCCTGGGGGGGGCGTACGCGGCTCCGCTTTGACCGGAGCCGGGCGCTCGGCTCGCATGAAGGCGCCGTCCCGCGTGCGGAACAAGAACTTTGTCTCGACCAACGCGCCCAGCAACGACTCGCATGCCTGCTGGTCGAGGTTCCAGAGGCGTCGAGCCTGCGGCTCCGTCAATATAAGCCCAGGCATTTCGAGGAATTCGCCCTGGACTCGCCGGAATATCTCGTCGGGTGTGGTGTGCCGATCTAGCGCCATGACACGGCCTCGCCTTCTTGCCGACATCGGGAAATAGACAGGGAGTACTGCGCGCTGAGCAACTCGGATGCCACCCACCTCCAGGGCGTCGTTCCAAGGGACGCACAGCCCGGTGCTCAAAAAGTGCGGGGTTTTCGGCACGGGGCGTCAGGAACTGCCGCTCGGACGTCGCTGACCTTCCGAACGGAACGTCCATCGGGTGACAGCGCTGTAACGATTTGCATCAGCGCGACGCAGGCCGTTCTGGTCCTCGCCCAGCTCGTGACCTCGGCGATTCGATTCGTGGCGATTGGCCGGGCGGCGGGCGGAGCACCGGCCGCTTCCGGACCACACCTTTGTCAGGCGTCATAACTCCCAGGACTCCGATCCGCGCCTTACAAGTAGAATGGGCTCGAAGTCATGAACGCGCTCTTTCAGTTCTTCTTCAAATACCCTTCGTTCGTTTTCGAGAAGGGTGAGTTCACCTTTACGGCCTCGCGGACGATGGCGCTGGCCATTGGCGTGGCAGCCCTGCTCGCGATCGCCACGCTGGTCACCTACCGTCGGGTCCATGGCGGCATGCCTAGACGCGATCGCCTCGTTCTAACGATGCTCCGTGTCGGTCTGGTCGGCCTCCTGGCCTTCTGCCTGTTCCGGCCGTCGCTGGTGCTCAAGGGCACGGTCCCTCAGCAGAATTTCCTCGGCGTTCTGCTGGACGATTCCCGGAGCATGACGATCGCCGATCGAGACGGTCAGGCGCGGACGCAATTCATCGAGAACCAGTTCGGCCAGCCCGACAGTCAGCTGCTGAACGCGCTCTCCGAGAAGTTCGTCCTGAGGTTCTTCCGTTTCTCCAACGTGGTTGATCGGTTGAAGAGCCCTGGCGACCTTCGGTATGGCGGTTCCGCCACACGCCTCGGTCCGGCGCTGGAACGCGCCCGAGATGAGCTGGCGGGCCTTCCGCTGGCGGGCTTGGTGCTCGTCACCGACGGCGCCGACACCTCCGATGCCACCCTCGAGGAGTCGCTCGCGAGTCTGAAGGCGCGGTCGGTTCCCGTCTTCCCCGTTGGCGTCGGGCGCGACCGTTTCGATCGTGATATTCAGGTCACGCGCGTGGAGACACCTCGTTCCACGCTGAAGGGGACGACGCTCGCCGTCGACGTCGTGATCAGCCACACGGGCTACGCCGGCACCACCGTCCCGCTGACGGTTGAGGACGAGGGACGAATCGCGGCGACCCAGGACGTGACGCTGCCGTCGACCGGGGACTCCACGACGGTTCGAATGACGTTCACGGCGGGCGATACGGGCGCGCGACTGTTTCGGTTCCAGGTGAAGACGCAAGCCGACGAGCAGGTCACCCAGAACAACGCGCGCGACGCCTTGGTCGAGGTCAGCGATCGCCGGGACAAGATTCTCTACATGGAGGGTGAACCGCGATTCGAGATGAAGTTCATCCGGCGCGCCGTCGAAGAGGACCAGAACCTCCAGGTCGTCATCCTGCAGCGCACGGCGGAAGACAAGTACCTGCGCCTCGACGTGGGGAGCAAGGACGAGCTCGTCGGCGGCTTCCCCAAGACGCGCGAAGAGCTGTTCGCGTACCGTGCCGTGATTCTGGGCAGCGTCGAAGCGGCGTCCTTCTCACCGGATCAATTGCGGATGCTGGCTGACTACGTCAGCAAGCGCGGCGGGGGCCTCTTGATGCTCGGCGGTCGGCGTGCGTTCGCCGAAGGCGGATGGGCTGGCACGCCCGTGGCGGAAGTACTGCCGGTCGACATGGACGCGCCAGCGCGCGGAAGTGGGGCGTATTTCTCCCATGTCAGCGTGAAGCCCACGCGGGATGGCTTGAGCTATCCCGTGACGCAGCTGCCCGCGGCCGTGAAGGGTGCGAAGTCCAGTGGCTCGCGTTGGGACGACCTCCCTGCACTCAGCGCCGTCAACGCCATCCGAAGCGTCAAGCCCGGCGCCACGAAACTCCTGAGCGGCACCGACGACAACCGTCAGGAGCAAGTCGTGCTCGCCTATCAACGATACGGACGCGGTAAGGCACTGGCGCTGCCGGTGCAAGATTCGTGGCTCTGGAGAATGGACGCGACGATTGCCGTCGAAGACACGACGCACGCGACCTTCTGGCGGCGCTTGATCCGATGGCTCGTAGACGGCGTCCCCGACCAAGTGTCGGTCACAACATCGGAGCGCGTCGAGCCGGGCGAGCTGATGAAGCTGACAGCGGAGGTCGTGGATCCCGCGTTCGTCGAGGTCAACGACGCGCAGGTGGTGGCGCACGTCACGACCCCGTCCGGCAAGGTCGTCGACATCCCGATGGAATGGAGCGTGTCGAAGGACGGCGAGTACCGTGCCTCGTTCGTACCCGACGAGGCCGGTCTCTATGAGGTGAAGACGACGGCCACGCGGACGCAGGGTGATCTCGGCACCAGTGTGGTGCACACGCGCGCGTCGGCTGGCGACGCCGAGTATTTCGACGCCGCCATGCGGTCGACCCTCCTCCAGCGTATCGCAGAGGACACCGGCGGCCGCTTCTTCACGGCCGATACGGCGAGCGAGCTGCCGGAAGCCATTACTGTCAGCGGACGCGGGGTCACCGTCATCGAAGAGCGAGACCTATGGGACATGCCGATCATCCTCATGCTGCTGCTCGGGATCATCGGCGCGGAGTGGGGGTACAGGCGCCTGCGAGGTCTGGCCTAACATGATCATTCGTCGCTGGTCGTTGGTCGCGCTGCTCTTGTGCCTGCCCACGATCGCATCAGCGCAAGATACGCACCTCATCGTGATCGCTGGCGTGGGCGGGTCGGAGGAACACACCGCCAAGTTCCACAAGTGGGCCACCTCCGTGCTCGACACCGCGAAGAAACGGGGCGTCGCCGACGCCAACGTCATCTACCTCGGCGAGCAAGCCGATCTCGATCCAGCGCGGGTCAAGGCGCGGTCGACACGCGACAGCGTGTTGAAGGCGTTCAACGACACCGCGGCGCGTGCGAAACCGAACGACGAGGTGTTCGTGCTGCTCATCGGCCACGGCAGCTTCGACGGCCGGACGGCGGCGTTCAATCTGCCCGGTCCGGATCTGACGGCGGATGACTATCGGCCTCTGCTGGAGAAGCTCCGGCTCCAACGCGTGGCGTTTATCAACACCGCCAGCTCGAGCGGCGCATTCCTCGAGCCCTTGGCGGGTCCCGGCCGCACCATCGTCACCGCCACCCGTACGGGTGGCGAACGGAACGAGCCCCGCTTCGCCGAGTTCTTCATCGAAGCCTTCACCGGCGACGGGGCAGACCGGGATCGGAACGGGCGCGTCTCAGTACAAGAGGCGTTCGACTACGCGAAGCAGAAGGTCACCGCGGCGTACGAGCAAGCGGGCCACCTGCTGTCCGAGCACGCGGCGCTCAACGACGGCGTCAACGGCAAGCTGGCGTCGATGCAGTTCTTGGCGCCACAACGGTCGCGTTCTGCGGAGATGGCGAGCTTGTCGCCTGCCCTGCGCGCGCTGGTCGAACAACGGGACGCCATCGAGCGCGAGATCGAGGAGCTCAAGCTCCGGAAGGACGCGATGGAAGCCGCGCGGTACGACGAGCAGCTCGAGAAACTCCTCACGGATCTCGCGCTGAAAACGCGTCAGATCCGGGAAGCCGAGGCCAAGAAATGATCCGGCTGGTCGTCGCGCTGGCCATGCTCGCCAGTGCGGCGGCGCTCGCGGCGGCCCAGAGCCTTCGGTTCGGGAATGCGTCGCACCCGATCGAGCCCAACCCGAGCTACGATGGGCAGTTCATCTTCGCGCGCCTGCGCTACGGCCCGCCGCTGGCGATGGTCAACCAGCGGATTCCGTGGTCGCACGACTATCCGGACGGCGAGCGGCACTTTATGCAGATCATGCACGAGGTGACCTATCTGCGGCCCAAGTTCCTCGAGTCCACCGTGCTCGCGTTGGATGATCCGCAGCTGGGACGCTATCCCCTGGCGTACATGGCGGAGCCCGGCTTCTGGTTCGTCACGGAAGCCGAGGCGGAGGCCTTCCGCGCCTGGCTGCTCAAGGGTGGGTTCGTGATCTTCGACGACTTCGCGGAGGATCGCGCGCCCGGCTGGCGGGGCGGGTGGAACGCGTTCGTGACGACGTTCCAACGCATCATCCCCGGGATCCGGTTCTACGACCTCGACGAGTCACACCCGATTTTTCATAGCTTCTTTGAGATCGATTCTTTTGATATCGTGCCCCAAATGTACGACATCGGCCGGCCGATCTTCCGCGCCGCGTTCGAGGACAACGACCCCTCGAAGCGGATGTTGGCGATGGTGAACTTCAACACCGACATCTCGGAGTTCTGGGAGTTCTCACCGAGCGGTTTGTTGCCCATCACGGAAACGAACGAGGCCTACAAGCTTGGCGTGAACTACGTGATCTACGGGATGACGCACTAGCCTCGCGGAAAGGGCTAGACCTGATATGAGGAGATCGGACCCGTGACCGAACCGAATACCGTCGACCTCGACTCGCCCGATGACATCGCGATCGCTGACAAGATGAACGCCGGTCGCAAGGCGATTATCGCCGAGCTTGGCAAGCGCATCATCGGCCAGGCCGACATTATCGAACTCGTCCTCCACACGCTTTTCGTCGGCGGCAACAGCCTGATCGTCGGCGTGCCAGGACTGGCGAAGACGCTGCTCATCGCTACGCTGGCGCAAGTGCTCGAGCTCAAGTTCAACCGCATTCAGTTCACGCCGGACCTGATGCCGTCGGACATCACGGGCACGGACATCATTCAGGAGGACACGCATACGGGCCGCCGCCAAATGGTGTTTGCGCCGGGACCCATCTTCGCGAATGTCGTGCTCGCGGACGAGATCAACCGCACACCGCCCAAGACACAAGCGGCGCTGCTCGAAGCGATGCAAGAGCATCGCGTGACGATCCAGGGGCGGACCTACACGCTCGACGAGCCGTTCTTCGTCTTCGCCACGCAGAACCCGATCGAGCTGGAAGGCACGTATCCCCTGCCGGAGGCGCAACTCGACCGTTTCATGTTCCACATCGTAATCGACCATCCACCGGAACACGAGGAGCTCGAGGTCGTGCGCGCCACGACGGCCATCATCGACCCCCACTTCAGCCGGCCGATCAGCGGCGCCGACCTCGTGGCGTTCCAGCGGCTTGTCCGGCGCGTGCCGATTGCGGACCCCGTGCTCAAGTACGCGCTGTCATTGGCGCGGACGAGCCGGCCCAGGTCGCCGCAGGCGCCCGAGTCGGTCAAGAAGTGGGTGCAGTACGGAGCCAGCGTTCGCGCGGCGCAGTACCTCGTGCTCGGCGCCAAGTCGCGCGCACTCACGAGCGGGCGGTATCACGTCAGCTTCGACGATGTGAAGGCGATGGCCCATCCGGTGATGCGCCACCGGGTTCTCGTGAACTTCCGTGCCGAGTCGGAAGGCGTCACGACGGACCAGATCATCGACGAGCTCGTGGAGCGCGTCCCTGTGCCCGCATCAGGGATGAAGTAGTCGCGGTGGGTGCGGCCCCATCCCTCGTGTCATAATGCAGTGATCTGGTTCCGTATCAGCTTCAATGTCCAGTGTCGCCAGTCCCATCCCCGGCGCACGATTCGTCGACCCCAAGGTGTTGTCGCGGGTCGGAAACCTCGAACTGCTCGCGCGCCACGTCGTCGATGGCTTCATCAACGGCCTGCATCGTGCGCCCTTCTTCGGCGCGTCGATTGACTTCGCCGAGCACCGGGAGTACGTCGCCGGCGACGACATCCGGCGCGTGGATTGGCGGCTGTATGCGCGGACCGATCGGTACTACGTCAAACAGTACGAGGCCGACACGAACACGAACTTCACCATCCTATTCGACATCTCACGCTCGATGAGTTTCTCGAGCGGCGGGGTCACGAAGCTGGAGTACGGATCGTATCTCGCCGCCTGCCTCGCTTATCTCTCGCAACGCCAGCGCGACCGGGTCGGAATCATGACCTTTGACGAGGACCTGGTCACGCACGTGCCGCCGTCGGCCAAGCACTTCAACGTGGTGCTGCATACGCTCGACCGCGCAAAGGCCGAGCGACCGGGGAAACTGAGCGGACCGCTCCACAAGATGGCGGAGCACTTCAAGCGCCGCGGTATCCTGCTGCTCATCTCGGACTTCTACGACGAGCCGGCGGAGATTCTCGACGCGATCAAGCCCCTCCGCTTACTGGGCAACGATCTCATCGTCTTCCACGTTCTCGACCCTCGGGAGATCGACTTCGACTACGACGACGCGTCGAGCTTCGAGGACCTCGAGAGCCGCGAGCAAATCCCCGTCGTCCCCGATGCGTTTCGGAAGCAGTACCGAGCGCTCGTGCAGGCCCACGTCGATGGCCTGCGTCAGAAATTCTCCGAGCAGCGTATTGATTACGCGCTTCTGAACACCACCGAACCGCTCGACCGCGCACTCTTCAGCTATCTCTCGAGCCGCGAGCGGTTGTTGCGGGTTCGCTGAGTCCCGAGCAGGACCTGATGGCTTTTCTGGCCCCACTCTTCTTCGTCGGCCTCACAGCGATCGCCATCCCGATCGTGGTCCACCTCATTCAGCGCGAACGCAAGCGCGTGATCGAGTTTCCCTCGCTCATGTTCGTGCAGAAGATTCCCTATCAATCCGTGCGCCGCCGGCGCATTCGCCACCGGCCGCTGCTCGCGATGCGGGCGCTGGCCATTGCGCTGATGGTCGGAGCGTTTGCCCGGCCGTTTCTGCGTGAGGGCGCCGCGGCCATCGCCGCAGCCGGCGGAAATCGTGACGTCGTGGTCTTGCTCGATCAATCGGCCAGCATGGGCTACGCGGACCGCTTCGACCGCGCGAAGGAGGCGGCAAGGACGGTGATCAACGGGCTTGGGGCAGGAGACAAGGCCTCACTGGTGCTGTTCGGTCGAAACGCGGAAGAGAGCATTCGAGCGACCTCGGACCGTGGACGCCTGGAGGCCGCCCTGTCGACCGCCAAGCTGACCGCGGGCGCGACGCGCTACGGGCCCGCGCTCAAGTTGGCGGAGAGCATCCTGTTGCAGTCGGAGGCCCCGAGGCGCGAGGTGGTCCTGGTCTCCGACTTCCAACGCACCGGATGGAGCGGCTCGGAAGACGTTCGCTTCGGCGACCGCATCCGTCTGGTGCCGTTGTCGGTCGGTGACCGAGCGGCCCCGAACCTCTCCGTCCCCTCGGTGACGTTTGCCCGAGGCACGTTCTCGGGCGAGGAACGGATCACCGTCACGGCTGGCGTCTCCAACAGAGCCAGCGACGCGGCAACCAACGTGCCGGTGAGCCTCGAAATCGATGGGCGTCCGCTCGAGACGAAGACGGTGTCTGTCGCCGCGAACGCCTCGTCCTCGATTTCGTTCGCGCCGTTTACGCTGGCTCCGCCGGCGATGCGCGGCCTCGCGAAGGCCGGCTCGGACCCGCTCGTCGCCGATAACAGCTTCCACTTCGTCATCACGCCGGAGAAGACCATCACTGTTCTCGTCGTCGACGCCGGCGATCGCAGCGATTCGAGCTTCTATCTGTTGAAAGCACTCGGCGTCGGCACCGCGCCGGCATTCAAGGCGGAGAATGTCCCAATCGGTCGCGTGACGTCGGCGATGCTGGAGAACCGGTCCGTGGTCATTCTGAACGACGTCACGTTGCCTCCTGGCATCGCGGGCGGCGCGCTGAAGCGGTTCGTCGAGCAGGGCGGGGGCCTGCTCTTCGTCGCTGGCGAACGCGCCTCCTGGCCCCAGAACGAAGCCGATGTCCTCCCCGCGCAACTTGGGACCAAGATCGATCGCCTGAGCGGGCGCGGCGGCACGATTGGATACCTCGACTACAGCCATCCCGCATTGGAGGTGTTCAAAGCGCCGCGCAGTGGAGACTTCTCGGCGACACGTGTGATGTTCTACCGAAAGCTCGAGTTCGGGTCGACCGACCGCGTGCTCGCGCGGTTCGACGATGGTGTGGCGGCGGCGGTGGAGCGGCGTGTGGGCAACGGTCGCGCGATCGTATTTGGCACATCGCTGGACGACTCGTGGAACGACCTCGTGCGAAAACCGATCTATCTGCCGCTCGTTCACCAGCTGGTGAAGTACCTGGCGCGATATGAGTCGCCGGCGTCGTGGCAGACGGTCGGACAGGTCGTCGACCTGTCGGCGCTGCTGAACGGCCGCGCCGAGCGCGTCGTCATCACGCCAACTGGTGAGCGGAGGACGATTTCGGCGAGCGAGCCGGGACTGCTGGAGCTCGTCGAGCAGGGGCAGTACGAAATCCGTCCCGCCGGCAGCCTCAACACCGCGCGACCCGATCGCCTTGCGGTAAACCTCGACCCGGCCGAGTCGGATTTGACGCCGATGGACCCGCCCGAATTGGTCGCGGCCGTCACCGGACATGCCATCGACGCGGTGGCCGCGAGCGGCGCGCCGCCCGATGTCTCGATCGAAGAAGTCGAGAAACAACAAGGTCTCTGGTGGTATCTGCTGTTTGCGGGGCTCTTACTGCTCGCCGCAGAACTGGTGCTCTCGAACCAATTGACCCGTCACGAACGCTTTCTGTAGGGCGTTTTCGCATGATCTCGTTGGCGTCTGGCTAGCCTCAGGCCTACCGGAAATAGGGCAGGAGCAACGCGCCGGGCCGGTGTATTCTCGGAAGAGGGGGACTGGCCCACATGTCAGACGGAATCCGAGGGTCCGATCGTCGCCTGGAGCTCATCGATATCATCCGCCGCGTGCGCGGCCGCTGGAAGATGCGGCTTGCCCTGCGTGGCATGGTCATCGTCCTCGCGGGCACATTGCTCGCCCTTCTCCTCTCCGCCTCGTCGCTCGAGGCGCTGAAGTTCAGCCCCACGGCCATCGTCGCGTTCCGCATCACGGCATTCCTGGTTTTTGCCGGACTGCTGTTCATCGGCCTCGTTCGGCCCTTGAGGCGGCGCGTCACCGACTCGCAGGTCGCGCTGTACTTGGAGGAGAAGGATCCGACGCTCCAGACGGCGCTGTTGAGCGCCGTCGAGGCATCCACGACGGTGCAGGACGACAGCGACAAGGGGCCCTCCCCGCGCCTGGTCGAACGGATCGTCGAACAGGCGATCGACCGGTGCCGTTCCGTGGAGTACGAAACGGCCGTCGAACGACAGAGCATGCGACGCCAATTGATGGCGCTTGGCAGCGTCGCCGCGGCCGCGGCGCTCATCATCGCGCTCGGACCCGCGTTCCTGCGCCACGGTCTGTCCGCGCTCCTCGTCGTGTCGCGTGCGGCGGAGGATGCGACGCCGTACAAGATCGCGGTCACCCCAGGGAACGCGAAGATTCCCCGCGGCACCGACCAACAGATCACCGCGACGCTCGAGGGTTTCAGTGCTGCCGACGCGTCGGTCATGATGCGCACGGAGAGCGGTGGGCAGTTCGAGCGTGTGCCGCTCAACGCCAACGCCGACAAGACGACGTTCGAGGGCGTGCTCTTTCAGATCCAGAGGCCCACCGAGTACTACATCGATGCCAACGGCGTGCGCTCGCCCGTGTTCTCTCTGGAAGTGATGGATCTGCCGACGGTCGATCGCCTCGTGCTCGAGTACAAGTTCCCGGCCTACACCGGCCTCGATCCGAGGGTCGTGGATCCAGGTGGTGACATCGCGGCGTTGCAGGGGACGGAGGTCAGGGTCAAGGTGTCGCCCACGATGGCCACGCCGAGCGGACTGATCCTGCTGAACGAGACCGACTCGGCGGCGCTGACGAGCCAACCGGACGGCACGTTGACCGGGACCTTCACAATCACCGCTCAGGGCTTCTATCGGATCGAGCTCGAGGGCCCACAAGCCGAGAAGGTCAACGCATCACCGAAGTACACAATTGATGTCCTGGCCGATCTGCCGCCGACCGTGGCGTTCTCCAAGCCCGGCCGAGACACCTCTGCGAACCCGGTGGAAGAGGTCTTCGCCGAGGTCAAGGCGGATGACGACTACGGCGTCAAGAACGTGCAGATGTTCTACTCGGTGAACGGCGGTCCAGAGAAGACCATCGGCCTCTTCGGTGGCAGCAAGCCGCTGCAGGAAGTGACCGCGACACACACCATCTACCTCGAGGAGCTCGGCCTCAAGGCGGGCGACTTCGTCTCGTACTACGCCAAGGCGAGCGACAACGACGGCGTGCGGGGTGCGAAGACGACGACGAGCGACATCTACTTCGTCGAGATCCGTCCGTTCCGCAAGGACTACAAGCCCGCGCAGTCGATGGCTGGTGGCGGCGGCGGGGGCGGCGGGGGACAGGAAGTCGGGCAGCTCTCGCGCCAACAACGCGAGATCGTCTCGGCTACCTTCAACATCGTCCGCGACAGAGCGAAGATGACCGCCGAGAAGTTCCGTGAGAACACGGTGTTCCTCACGCTGGCGCAGGCGCGGCTGCGCGAGCAGGTCGAGGAGCTCAGCGAGAAGATGAACAGCCGGCTCGATGTCGTCGACCCGGCGTTCAAGACGATCGCGGAGGCCCTGCCAAAGGCAGCAGCCGAAATGAAGCTGGCCGAGGGCGAGCTGAAGGGACAGAAGGCGAAGGAAGCACTGTCGCCCGAACAGCGCGCGCTGAAGCTTCTGCAGGACGCTGAGCAGAATTACGAGATGCAGGTCGCGATGAACCAGCAGGGGGGCGGTGGCGGGGGTGGCGGCCAGAATCAGTTGGCCGAGGACCTCGCCGACCTCTTCGAGCTGGAGATGGACAAGCTCGCGAACCAGTACGAGATGCAGCAGCGCGCCGAGCAGCAGGGCGGCGATCGCCAGGTCGACGAGCTGGTCGAGAAGCTGAAGGAGCTCGCGCGTCGGCAACAGCAGGAAGCCGAGCGTCAGCGTCGGCTCGCCGCGTCGGGCCAGAGCTCGGGCAGCGGTGGCAGCGAGGCGCAGCGTCAGTTGGCGCAGGAAGTGGAAGAGGCCGCGCGGCGTTTGCAGCAACTCACGCGTGAGCAGCAGCGCCAAGAGCTGTCCGATGCGCTGCGACAGCTCCAGGATGCCGCCAACGCGATGAAGCAGGCCGCAGCCAACGGAAGCCAGGATGGCGGCGCCCAGGCGCAGGCGGCGCTCGAGCGGCTCCGTCAGGCACAACAGCGGCTCGAGCGGAACCGAAGTGGTCGTGGCGAACGCGATGTCCAACAGGCGATCAAGCAGGCCGAGGAGCTCGCGCGCGAAGCGCGAGATGTCGAGAAACAGGTGCAAGGCCTGGAGGGCCTGGCGGGATCGGATCGGCAGTTCAAGGCACAGCAGCTCGGTCAGCGCAAGGACTCGATGGATTCGCGAGTGGCCGACCTGCAGGATCAGCTGGAGAAGCTGTCCAACCAAGCGCGCGGCGAAGAACGTCCTGCCGCCCGGAAGCTCGATGAGGCGGCCGGCAGCATCACCGACAAACGAATCCGCGAGATGATCCGCTACTCGAAGAACGCGCTCCAAGGGAGCCCGTCCGAGTACGCCCGCGCGGTCGAGGGGCAAATCGGCACCAACCTCGAAGCGCTCCGGAAGAAGATCGAGGACGCGGCTGCGGCCTTCGGAGACGCCGACAAGCAGGACGCCCTGGGGCGCGCGATGGACAAGACGCGCGACCTGGTGCGCGGCATGGAGTC
Organism: Acidimicrobiia bacterium; assembly: GCA_016871175.1. GTDB lineage: Bacteria > Acidobacteriota > Vicinamibacteria > Vicinamibacterales > CAVVIG01 > VFZL01. Next base: position 11,048 of record VFZL01000014.1, on the reverse strand, counting down.
GCTCGACCAGCGGATGCGCGACCGGGCGCGGCAGCAAGGCCAACAGGAGCAGGACGGCAAGCCCGGGCAACAGGGACAACAGGGACAACAGCAGGGCCAGCAGGCGCAGAACGGCCAGCAGGGGCAACAAGGCGGCCAGCAAGGCCAGTCGGGTCAACAGGGTCAGGGTGGCCAGGAGGGTGGGAACCAGCAGGGCGGGGCGCAAGAGGGTGGCGCACAAGCTGGCGGCGCATTCGGCGGCACCGATTTCGGCAGTCGCGCTGGTGGCGGCTACGCGTGGGGAGACGCCCGGTACTGGAACGGTCGGTACTCGCCGGACGACGTCCGTCAGTTCCGCAACGAGCTGCGGCAGTGGCAGGGGGACGCGCAAGAGCTGCGGAATCGTCTCAATCAGGCAGGCGTTGATCCGCGCGAGCTCGATCAGATCATTCGAGATCTGAAGGCCCTCGACAGCGATCAGAACTTCGTCGACCCGGCGAACCTCTTGGCACTCCAAGCGGCGGCGCTCGACAAGTTGAAGCGGTTTGAGTTCGGTCTCCGGAAGAAGGCGGAAGCGAACAACAAGGAAGAACTCGCGCTGTCCGGCTCTGACGAAGTGCCGGCGGGATTCCGTACGGCAATCGAGGAGTACTACAGGGCGCTCGCCCGCAAGCGTTAACGCTCGGTTGATCTATGACGGCGTCCGCGGACGCACCGCATCGCGCCTACCGTTTCGGCGTCTTCGAGGTCGACCCCCGAAGCGGTGAGATCCGGAAGCGCGGCATTCGGCAGCACCTTCAGGGCAAGCCGTTCCAGGTCCTTCTCGCGCTCCTGGAGCGGCCCGGAGAGGTGGTCACGCGCGAGGAGCTCCAGCGTCGACTCTGGTCATCCGACGTCTTCGTCGACTTCGAGAACGGCCTGAACACCGCGATCAACCGCCTGCGGTTGACGCTCGGCGACTCCGCCGAACATCCCCGTTACGTCGAGACCCTCGCTCGCACTGGATACCGATTCATCGCGCCCGTTCACGCGACGGCGCCCGAGACCGCTCCAACGCCAGGACCGCCACGGGAGCTGGCCGACGCGGCGACACTCGGTGGCCATCCGTCCATGGGGCGGACGCCGGGCGAGACGCGCGAGACCGCCACCACTCCATTGCAACTCGGTCGTCGACAACTCCACCGGAGGATCTTCCGTCAACAGGACTGGCTTATCAGTGGGCGCGCTTCTTCCCGGATGGTCGGCGACTACTGGACCAGGCCACGGAGTCAGACGGCCCCGTCCGGCTGTACGTGCTCGATCTGAAGCACCCTCGGCCCATTGCGCTGACGCCTCCCGGCGTTGTCCGTAACACCGCCGTCTCCCCCGACGGCACGCGTGTCGCCGTGCTCGGCGCCGACGGTGCCCTCCGCGTGTATCATGCGGATGGACAAGGAACGGCGAACGCGATGACGACGCAGGGACGCCTTGCGCCTGTGCTGTGGGCCAGCGGCGATCGTGTGCTCGTCCAACACATCGGCGCGTACACGCAGATTCCAACGTCACTCTCCTGACTCGACCTGACGACCGGCCGCACTGAGCCGTGGCGCACGCTTCAGCCACACGACCCTGCCGGGGTGAACGCGATTACGAAGGTCATGGTGTCGGCCGACCAACGCACGGTGGTCTTCAACTACCGTCGGGTGCTGTCGGAGCTCTTCGTCGCCGAGCCGATCGCCCAGTAGTGAAGCATCTCCTCGGGTTCAGCTCGCAGCGCAAGCGCCGATCCCTCCTGCACTTACCGCGTTAGACACAAGTCACCTACCGTCCATTGCCGGACCGACGCGCCGTGACTAGGCTCTTGCGTCGTGCCGTTCAGGCACCACGGAGGCCCGCATGCCCATGCTCCCGCGCTGTCGCACCGCCCTCTTCCTGGCTAGCCTGGTCGCGCTCGTCGTCCCATTCGCCGGGCGCGCCCAGCAGACGGATCCGGCGCCGCAGGTCGATCGCGTCGGCTTCCCCGAAGGGTACGAGACCTACTACACCAAGCTCTTCACGTTCGACCGACCGGACAACGGCCAGATTCGCGTCGTGTACGGCAACAAAGCCGCGAGCCTCGTGGCACCAGGCGGCGATTTCCCGTACGGCTCGGTGCTGGTGATGGAAACACACCGCGCCCGTCGTGACGGCGCCGGGCTTCCCGTTCGGGATGCCGCAGGCCGGTACGAGCGCGACGGACTCCTCGCCATCTTCGTGATGCGCAAGGAGCGTGGCTTCGGAACGGAGTACGGGCGCAATCGAACAGGCGAATGGGAGTACGTCGCGTATCGGCCGGATCGCGCCTACAACACCGCACCCTCCGCATCCGCGCCGTGCGCCATCTGCCATCTGCAAGCCAGGGGCGGCCGCGATTGGGTCTTCCGCGCGAACCTCTTCTCCAACAAAGGCAGTGGTGCGCTGCCCGACAGCATCATGCACCACTATCTCTTCTCCCCGAGCACCCTCCGAGTGCGTGTGGGTCAGCCGCTCAATTGGTACAACTACGACGAAGTCCAGCACCGGATTGCGATCGACGGCACTGAGTTTCTGTCGTCGGTACTAGAGACGGGCGGCTCGTACGGGCTCGTCTTCAACGCGCCCGGCGAGTACAACTACCGCTGCATGATTTCACCCGGCGATGCGGGGGAAAGTGATCGTGGAGCGATGACGCCGTCTCGATTGGCGCGTGTGGCGCTCCTGCTCGCCGTGTCGTCGACGTGGGTGCCAGCTGTGGAAGCGCAGCAAGAGGACCGCGTGCTGGTCGGTGTCGACTTCACGGGTTCCATGGTGTGGCCATCAGCGGAGCAAGCCGTGTCGTTCGACCTGAACGCCGAGCGAGGTGATTTCCGGGCACCGCACTCCCCCGCGACGACGCCGGGTGTGATGGTTCACGCCGACGCGACACCGTGGCGGCGCATGACCCTCGGGGGTGCCGTCAGCTACGAGTCGGGCGGAGTCGAGGCCGCTATCGACGCCCGCCTTCCCCATCCGTTCTTCTTCAATCAACCGCGGTCTGTGGCTGGCAGCGTCAATGGCATGACGCAGAACGCGCTGGGCCTCGCGATCCGTGTTGGATGGCGGATCCCGATTCGTCGACGTCTCGACCTCCACATGACGGGTGGACCGGTTGTGGCTGCGACTCGAGTATCCGGTCGTGACAGGCGTCCGCTTTGCTGAGACCTTCCCGTTCAACACAGCGAGCTTCACCGGGACCGACAAGGTATCAGCGGATGCCTGGGGGGGGCAGGCTTGACCGCTGGCGCCGACGTGGGCTGGCGCTGGCGCCGCCACCTCGCGCTCGAGACCGGCCTGTCCCTTCGACGCGTGAGGGTGGACGTCTCGGCGACGACCGATCGGAGCGTCGCTGTGAACGCCGGTCGGCTTCTCGCACACGCCGGCCTCCGTGTGAGTTACTGATCGTCGCTGGGCCGATCGTCGCTAGGCTTGACACGGGGCTTCCGGCGACCGACGATGCACCGCGAGGGACTTATGACTCGCATCCAACTATGGACGTGCTTCGCGGTCGCGGTCGGTTTCGGCGTCTTCCCGCTGCGCGCGCAGCAGCCCTCGAACGCATTCCCGGGTACACGCCTGTCGCTCGACGAGCTCAGGCAACAGATGTTTCACGTGAGCGCGGGACGGCGGTTGAAGCCCGCGAGCTGGCCGGGAGGCGCGCGAGTGGCGGTTGGCCTGTCGTTCGACGTAGACAACGCCACGGCCACGCTTGCCACGGGCAATCTTGACTACGAAGTGATCTCGCGCGGGGAGTACGGCGCCGTCGACGGTCTCCCGCGCATTCTGCGCCTGCTGGAGCGACATCAAGTACCCGCGTCGTTCTTCATCCCAGCGGTCAGCGCTCTACTCCATCCGCGGATGATCAAAGACATCCAGGCATCGAAGCTCGCGCACGAGATCGGCGTGCACGGGTGGATCCACGAGCGTCTTCCGGCCCTCAACGACGAGAAGGAGGAGCAACGGCTGCTCACGCAGTCGATTGAGAGCCTGACCACGCTCACGGGCAAGCGCCCGGTAGGCTATCGCGCACCCTCCTGGAAGTTGAGCAAATGGACGCCTGGCCAGATCAGAGCGGCAGGACTCCTGTACGACAGCAGCCTCATGGCGAGCGACGACGCGTACGAGATCCTGATCGACGGCAAGCCCACCGGCCTGGTGGAGCTGCCCATCGAGCGCATCCTGGACGACTTCCCGTACTTCGGCGGTGGCGCCGACGGATCCACGCCGTCACTCGCCGACGTCTACGAAGTGTTTCAATCGGAGTTCGATGTCGCGTACGAGGAGGGGGGGGCTGTATCTGCTCACCATGCACCCGCACATCATGGGCCATCGATCGCGGGTGGCGCTGCTCGACAGACTGATCCGCTATATGAAGGGCAGGCCTGGCGTGTGGCTTGCGACACACGAACATATCGCGCGACACGTGAAAGGCTCAATGAGCAACTGAGGCCCGCGCTTCAATCGCCGTGGCTCGAAAGCACAGGCGATATCCTCGTGGACGTGCGGCTCTCGCCGCTCAAGCCGGCGGACGCTCTACTGCCCGCCGCTGAGCTTCTCGCCGCCAGAGACGGTCACTCTCACGATCGCCGTCGTCCAGCAACAACCGGATCCGCCGCCACCGTTGCCGGAGTAGTCACCGCCGTTGACGTGTAGGAGGTACTCCCCCGGCTCAGCGAAGGAGACTGCCGTGGAGCCCTTACCTGAGTACGCCTCCATCGGCTTGCCGCCCTTGAGCGTCTGCAGCTTCACGGGTGTGTTGACCGTCACCGCGCCTGGACCGCGATACTTGGTCACGTCGAGCACGACGATGGGCCGATTGCCGGAAAGCGGTCCGTTGCCGCCGGTGCTGTAGAGCGCATCGTCATCGGCCCGGAAGTCCAGTGTCATTGGCGCGCCAACAGTAGCGGTCCGGCTCAATGTCGGCTTCAGGCCAGTCGACCGTGGTCCGAAGATCGTCGGGCCGACCTCGGCGAATTTGAGCACGGGCGGCGTGTTGAATTCTCGGTTTGGACTCTCCTCCTGCGACTTGAGCGGCGTCAGATTGTAGTCCGTGTGCATGTAGAACGGGATGGTTGTCGTGACGCCGTTTAGCGCCAGCGTCCAGCGGATCTTCTGCGTCTTTGGGAAGTCCTTCGGGACGGTCACGGTGAATATACCGAAACGCCGTCGGGTGAGGAAATGCGTCGGCTGTCCCATGTCGATGTCGCCCGGCTCGAACTTGTTGTTGGGACCGATCGGTATGTCGACTTCCGTCGTCGCGTTGCGGTTGTAGTAGCCGATGAGAAAGCTGTGCGTGCCGTCCGGGTTGTCGAACCACCCCTCGAACGCGGGGCTGACACTCGCGCCTGACTGTAGGACCGGTGCCGACGGCAGCAACGGCGTGGTGCCGGACTGCGTCTGCATAGCATCGATCGCAACGACCGTGCTCAGAACGAGCGCCGCCGCAACGATGGGAAGGGTCTTGTGGGTCTTCTGCCTCATGGGGTCCGTGCTGATGGCGTTCACGAGCGGCGCGCCAAGCGCGCCGCCCGTGAGCCGGAGGAACGCGGGGTTACTGCTGCTGTTGTTGCGTCCGCTGGGCAGTCGCGGGCACGCCGGGCTTCCCCCCGTGCTTGGTGAGCCACTCCTGGTACTCGGCGTCGGTCAGGTAGTACACGTTCATCCAGGCGTGCGCCATCTCATCGACCGTCCGATCACCATAGCCGACCCACTGATCGGGATCCGGATTGTTCTTGTTCGCCTTCGTGTTGTCGTACCACGCGATTACGTGGATGATCGTCCCTTTCGGGAACGCCGGCGTCGCGTCCTCGGTGTAGATGTAGTTCGTCATCCAGTTGAAGTTGAATTGATCGACGTAGCTGATGACCTGCGTCTGACCGTCGGGCAGAATCGCCTCGACCTGCATCGCCTTGCCGCGCAGATGGAAGTGCGGTTGGAAGTTCGTGATCACGGTGTTCTCCTTCAACACCGTGAACCCTTCCGTGTGCGCGATGGTGTTCGGCGGGATATCGAGTCCGATAGCTCCGTTCTTCAAACCGGTGAAACCGACGAGAAACGTCCGCTTCTTCGGCTCCTGTCCCTTCGGATAGAACCAAAGGCCCAGCTCGGAGCCAGCCGTCACGGCCTCACCGACCGCGTGGACGTGCTGATCCCAGGAGATCTTCTGTCCGGGCTTGATCAACTTGCCCGTGCCATCCGCATAGCGATCGTAGCCTTTGCCGATCGCCCACTCCATGAGCGACGGACGCTGATTGATCAGCGTCTGCGCGTCATCGTCCTGCCGATCGGGACGGCCGGTGGCGATGCCGCGGTTGACCCACTCGCCATCCGGATCGTTCGGATCCATGACGACGTGCGCGATCGAGTGGTGGAGAATCTTTCGTCCCTGAATATTCGAGGGCCGAATCTCGACCATCCGCACCCAACGCGACTCGGTCAGGTTTGGCATGTCGACCATCGGCCGCCACCACTGGTCCTGGCTGACCGCCGGCATCGTGTACTCGGGTGACTTCACGATGAGGTCGGGTGCTCCGTAACCGTCGCGCTCGCCCTGCCAGTACAGCGTGGTGGTGATCGGCTTGAGCGCCGGCATGTCTGCCAGATTTCCTTGCGGCGCCCCGGCGTCCACCCATCTGACGATGGTGTCGATCTGCTCGTCGCTGAGGGACATGTCGTTTTTGAAGTTCTGGATGCCGACGCTCTTGTTGATGTGCCACGGCGGCATCTGGCGCGTCGATACGCGTTGCTTGATCGACCGCGCCCATGGCCGGACGTCTTCGTACGTGCGCAGGGACATCGGGGCAATCGAGCCCGGCTCGTGACAGCTTACGCACTTCGATTGGAAGATCGACGCGACGTCCTTGGCAAACGTCGGCGCACTTCGGCCCTTCGTGCCAGAGCCCTGCGCAGCGGACCATGCCGGCAAGGCGACGATCATCCCGAATGCCAACGCCCACGCGCCCGCATGGAACTTCCTTCCAGCCATTCGCGGCTCCTTTCCTTTCTCAGGTGGGGCTCTGCCCCACACGACGGCCGTGCTAGTGAGAATCTAGCAGACCAGCCCCCCCGATCGGTCGGGAAATCTTCTTCGCGTAGTTCGACCCCACGGCTCTGTGACGCAACCGACCCACCGGCGCGGTACAAGAGAAACGGCCGGAAGCGCGAACGAGGCGCCCCAGCCGTTGTCGTCTTTTGGGCGTGGCTTACTGCCCCCCTGTCGTGCCAGCGCCGGCCGCGACGTTCACACGGACCACTGCCGTGCCCCAGCAGCAGCCGGTCCCACCACCGCCCTTGCCGGAGTAGTCCACGACGTGGACGTGCAGCAGATACTCGCCGGGCGTGCTGAACAGGACCTGGGCCGTCGCCTTGCCCGCACTGTCTTGCATCGGCTTGCCGCCCTTGTTGAAGACGACTTTCGGTTCCTCTTTCAGCGTGACCATACCGGGTCCGCGGAACTTGGTCACCTCGAGCTTCAACAGCTCCTCATCCGGCCGCACCGGCGCGCTGGTGCCGCTCGCGTACAACGCATCATCTTCGACGAACATGTCCAGAGCCATCGGCTGCCCGACCGTGGCCTTCCTCTCGACGAGCGGCTTCAGGCCGTTCGCCAAGGGTCCGAAGTTCGTCGGCGAGCTCGCCGGCTCCGCGAACCGGATCTTTGGTGGCACGTTGAAACCACGATTCGGGCTCTCCTCAGACGCTTTGAGTGGCGAGATGTTGTAGTCCGTGCGCATCTGGAACGGAATCGTGCTGGTCACGCCATTGACCGTCAACGTCCAGCTGATCTTCTGGGTCTTCGTGAACTCCCGTGGCACCGTGACGGTGAAGTAGCCGTACCGGCGACGCGTGAGGAAGTGTGTGGGTTGCCCCATGTCTTCCTTCGTGTCGAAGCGGTTGTTCGGGCCAATCGGCACGTCGATCTCTTCTTTCGTGTTGCGGTTGTAGTACCCAATCAGGAAGTTGTGCGTACCGTCCGCGTTGTCGAACCACCCCTCGTACGCCGGCGTCACGCTCGTGCCGGACTCTCGGAGGGGCGACGACATCACCGGACCGCCGGTCGGAATCTGCTGCGCTGAAATCAACAAGCCGCCGGCAACGAAGGCCAGCGCGGCGCTCAGGGGAAGAACCATCGTCTGCTTCATGAATGTGCGCCCCTTGGCTCCTACCGTGGGCGGGGCCGCGGCGAGGAGGCCGGGCAAGTCGCGAGTTGAGAGATGCCACGGGACGGGGGGCGTGGTCCCGTCCCGCAGCCAGGTGCTGAAGTCGAACCGACCTATTGCTGCTGCTGCTGCTGTTGCGTGGGCCGCGCAGGCGGATTGTGAACGCCCGGCTTGCCGCCGTGCTTCGCGATGTACTCCTGATACTCGGCGTCACTCAGGTAGTACACGTTCATCCACGCATGCGCCATCTCGTCGACCGTGCGGTCGCCGAAGCCGACCCACTGGTTCGGATCCGGGTTGTTCTTGTTGTTGGTCGTATTGTCGTAGAACGCGGTCACATGGATGATCGTGCCCTTCGGGTACGCCGGCATGGCGTCGTCGGCGTAGATGTAGTTCGTCATCCAGTTGAAGTTGAAGTTGTCGACGTAGCTGACCACCTGATTCGTGCCGTCCGGCAGAATCGCTTCGACCATCATCGCCTTGCCGCGCATATGGAAGTGCGGTTGGAAATTGGTGATCACCGTGTTCTCCTTGAGAACGGTGAAGCCTTCCGTGTGCGCGATGGAGTTCGGGGGAATGTCGAGTCCTTCGGGACCGTTCTTCAAGCCGCTGAAGCCCACGAGGTGGCTGCGCTTCTTGGGCTCCTGGCCTTTCGGGTACAGCCAGAGGCCGATTTCCGAGCCGGCCGTGACCGATTCGCCGACCGCGTGCACGTGCTGATCCCACGCGATCTTCTCACCCGGCTTCAGCAACTTGCCGGTACCGTCGGCGTAGCGGTCATACCCCTTGCCGATCGCCCACTCCATGAGGAACGGACGCTGATTGGCCAGTTGGTCCGCCGTGAGCTGGCGGTTGAATCCGCCCACGGCCAAACCGGTGTTCACGAACTCGGTGTCGGGATCGCTGGGGTTTTGCACGAGATACGCGACTGAGTGATGCAGGATCTTCCGGCCCTTGAGGTTGGTCGGACGAATCTCCAACATGCGAATCCAGCGCGGCTCGCTCAAGGGGATGTCCGAAATCGGACGCCACCACTGATCCTGACTCACCGGCGGCATCGTGTAGTCCGGCGCCTTCACGACCAGATCGGGCGGTCCGTATCCGTCGCGCTCGCCCTGCCAGTACAGGGTCGTCGTCACCGGCCTGATCGGGGGCAGATCCTTCGGATCACCCTGCGGCGCGCCAGCGTCCACCCAAGCGACGATGGTGTCGATCTGTTCCTGCGAGAGGGACATGTCGTTCTTGAACTTCTGCACGCCGACGCTCTGGTTGATGTGCCACGGTGGCATCTGCCGCGTCGACACGCGCTGCTTGATCGAACGAGCCCAGGGCCGCGCTTCTTCGAAGGTCCGCAGCGACATCGGCGCGATCGAGCCGGGCTCGTGGCAGTTCACGCACTTGGACTGAAAGATCGGCGCGACGTCCTTCGAGAACGTCGCCTTCTTCGCTTCGGCCGCTGACGACGTACCTGGCAGCACGAAGAGCGAACTGACGGCCAGGATCCCCACGCCCATGTGGAGCTTGGATCCGAACATTTAGGGCTCCTTTCTGCACGCGCCGCCCCTGACGACGCGTTGACCCACTGCTGACAACAGCACTCTGTCCGCCAAGACTGGCGGTTGCAAGAATAGTAACAGTACACAACGCCTAGGGCCGACCGAAAACCGGACAGACCAAGAATGCCTGTGGATAGGTCTACATCCCGCTATTCGGCCGGAAGCAATAGACTTCCGGGCACGAACATGGAACCCTCGCCGGAAGCCATCGCTCGCGTCACCAAACTCATCCGCCCTCACGTGCGTCGCACGCCGCTGCTCACGCTGGCACCCGACGATCTAGGGCTGACTGGCGGCCAACTGGCCTTGAAGCTCGAGCTGGCCCAGCACTCGGGGTCGTTCAAGGCTCGAGGGGCGTTTGCCAACCTCCTCCTGCGGGCGGTTCCCCCGGTCGGTGTGGCGGCGGCTTCTGGCGGGAATCACGGTGCGGCAGTCGCGTATGCGGCCAAGCGCCTCGGACATCGGGCGACGATCTTCGTGCCTTCAGTCGCGTCACCCGCCAAGCTCAATCGGATTCGCCGCGACGGCGCGGAGCTCGTCGTCGGCGGTGATCGCTACGCCGATGCGCTCGCGGCCTGTGACGCGTTTGTCGCGAAAACTGGCGCGCTCTCCATCCATGCGTACGATTCGCCCGAAACCCTCCTGGGAACCGGCACGCTCGCGCAGGAACTCGAGGAGCAGTGTGCGGCTCTGGATACCGTGCTCGTGGCCGTCGGCGGCGGTGGCCTGATTGGCGGCATCGCAGCTTGGTACCGTGGGCGCGTCAAGGTCGTCGGCGTCGAGCCATTCGCGGCGCCAACGCTGGCGTACGCGCGCGCCGCAGGACATCCGGTTGACGCACCCGCGGGAGGCATCGCCGCCGACTCACTGGCGCCCCGTCAAGTCGGTCAACTGATGTTTCCGCTGGCGCAGGCATTCGTGAACGACGTCGTACTGGTCGAGGACGAGGAAATCCACCAAGCACGAGTCCTTCTTTGGGACTCACTGCGGATAGCAGCTGAGCCTGGAGGAGCCGCCGCTCTCGCTGCCTTGGTGTCCCGCCGATTCCGAACTGCGCCGGGCGAACGGGTGGGCGTCATTGTCTGCGGGGGCAACGCGGACCCACCCGCGATTGCCGAATGCCCGGCAGCCGGAACATAACTGCCCAGGACATCGGGCGCGCTCGTTAGCCCGCCTCTTGCTAGAGGATGGGTCTGTACCGCGGCACGGGGATTGGACAGCGCGTTGATGGTAATCAGGCTGCGGGCCTGACCGCAAACGCCGCTCGGACCTGGGCCGGGGGACGGAACCCCAGTCGCTCGATCAGCCACTCGCGGTTGTA
>VFZL01000013.1 GCA_016871175.1 Acidimicrobiia bacterium | reverse complement strand
GGGGGGAGCCAAACGAAACGGGCGACGATCGCGGGTCCGTCGCCCGTTCTGGATGCGGCGAAAGGTGGAGTGACTACGCTTTCAGGTGCTTGCTCACCAGTGCCGTCATCACGAACATGTTCACGGCGGACTTGCCGCCGAAGACCGCCTTCAGCTTCCCATCGGCATTGATCTGGCGCTTGTTCTTCTTGTCCTGCAGACCGTTCTTCTTGATGTATGCCCACAGCCTCTTGGTGATCTCGGTGCGCGGAACCGGCTTTGCGCCCACGATCTCAGCGAGCAAAGCGCTCGGGGTCACGGGCTTCATGAAGGCCGCATTTGGTTTGCGGCCACTCTTGGTCGCCGCAGCCTTTTTCGGGGCAGCCTTCTTCACGATCTTTTTTGCCATGCGGTCTCCTCTAGAAGACGCTCAAGCGTCCTGGCAGAGAGTACCACGAATCCGCCAAAAGCGATCACGCGCGCAAAGGGCGAACGGCTTTTTTCCCGCGGCCTCGCCGCGCCCGATCGTGTACCCACGGGGCGTATCCAACCTCGTGCTTCCCTCACACACCGAGTTGACCGGCAAGCTGCTTGAAGTCGTCGGCATAGTAGTCGTACTTCCCGGGCGGCGCCTTGGGCGCCGGCTTGGCGGGGCCAAACTCGTGCGGCCGGTGCACGAAGGCCGTCTTCAGGCCCAGGGCCTTCGCGGCGTCCAGGTCGCCCGCGTGCGCGGCGACCATCATCAGCGCCGATGGTTGAAGGTCGAAGAAATCCGCTGCCATCAGATAGGTCTCGCGATCGGGCTTGTAGTGGCGAACCAGCTCGGTCGAGAGAATCACGTCCCACGGCAGCTTGGCACGCTTGGCCATCTCCGTCAGCAGCGACACATTCCCGTTCGAGAGCGGCGCGAGGATGAATCGGGACTTCAACCGCGTGAGCCCCTCGACGGCATCAGGCCAGGGATCTAGGCGGTGCCACACCAGATTGAAATCGGCCTTGTCCGCCTCCGACAGCGCGTCAAGCTTGAACTTGACCACCAGCTCGTCGAGCACCATGCGATGGAGTCGGTCGAGCTTGGTCCAGGGCAGCTCCCCCTTGCGCACGCGACTCATCGAGGGACCGTAGCCGCCTCGCCAAGCGTCCGCGAACGCGGCCCAGTCCACGTGCGTGATGTTCTTGGCACGAGCCAGACGCTGGCCCTCAGCGATCACCGAGCTCCGCCAGTCGACGACGGTCCCGAACGTGTCGAACAGCAGAATGCGAACGCCGGATGCGGAAGCGGACTGAGCCTGTGCCGCTTCGACACCGGTGTGTGAGAGCAGCGGCGAAAGCCCTCCCGAGAGCAGCACTCCGGAAACGAATTCACGGCGGGTCATGAGCGGCCTCCTCTGCGGAACGTCAGGGTCACTACGGGGTCACGATCGCTGCTCGGTCCAGCGCAGCGCCGGCAGCCCGTCGATGCTGGTTGAGTTCTTCTGTCGCTGATAGTCGCGCAGCGCCGACTCGCCCTTCCGGTCGGCCCACGCGGTCAACTGCGTGCGCTGCCCACGATACTCGAAAAGGGGGGCGCCGAAGCCACAGGAATCGGCGATGCGCTGGACCCGGACTCGAATGATCGCCCGCCCGCCGGGCACGGCGCCAAACCGCTCGAGCAGCGGCCCGAACGCCAGGTCCTGCGGTTCGACCACCTCGCCCGTTCCGTACAGCCGGATGATGTTCGGCGAGCCGTCAAAGGCGCAGAACATCAACGTGATGCGTCCGTTCTGCCGCACGTGTGCGATGGTCTCGGCGCCGCTGCCCACGCAGTCCAGATACGCCACCTCACGCGGTCCGAGCACCCGAAAGAGATCGAGACCCTTCGGCGAGAGGTTGATGTGGCCTGACGACCCGGCCGGAGCGGTCGCGACGAAGAAGAGGTGTTGCTTCTCGATGAAGGCGCGAAGCGTGTCGTCAAGTTCCGTGTGGTGTTTAGCCATGGTCAGTCACGTGGCAGTGGCTTCGCGAATCGCACGCCCTGGTCCACGAACCCCAGGTGCCGGTAGAAATCATACGCGGGACGGCGGGACACGCCGCTCGTGACCTCGACACGTTCAAGGCCCAGGGCCGCGAAGTGTCGTTCGGCGGCCTCGACGAGCCGCCGCCCCACGCCAGTCCCCTGGGCGTCCGGCGCGACGACGAGTACGGTGATGCGACCGACGCTGGTCGGCCGGTGGATCATCGGCGTGACGTGGAGCGTGGCCAGGCCGGTCACCCGGCCGCGACACGTTCCAACCAGAATGCGAGCCGTGGAATCGCTCGCCAGCAGTCGCAGATAGCGATCGTGCACGAGTGTCGGGTCCGCCGGGTAGCCGAGCGTCGCCAGGAGCGGCGCTAGATCCTGTGCGTCGTCAACGCGTGCGTCGCGCACCAGAATGTCGTCCGTCATCGGGCACTCGGCTGCAGCCCGCTCGGCAAGCGTGGCGAGGAGAGTAGCTCGGCAAACGCGGTCCAACGCGCAGCGGCTGAGCCGCCGGCGCGCGACTCGATGTACGCCTTCACGAGGTCCTTGCCGAGGTTGTAGTTGATGACGTAGCTCCGGTACTGATCGAAGAACCGGGTGCGCTGCTCGGCGCGGTGTGGCGACATCAGCGCGTACCGCGTCAACCAGCCAACGGCGTCCGCGCGGGACATGCGGCCGTTCAGATAGGCGCGCGCCGCTTCGTTGCCGGCATAGACGAGCCGATCGACCAGCGCTTGCACACGCTGGTACTGTTCCGCTCGTGACGCATCGAGGCCGGCGAGCGGGAAGATGACATCCCGCTCGAAGCGTGTCCGCCCGTCCCCTGGAAATGCCACCTCGATGCCATAATTCGCCGTGCCCTCCGCGATGAGCGACTGCGGCGAGAACAGCGGGTAGATCGAGAACTCCACCCACCCTCGCGCGCGAACCAGGTGCTGCTCCAGAAGCGCGTTGTAGACGTGGTGTCCCGGATAGCCCTCGTGGCATGCCAGGTCTACGGCGCGATCGACGTAGATCGGCAGATCGGTGTTGACCTGAATGAGGCTGTGGAAGTTGCCTTGATACCAGTTGTAGCCGCTCCACGACTTGTTCGTTACGTACTCCACCCGGAACGACTCGCCCTCCGGGAGGGTGACGTGCTCGAGCGTACGTCGGCGGCATTCCTCAATGGCCCGAGCGAATACGCCGGACAGGCGATCGGCGGGAACGACAAAGTCGCGCCGGAAACGATCGTATCGCTCGATCAGTGTTCCGTCACCAGGCAGCAGCGGATCGAGTTCCCGGAGCGTCTGCTCGTAGTGCGACGCCGGATGCTCGGACGCCTGGGCGTCGTACAGCGCCCGGGACTCCTCGTCGAAGGTGAACGTCTCGCCCCGGAGCATTCGAAGCCGTGCTTCGACGGCCTTCAGCTGCCGGCGCAGGTAGTCGTGGCGCAACTCCACCAGCGGATCGCGTTCACCGACGAGGGCGGGTTCAGGCACCAGTCCGACCAATCGACGCGTATCCGCCAACAGCTCGGCCAGGGGCCGCTTCCCGAGCGCCGCGACCTCGGTCTTCCATTCGGCCGGTCCGTAGTACGCGTCGACGTAATCGGCGTCGTGCTGGCCGACCGCCAGCACCATGCGGACATATAGCTCAGCGACGTCACTCATGGCGTGTCCAGCCTGCGGCGCTTGTCCAGCTGGTCGCGCCGGCAACCCTGGCGATACCAGCCCCAGCACGACTGCGATGCTGATACCGATTGCTCGCGCGGTCAACATGCCTCATTGTAGCGAGCCTCGAGAACGAGGAGGTGCCCGCTGGCAGACCCAACCACCGTCACCGTTCGAGCCGAAGTGCCGGCGGATGCCGAAGCCGTGCGGGGTGTCCTCACAGCTGCCTTTGGCGGTTCCGACGAAGCGGACCTCGTCGACGGGCTGCGTCGAAGACCCGACGTCTTCACGCTCGTTGCCGTGTGTGAGCGCAAGGCGGTGGGCGCCCTGACGTTCTCGCCAATCTTGGGACGTCATCGCAACGTCGAGCTACGCGCGGTGGGACTGGGGCCGATGGGGGTCCGACCAGAGTGGCAACGTCGGGGAATCGGGTCCGCCCTGATCCGGGCCGGCATTGAGGCCTGTCGTGCCCGACACCGCGGCCTCATCGTGGTGCTCGGTCACCCCGAGTACTACCCGCGGTTCGGGTTCAGGTCTGCTCGCCACATTGGGCTACGCTGTAAGTGGTCCCAAGACGACGACCACTTCATGTATCTCGAGCTCGAGACGGGCCACGCGGCCCTCGCGGACGGCGAGATTGACTACTGTCCAGAGTTCGATCGCTTCGCGTAGGCCATTATTCGGTCGGTGCACCGACGAGGCGGCGCACGGTCGCCTCGAGGTCGACCGCCTTCCACGGTTTCCAGACGATTTCGGCACAGAGGCCCGTACGCACGGCATCGAGCAGCTCCGGCTGATCGCCGTACCCTGTCACGGCGACGCGAATCATCTCTGGCCGTATGCGTCGGGCGATCTCGAAGAACTCGACGCCCGTCATGTGCGGCATCGAGTAGTCGACGAGCGCGATGTCGAACGACCGCGTCTGGAGCGCTGCGACCCCGGCCGGTTCACTCGACGCGGTCACGATGTCGAACGTGCGCCGGAGCACGCGTGACAGCATGTTGAGCACATTCGGCTCATCGTCGATCGCAAGCACCCGAATGGCTGGTCGATCGGTCATCTTCGATGGATCGGGAGATCAGTCGGGGCGCTGCCCCGACTCTTGGGCGACTGGAAACGCTCAGCCAGCGCCGCTTCCTCAGGATTGAGCAGTCTGGAGTAAGCGTGGACGCAGCGCTCCTGTGGCGCCTGGGGCGCGCGGACCTCTACCGGCTGAGCCAGAGGCCCGACCATCGCACCCGCGAGCAGCACCGCCGTGACCATCGATCGGGCCGTCACTCGTGACGGCCGCAAGCCCGCCCCGACGATGGCGACCACGCCACAAACCAGCGCAAGGTAGGCGTAGATCGGCGCGAGACCGGGCAGCCAGAGAGTGGCCACTGCGATCACTGCGAATCCAGCCGCGAACTCGCCCTGTCGCCTTCGCAAGACGCGCTCCTTGGTCATGAGCCCGGGATGGGAACGATGGAGTCCACTCACCCTCATGTTATCGGCACCCGACACCGGCAGGTCGAACCTGGGTTCTATAATCCCTGTACCACATGCCGGACCTGGTCGTGCTCCACGAGCATCCCGAATGGCAAAAGCCACTGTTTAGTGCGCTGGCGCTCGGCGGCGTGTCCTTCGCGCCGTACGACCTGACGCGCGCGGCGTTCAGTAACGTCGACATCCCGGATGCACCCGTGTACTTCAATCAGGCGAGCCCGAGTGCCTACGTGCGAGGCCATACACGAGCCGTGCCGTTCGCGTTGGCGCTGATGCGCTCGCTCGCTGTACGGGGCGCGCGCGTCCTGAACGGCGCGGACGTCTTCGCGCTCGAGCTCAGCAAGAGCACGCAGGCCGCCTTGCTCCACCACTTGGGCATCGATACGCCCAGGTCGATCACGTTCAACGATCCCCGTTCGCTCCGCGCGCACGGGGCGACCCTCCGGTGGCCGGCGTTGCTCAAGCCCGACCAAGGTGGCAGCGGAGCCCGGATCCAAGTCGTGCAGACGCTGGACGAGGTCGAGGCGCTGTTCGCGCGCGATCCAGACATCTGGCTGCCCGACAACCTGTTCCTGCTACAGGAGTACCTCCCGCACGATCCTGAGCACGGGATCGTCAGGCTGGAGTTCCTCGGCGGGGACTTGTTGTACGCGATGCGCGTGGTCACCCACGGACGCTTCAATCTGTGCCCGTCGCCGGTGTGCAACCCGGATGACGGGGACGGCGTGTGTGAAGTGCCGGCCGCGGAGCCCGCTCCGCCCGTGGAGTTCCATCCGTATCCTGAGGTACCCCGCGAGGCCGTCGAGACCGCCACGCGAATCGTTCGGGCCGCGCGCCTCGATGTAGGCGGAATCGAGTACCTCGAAACGCCAGATGGCCGCCGCGTGTTCTACGACATCAACGCGAACTCGAATCTCCGTCCGTCGGTCGCCGCAACGTTCGGCTTCGACCCGTTCGAGAGGGTCGTCGAGTACCTGAGGCGACAGATCGTGGAGACTCGCGGCGGATCGGTGTCGTTCTGAGCGCCCAGAACTACGTGCGGCCGAGAGGTTCACGTCCCCGGCCGCTCAATGAAAACCGCAGCCGTGAACGCTCGCGGGCCTTGCGCGCCTCTTCTTCGCGGCTGCGCGAAGGCGCGCTCGTCGTGAGCGACCGCACGAGTCGTCGCGCCGCTTCCGTCACCTGATCGACCGCCTGATTGAAGACACCTTCGTTCGCTCGCGAGGGCTTGGTCGTCCCACTGAGTTTGCGCACGAACTGCAACGCGGACGCGCGGATTTCGTCGTCGGTCGCCGGAGGCTCGAAGTTCGCCAGTGTCGCGATGTTTCGGCACATGGTCGAATGCTATCACCGCGTCAGGCCAGCGTGATCAGGTCCGGCCGCAGCCGCTGGATCGGCTCGACGGTCGGCAGGAAGTCGAAGTCGGCGAACTTGAACCCTGGCGCCACCGTACATCCAACGAGCGCGTACGCGCCGGTGGGTCGCGCCGCCTGCCACCACCCAGCCGGCACCACGTGGACGCGGCTGGTTGCACCCGTCCCGCCGATCACGAGAGTCGAGATTTCCGTGCACTCGGGCGTCATGATCGACAGTTCGAGCGGATCGCCTTCGTAGAAGTGCCAGACTTCGTCGGATCGCACGCGATGCCAGCGGCTGTGTTGGCCTGCCTCGAGCAGGAAGTAGATCGTCGTGAGCGCTGCCCGCGAGCCACGGCCGTCATGGGTGCGCACCGAGGACGATGACTTGTAGAGCTGCCGGTAGTAGCCTCCCTCCGGATGCGGTTCGAGCACAAGGCGAGCGATGAGTTCTCTCGCACGCGCGCGCGACGCCGGCGTTGCGGACATCTGCGCTACTTGACGGTCACGAGGGCCACGCGATTGACACCGCTGCACGCCAGCACGAGATTCCCTTCGGGCGTGGCCATCATGTTGCGCACGACACCGCCGCCTGACGGAATGACCCACGACTGAAACTGCTCGGTCTTCGGGTCGAAGCGCACGAGCGTGTTCGGCCTGACGGCCGACTCGCTGTACCAGATGACGTCCTTCGCCACGGCCATCCCGTACGGCTGTGACTTGGGACCGCTTGGCGACGGCCACTCCTTGACCGCTCCCGTCTGGGGATCGAGGCGCCCGAGATAGCCTCTCGCATAGTCCGCATACCAGATCACGTCGTCGCTCGTGATTGCGATACGGCGCGGCCGCGTCTCGGCGTTGGGGAGCGGATACTCACGCACCTCCATTGACTCTGGACTCAGACTCGCAACCTTGTTCGTCCCGAAGAGCACGACAAAGGGAACACCTGTCGAACTGACGACCATGCCGTATGGCAACGACCGTGGGGTGGGCATGGTAGCCAACTCGATCTCGCCAGTCTTCGGCTCCAGGCGCGCCACCATGTTGGCCTGCTGCAGCGTGAACCACAGCCGCCCTTTCTGGTCGAATATCGGTGTGTGCGGATCACGCGCCGCGGGATCCGGCATCGGGTACTCGGTGACCGTCCCCGTGTTCGGGTCGAGCATCCCAACGAGCGCCGCCGAGTTGCCGGTGTACCAGATCTGGCCGGACCGGTCCTCCGTCAGGCCATGTGGTCCGGAGCGTGGAGTCTTCAGCGGGAATTCCTTCATTGCGCCGGTCCTCGGATCCAACCGACCGAGGACGTTCGCCCACTGCCCTGCCCACCACAGCTTGCCGTCGTGCGACCACAACGGGTCGTGCGGCCGCGAGCCCAGCGACGGCACGAGCCACTCCTGAATGTCGACCTTCGCCGGCCCGGGTCGTGTGACCACCGGCGGCTTCGGTCTCTCGGGGAAGTGCGTCGCCAAGTATCCAGCCACTGCATCACGTTGACCGGGTGGTAGCACCACCATCGAGCTGAAGACCTGCTCCCATCCTGCCTTCGTGTTGCCCCAGGAGTTCGCGATCTGCCCGAGGCCGTGGCAGGTCGTACACGCGCTCTGAACGTCGCTCTTGCCGGGGCCGTCCGGCAGGATGACGGGCGGACCGCCTCGTCCCGCCGGCGGCTGAGCGAGTAGGGACGAGGGCAGAAGGAGCAACGCCACGAAGGTCGGCCACGCCACGGATCGAATCAACCTCGCGCGGGTGTCGCCCTTGCAGCGCGGTCGTGGGAGTGCGGTCCAGAACATGGTCCCCTTCCCTTGCTAACGCTTCACGAATCTATGCAGCTCGGGCTTCACCGTATCGGCCACGTAGATGTCACCATTTGGCGCGAGCGTCATGTAGTGGGCCTCGCCGAACTCGCCGAGCCCTTTGCCCGGCTGTCCGAACATCCCCGTCGCCTTGCCGTTGGCATCCAACTTCAGAATCTGTCCCGCGAACCCGCTCGCGAGATACATCTGCTGATCTTTCCCCAGGTAGAGACCGCACGGCAGGCCAGCGTACTTCCAATCCTTGACGTACTTCCCGTTCGCGTCGAAGGCCTGCACGCGACGGTTTTCCCGATCCGCGACGTACACGAAGCTCTTGGCGTCCACGACCACGGAATGGGCGATGTCGAACTGCCCCGGTCCAGTGCCCTGCCCGCCCCACGACGTGACGAACTTCCCTGCCTTGTCGAACCGAAGCACACGAGGCTCGCCGCGCCCGTGGCCCTGCACGACGTAGACGTCGCCGTTTGGCGAAAACCCGATGTCATTCGGCTCGTTGAGCAAGCGAGACCCGGACGCCTCGTCCCATTTGCCGGCCTGGCCCTTCGTGCCGAGCGTGAGAAGCACGTCTCCCTTCGGGCTCATCTTCGTGACCACGTGACCGGCAACGTCGGTCGTCCAGATGTTGCCCTGCGCATCGATTCGCATGCCGTGCGCCCGGGCGTACCGACCTTCGCCGAACGTCCGAATCAGCTGCCCCGTCGCCGGGTTGAACTCCATCAGCGGGTGTTCACCGCGGGTGAACACCAGCAAGTGCCCGTCCGCGTCGAATGCCGCGCTCGACGAGGCTCCGAGCGCCATGCCGGCGGGCAGGGCGAGGCCGTGAGGGATCGGCTTGTATCCCAGATCCGGCGCCTTCTCCATCTGCGCGGGATCGGGTCCGCTGAGAACACCGGAGACTTGCGCCAGCACGGCTAGCCACCATCGCATGGGATGCTCCTTGAACCGCTCTGCGGCTCGGGACGAGACTCGTTCGCGAAGCTTATCGAACCCGGCGGGCAGCGTCTACCGTGGGGAGCGGCTTTCGGCGAGCGCACGGGCACGAGAGAGGACGGCGTCCGGGCTCGCCGCCAGCGTGCCAGCTTGAGCGAAGTCCGGGCGGCCACCACCACGCCCGCCAAACTCAGCGGCAATCGATTTGACCAGACTGTCGCACGCGTTGGTCAGCTCGGGTGAGCGGGCCGCGACGAGCAGCACGGGCGTTGTCGTCGACACGAGAACGACCATCAGCCCGGGAGCCGCCACGATCGCCTGGGCGAGCGTCTTGAGGCCGTTGGCGTTCGTGTCGACAGCCCTGAACACCCATCGCACCGGGCCGCGTGGCTCGGCCCCCTCGACGAGCGACGCCGCCTGGAAAGTCGCCAGCTCACGCTGGAGTGCGTCGAGCGTGCGATCGCGCTCGCGTTGCTCGCTCTGCAGGCGGCCGATGGCAGCTGGGAGCTCCGATGGAAGCACCGAGAGGAGGCGGATACTGGCGGCGACCGTGTCCCGCAGCAGGCGGTGGGCGCGTACCGCGCGACCGCCGCACACGAAGGCAATCCGCTGCCCACCCTTGAACCGCGCCCAGGCCGTGATCACGATCCCGCCGATGGCTCCGGTGGCGCGAACGTGCGTCCCTCCACAGGCAGACAGGTCGAAGTCGTCGACAGCGATCAGCCGCACCGTGCCTGGCCGTTGCGACGGCTTCCGCAACCCGAGGGTGGCCGCCTCCTCGGCCGTGGCATATCGAATCGTGACCGGTCGATTCTCTCCGACCACGCGGTTGGCATCGTCTTCCGCGGCGATCAACTCATCCACTGAAAGCTCACGCGTGATGTCGATCGTGCAGGCGTCGTGACCCAAGTGAAAGCTCAGCGTCGGGACGTTGAAGCGATGCACGATGGCGGCAGAGAGAACGTGCTGTCCCGTGTGGTGCTGCATGTGATCGAAGCGGCGCTTCCAATCGATCGTGCCCCGCACGCGGTGGCTGACGCGCGCCAGTCCCTCACCATCGACCAGGTGCACGACGTCATCATTCTCGTCGACAACCTGGACGACCTGTTGACCGGCAAGCGAGCCGGTATCGAACGGTTGACCGCCAGACGCCGGATAGAAGGCGCTCCGATCCAACCAAATCGCCGAAAGTTGACCCCTAGCCTCCACCCGCGTCACCGTCGCGTCGAACTCGCGGAGATATGGATCGTCGTAGTACAACCTCGATTGGTGGTTGGTCATTGCTCCTTGGACCCGCGCGGAGATTCTGCCACACGGGCGCCCTGTCCAGGGCCGAGTGACCCCACGAATGACCGCCGACCCAAACTAGGTCTTGACGAAACCACGTCAAATGTCGGAAAGATTTGTGCGATGAACTCAACAGAACGCTCGAGTCGATCATCTTCGTGACACGGAGGGTCATATGTCGTCGCTATCCTTACCCACGCTCATGAACCTGTTCGTCGCGTTCGGATTGGCTCTCACGCCAGCCCTTGCACAAACGGCAAAGCCAGCCCCTAGCCCCACGGCTGCGCCTGCATCGGCCGCGACCGGTGTTGTCGCGTCGTTCAAGGGCACGGCGGCAAACCTGGAACGCGTTGCAGGCGAGACCATTACCATCGATATCCGTCGCTGGTCCACTGAGGAAGAACGGAGCAAGCTCGTCGCGGCGTACTCGCAGGGTGCGCAGCAGGCCGCCGAGGGCATGCAGAAGGCCGAGTCGGTCGGATACATCTGGAGAAGCGGCAGCGGGCTGGGCCAGTCCGTACGGTACGCCATCGACACCAAGCTCCCCGATGGCCGTCAGCGGGTCGTCTTGGTCACAACCGAGAACATCCTCGAGTGGAACCGACGTCCGGGTGCAGCCTCGACCGAACCCGCCCCACCGCTGACCGCGGTCGAGCTCCGACTGCCCGCGGCTGGTCCAGGCGAAGGGAAGTTGTCAGCGAAGGTCACCGCCGACTCGGCGGGGAAATTGTTGACGATCGACGGGTACGAAGCCGCGCCAGTGGTCTTCCGAGGGGTCACGCGGACCAAGCGGTAGCCGACTGGGGGGTGCAACCGGCCGCGGTCGATCGGGGACTTCGAGCACGGTCAAGTCCTGGTCGCCGCACGGTAACCAGTCGCGCGGCGGCCAGTCACGGGTGTGCCCAGGCTGCCCGCCTGGCCGCCTATTTCAGCATCTTCATGGGCACGAGCACCGCCACCCAGTAGACCGGCGACGAGGTGTCGTTCCGCCAGGCGTGCATCGTGTTCCGCTGGATCACCACGTCGCCCGGGTACAGCTTCGTCTCACCGTCGTCGAGCATCAGAACGAGCTCGCCCCCCATCAGGATGTTGTAGTCGAGCGTCTCGGTCCGATGCCAGCCGGGTTTCGCACCTTTGGGCGTCGGTGGCAGCGTGACGAAGTGAAAGCTGCTCCCGCCAAGCGCCGGTTCCAATTGCGGCGCGTCTGTCGGCCGGACGGCCTTGGTTTCGTCAGCCGGCGCCGGACCGAGCGGTTCGGCTCCGGTCGCTTTGTACAGGCTCGGGAATGCACCGCCGGTGATCCGATCGTCCTTGATGATGTAGGACCGCCCCTTGGCGTTGTGACCGGTAATGATGCGGCGGACGCCCTTCGCAAGGTTGATGCCGGGAACGCTCGCGACAGCGCCCTGCTCCGCCGCCGACATCTCGGAACCGAGCCCGTTCAAGCCGGCGAGGAACAGCCCCGCTAGTCCCGCGCCGACACTGCGATCGAGCCA
The DNA here is from genome assembly GCA_016871175.1 of Acidimicrobiia bacterium. GTDB lineage: Bacteria > Acidobacteriota > Vicinamibacteria > Vicinamibacterales > CAVVIG01 > VFZL01. Next base: position 94,885 of record VFZL01000013.1, on the reverse strand, counting down.
TGCGCGGCGGTCGAGGTCGATCGAGAGCCCGTCAGCTGATCCGTCGCCCGTTGGTCGATCGATTGGATGAAGGACGCGCGGCGCTTCTGAGTCGTGTGCCATGGTGGTCTCCTGTTACCGCGAGTAGCATACCTGCACCCACAGGACTTGCGGGACGCCTCTGCCGACTGACAGAATGGCCCGGCAACACGCATGGTGTGAGGCCACCGCGCGCGTGCGGGAGGTACCGATGCCGCTTCCGGGTCGAAGGTGGACCGTTCGCACGCTCGTCATGGCCGTTGCGCTCGTCGTCACGGCGACGGCGATCCGCTCTCAAGCTCTTCGGGCCCCATCCGGTTCGGCTTCGGCCGACGGTGAATGGTTGCATCTCGGAGGGGACTCCGGCAGCACACGTTACTCGTCACTGACGCAGCTCACACCCGCCAATCTGAACACGCTTCGCCTTGCGTGGCGGCGTCCCGCGGTCGCTCATGAGCTGACGACAGCACATCCCGATCTCAAGTTCGGGAACATCCGATCGACGCAGTTCTTCTCTCGCGGCGTGCTCTATTTCACCAATGCCGTCGGTCTTGTCGAAGCCGTCGACCCAGGCACCGGGCGCACGATCTGGACCCAGCCACTGCCGACTGGGCAGCCGCTGACGGGAGCCGCCACACGCGGCGTCGCGCTCTGGCGTGACGCACGCGAGACGCGCATCTTCGCGCTCCAGAATCAGCGCCTGTGGGCGCTCGACGCGACAACGGGCGCGATCATCGCCTCATGGGGCGACAAGGGCGGCGTCGACCTGACGACGCGGCTGGGCCCGCGTGGTCAGGCGATGGTGATGTGGAATTTCGCACCGTTCGTCTGCCAGGACGTCGTGATGGTCGGCGTCTCCCTGAACGACAACATCAAGACGCGGCAAGAGCCGCCGGGACTCGTGCAGGCCTTCGATGTCAAGACCGGTCAGCCCAGATGGATCTTCAATCCGATCCCACGTCCTGGTGAGCTCGGCAACGAGACGTGGGAGAACGATTCATGGTCGTATAGCGGATCTGCGAACGTCTGGTCCGCCATGAGCGCCGACGAGAACCTGGGCTTGGCCTACCTGCCGACGGGCTCACCGACCGGCGACATGTACGGCGGGTCGCGCCTCGGCAAAAACCTCTTCGGCAACAGCATCGTGTGCGTGCGCTGCGCGACGGGCGAACGCGTGTGGCACTTCCAGACGATTCACCACGATTTGTGGGACTGGGACAACAACGTAGCGCCCATTCTCACGGACATCTCGGTCGATGGGCGACCCATCAAGGCGGTGGTGCAGCTCACCAAGCAGGCCATGGCTTACGTGTTCGACCGCGTGACAGGCAGGCCTGTCTGGCCGATCGAGGAACGTCCGGTGCCGGCGTCGAAGACACCTGGCGAGCGGGCGTCGCCAACGCAGCCCTTCCCCACCAAACCGGCCCCCTTCGATCGGCATGGTCTGCAGGAGGCCGACCTCATCGACTTCACGCCCGCGCTCAAGGCCGAGGGATTGGCCATCGCGAAGCGGTACGTCCTCGGGCCGATCTTCACGCCGCCGTCGATCGCCGGCGGCGGTCCGAGCGACACGAGAGGCACGCTGCAACTGCCTGGCGAGATAGGTGGCGCGCAGTACACCGGTGCGGCGTTCGATCGGCAAACCGGCCTCCTGTATATCTCGTCAATCACCGCGACGTTTGCCGCCGACCTCCAGCCAGGCGCCCCTGAAACAGGACTTCGGTACGTCAGAGGCACGCGCGAGCAGGTTCCCGGTCCGCAAGGGCTGCCGATCATGAAGCCGCCTTACGGCCGTATCGTCGCTATCGATCTCCACACGGGCGACCACAAGTGGATGGTGCCGAACGCTGATGGCCCGCGCGATCACCCGGCGCTCCAAGGCCTCAGCCTGCCACCGCTCGGCCAGCCTATTCACGACCGGCTCATCGCCACGCCGACCATGCTGATCGCCGCGCAGGGTGATGCGGGCGGCGAAGCGGCGACACCGACGTTCGGCGCCGACGGTAGTCATCTGCTCCGCGCGTACGACAAAGCGTCTGGCAAGGTCCTGTCGGAGATGTCCCTCCCTGCCGGGGCGGTCGGTGGCTTCTCGACCTACCTGCACCAGGGCAAGCAATTCATCGTGCTGCCAGTGGGAACGCGAGGACGGCCGTCCGAAATCATCGCGCTGAGCCTCCCATGACGCCGGTGGACGGAACGATCGCGCGTTGCCGGCTTGCACTGGTCGTCTCCCTGGCGATCGCAGCAGCGTGGCTGGCCGGATGGTCGGCCGGACTCGTGGCTCAGGGTCCACAGGGGCTCGATGTCTCGCGGCCGGTGGGCTACTTCATTGCGAAGGGCGATCCGAGAGATAGCTTTCGCCCTGGCGACTCGCAGCTGGCGCAATGGGCGCTCGAGTCGTGGCACCGGACGATCGGGGCCACGCTGAAGCTGTCGGCGATGCCAGAGCCCTCGGCACGCGTCCGCGTGTACTGGGGGAGCCCGCGGGGCGGGCAGTACGGCGAGATGCGTTCGTTGCTGGTCGGCGGTCAGGTGGGCGCTGCGGTCTTCGTCAGGCCGGACATGAACGCGCTCGGTCCAGACATCGCCGTTTTGACCGAAAAGGATCCGCTCCTACGCGAGGCGATCGTCTTCCTGACGTGCGTGCACGAGCTCGGGCACGCCTTCGGTCTCGAGCACACCGCGAACTTCCGCGACATCATGTACTCCTTCCAATACGGCGGCGACATCGTCGAATACTTCAGCCGGTATCGCAGGAAGTTGAAGACCCGAGACGACATCCCGCAGGTCTCGGCGATGTCGGACGCGGACGTCGTGAAGGCTCGGACGCTGTATCCCGAGCGCTAGTGGCATCAGTACCAGTTGCCGGAGCGTGGGCCCGGATCGCCAGACGCGAAGAGCGAGTGTACCGGGCATACGTGCGATGAGCAACGCCGCGAGGCGGGATGCCCCGCCCGGCAGGCGGTACTGATACAGCGCGGACAGGCTACGAGTGCGCGCAGCGCTCCGGATTCACCGGCTTCGGCAACACCAATGGGGAAGGAGTAACAGCGCTCCCGAGCTGGTCGAAAGCGACTTGCTGCAGCGCCTTGACCTCGGCGCGTGAAAGCCCAAGCTCATAGGCGGAGCACTCGTTCTCGCCGAGCGACCGCGGATCGCGACCGGTCACGCTGCCGAAGATGACCAGCGCCTCGAGGTAGTAGCCATGTGTGCTGGCGTGATAGTGGTCATAGGTCCAGAGATTGATCTTCCCGACGTCGACCCCGTCGTACGGATTCGGATCGGCCACGCCGCCCTTCATGGCCCGGTTCCAGGCCTCGCCCACTGGAATCACGGTCTTGATCCCGGCTCCGACGGCCGCTCTGTCGTAGGCGCTGCGTACGTCCCGTGCCATGGCATCGATCGCTTCGCCAGCCCACGCGCCCTTGGCGGGAAACGTCTGATCGGCTCGCGACCACGTCGCCATGAGGTAGAGCTCGACCTTCGGGTTGCGGCCGCGCAGGAACTCTGCCATCTGCTTGCTCGTGGCAATGAGCTTCGCTGGGTCGCGCGGCTTGTCCGCGTCGAGCGTGCTGAAGCCGTGCATGACCACGTTGTCCCACGCTCGTCGACCGATCACACCGAGCTTGTTCTCGAGATGGAAATCCAGTCCGCTGCCGCCGCGCGTCTCGAGCGCGACGTCGTAGTCGAGACCGGCCTGTTCCGTGAACGACTTGAACAGCGCGGGAACACCACCGATCCCTTCGTTGTTCAAGTCGGTCACGGTGTTCGCGCGGTAGAACCGCACCGCCGAACCCGAGCCGAACGTGAAACTGTTGCCGATGAACAGCACGCTTGTACCAGCGGCAACGGCTGACCCTCCCAGCGCGAGAACAATCGCGACGATCGAACCCACCAAGTGCCTCATTGAAGCCTCCAACTGAAGTCGCCGCTCCGCCCGAACCCGGCGCGACCGAGCACAGGTCACCGGTGAGAGGGAGACGGCCGAAAGCGCGCGATTCCGGCCACTGGCCAGACTCGCACTGAATACCTTCATCACCACGGATGCCATCTCGAGCCGAGCCTTCATGCTCACCTGCGAACAATCGATGCCACCACGCGAGCGAAGAAATCGCCACCGGCATGCCACCGCCACACGATCACCACATCATCATCGGGATCGATGAATATCGTATTCGACCCACCGCCCCGCGCTTCATAGCTCGTCGTCGGCACGCCCTTCGAACCGCCCGTCGTGTTGAGCCACCACATGTAGCCGTAGTCGTTCGAGTTGGCGGGGCCACCGCGGATCGTCGCCTGCCGAATCCAATCGGCCGAGACGAGCTGCTTACCGTTCCAATTCCCCATCCGGGCCATCAGAAGGCCAAAGCGCGCGTGGTCGCGCGTGCTCATCCACAAGCCACCGCCCCACCGCGTCCCTCCCGGTACCGATCGCATCGTCTTGCCGTCGACCGTGACGTCCGAGTTGTCGTACCCAATCCACCGCCACGTGTCCGATGCACCGACCGGGTCCATGATCTCGGTCTTCAGCACGTCGGGAAGCGGCCGTCTCCACACCCGCAGCAGTGACAGCCCGAATCGATTGACCCGGACGTCGTTGTACTCGTAGTAGGTACCAGGGGCTCGAAGCTCGCGCGGCTTCATCTCCCCCGCGCCGAACTCCTCGTGGCCGATGAACGTGGACGTCTTGTCGAACAGCGTGCCGTCCCACTCGCTCGCTTGACGCGCGTGATGCTCCCACGTGATGGCCGCGTTGTGCGGCGACACGTAACCTCCATCATGGACATACTCCACCACGCGATCGGAAACGCGTCGAATCATCCCGCGGTCGATCGCCAGCCCGAGGAGCGTCGACAAGTAGCTCTTGGCCACCGAATAGGTCGGCTCGACGACGCCAGTATCGCCAAATTCTGCGACGACGTAGCCATGTCGGATGACGATGCCGTTCGTACGACCGTGGCTCTTTGGCACCTGGCCCAGCGGACGACCGAAGGTCTTGACCTGATCGGCCATGTAGTCGTCACGACCCCAGGCGGAGTCGCGCGTCTTCGCGTACTCGATCGCCTGATTGAGCAGCGCCGCGTCCATGCCGACGTCGGCAGGCTTCCTCGTTTCCCAGTTATCCCGCGTTGGGACATAGCCCGCGCTTCGCGCACTCGCGGACCGCTGAGGTGCCTGTCCCATGCCCGTCACGCCGCCCATCGCGAGCACGGCGAGCATCAGCAGCGAGCGGGCAACCCTCGGAGTTCCCAGCCTCATGCCTCCACTCCTTCTCCGGTCACCGGATGTCATTCATCTTCAATTCGGCCGAGACGAGGTTGTCTTGGCCATGGGCGCACTCCCGAGCCCTGACCCGCACTTGTAGCGTACTTTCCCCCTCGGATCACCACCTGATCAGCGTCAGCACTGGGACGAGGATGGCCGGCCCGACGAGAATCAACGTCATCCCCCAGCGCAGCAACATCGCTCGGAGCCTCGGTCGTTCTTCCTCTGGGGCCGACGCCACCAAGGTCGCACCGGTATTCGAGAACGGCGAGGCGTCCACGACTGTGGCACAGACACCCAGCGCCGTCACGAGCGCCCATCCTGGAACCGCTCCAGAGATCGCGACCGGCACCGCCATCGGGACAAGCGCGGCGAGCACACCCGTCGTCGACGCGAACGCGGATACAAGCGCCGCAATGGCGCACACGAGCAATGCGGCGATGAACGGTGAGCCTGCGCGCATCGCCCCGCGGCCAAGGAGATCGATGGCATCCAGCCTCTGGAGGACCGCAACATAGGTGACGATGCCGCCGACCACGAATGCGGTCGACCAATCGATCCTCGCCAAGGCACGCGACCCGTTGGAGGGGTCGACCAGGGCGAGCAATGCGCCGAATCCGAGCGCGGCCACGCCGACATCCGGCTCGACGCCGGCGAGGGCGGAAATGACGATCGTAGCGACAAGCCCCGCCATGCAGGCGAGGGTGGCCATCTGAACGCGATTGAACGGTGGGAACGCCGCCGGCCCTTCGGACGCGGCGCCAGCAGGCGAGGCTCTGTCCGCCCGTGTCGAGCCGGCGCCGTCGTCGATGCTCAGACGACCAAGCGGAAAGAGCCAGATGGCCCCCGCCAGCAGCACGAGGTTGGCCATCGACGCCACGAAGAGCAGCGTGAACGGATTGACATCGATTCCCGCTTCGCGGGCGATTCGGTGGGTGACGACGCCGAACAAGCTGGTCGGCGCGAAGGCGCCCGCGCTGATCCCAGAGTTGATGGCGATCGCCATGAGGGCGGTGTCGATGCCCGCTCGTCTCGCCAGCGGCATGCCGACAGGTCCGGTGACGAGGCCGGCTTGCGGCGAACCCATGGCGGAGGCTACGGCAGCCAGGCCAAAGAAGACGAGCGGCAGTACGCCACGTCGAGTACCCGCACGAGCGATGAGGCCGCTCATGACACGGTCGGTCGTGCCATTGGCCTGCGCAATGCCGAAGAAGTACGTGACGCCCGCGACCAGGATCAGAATGGTGACGGGAAAGCCCCCAAGCACGTCGCGCAGCGTCATGCCCGCCAGCATGGGGCCCGCGCCGCACGCCGCCACGAACATGAGGATGCCGAGGTGCACCTTCCGGATGGTGGCGACCGCGAAGATCGCGCCGAACAGCACCATCGCCGCGACGGGCGCTTCAGGCATCAATCAGGCTGGCGAATCACGGCGCGAGCGTCGCCAAGTACGCCACAACATCCAACATGTCCTCGTGGGTGAGGCTTTCCACCGTGGCCAGCATCTGCCAGGCCCCGGGGCCGCGGCGAGTGCCGTGCTTGAGGTCGTACAGCTGGCGCATCATGTAGCTCGGTGACCGGCCGGCGATGCCGGGCACGAGCCCACCTCCCCGGAGCTGGGGGCCATGGCACCGCGCACAGGTGACCGTCGTCCCAGGACGTGGGTTTCTCACAATCGCCTCGCCGCGGGCGACGCTGCCTGGCGGCACGTAGACGCGGAACAGCGACCGCGAGTCTCGGAGCTCGAACTGCTCGCGATCGAAGGGCGCTTCGACGATGCGGCGGCCGAGAGGCTCGGAGGTGCCGTCGTTCCTGAAGGTGTAGAAGTTGCCGTGCACAAAGACGCTGGGTATCGTGTCGGCCTCGACGACCTTGAGGGTCCGCTTCGGTGTGAGCGCGGCGAAATACTCCGCCGCGACGCGAACCTCCGGGTCGAGGACGTTCCGCGCGACCTGGATCATCAGCACGACCGGCCCGCGTCGCGGTCCAGAGAACCGTCGGGAGCCGTTCTTGAAATCGATCATCTGCTGCACGAGGTACGGCACGGGCTGGCCGGCCAGCGAGGAATTCTCCGGACCGCCGGTGCCCTCGGCGCGGTGGCACATCCCACACGCGCGCAGCCGCGGCTTGTGACCGTACTGGACGACCTCGGGCATCCTGGGATGGTCTGCAGGGTGCCAGTCGGGTGACAAGAAAGCGTCACGCGCATCGACGAAGGAGAACGTACGCGGGCTGTTCGGGACATGCCGCGGGGTGGCGTCCGGAGGCGGAGCCTTGAACGTCGGATCCCACGGATACGCCCAGTACGGAAAATCAGCAGGCGCCGCGTACGCTGGGGAGCCGGGGGCGTCCGCAGCCGTGTGCGTGACCGTGCGCACCGATTGCGCGCGTGTCGGCGCGCCACACGTCACCCAGGCGACAAGCGCGATGCCTGCGCCGAGAACGGCCGTCCGGGGCTTCATGGCGAGGCATTGTAGCCGAGAGACCACTCGATGCGGACCGACTATCATCTCCGTGTGACGACGCTCGTCCCACTCGAAAAGCCCGACGATCATGACCTGGCCAGCCTGAGTTCACGCGCGAGCGAGCTCGAGGCGGTGTTCAGGGAGCGGGGCGCCGAGCTCGCAAGGGTGAAGATGGGGCTCGAGACGTTTCGGATCCGGTATCGCCAGGAGGTGGGCACGCTGCACGAACAACTCGATCAGATCGAGCTCGCCATCGCCGAAGCCGAAGTGGGCGAGCTGGCAAAGCGGATCCCCGACGGTGCAGATGCAGCCGGCCAGACGGCCCCAGCGACGCGTCCCGAATCGCCAGCGCGGTTCACGTCCGACGCCGTGCGCAAGCTCTTTCGGGACGTCGCCAAGGCGATTCATCCAGACCTCGCGCGTGACGAGGCCGCACGAGATCGGCATCACACGCTCATGATTGAAGCCAACCGGGCGTACGCGCTCGGCGACGAAGAGCAGCTGCGCCGCATTCTTGATGCGTGGGAGCGAAGTCCTGACGCCGTGCAGGGGAGCGATCCCGAGGCCCTGCGACTACGGCTGGTTCGTCGCATCGCACAGATCGAGGCACAGATCGATCAGCTCGCCGATGACCTGGCGACGGTCAAGGAAACACCGTTGTGGAAGCTGAACCTGATGGTTGACGAAGCGGCTGCCCAAGGGCGAGACCTCGTGCGGGAGATGGTCGGACGCCTGAAACGCGAGATCATGGTCACCACGAATCGTCTGGATGCGATGCGTTCGCCGCGGTGAAACGAGCGGTCGGTTATCGCGAGGCCAGCAGCGCCGCGACGCCGGCATCCCGCTGCTTGGCCGCGTCCTCGAGCCTGCGCGTGGTGGCGGTCAGCCACTCGCGATCCGCCTGAAGACGCGCACGCTCGGCGTTCAGCATCCGGATCACCTCCGCTCGCTGCGGACCGCCGATCGGCTTCGCGGACTCGACCATGTTCTCCCCGGAGAGCGCGCGGCGGAACTGTGGCTCGGTGAGCGGCAGGCGTTCATCGTTCTTGCCGAAGGCTTTCCACGCTTCGGCAAACAGCTTCTGCGCCACGTCGTAGGGAATCTCGGCCGGCTTCAACTTGTGGCTGCGGCCGTGGGTGACGATGTCGGAGGCGAAGTGGTGTCCGACACGGAACGGGACTTCAGATTCGCGCTGAAGGATGTCGGCGAGCTCGGTCGTCATAGAGTAATCGTTGTTCACTTCCTCGAGTGCCCGCTCCGGATGGAACACCAGCGCCTTCAGCATGTTGCTGAAGTCGGCGTACATCCGGCCGAGCAGACGCACCACCTGCAGCGGCTGGTCGCCCTTGTAGTCACCCATGCCGGACATCACGTTGTTCGCCTGAATCAGAAAGGTGACGGCTTCACCGGTCACTGTGCTCGTGGTGAGGTGCAGACGTTCGAGGCCGATCGGATTGCGCTTCTGTGGCATGATGCTGCTGATGCCGGTCTGCTCGCCTTCCTTCAGCTGAAACCAGGGGTGTGGATCGGCGTACTGGATCGTGAGGTCGGCCGCCAGCATGCTGACGGTCAGCGCGCCTGACGCCGCCACAGTGGACAACTCCACGCCAGTGTCCTGATTCGCGATCTGGCCTGCGTCGAACGAGTTCACGATGATGTCGTCGAAGCCGAGGAGCTGCGCGAGACGCTTACGATTGACGGGAAAGCTCGACGTCCCACCGGCCGCACCGCCCAGCGGAGACAGATTCAGTCGCGCCCACGCTTGTTTGTAACGATCCGAGCTTCGGGCCATGGCCTGGACGTAGCCGCCCAGATAATGCCCGAGCACGGTGGGCTGCGCCTGCACGCCGTGCGTGTAAAACGGGAGGATGGCGAGTGGGTGCTTCTCCGCCAACGCCAGGAGCGCGTCGCGGGCGTCGAGGAACTGCCCGTAGGTGCCGAGGAACGCCTCGCGCAAGATCAAGCGTGTCGACGTCTGGCCCAGGTCCTGGCGAGAACGTCCGGAGTGAAGCCTTGAGACGTCTGGCCCGCCGATCTTGATCAGGTCGGACTCGACCTCGAGGTAGTCCCTCGATCGGGCCGCGCCCGGCTTCGCCCCTTCAGCGATCACCTGCGTGAGCGAGCGAGCGATCTTGCCGCCCAGCTCCTTCGTGATGATGTGTTCCTCTGCGAGCATGATGAGCGACGCCTTGTTCTGCTCGTTCAACCAGTAGAAGCCATCTCGGCTCTCGGCCTGGCCACGCGCAGGCGATTGTGCATGCGCCGCGGTGCCCCCGATCGTCGCGGTCGCGACCACGGCCACGAGGGTCAACAGCGCGCGCCGGATCACGGAACGGTGATGTCGGTCTCGAATCTCACGCACAGGTGCCTCCGTCTTCGCGACTATTCTAGCTCCAGCGCTCGAGTCGCGTTCCAAGGAAGGCACCATGGGCGGCACCGGGTTTGTGCTACATCACGATCGCATGGCCGCAAGCGCCGCAGCAGCCGCGAGTCTGTGCCTCGCTTGCCACGGCGGGCCGACCGAACGACCCATCGCGGATAGGAACGCGCTGATATCGTCGCGACCCAGCACTGCCGCCGCCTGGCGAAATACCTCCTCGCGCTCGTACCAGGACACGGGCCAGCCACGAGCCTCGGCCGCTGTCGCGAGAGCGTCTCGATACATCACGGAGTCGGCTACCATCTGTGCGCGGTGGTCGGTCATCCGCTCCGCTGCGGTTGGCGGAAGCGACGGGCACGCCCGGATTGCGATGCGCTCGATCGGGACGAGAACGGACGCGGCCAATGCCGAGAGGCCCTCTTGCGCCCCGCACACGGCGGCCGCACGCACGCGCTCGACCAGCGCCACGGCCTGCGCCAGCGAGATCGGCCGCACACCCGGTGTGTTCAGATAACGGCCGACGGCCCAGGACCCTTCGTGGTGATGAGGGTGCGTCGGCAGGCTTGGATCGGTGCGGTCGATGCACCGCCGATCGAGCAGCTCGCCACCGGGTCCGACGGTGACGAGCACCGCGGTGTTCACGTGTTCGGCGACGCCGACGGCAGCTCGCCGCCGCGGCGGGTGCTCCGCTGAGTTACTGGTGGGCATGCCTGAGCTCATGCGTGGTCGTTCGGATCCACGCCGTGGCTCATCTCGTGGCGCGCCGAACGCCTGTGCTCCGCGAGTAACGCTTCGACGCACAGACGGTCCACTCCGTAGATCTCAGCGAGCTGCTCGACGCGCTGCTCCTGTGGGAACCTCAGCGCTCGCCGCAGCGGTTCATGGGGGTGCTGCTCGATGACCCACGGTCCGAGCTGGCGCCTGACCTCGGCCTCACAGATCCCTTCGATCACGTGGACACCGGCGTCGAGCAGAATCCCCACGCCGGCGCCATCAACCAGCGGGTGGGGATCGCGCATCCCAATGACGACTTTGGCGATGCCGCGAGCCGCGATCGAGCGCGAGCACGCGGGCGTCCGTCCGTGGAACGAGCACGGCTCAAGGGTCGAATACAGCGACGCGCCGATCAGACGATGCCCCCGCGCGGCGGCGTCTCGCGCCGCCGCGACCTCAGCGTGGTCTTCGCCCGGACCCAATGTGTGGCCACGTCCCAAGAGCTCGCCGCTGGCGCTCACGATCACGCAGCCAACCCAGGGGTTGTCACCCGTCGTCCCGCGCGCCAGCGCCGCCTCCTCGATGGCGAGACGCATCCACCGCTCGTGCGTGTGTTGGTCCACGCGTCCACAATATCACCGTGTGAGGCAAGACAGGCCGTTCCGCTCTGCGCACAGCGGGACCGCCGCGTGCACGCCGTCGGCCGCACGAATCGGCGGATCGGCTCGGGCGTCGGCCCGAGCCCACTACTTTCGTAGCACGAACTGCTCGAGCACCAAAAGGTCAACACCGGTGCCGTAGAAGACGCGCACCGCATCGCGTGGGTTGCAGACAATGGGCTCGTGAAACCCGTTGAATGACGTGTTCACCAGGAATGGATGTCCAGTGGTGTCACCGAAGGCCTCGAGCAGACGCCGGAATCGCCAGGGTGCCTGTCTGTCCACGGCCTGGACTCGGATCGCCGCTCCCGGTGCCGGCATCGCATGGCGAAACGGACCGCTCGGTTCCTTCGGCAAGTAGTCGCATTCCATGAACCGGGCCTGCGGACGGCCAGCGAAGCTTGTGTCCATCGCCTCAACCAGGCCGCTCAGCGCGTAGCCACGCCACGGTTCCCGGCGCTTCAGGAAGCGATTCAGATTCTCGAGCACATACGGTGAGAACGGGCTGGCCAGGATGCAGCGCGCTCCGAGCGCACGCGGGCCCCACTCCATCGATCCGTCAAACCACGCAACCAGTCTCCCCTTCTTGAGCGCATCGACCGCGATCGCGACCGCTCGTTCGTCCTACTCCCAGGTGTAGGGCAACTTGCAGTTGTCGAGCGTTTCTTTGATCTCGTCGGCGCGATAGCGAGGACCGAGGAAGGGCTCCACGTCTCGAGGCACCGATCGCTGGGCGTAAAGCGCTGCACCAACCGCCAGGCCCGCCTCACCAGGATCGATCGGGACGAACACGTCGGCAAAGAGCCGAGACTGCCGAATCGCGGTGTTGATCGACGAGTGGTAGAACAGGCTCCCGCCAAGGCAGATCACCGGGTCGTCGAGACGCGAGCGCACATCAGCCATCAGCTCGAGAACCAGGTCGATCAGCCGCGACTGGAAGGCGGCGGCCGCGAGCGACTGTGCCTGCCAGGGGGAGTCCGAGGAAGCATCGCGCACGACCTCGTCGACCACGCGCTCCCACCCATCGTTCGCCCGGAGCCGGCCGTCGATCCAGGCGAACAACCGGTCGATGCGGACGTCGCGATAGCCCGGCCACGGTCGCGCCAACGCTTCAAGTCGCTGCGTATGTCCGTCGCCATGGAACCCGACGACCTCCGCACACCGCGAGTACAGATCGACGAACCCTGGACCATCCCACGCCGACGCGATGGGTTCGAGGTCGGCGCCCCTGCCGCGCCACAAGCTGATGCTCGGAGCACCGTGGTCGCACACCAGAACCGCGGCGTGGGAGAACGGCGACGACAAGTATGCGGCGAGCGCGTGCGCGTGCGGACGCTCGATGATCTCGCCGGAAAAACAGGAGCGCGTCGGTGGCTGAAACCCCGCGGCGACAAAGCGGGAGACGTCTACGCGCGCATGTCCGGTGCGCTCGAGGAGCATATCGAGGGCCTCGTCCGGAAGCCCGGACGGATTGAGGCCGGCGCCCCGGGCCCTCGTCACGCGTTCCTGCTCGCAGACAGCGCGAAGGCCGTGGCCATCCTAAAGGGCGACGCACCCGTGACGGCGCGGACCAGAGATGCCTGCCACCAAGGTCGTCGCGCTGCTGCCTTCACTCACTACGGCCTGACCCTTGCCGAGTCTACACTGGTGGGCGGCGCGCAAGAACACCACCAGCACCACGAGTTCTCCCCAGGGGTGGGTATCTCTCGATTCACCGCGCAAACTGCCGAACGATCTTCTCGTTGAGCGTGATCCCGAAACCTGGCCGTGTGCTCAGCGTGAGGTGTCCCTTGTCGAACGTCTCTGGCGGCTCCACCAGGTCCTTTCGCCACGGCACCTCAGCGTACGCGAACTCATTGATCTCGCAGTTCGGCAGCGTCACGCACGCATGTCCTGCGGCGATGTTCCCCACTGGACTGGCCGGACCGTGCGGTGAGACCCGCAGGTTCATCCCCTCAGCCATCGCCGCGACCGTGCGGAGTTCGAGAAGACCACCGCACCATTTGACGTCAGGCATCAATACGTCGACAGCGCCCGCATTCGCGTACCAAGAGAACGCCTGAATACCGACGAGGGCCTCGCCACCAGCCGTCGTCATCGTTGTGGCTCGGTTGATGGTCGCCAGATCGTCGAGGGGCTCGGCGCCAGTGACCTCCTCCAGCCAGTACAGCTCGAGCGCCTCCAGCTCTTTCAAGATATCGAGTCCCTCCGACACGGTCAGAAGGCTGTGGACGTCGATGAGAAGATCGCGTGACGGCCCGAGGACTCGCCGTGCAGCCTGGCTGCACTCGATCGCGAGCCTGATTTGGCGTGTCCGCTCCGCTGTCGGACTCTGCACCAGGCCGTCGAAAGGCGCCATCTTGACCGCATCGAAGCCGTCCGTCACCGCCTGCTCGACCGATCGAGCGAATCCGGCCGGCGTGCGATCCGTCGTCATGCGATTCACGTTGGCGTATTGTCGGATGCCTGGGCGCAGCGCGCTGCCGAAGAGTTCGTAGGTCGGAACGCCCAGCGCGCGCCCTTGAAGATCCCAGAGCGATTGTTCGATGGCGCTGATCGCCACGGCCGCAGCTCGGCCGTGCGAGGCAGTCTCTGACCGGCCCCATGGTCGAAGGTCCTCAACGGAGAAGATGCCTCGGCCCCGAAGCTCGCGTTGGTATTGGTCGAGCAAGGCCAGCACCTTGAGGTCGTCGCCGCTCTGGGAGCAATCGCCAAGTCCGGACAGGCCGCTCGACGTGTGCGTCCGCAGCGGAACCCAATCGCCTCGATGATTGACCCGGACGCGGAAGACTTCGAACCGGTCGAGCACATGCCTCGATCGCTCGCCTGCGGGGGCAGTCTGCGCGGTCAGGCCTGGGGCTCTGGCCGCGATCGAAACCGCCATGGCGACAAGGACTTCTCTGCGGTTCATCATTCGCTGAGGCGCGGCTCGCAGGGTCGCGGAGTTGACACCGGGACCATTGGACCACAACGCCCGCTCGCCCGCCACGTCGATGGTGCGTCGCCAGAGCATCGTTTCAGGCGCTTCTCCAACCTTCTCCAACCTGGTCCAGACGACGAACAGCGTGCCGCCCCGCCTCGGAAGGGCGGAGCGGCGCATCGTGTGGTCGCCTCCTAGGTTTGATCCGTCGCTGGGTCGCGCGCTGCCAAAACGTCGCGTGCCCAGCCGGACCGCTTCCACTCAGGTGTCGGTGTGCTCATGCCGCTTCTCAGCACGAACGGCGAGCGGGCAACAAGTTGGTGTTGATGCACGTACCGCGGGCAGGTCGGGTAAATGGCCGTCGTTCGGACCAGCACCAGGAACTGGCACTCGGGGTATCTCCTCATCACATCGTGCTCGAACACGATTTCAGCGACGCCTTCCACACGCAGACGACGCTGCCGCTCGAAATCGACAAACAAGATCCCAACGCGACCGGTCTGGCTGATGTTTCCCATCGACAGGTACATGCCATTGCCGTCGTAGTTCGGGAAGGCCAGCGTCGCCGTATCCAGGATTGTCACCAACCCGGGATCTCCGCCCTTGCAGGAGCAGGTCGGCTGGCCATGCTCATCGACGGTCGCCAGGAAGAACATGGCCTGGGCTTGGATGAACTCTCGGTCCGCATCCGTGAACCCCTGGTGAACCTTGACCTCCACGAGCCGATCTGCGAGGCGTCGGGTGTCGAAACGGTCCTGTAGGTGTCGACTGGCGTCGGAATATTCGATGGCCACGCCTTGTCCTCCGATGCTGTCATTCACAACCGGACGGGCTCACGCCCGTTTCTCAATTACGGTCTGAGGGGCCGACAGTCCGCGGCGCGAGCACGAGGGGCCGAGGTCAGCTGGGCCGACCTGAGCCCGACCCGGGGGCATGAACGGACCGGCCAGCGCTCCGTTGCTTGTGTTCAGGCACGACGTGTTTCAAGCGAGCGGTCCGAAACCGTAGTCGCGATGGCGCTGACGAGTCAAGCCCCCGAGCCGGATGTGTCAAGACTCGTTAGAAGTCCCCGAGCCGGATGTCCGCTGACCCTGGAGTTCCGGCGGGGCGTCAGGCCCATTCAGCGCCACTGCGGTACGCGTTTGCCGAGGAACGCGTCAACTCCTTCCTGACCGTCCGGCGTGAAGAAGTCGCACGCGATCGCGTGACCGGCAACCCCGTACGCCTCCACCAACGGCATCTCGAGCTGCCGGTAGAACAGCTGCTTGCCCGTGCGGATGGCCGTCGCCGACTTGGAGGCGATGAGCGCCACCAGCGCCCCGACTTCACTGTCGAGCGCCTCTGGCGTCACCACGCGGTTGACGAGTCCGACGGCGCAGGCACGCTCGGCCGTGATCGGGGCTCCCGTCAGCAGCATCTCCATCGCCGCCTTGCGGCCAACGGCGCGGCCGAGTGCGACACCGGGCGTGGCGCAGAACGCCCCGATGTCGACACCTGGCGTCGCGAACGTGGCGGCGGTCGACGCGACGGCGAGATCGCAAGTCGCCACCAGTTGGCAACCGGCGGCGGTCGCCAGGCCGTGCACCTTGGCGATAACCGGCTGCGGCATCCGGGTAAAGCCCACCATCATTGCGCTGCAACGCGCGAATAGCGACTCGACCTGCTCGACGGTCTCCATCGCGCGAATCTCCTTCAAGTCGTGTCCGGAGCAGAACCCGCGCCCGCGCGCCGCCAGCACAACGACCCGGATGGAGGCGTCGCCGGCGATGCGGTCGATGGCCGTCTGTAATTCGTGGATGAGGGCGGTCGACAGGGCGTTGAACTGATTGGGCCGATTCAAAGTGACGGTCGCCACCTCGCCCGTAATCGTAACGAGCACCAGTTCTTCAGCCTCGTTCGTGGCGTCCATGGTCATGGCTCCTTCTTCCCCCGTCCATCTCGGTCCGTGACCTCGCGAGCCGCGCTCAAGGTGACCCAAACATCACGTCCGAGCGCGAGGTCGCAGTGCTCGCTGGTGCCGGCGACGATGTCATGCCCGACCCCATGCGTCTCGCGGTATCACCGAATGGCCGCCATCACGAGCGCTGCGGGCATTCCAATGTCGACTCACTTTATCCGGCGATCGCCGCCCACCTCATGCGTGTCACCGATACGGTGCACTGGCTCGAATGGCAGGATTGGGCCGACGCCATATTGTCCGAGCCCTTCCAGCTCAAGGATGGACACCTGATGGCTCCCGACAGACCCGGACAGGGCATCGAGTGGAACGAGAAAGCCATCGCAAGACTCGCATGCTGAGGACGCTCAGCGGCCCATTTGCCGGGCCGCCTTCTCGGTCAACTCGCGGCAAGAGTCTCGGCACGGACGCCGGCCGGCTCAATCTCGAACAGCCGGTCGACCATCGCCCGGTCACGGTCGGCAGGCCAGGTCGCCTCGTCTCTCGTCGAGCGTGGCCTCCGGCTCCGCAGTCAAGCTACAGCCTTCAACGATCCAGCTATTCTCCCAGCTCGCCTGCTCCCGGACCGAGCGCTTCCTCCGGCTCCACGAAGTACTCCATATCCCGCTCCAGCTCGAGCTCATCGTCGCTCGGCTGAGGCGGAGCCGGTGGCGGCGGCGGCTCGTCCGGCGGAATCGCCACATGGCGGTAGTACTCGAAGCCGGTGCCGGCCGGGATGAGGCGGCCCATCGTCACGTTCTCCTTCAGGCCGCGCAGGTAATCAACCTTCCCGGAGATGGACGCCTCCGTCAGGACGCGCGTCGTCTCCTGGAATGACGCCGCCGAGATGAACGAATCGGTGGAGAGCGACGCCTTCGTGATACCAAGCAGCAACGGCCGACCCTGAGCGGGACGTCCACCCGCTTGAATCACACGCTCGTTCTCCTCGAGGAAGCGGAACTTGTCCACCTGCTCGTCGACGAGGAACTCGGTGTCACCGACGTCCTCGATCTTCACCCACCGCATCATCTGACGCGCGATCGTTTCGATGTGCTTGTCGTTGATGTTCACGCCCTGTAGCCGATAGACCTCCTGAATTTCGTTCACGAGGTACGCCTGCAGCGCCTTCTCACCGAGCACGTTGAGAATGTCGTGCGGATTCGACGGGCCATCCATGAGCGGCTCGCCCGCTCGGACCCGCTCGCCTTCCTGGACGTTGACGTGCACACCCCGCGGCAGCGAGTACTCGCGCTGCTCCGCGCCCGGTTCATCCGGCACGATGATGATCTTCCTCTGACCCTTCACGATGCCGCCGTGCTTGACGACGCCGTCGATCTCGGAAATGACCGCCGTCTCACGCGGCTTTCGGGCCTCGAACAGCTCGACCACGCGCGGCAGCCCCCCCGTGATGTCCTTCGTCTTCGTAGTCTCGCGCGGGATCTTTGCGAGGACGTCTCCGGCCGACACGTTCTCGCCGTCCTGCACCATCAGGTGCGCTTGGACCGGCATGTGGTACTTGCGGTTGATCTTCCCGTCTTTCGCGGACTTGATCTCGATCGCCGGCTGCTTTTTCTCATCCGGCGAGTCGACGATGATGTAGCGCGAGAGTCCGGTGACCTCATCCACCTCCTCGTGGACCGTGACGCCTTCGAGGATGTCCTTGAACTTGATCTGCCCCGGCTCCTCGGTGAGGATCGAGAAGGTATACGGGTCCCACTCGACGAGGACCTGCCCCTGCTCGACGGCCTGTCCATCTCTCACCTTCAAACGCGCGCCGTAGACGACCGGATAGCGCTCCCGGTCTCGGCCCTTGGCATCCTGCACCACGAGCGAACCGCTGCGGTTCATCACCACCAGGCCGCCGTCCTTCGCAGTGACGACCTGCAACCCCTGGAACCGGACCGTGCCCGCGTTGCGCGCCTCGACGGTCGACTGCTCGGACACGCGGGAGGCCGTGCCGCCGATGTGGAACGTCCGCATCGTGAGCTGCGTGCCCGGCTCGCCGATCGACTGCGCCGCGATGACACCGACCGCCTGCCCCAGCTCCACCATCTTGCCGGTGGCCAAATCGCGGCCGTAGCACTGCGCACAGACGCCACGACGCGAGGCGCACGTCAACACCGAACGAATCTTCACCTTCTCGATGCCCGCGTCTTGAATGGCCGACGCGAGGTCCTCGGTGATCTCCTCGTTGACGTCGATAATCGTGTCGCCCGTGAACGGGTCGGTGATCCTCTCGAGCGTTACGCGCCCCATGATGCGGTCGCGCAGCGGCTCGATGATCTCACCCGACTCGACGATCGCTCGCGCTTCGATGCCGTCCACCGTGCCGCAGTCGTACTCGTGAATGATGACGTCCTGCGCGACGTCCACGAGGCGACGGGTGAGATAGCCCGAGTCCGCGGTCTTGAGGGCGGTATCGGCAAGACCCTTGCGTGCGCCGTGCGTGGAGATGAAGTACTCCATGACGGCCAGACCTTCGCGGAAGTTCGCGGTGATCGGCGTCTCGATGATTTCGCCCGACGGCTTGGCCATGAGGCCGCGCATGCCGGCCAGCTGACGGATCTGCTGCTTCGAACCGCGAGCTCCGGAATCGGCCATGATGTAGACTGGGTTGAACTGCCGGCCTGCCTTGTCAATGGCCTCCATCTCGTGGAACATCGCGTTGGCGATGTCCTCGGTCGCCTCCGACCAGATGGCGATCACCTTGTTGTAGCGCTCGCCGTTGGTGATGGCCCCTTCGAGATACTGCGACTCGACTCGGATGACCTCCTCGCGCGCCTTCGTCACGAGATCGCCCTTCCGCTCGGGAATGATCAGATCGTTGATCCCGATCGACAGCCCCGAACGGGTGGCATACGTGAAGCCGAGGTGCTTGAGCGAATCGAGCATCTCGACGGTCTTCTCGAGCCCGAACTTCAGGTAGCACGACTGCACGAGCTGCTGGAGCCCCTTCTTCTTCAACAAGCCGTTTACGAACGGCATCTCGTGCGGAATCGTCTGGTTGAGAATGACCCGACCGACGGTGGTGTTGATGATCTTGTTCGTGACGGTCTGCACCTCCGTGCGCAGCACGTCCTGATCGTCGCGCGCGGTGGTGAGATCCTGCAGTTCGCCGGAGTACCGCAAGCGGATCGGCGACAGCGTCTCCAACTCGCCCGCCTCGAGCGCCAGCATCACATCGTCGGCGTTGCCGAACACGCGGCCTTCGCCCTTCGCACCGCTCTTGGCCTTGGTCAGGTAATAGCAGCCGAGCACGATGTCCTGAGACGGAATCGCGATCGGCGCGCCATGCGCCGGCGAGAGGATGTTGTTGCTCGACAACATCAGCACTGACGCTTCGATCTGCGCCTCTGGCGACAACGGAATGTGAACAGCCATCTGGTCGCCGTCGAAGTCGGCGTTGAACGCCGTGCACACGAGCGGGTGAATGCGGATGGCCTTGCCCTCGACGAGCACTGGCTCGAACGCCTGAATGCCCAGACGGTGCAGCGTCGGCGCTCGGTTGAGGAGCACCGGGTGCTCGCGGATGACCTCCTCGAGCACATCCCACACCTCGGGACGCTGCAACTCCACCATCTCCTTCGCCTGCTTGATGGTGGTCACGAGGCCGCGCTCCTCGAGCTTGTTGTAGATGAACGGCTTGAAGAGTTCGAGCGCCATCTTCTTCGGCAGGCCGCATTGGTGCAGCTTCAGCTCGGGCCCGACGACAATGACCGAGCGGCCGGAATAGTCGACGCGCTTGCCGAGCAGGTTCTGCCGGAATCGCCCCTGTTTGCCCTTGAGCGTATCGGACAGCGACTTGAGCGGACGGTTGTTCGCGCCGCGGAGCACGCGACCGCGACGCCCGTTGTCGAACAACGCATCGACCGCCTCCTGCAGCATCCGCTTCTCGTTGCGGATGATGACATCCGGCGCCTTGAGCTCCATCAGCTTCTTCAGCCGGTTGTTGCGGTTGATGACGCGCCGATAGAGGTCGTTGAGGTCGGAGGTCGCGAATCGGCCGCCGTCCAACGGCACGAGCGGACGCAACTCCGGCGGAATGACCGGGATCACATCCAGAATCATCCATTCCGGACGGTTGCTCGACTTGCGGAACGAGTCGACGACTTTGAGCCGCTTGGCGTACTTCAGCTTCTTCTGTGCCGACTGATCCGCCTTCATCTTCTCGCGCATCTCGATCGCGAGACGCTCGACGTTGACGCGCTTCAGCAGCTCCTTGATCGCCTCCGCGCCCATCTGCGCCTTGAAGCGATGCTGATACTGTTCACGCGTTTTGCGGTAGCTCTCTTCGTTGAGCAGCGAGTTCGGCTTCAGCTCGGTATCGCCCGGATCCACGACCACATAGGCCTCGAAATACAGCACGCGTTCGAGGTCGCGGAGCGAGATGTCCAGGAGATGACCGATCCGGCTCGGGAGCCCCTTGAAGAACCATACATGGCTGACGGGCGTGGCCAGCGTGATGTGACCGAGCCGCTCACGACGCACCTTGGCTTGCGTGACCTCGACGCCGCACTTGTCGCAGATCACGCCGCGGTGCTTCATGCGCTTGTACTTGCCGCAGAGACACTCCCAATCGGTAATCGGACCGAAGATCTTCGCGCAGAAGAGCCCATCGCGCTCCGGCTTGAAGGTCCGGTAGTTGATGGTCTCGGGCTTGGTCACCTCGCCATGCGACCAGGAGAGGACCTTTTCGGGTGACGCGAGCGAGATGCGGATGGCATCGAAGTCACTGGTCAGCACCGAGAGATCGTGAAATGAAGGTCGCATATGCAATTAGACCTCCTCTAGCACTGGTTGAGGAGCAACGACTTCCGTGGGCTTCTTCTTCGTCTTCATCAACTCCACGTCCAGACAGAGCGATTGAAGCTCTCGAATGAGCACGTTGAACGACTCCGGCAGACCAGCCGTGAACGACGCGTCACCCTTGACGATGGCCTCGTAGATCTTCGCGCGCCCCGTCACGTCGTCTGACTTCGCGGTCAGGAGCTCCTGGAGGATGTGCGCCGAGCCGTACGCTTCGAGCGCCCAGACCTCCATCTCTCCAAACCGCTGACCGCCGAACTGCGCCTTGCCGCCGAGTGGCTGCTGCGTGATGAGCGAGTACGGCCCAATCGACCGCGCGTGGATCTTGTCATCGACCAGGTGCGACAGCTTCAGCATGTAGATATAGCCGACCGTCGTCTTCTGCTCGAACGGGTCGCCGGTCATGCCATCGAAGAGTGTCACTTTGCCCTCGGTGGGCAGGCCGGCGCGATCCAGCCAGCTCTTGATCTCGTTCTCCATCGCGCCGTCGAAGACCGGCGTCGCGAAGTAGAGACCGAGCGCATGTGCGGCCCATCCGAGGTGCGTCTCGAGAATCTGCCCGACGTTCATCCGCGACGGAACGCCGAGCGGATTGAGCACGATCTCCACCGGCGTGCCGTCCGGAAGGTACGGCATGTCCTCCTCGGGCAGGATGCGCGCGATGACGCCCTTGTTACCGTGGCGGCCGGCCATCTTGTCGCCGACCGACAGCTTGCGCTTCATCGCCACGTACACCTTGACGAGCTTGATCACGCCCGGCGGCAGCTCGTCGCCTCGGCGGATCTTCTCCTTCTTCTCCTCGAAGAGATTCTTGATGACCTCCACCTGACGCTCGGTCCGCTCCTCGAGGTCCCGCAGATCGCCCTCGAGCCGCGTGTCGTCGGTGGAGATCTTCAAGCGAACCATCGTGTCGTACGGCAGCCCCTGCAGGATCTCCCCCGTGAGCTCGGTCCCCTTCTTGAGCAGCCGCTCACGGCCGTAGTCGTCGAACAGATCCGAGCGCAGCGACTGTCCCCGCAGCATGACGATCACGCGCTTCTTCACCTCGTCGTGAAGAATGCGGATCTCGTCCTGCAGGTTCTTCTCCATCATCTCGAGCTCTTCCTGCTCGATCGCCTTGGCGCGGTCGTCTTTCTCGATGCCCTTGCGGGAGAAGATCTTCACGCCGACGATGATGCCCTCGATACCGGGTGGGCAGATGAGGCTGGCGTCTCGCACGTCGCCAGCCTTCTCACCGAAGATGGCGCGGAGCAGCTTTTCCTCCGGCGTGAGCTGCGTCTCGCCCTTCGGCGTCACCTTGCCGACCAGGATGTCGCCCGGCTTCACCGAGGCGCCGATGCGGATGATGCCGCTGTCGTCGAGATCGCGCAGGAACGTCTCCGACACGTTCGGGATGTCCCGCGTGATCTCTTCGGGTCCGAGCTTCGTGTCGCGCGCTTCGATCTCGAACTCCTCGATGTGAATGGACGTGTAGTAGTCGTCCTTCACCATCCGCTCGGAGACGAGGATGGCGTCCTCGAAGTTGTATCCGCGCCACGGCATGAACGCGACCAGCACGTTCCGACCGAGGGCCAGCTCACCCAATTCCGTGCATGGACCGTCGGCCAGCACCTGCCCCTTGTGCACCCGCTGCCCAACGCGCACGATCGGCTTCTGCGTGATGCAGGTGTTCTGGTTCGACCGCTTGAACTTCGTCATCGGGTAGATGTCCGCGCCCATCTCCTTGCCGTCCTCAGTCTCGCTCTGGACGCGCACGACGATGCGCTGACTATCCACGTAGTCGATGGTGCCACCGCGACGAGCCACGATGACCGCACCGGAGTCGCGCGCGGTGATGTACTCCATGCCGGTGCCGACAAACGGCGACCGTGCGCGCAGCAGCGGCACCGCCTGACGCTGCATGTTCGACCCCATCAGCGCGCGGTTCGCATCGTCGTTCTCGAGGAACGGGATGAGCGACGCCGCCACGGAGACGAGCTGCTTCGGCGAGACGTCGATGAACTGCACCTGATCGCGCGGGACCAGGATGAAGTTGCCGGCCTGCCGGGCGTTCACCCGCTCCTGGGTCAGCTTCCCGCTCGCGTCCACCGCGGCGTTCGCCTGCGCGATGATGTACTGGTCCTCTTCCCACGCCGAGAGATAGAAGGAATACGGCTCGAACTCGACGCC
This sequence comes from Acidimicrobiia bacterium, assembly GCA_016871175.1. Taxonomy (GTDB): domain Bacteria; phylum Acidobacteriota; class Vicinamibacteria; order Vicinamibacterales; family CAVVIG01; genus VFZL01. The sequence continues at coordinate 71,553 of VFZL01000013.1, read as the reverse complement.
CTTCTTCTTCGCGCGTCCGTCCTCGCCCACGAGATCGTCGGCCTCGACGATACCGTTGGTCTTGTACTTCGGGTGTCCGCCGGCGTTGGTGATCGTGACGTAGTCGGTGATCCGTCCGTCCTTCACCTTCCGGTACGGCGACTCGATGAACCCGAACTCGTTGATACGCGCGTAGCACGACAACGACGAGATGAGCCCGATGTTCGGACCTTCCGGCGTTTCAATCGGGCAGATGCGACCGTAGTGCGTCGGGTGCACGTCGCGCACCTCGAACCCGGCCCGTTCTCGCGAGAGACCGCCCGGCCCGAGCGCGGAGAGCCGCCGTTTGTGCGTGATCTCCGAGAGCGGGTTGGTCTGATCCATGAACTGCGAGAGCTGCGACGACCCGAAGAATTCCCGAATCGCGGCCATGACCGGCTTCGCGTTGATCAGGTCGTGCGGCATGGCGGTCGCCATTTCCTGGTAGACCGACATCTTCTCCTTGATGGCGCGCTCCATCCGGACCAGACCGATGCGGAACTGGTTCTCGAGGAGCTCGCCGACGGAGCGGACACGCCGGTTGCCCAGATGGTCGATATCGTCCACGTTGGCCGGATTACGGCGCAGCTTGAGCAGGTACTTCAGCACTTCGTAGAAGTCCTTCGGGTGCAGGATCTTCTCGTCGAGCGGCGTGTTGAGCCCCAGTTTCGTATTGAGCTTGAGGCGGCCGACGCGCGAGAAGTCGTACTTCTGCGGGTTGAAGAACATGTTCTCGAAGAGCGACCGCGAGCTGTCGAGCGTCGGCGGATCGCCCGGGCGCAGGCGACGGTAGATCTCGATGAGCGCTTCTTCGTGCGTGTGGATCGGATCCTTCTTCAGCGTCTGGCCGATGATCGGACCGACCTCGTCTTTCTCGGGGAAGAAGATCTCGAGCCGATCGACGTCCTTCTCCTGCGCCATCGAGATCACACGCGGCGTCAGCTCCTCATTCGCCTCGAGAATGACCTCGCCCGTGGCCGGATCGATCACGTCGGCGGCCGCGAACGCGCCCTCGAGCTCCGCGTCCTGGATCTCGACGGCCTCGACGTTGGCGCGCTTCAGCGCCTCGACGGCGTTCTTCGTGATCTTCTTGCCGGACTGCACCGTCATGTGCTCGCCCGGCACGACGATCCCCTTGGCGGCGCGGAGGCCGACCAGGCTGTCCGCCACGGCCCAGTACAGCGTGCCCTTCTTCAAGTACAGGCGGTCGACGGTGTAGAAGGCGCGAATGATCTCGTCGGCGCCCCGCAGCCCGAGCGCCCGCAAGAACACGGACGCCAGGAACTTCCGCTTCCGGTCGATGCGCACGTACAACAGGTTCTTGCTGTCGTACTCGAACTCCACCCACGAGCCGCGATACGGGATAATCTGCGCGACGTACAGCGTCTTGTCTTCCGAGTGGAAGAACGCGCCGGGCGACCGGTGCAGCTGCGAGACGATGACGCGCTCGGTGCCGTTGATGATGAACGTGCCGTTCTCGGTCATCAACGGGATGTCGCCGAAGTAGACCTCCTGCTCCTTGATGTCGCGGATGGTCTTCACGCCCGTCTCGGGATCCTTGTTCCAGACGACGAGGCGGATGGTCACCTTGAGCGACACGGCGTAGGTCATGCCGCGCTCCTGACATTCGTCGACGTCGTACTTCAGCTTCAACCCGACGGTGTTCCCGCAGATGTCGCACACGTCACCGCGCGCCTGGTTCCCTTTGCCGCAACGTGGACAGAGCACCTCACGGTCGCCGTACGGGTCGGCCACCAGCGTCGCCCCGCAGTTGCTGCACGGCTTGCGCAGGTGGTGCAGCCCGGCCAGCTTGCCGCACTTGCATTCCCAGTTGCCAATCGAGTACTCGATGAACTCGAGCGAAGAGTTCTCCCGAAAGTCGCTGATCGGAAAGACCGACTTGAACACCGACTGCAGACCGGCGTCCTCCCGCTCGCTCGGCAGGCGGTTCATCTGCAGGAAGCGTTCGTACGATTTCTTCTGGATCTCGATCAGGTTCGGGATCGGAACGGTCGTCTTGATTTTCGAGAAGTCGATGCGCTCGCGGTAGACGTTCTTGGGAAGGCTGTACATGCTTTAAAGACCTCGAGAGGTAAACGGAGCGCTGTGCTGCACCGGGCAAACATCGGCGTCGGGATGAGCACCGAACGGACTCGCGAGATGCACGCTCACGAGTCCCGGCCGCCCAGCCCGCGCCGCAGCCGACAAGTTCCGCGACGCGTCCTTCGGCGCGCGCCTTCTACTTGATCTCGACTTTCGCGCCAACCTCTTCGAACTTCTTCTTGATCGCCTCGGCCTCGTCCTTCGGAATCGCTTCCTTGATCGGCTTGGGCGCGCTCTCGACGAGATCCTTGGCTTCCTTCAAGCCGAGGCTCGTGACCTCACGCACGACCTTGATCACGTTGATCTTATTGGTGCCGATCTCGGTCAGCGTCACGGTGAACTCGGTCTTCTCTTCAGCAGGCGACGCGGCGCCACCGCCGGCGCCGGGCATGCCACCCATCGGCATCGCCATGGGCATCGCGGCCGCGGCCGACACGCCGAGCTCGGCCTCGAGCGTCTTCACGAGCTGCGAGAGCTCGAGCACGCTGATCCCCTTGATGTAGTCGACCACCTGCTGTTGCGTCACTTCGGCCATTGCTTCTCTCCTCGGGTTGGCGACAGGTCTCTCACCCGGCCACGACTGCGACTCAGGCTTGCGAACGCTTCTTCTCCGCCTGCACCAACACGCTCATGAGATCGCGCGGCGCGGCGTTCAGCACACTCACGATTTGCACCATCGGCGCCTGCAGCACGAACAGCAGCTTCGCCAGCAGTTCCGGTCGACCCGGCATGTTCGCCAGATCCGTCACCTCGGCCGGCTTGATGGCCTGACCAGCGACGACGGCCGCCTTGATGGTGACAACCGGCGTGGTCTTGATGAACGCGGTCAGCGTCTTTGCGAGACCGACGGGATCGATCTCGGTATACACAACCGCCGTCGTGCCCTCGAAGTGTTCGGACAGCGCTTCGAACGAGGTGCCCTTGATCGCGCGTTTCGCCAATGTGTTCTTGACAACGCGATACTGGGCTTTGGCGGCCCGCAGTTGCCGACGTAAATCGGTCACTTGCGGGACGTTGATGCCGCGATAGTCCAGAAGGATCGCCGTCTGCGCGTTCTTGAACGAGGCCTCGAGCACTTCGAGCTCGGCGGCTTTTTCTGCTTTGGTGACCGACATCAGTGCTTCACCACGACGTCGACTTGCGTCGTATCGATTCGGACCCCCGGGCCCATCGTCGATGACACTGTGACGCTCTTGAGGTACTTACCTTTTGCCGCCGCCGGCTTCGCCTTGACGATGCTGTCGACCAGGGCGTGGGCGTTGGCGACCAGCGAGTCGCTCGCAAAGGAGGTCTTTCCGACCGGGGCGTGGATGATGCCGGTCTTGTCGACCCGAAACTCCACCTTACCGGCCTTGATCTCGCGAACGGCCTTGCCGATGTCGACCGACACGGTGCCGGTCTTGGGGTTTGGCATCAAGCCGCGCGGCCCGAGCACCTTGCCGAGCCGGCCCACCGCACGCATCATGTCGGGCGTCGCCACGACCGCGTCGAAGTCGGTCCAGCCGCCCATGATTCGCTCGACCAGCTCCTCGCCGCCGACGATATCCGCGCCCGCATCTTGAGCCTCGCGCTGCTTCTCACCGCCCGCAATGGCGAGAACCCGCTTGGTCTTGCCGAGACCGTGGGGGAGCACCACCGTGCCGCGCACCATCTGATCGGCATGTTTGGGATCGACGCCCAGCCGAAGCGTCAACTCGACCGTCTCATCGAACTTCGCAAACTTGACTTTCTGTACGAGCGGAATCGCCTCTTCGATCGAATACGACCGATCGCCGGCGACCTGCGCCCGTGCCGCGGTGTACTTTTTGCCGCGCCTGCGCATGTGAATCCCCCGTGGTGCAAGCGGGCCGGTCGAACGGCCCTCCCACTCAATACCCTTGACCTACTCGACGTCGAGTCCCATCGACCGCGCCGTGCCGGCCACGGTGCGGATGGCCGACTCGAGCGAGTCGCAGTTCAGGTCCGGCATCTTGAGCTTGGCGATGTCCTCGACCTGCTTCGCGGTGACCGTGCCAACCTTGGTCTTATTCGGCTCGGCGGACCCTTTCGCGATGTTCGCGGCCCGCTTCAGCAACACCGGCGCCGGCGGTGTCTTCGTGACGAAGCTGTATGACCGGTCGGCGTACACGGTCACGACCACGGGGATGATCAACCCGTCGTCTTTTGCCGTGCGCGCGTTGAAGTTCTTGCAGAAGTCCATGATGTTCACGCCCTGCGGGCCAAGCGCGGTGCCGACGGGCGGCGCCGGCGTCGCCTTGCCGGCGGCAATCTGGAGCTTCACGAGTGCCTGAATTTTCTTTGCCATTGAACCGTGTCTAGATCTTCTCGACCTGCAAGAAGTCCAATTCGACCGGCGTTGATCGACCGAAGATCGTGACCATCACCTTCAACGTGTTCCTGTCGAGGTTCACCTCATCCACGACGCCATTGAAAGATGTGAACGGCCCTTCGTTGATTCGCACCTGCTCGCCCTTCTCGAACATGTACTTCGGCTTGGGCTTTTCCGCCGCGGTCTTGACCTGCGTCAAGATCTGATCGACTTCATCTTTGCTGAGCGGCGTCGGCTTCGCGCCCGCGCCGACGAACCCAGTCACCTTCGGTGTGTTCTTCACCACGTGCCACGCGTTGTCGGACATGTTCATCTCGACAAGGATGTAGCCTGGGAAGAATCGCTTCGACGTGACGACCTTGCGGCCGCCCCGCATCTCGACCACGTCTTCGGTCGGAATGAGGACTTCGCCAATCTCGTCCTGGAGTCCGTACGCCTGCACGCGCTGTTGCAGCGACTCGGCGACCTTCTTCTCGAAGCCCGAGTACGTATGGACGATGTACCAGTTCTTCCCGCTCGAGGCGGGAACCGACTCGATCTCGAGCTCGCTCATGCCGCACCAAACCGACGGAAGACCCACTGGACGAGCGTGTTGACGCCGTAGTCCAGCACGAACAGATACAAGCCGAAGATCAGCGAGGTCAGAATCACCACGATCGTCGTGGCATAGACTTCTTTGCGCGACGGCCAGGTGACGCGCTTGAGCTCGTTCCGTACCTCGCTCAGGAACAGCCGCGCGCGCTCCCAGCGTCCGCCAGCCGCCTCCTTGACCGTCTCGAGCGTGGTTGTGTTCTCCGCCATGTTTCTGCGTGCGCCTTACCGCCCCACGGGGCTGGTTCCTTCAAAATTGGCAGGACAGGAGGGAATCGAACCCCCAACCCCCGGTTTTGGAGACCGGCGCTCTGCCAATTGAGCTACTGTCCTTTACCACCTGACCTGCCGCGAAGCCTCATCTATTGAAGAGGTCTTCAATCTCTACTTCGTCTCCTTGTGCGACGTGTGCTTCCGACAGAAACGGCAGAACTTGCTCATCTCGAGCCGTTCGGTCGTCTTCTTCTTGTTCTTGGTCGTGCTGTAGTTCCGTCGCTTGCAGTCCTGACACGCCAGCGTCACGATGTCTCTCATGGCTGTCTACTCCGACGATCACTGACCAGAAGTCGAGTGCGTCCGGCCCCGATTCGCCGACCTACGCGATGATCTCGGTAATCGTTCCCGATCCGACCGTGCGGCCACCTTCGCGGATCGCGAACCGCGCGCCTTGCTCAAGCGCCACGGGCACCATCAGTTCGCCGGCGATCGTGGTGTTGTCGCCCGGCATCACCATTTCGACCCCTTCCGGCAGGTTCAAGGTGCCTGTGACGTCGGTCGTCCGGATGTAGAACTGTGGACGGTACCCGTTGAAGAACGGCGTATGGCGGCCGCCCTCCTCCTTGGACAGGATGTACACCGTGCCCTTGAACTTCGTGTGCGGCTTGATCGTGCCGACCTTGCACAGCACCTGACCACGCTCGACGTCGTTCTTTTCCACGCCACGCAGCAGAACGCCGATGTTGTCGCCCGCCACGCCCTCGTCGAGCAACTTGCGGAACATCTCGACGCCGGTGACCACCTTCTTCGTGGTCTCGCGGAACCCAACGATCTCGACTTCCTCTCCGACCTTGACCTTGCCGCGCTCGACACGGCCGGTCACCACGGTGCCGCGACCCGAGATCGAGAACACGTCCTCGATGGGCATCATGAACGGCTTGTCGACGTCACGCTGCGGCAGCGGCACATACGTGTCGAGCGCCTCGAGCAGCTTGATGATGCTCGCGACGCCGTCGGCGTCGCCTTGCAACGCCTTCAACGCCGACACGCGCACCACCGGCACATCGTCGCCCGGGAAGTCGTACGCCTTCAGCAACTCGCGGACCTCGAGCTCGACGAGGTCGACGAGTTCGGGATCGTCGATCGCGTCGACCTTGTTCAGCGCCACCACCAGGCACGGCACGTTCACTTGGCGGGCCAGCAGGACGTGCTCCCGCGTCTGGGGCATCGGCCCGTCGACAGCGCTCACCACGAGGATGCCGCCATCCATCTGGGCTGCGCCTGTGATCATGTTCTTGACGTAGTCGGCGTGGCCCGGGCAGTCGACGTGGGCGTAGTGCCGATTGGCCGACGAATACTCCACGTGGCTGGTGGCGATCGTCAGGATCTTCGTCTCGTCGCGGCGCCCTTGCGACTCCGACGCCTTGGCGACTTCGTCGTAAGGCACGAACTTCGCCCAGCCCTTGTCAGCAGCAACCTTTGTGAGCGCCGCGGTCAAGGTGGTCTTGCCGTGGTCGATGTGCCCGATCGTGCCGACGTTCACGTGTGGTTTGCTGCGATCGAATTTTTCTTTGGCCATGTCGTCTACGTCCTCTGAATTGTCCTCACGTCGTCTGGTCCACCCCCGCGTGGCGCGCTGCGGTGGATAACCTTTCGTCGAACGGCTCGCTCGCCCACCTTGGCTCGCTCACGGGCCCGGCGAGCGAAGGTGGAGCCGATGACCAGAATTGAACTGGTGACCTCGTCCTTACCAAGGACGCGCTCTGCCAACTGAGCTACATCGGCCTTCGCGCCTCGGGCGCTCGGCCGACACGTCGGCCGCCAACATTGCCTCACTGACCGTTCAAGAACCTCTCACGGCCTACCAACCGTCGCTCGCGCAATGAGCGGAGGCTGGAGCGGGAGACGGGGATCGAACCCGCGACCAACAGCTTGGAAGGCTGTGACTCTACCACTGAGTTACTCCCGCCTGCGGCCCGGCCGCTCACACTCGCGGGCAAGTTTGGGGGCAAAGCCCGCTCCGTGCTCCACCCGCTGATTCGCTGACGGCTTTGCGATGCGCCTCCCAAAGCCGCGTCATATCGCAGTTTCTCCGAAGTACCCGGCAACGGAGCCCGCGCCTCAGCCAGCCCGAGCTCGCGACGCGAGCAAAGGCTGGTGGCGAGGGAAGGACTCGAACCTTCGAAGCCACAAGGGCGACAGATTTACAGTCTGCTGCGTTTGACCGCTTCGCTACCTCGCCAATGAGCTGTTTGTGGAATCAGTACTTCGACGCGTTCCTACGGACCGGACGGACGCTCGTCTTTGGAGCTGGCGAAGGGATTTGAACCCCCGACCGGCTGATTACAAATCAGCTGCTCTACCGGACTGAGCTACGCCAGCCAGACAAAAGTCGGATTTTAGCACGTTGCGTGCCAGGCGTGCAATGTTTTTGACGACACCACATCACCGGAGCCCGCGCGGACGACGCACGACGGGTGCACACGCCAACTTCGGATTTTACTCCCGTTCAGAGGATTGCGCGCCGGCTTATGACCGGTTACCGAGGCCCGAAGGGGCCCGCTTGCAAGAGCCTGCGCTGGCGCACGGCCTCGAAGAGGGCCACCCCTGCCGCCACAGACACGTTGAGGCTCCCGACGTGCCCGGCCATCGGAATCGCCACCACCCAATCACAGCGCTCACGGACGAGGCGGCGGAGCCCGGTGCCCTCCGCACCCAGCACCAGGGCGGTGGGCACCGTTAAGTCCAGGTCTGTGTAGAGCTTCGGCGCATCGCCGGCCAGCCCGACAGTCCAAACGCCGGCATCCTTCAGCACTTCCAGGGTGCGCGCGATGTTGACGACCTCCACGACCGGGACGTGGGCGGCCGCCCCGGCGGCGGCCTTCGCCGCGGCGCCGTCCAACCGGGCGGAACGGCGCGTTTGACGAACCAGGCCCGACGCCCCTGCCGCGTCAACCGTTCGAAGAATCGCCCCGAGGTTCTGCGGGTCTTCCACGCCATCCAGCACGACAATGAGCGGGGGATTGCCTGGCTGTCCGCGCACCAGGTCCCCCAGCGTGACAGGCGCCGGTCCGTCATCCACACGGGCCACCACCCCTTGATGGACGCCTCCTCGCGCGTGACGTTCCAGCGCGTGCGCGGCGACGCTTCGGATCGGAACGTCAAGCGATCGAGCCTGCGTCGCCAACTCGGTGAGACGTCCGGAGTCGCGATCGATCAGAAGTATCTCGCGCACGCGACCGGCGTGCAGCGCCGACCTCACCGCGTTGATCCCATAGATCCACATGAGCGAGGGCTCGCGGCGTGCCTCTCGGCCTACGCGGATCCCGACGCGCGCGCATCGAGCACGCGGAGAAAGAGCGCTGCCCGCTCACGACATCCGAGGATGGGCGGCACCCCAGCGCTCGCCGGGAGCTCCGCACCGCGATCGAGCGCCGGTACGGCGAGGTCCAGCTCTGGTCCGTCGGCGCGCGCCGTCAGCAGAAGCCGAATGGGATGAAAGAGCGCTTTTCCCTTTTGGCCCGTCCCGCCCTTGACCTCGTTTACCAGCGCGCGAAACCGATCGCGGTCCAGCCTGGGACCGTTGGCCGCCGCGGCGGCGAACGCACGCGCCACTGCCATCGCGCCAGCCGTCGACATTTCGGCGCTCACCTGCGGGTCCTCGAGAGCCTGCTCCGGATCGAACTCGAAGAGAAAAGCGAGACGCGTCGGGAACTGGTCGAGGCGATCGACCGACCCGGTTGCAATCGGCATGACGGACGCCAGGTACGAGCGACCATCGGCGTCGGGATTCATGGGCACGCCGGTGCGGTTCCAGACGTCAACCGCTAGGTCCGCGATCCGCGCGGGATCGGCTTCCCGCAGATAGTGACGATTCACCCACGCCAGCTTCTCCTCGTCGAACACGCCGGCGCTCAGGCTGACGTCGCGAATCGAGAAGCGCTTCGCCATCTCGGCGAGTGACATCAGCTCCGTGTCGTGGTCCTGGGCCGTCTGCTCTCTGGTCGCTCCTCCCCCGTGCCTCCCGCCTCCGCTAGGCGACCAGCCGACCAGAGCGAGATAGTTCGCAAGCGCCTCGGGGAGATAGCCCTTCGCGCGGAACTCCGCCACCGAGGTCGCACCGTGCCGCTTGGAGAGCTTGGTGTGGTCGGGACCGAGCACCATCGAGAGGTGCGCGAACCGCGGTGGCGTATAGCCGAACGCCTCGTAGAGGAGCAACTGCCGAGGGGTGTTCGAAATGTGATCCTCACCCCGAATCACGTGCGTCACCGCCATCTTCGCATCGTCGATCACCACCGCGAAGTTGTAGGCGGGCGTGCCGTCCGACCGCTGGATGACCAAGTCGCCGATGACATCGGTGCTGAACCGCACGGTGCCTCGCACGGCGTCCTCGAACAGGACATCGCGGCTCTCTGGGACTCGGAATCGAATCGCAGCCCGCTCGCCCGACGCGACGCGATGCTCCGCGTCCGCCGGTCCAATCTGTCGACAACGGCCCACGTACCGAACGGGCTGGCCGGCCGTCAGCGCAGACTGTCGGTCAAGCTCGAGCTGCTCCGGCGAGCAGAAGCACCGATACGCTCGCCCCTCGGCGAGCAGCCGGGTCGCATGCGCTCGGTACAGATCGAGCCTCTCCGATTGACGATAGGGCACATGGGGGCCGCCGGCATCGGGTCCCTCATCCCAGGTCAGTCCGAGCCACCGCAGATCATCGAGGATGGACTGCTCCGACTCTGCGGTCGAGCGCTCGGCATCGGTGTCTTCGACGCGCACGATGAAGGTGCCTCCGCTGCCTCTGGCCATCAGCCAGTTGAACAGCGCCGTCCGGGCGTTACCGACATGCAAGTATCCAGTCGGACTGGGCGCGAATCGCAGGCGCAACATGACCAGGGTTCTCAGGTTCCACGGCTCGAGGGTTCGCGCATTCGCTGAACCAGCGCGACGGCGTGGGCCGCGATGGCTTCGCCGCGACCGATGGCGTCCAATCCTTCGTTGGTCTTGCCTTTGATGCTCACCCGAGCGGGCTCGATCCCCAGCGCCGACGCCAGCTGCTCGCGCATGGCGTCTACATGTGGCGCGAGCTTCGGCCGCTGCGCGATCACGACCACATCGACGTTCATGATGGCGAATCCTGCGCGGCGCACGAGCGATGTCGCCCGCATCAGCAGATCGACACTCGACGCGCCCGCATATTGGGGATCGGTGTCGGGAAAATGTCGGCCGATGTCACCGAGGGCCGCGGCTCCGAGTAGCGCGTCGGTCACGGCGTGGCACACCACATCGGCGTCGGAGTGTCCGAGCAAGCCCTTGTCGAACGGAATCGGCACGCCCGCCAGAAGCAGCGGGCGTCCCTCGACCAGCCGATGCACGTCGTAGCCGATCCCCACGCGACCGCCAACGGCATCGTCGAGCTTGGTGACGCGCGGCTGGTGCGCGGCGAGCGCCTCTGCCACGGGGACGTCCTCGGGCACTGTGATCTTGATGTTCGAGTGCTCGCCCTCCACGATCCGCACGGCGAACCCCGCGCGTTCGGCCAATGTCGCTTCGTCGGTCACATCCTGTCCTTGTTCGGCCAGCGCCAGGGCGTCGCGAAGCACACGCCGCTGAAAGGCCTGAGGCGTCTGGGCGAGATAGATCCGCTCGCGGGGCAACGTTTCGCGCACGAACTGATCCGCCGATGACACCTTGACCGTATCGCGCGAGGCGACGGCGGCGACAGCGGCACCGGACTCGGCTGCCGCGAGAATGCAGCGCGTGATCAGATTTTCACTCGCAAACGGGCGCGCCGCATCGTGGATCAAGACGACGTCCGCCGCTTCGTCAACTGCGGCAAAGGCATTGGCGACGGAATCCTGGCGCCGCGGGCCACCGGGCACCAGGCGCAGCGGCTTGGCCGCGACACGCAAGTACGACGGCGGGTCTGCCGCGATATCCGGCGGGAGCGCCACCACGACGCCGTCAATCGCCGGATGTGTCAGGAGCGCTGCAAGGCTTCGCTCGAGGAGCGGACGGCCGCCGATCTCGTGCAGCTGTTTCGGCCGCGTCGCATCCAGCCTTCGCCCCCGACCTCCAGCCGCCACGATGGCGACGGTCGTAATCACGCGATCGTTGAATGACAAACCCACGATTGACTAGTAGCGGTCGGCAGATGATGTCGGCGACATCGGCCAGGCCACCGACGGCTCGCCGTTCACGGTGGCGCCGTTGTGCATGATCATGTTGGCGTTGCGCAGAATGGATGCCGGAAAACTCAAGGTCGGCGCTGACACGGCGTCGAGCGCCGCGATATCATCCGCCGTCAAAGAGAGCCCGGACGCTGCCAAGTTCTCCTCGATCTGATCGACTCGGCGGGCCCCGATGATGATCGATGTCACGCCCGGCCTGCTCGCCAACCAGGCCAGCGCGACCGAGGCTGGCCGCGCTCGATGACGATGGCCGATACGGACGAGCTCGTCGATGATCGTGAACGACCGCTCGTTCAGGTAGGCGAGCACGCGGTCACCTCGTTCAGGATTGGCGCTCGAGGCATTGTGCCGGGTGTACTTGCCCGTCAACACCCCCCCGCGCAGCGGCGACCAGGGTGTGATGCCCAGCCCGAGTTCGATCGCCATCGGCACCAGTTCGCCTTCGACGGTTCGCTCGATGAGCGAGTACTCGATCTGCAGAGCCACTAGTGGCGTCCACCCGCGCCATGGGGCTTGTACGTGCGCCTGCGCCGTCTTCCAGGCAGGGGTATCCGAGAATCCGATGTACCGGACCTTGCCCGCACGCACAAGATCGTCGAGGGCTCGCATCGTCTCGTCGATCGGCGTGAACTTGTCCCACACGTGCATCCAGTAGAGATCGATGTAGTCGGTTTGAAGACGGCGAAGTGACTGCTCGCACGACGCCACGATCGTCTTGCGACTCGCTCCACCGGCGTTCGGGTCGCCCGGATACATGTTCGAGAAGAACTTCGTGGCAATCACGACGCGATCGCGGCGCGCACGGTCGCGACAGAGGCAGTCACCGATGATGGTCTCCGAATGCCCCTTCGTGTACCCGTTGGACGTGTCGATGAAGTTGCCGCCGCGTTCGAGGTAATGCGAGAGCATCGCTTCGGACTCGGCGGCGCTGGAGCCCCAGCCCCACTCCTCTCCGAACGTCATGGCTCCGAGACAGAACGGACTGACGCGCAGGCCTGACCGGCCAAGCGTCACGTAGTGATCGAGCGGCACTTCGAGAACTATAACGCATCACGGGAAGGCGCTTCGATCTCGCGCGGGAACGCCCAGGCTGGCACGGGGTGATCCGATCAGGTGGGTCGGTCAAGGCCGAGCGCCTCGCGGCGCGCCACGACAGTGGCTTCGACAATCGCGTGAACCCGATCGGCAAAGGCCTTCGCGTCGCGGACGGTCGGCGCCGCGATCGCCGGGGGCTCGATGGGATCGTGAATGACCAAGACCGCGTGTCCCGGTTCCGTTCGCAGGCGCCCCTTGGGCATGATGTTCCGGGTCCCGACGATCGCCATCGGTACCACAGGCAGGCCGGCTTGAATCGCAAGCAGGAAGCTGCCCGCCTTGAACCTGGCTACGCGCCCGTCTGGGCTACGGGTGCCTTCGGCATAGATGACGAGAGAGAGCCCGCTGGATACGAGCGCGCGCCACCGATTCAGGATGCCGACTCGATCGGGGTGCGTGCGGTCCACGAACAGATGTCCCCCGCGCTTCAAGTGCCAGCCCAGTATCGGGAACCGAGCCAACGACTCCTTCGCAATGATCCGGAGCTGAAACGGCAACGACGAAAACACGACCGGCGTGTCGTAGTGGCTCTGATGGTTGCCGACGAACACGTACGTGGTGCCGGGCACCACGCGATCGAGTCCCTCGACGGTCACCCGGACCCGGGTGGTCTTGAGAATCAGCCAGGACCAGGCTCGTGCGCAGGCGTGGGCGAACCTTCCACGGCGATCGACCACACTCGACACGATCGACGAGGCGCCGAGCACGAGCGTGTAGAGGCTGATCGCGGGAATGAGATAGAAGACCGTTCGCCACCAGTGGTAGGGAGGTACGGTCACGAGGCGGACGTCCGCACATCACGCCTGAGGCGTCGCACGTACGCGACGCCCGGCGTCTTCATGCTCGGCCACCGGCTGCGGACCAACCGCGGCCACGGGTTGTGTCCCGGACTCGGCTTCGATGTAGCGGCCGAAGATCATCTTGCCCGCCGCCGTCTGCAGCACGCTCGTGACGACAATGTCGATTGTCTTGCTGATCATCTTTCGGGCATTGTCCACGACCACCATCGTGCCATCGTCAAGGTAGGCCACGCCCTGGTTGTACTCTTTGCCTTCCTTGAGGATGAACACTCTCATGATCTCGCTAGGCAGGACCACGGGTTTCAGTGCGTTCGCCAGCTCGTTGACGTTCAGCACCTCAACGCCTCGGAGCTGCGCGACTTTGTTCAAGTTGAAGTCGTTGGTGACGATCTTGCCGCCGAGTGACCGGGTGAGCTCGATGAGCTTGAGATCGACTTCCCGGATCTCCGAGAAGTCGACGTCCGAGATCATGACCTCGATGCCCGACATCTTCTGGATCCGCTGGAGAATGTCCAGCCCCCGGCGACCCCGGTTGCGTTTGAGGGAGTCGCCGGAGTCGGCCACCATCTGCAGCTCCTTCAGGACGAACTGCGGGATGACCAGCGTGCCATCGAGGAAGCCCGCCTCGCAGACATCCGCGATACGACCGTCGATGATGACGCTGGTATCGAGCACTTTGTACCGCCGCTCCGTCCCCGCTGCGCGAAAGAGTGACATGAATCGGAGCGGCTCCAGCCATTCGCCGTGCCGCCCGCCGAACATCAGACCGAGATACGGCAGAACAATCAGGAGGAAACTGTGCAGGAACTCGACACGGCGATCGCCGGTGTCGGCGAAGAACAGACCGGACTCGATGGCTCGCGCGATCGTCAGCCCGACGATGGCGCCGAGGAGCGCACCGAGAATGCGTGTCGGCGCAGTGGCACGCAGCTGGCCTTCCACCGCGACGACCATGGCTGCGAGGACCAGCGCGAACGCCACATTGACGAAGATGTCGCCCGGGAACGGTTGAAAGACGGCCGACGAATAGACGACCCCTGCTACGACACAGACCCGCCCGAGCGCAAACCACGGCATCCTGGCCCCCTGGATTTTTCACACCATACCACGGTCGGGGCACAGGCAGTGCCGAGGCTCACCCGAGCAAGTGGTCCAACGCCTCGCCGACAGACCGGACCCCGACGAGATCGCAGCTGCGGCCAATCGAACGGTCGCTCGAGTCAATGTTGGCCTCGGGCATGACACAGCGGCTGAAGCCCATCTGAGCGGCCTCGCGAATACGGAGACTCGCCTGCGTGATGCCGCGAACTTCGCCGGCGAGCCCCACCTCGCCAAACATCGCGACCGTCGGCGGCAGAGGCCGATTACGCAAACTTGATGCGATCGCGGCAACGATGCCGAGGTCCGACGCGGGCTCGTCGATCGCCATCCCGCCAGCCACGTTCACGAACACGTCGTCGCCGCCAAGGTGCAGTCCCGCACGCTTCTCGAGCACGGCGAGCAGGAGCGACAAGCGCTGCGCATCGATGCCGTGGGCCATGCGACGAGCCGTGCCGTACGTGCTGGTACTCACCAGCGCCTGCACCTCGACGAGAATCGGCCTGGAGCCTTCGACGGCGCAGAGCACGGCGGAGCCTGGGGCATTGAGGGGGCGTTCGGCGAGAAACAACTTGGATGGGTTCGGCACCGCGCGCAGCCCGTTCGCTGTCATCTCGAACACGCCCAGCTCGCTGACTGCGCCGAACCGATTCTTGACCGCCCGCACGACCCGATGCGAGTGATGCCGTTCCCCCTCGAAGTAGAGAACGGTGTCGACGACGTGCTCCAACGCTTTCGGCCCGGCGAGGCTTCCTTCTTTCGTCACATGGCCGACCAGAAAGACCGGCACGTTCTGCCCCTTCGCCGCAAACAGCAGCTGAGTGGCCGCCTCGCGTACCTGTCCGATGCTGCCAGGCGCCGATTGAAACCTCAGGGAGAACACTGTCTGAATGGAGTCGACGATCACGAGCGCGGGCCTGATTCGCACAATCTCTTCGAGGATGCGCTCGAGGCAGGTTTCCGCGAGCAGATACAATGGCGCGTCGCCAACGCCGAGCCGCTCCCCACGGGATTTGATTTGGTGCTCCGACTCTTCGCCGGAGCTGTAGAGCACGGGTCCGACCGCACGGGCCATGCTCGCGGCCGCCTGGAGCAGCAGCGTCGACTTCCCGATACCCGGCTCACCGCCCAAGAGCACCAAGGAGCCAGGCACGACGCCACCGCCGAGCACACGGTCGAACTCGTCGATGCCGGTCGACACCCGCTCGTGCGACCGCAGTTCAACGTCGGCGTAGAGTTGTGCGGTGCTTGCCGTGCCGCCGGTCGCAAACCGATGCGCGACGGTCGCTGGTCCCTCGGCGGGCCGTTCTTCCACCATCGAGTTCCACGCACCGCAGTCTGCGCATCGGCCGAGCCATTTCTGCGACTGCGCGCCGCACTCCTGACACACGAAGATGGTTCGGGGGGCCTTGGGCATCGCTCAATCGTACAGGCGTTCGATCCGCGATCCGACGCGACACAGGATTTCCCACGGAATCGTGCCGATGGTCGCCGCCATCTCCCGCACATCGATCCGATCGCCACCCTGCTCGCCGATGAGCACGACTTCGTCTCCGGGCGACACCTCGAGGCCGGTGACGTCGGCCATCAGCATGTCCATACACACCGAGCCCACCACCGGCGCGCGTCGACCGCGAACCAAGACGACACCACGTCCTGCGAGGCGCAGATCCAGACCGTCGGTATACCCCGCGGGCACGATCGCGAGCGTGGTGGGGCGCTCCGCCACGAATCGCGCGCCGTAGCCCGTGGACTCGCCGGTCCTCATGCCCTTGACGGCAACCACCCGGCTGCGGAGCGTCATCACAGCCGTCAGCGGCAACGTCGAGGCCAGCGGGGGCGGCGCCACGCCGTACAACAGGAGACCCGGACGCACGCGCTCGTACCACACCCGCGCATCGCGGAGCAGCGCGGCCGAGTTGGCGGCATGCCGGTATCGGGGCCGTGCGCCGAGCGCGTCAATCTGGCGTAGCGCGTCGAGAAAGCGTGCACGCTGCCGCTCGAAGAGCGGCGACCCCGGCTCGTCGGCAGTCGCGAAGTGCGTGTACACCGCGTCGAGCTCGAGGTTCGGGCTCGCGAGCACCGCGGGCAACGTACGCGCCAGGTTGTCGAACCGAAACCCGAGTCGATTCATCCCGGTGTCAATCTTGAGGTGATATCGCAGGCGCTGCCTGTAGCGAGCGGCCGCCGCCTGCACCGCCTTTGCCGCGCCCGGGGTTGAAATGGTCGGCGTGAGGCGGCCATCGAAGATGCCGTCCAGCTCGCTGACGCTCAGCGCGCCGAACACCAGGATCTCTGCGGTCACGCCGGCGGCGCGCAACGACGTCCCCTCCTCGATATCCGCGCATGCCAGCAGGTCGGCTCCAGCCTGCTCGAGGGCGCGGGCGACCGGTACCGCCCCGTGCCCGTAGGCATTCGCTTTCACGACAGCGATGATGCCGGGCGTCTGGCCGTTGTCGGAGGGCTCGCGCCCGAGCGACTCCGCCAGCGTACGGTAATTGGCCGTCAACGCCTTGAGGTCGATGCGCGCGACGGTTGGTCGGACCATGAAGCCCTGCTCGCGCCGCATCACGGACTAGTCGACGTGGGTCGCCAGATTTTCGAAGCGGGTGAACTCGCGGAGAAACGCCAGCTTCACGACGCCGGTCGGACCGTTCCGTTGCTTGCCGATGATGATCTCGGCAATCCCCGCGTTCTCGGAGGGGGGCGCACTCTTGTCGGCGTATTGATCCTCACGGTAGATGAACATCACCACGTCGGCGTCCTGCTCGAGCGCACCAGACTCTCGCAAGTCGGACAACTGCGGCCGATGATCGGACCGTGATTCCGTGGCGCGGCTGAGCTGCGAGAGCACCACGATCGGCACCCGCAGCTCCTTGGCCAGACCCTTGAGCGAACGCGAGATGGACCCCAACTCGAGCGTGCGGTTCTCGAAGCGGCCACGCCCCTGCATGAGCTGGATGTAGTCGACGATCACCATGTGGAGGCCGTGTTCCGACGAAAGCCGCCGACACTTCGCACGCATCTCGAGGACACCGATGGAAGGCGTGTCGTCGATGAAGATCTTTGCGTCGCTCAGCGTCCCGATGGCTTGCGCGAGCCGTCCCCAGTCCTTTTCGCCCAAGAACCCTCCGCGCAGGCGATGCGCGTCAATCCTTGCCTCGGACGTGAGCAGGCGCAGGAACAGCTGCTCCTTCGACATCTCGAGGCTGAACACACCGACGGTCATGTCGGTCTTCGTGCCGACGTGCTGCGCCATGTTCATCACGAGGCTGGTCTTCCCCATCGATGGACGCGCCGCGACGATAACGAGATCGGATGGCTGGAGGCCCGACGTCATCTCGTCCAGATCGGTGAAACCGGTGGGCACTCCGGTGACCAGCTCCTTTCGCGCGTGCAGCCGCTCGATCGTGTCGAGACTACCCTGGGCCAAGTCTCGCAACGAGGTGAAGCCGTCTCGGACCTTGTCGTCGGCAATCGCGAAGATCGCGTGCTCGGCCTGGTCAAGGATGACGTCAGCGTCCTCCTCGGCCTGATACGCGTTCGACAGAATCTTGTTGGCCGAGAAGATCAGGCTCCGGAGCGTCGCCTTCTCCTTGATGATGCGCGCGTAGTGCTCGACGTTCGTTGACCGTGGAACGCCATCGACGAGCGCGGCGATGTACGCCGGCCCTCCGACTGCCTCGACTTCACCCGCGCGCTGCAGTTCATCTTTCAACGTCACCAGATCGATCGCGTCACCTCGCTCGGAGAGCTTCACCATCTTCTCGAAGATGCGGCGATGCGCGTCGCGGAAGAAGTCCTCCGCGTCAATGATCTCAGCAGCCAGATTGAATGCGTCGTTGTGGAGCAGAATGGCGCCGAGGACCGAGCGCTCAGCTTCGAGATTGTGCGGCAGCGTGCGCTCAGCGACGACGGATTCGGCCATGACGGTGGGGAGAGACAAAGTGTAGCCGAAAAACACGAAGGCCGGCGTGACTATTCACGCCGGCCTCTTCGATCACCTGCTGAATCTCGGCGACGCGCGTCGTTGGGCAGCGGCCCTACTCCTGCGGTGCAGCTGCGCCCGCTGGAACGACGTGTACTTTTACGGTCGACGTGACATCGCGGAACAACTTCACCGGCACATCGAAGTCGCCGATGCGCTTGATGGCTTCCTCCAACTGCAGCTTGCGGCGATCGATCTCATAGCCCTTGGCAGCGAGCGCTTCGGCGATGTCGGCACTCGTCACCGAACCGTACAACGCCTCGGTCTCGCCGACGCGACGCGCGATCACGACCTCGATGCCGGCAATTCGATCGGCGACACGCTGTGCCGCAGCGCGATCCTCGGTTTCCTTCGCCTCGAACATCGCGCGCTGGCGCTCGACCTGCTTCCTGTTGCCTTCGGTCGCCGGCAACGCCAGGTTCCGCGGCAGCAGGTAGTTGCGCGCGTACCCGTCGGCGACCTTCACGATCTCGCCGCGACGGCCCAAGTGATCCACGTGCTCACGAAGGATGACTTCCATATCAGACCTCGATCAGAAAACAACGGAACCGAGATGGGCGATTGCTGAGAGCGCGAGCCGAAGCCTGGCAGGGCCCGGCCCGAACCACCCGAATCGTCAATACATCTAGTCCGTTACATAAGGAATCAGAGCGACCTGACGCGCGCGCTTGATCGCCGTCTGCAACTTGCGCTGGTGCATCGCGCAGGTTCCGGAGATCCGGCGCGGCAGGATCTTGCCCCGCTCGGGGACGAACGCTCCCAGGAGCTTCACGTCCTTGTAGTTGATGTCGTCAATCTTGTCCGCGCAGAACTTGCAGACCTTGCGGCGGCGAAACATCGGGCGTCGCTGCCCTTGCTGCTTGTCGGCACTCTTCTTGTCGCCACGCCCGCGACCACCCGAGCGCCTCTGCCCCATTGCCATGGTCAGACCTCCATCCCTTCGAACCGGTCGTCATCCGCGTCGTCGTTGTCGGAACCTCGGCCCTCACCGGGCTGTCGGACCGGCGGCAGGCCGCGCCTCACGCGACGGCCTTCGGACTGGGTCTGGCGCTTCGTTCGCGTTCGATCGATGACCTTCTTCTCTTCATCGACACGCACGATCATGTGACGAATCACCTGATCCATCACTCGCAGGCGCCGATCGAGCTCCTTCATGAGCTCCCCACTGCCGTTGAGCACCTCCAGGACGTAGACTCCCTCCTTGAAGTGACCGATCTCGTACGCGAGCTTCCGACGCCCCCAGTTCTCGGTCTTGTCGATCTGACCGTGCAGCCGCGAGACGATGCCCTCAACCTGCGTGTGTAACTCGGCCGCCTGTTCGTCGGTGGTATCGGGCGGCAAGATGTAGATCAGCTCGTATTGTCGACCTGCCATTGCAACTCCTTCTGGACGCGACGCGGTTACCGCGTCGTGGCCGCCTCAGGCGGCAAGAAGTGGTATCGGGGGTCACCGCTCGCTCTCCGGGGTCCCGCCCCCGGCCGAGTCCTCTGAGGCCCCCTCCCCAGAGGTCTGACTGTCGGCCGCCGCGTTGAAGCGATTCATCATCGCCCGAATGCCCTCGGCCACGAACGTTTCGGCGGCATCGGCGGCTCTCATGGTCATCGCCTCGACCTCCGCCGCCTCGTCGCGATCGAATCTCGCGAGCACATGATCCGCCAAGTCGCGACGCGCTTCACCTCGACCCACGCCCACCCTCAAGCGCGCGTAGTCCGCGCCCAGGTGCGCCTCGATCGACTTCAATCCGTTATGTCCGCCCGCTGACCCGCGCGCACGGGCGCGAAGACGGGCAAGCGGAAGCTGGATCTCATCGACGATGACGAGCACATCGGCCGGATCGACCCTGAAGTACCGAAGCAACGCACCGACCGCCTCGCCGCTCCGGTTCATGAAGGTCATCGGCTTGGCCAACAGGACCGAATCGCCACCGGCCGCGCCGTGGATCTTCGCCACCACGGCGTCGACCGGCGCTGACTCGAACCTCACGCCGGCCCGCCGCGCCAACTCGTCGACGACGGCAAAGCCGATATTGTGTCGCGTGCCGTGATACTTCGGCCCTGGGTTGCCCAGACCGACTACTAGCTTCACCTGTCGACTGCCACTCCCCCCGCCGTTATGTCACGTCGGCTACTTCTTCGCCTCGCCCTCTTCTTCCTTCTTGCCCTTCTTGATCACCTCAGGCTCCGCAGCCGCAGCCGCCGGTGCAGCCGCCGCACCCTCAGCGGCCGCCGACGCGGCCTCCTCAGCCTTCGGCAGGATCACGTGCACGAGCAAGGTGTCCGGCTCGGTGACGGCCTTCCATTTGGGATCGGTGGCGACGTCGCGTAGCCGGACGCCCTGGTTCACCATCAGCTCCGCGACATCGACTTCGACGTGCTCGGGAATGTCGCCAGGCAGACACTCAACCTCGATTTCGCGTCGCACGAACTCCAGGATGCCGCCCTGCTGCTTCACGCCCTTCGGCTCACCCTTGACGAGCACGGGGATGGTCACCTTGATGGCGCGATCCATCGCCACCTGGTAGAAGTCCGCGTGGAGCACCGCATGCGTGACAGGATCGAGCTGGTACTCCTTGATGAGCACCTTCGATTCGCCCGAACCCGCCACATTCAACGAGATCAGTGTGTTCGCGCCGGAATGCAAAATCCGGAGGAGGGCTTTCGGATCGACGGCAATCGGTTGAGCCTTCCGCTCGCCTTGTCCGGACAGAGCGCCGTAGACGACGGCGGGCACCCGGCCGCTCGCTCGCGTGCGCCGCGCTTCGTTCTTGCCAAACGTGTCCCGCCCCTGTGCTTCGAGTATCGCTTCCATGTCGTCCTTCCTCTACACGAACAACGATGAGACCGACGTCTCCTCGTGAATGCTCTTGATGGCCTGACCGAGCAGCCGCGCCACCGAGAGCACGACGATCTTGCTGCACGCCGCAGACGCGCGTGACTGGGGAATCGTGTTGGTCACGATCATCTTGTCGATTGGCGAACGCTCGATTCGTTCGATCGCGGGCCCTGACAGCACGCCGTGCACCGCGCACGCCAGCACGCGGGCCGCGCCGTTGTCCTGCAATGCCGTTGCCGCTTTCGTGATGGTGCCCGCGGTATCGACGATGTCGTCCTGAATGATGCAGGTACGCCCTTGCACGTCGCCGATGACGTTCATCACCTCGGTCGAGCCATCCTCGCTGCGCCGCTTGTCGATCACGGCCAGCTCTCCGCCCAGGCGCTTCGCATACGCGCGCGCGCGCTCGGCACCACCGGCGTCTGGCGCCACCATCGTCAGATTCTTCGTGTCCAAACGTGTTAGGTAGTCGAGGATGATGGGGACCGCAAAGAGATGGTCGGTCGGAATGTCGAAGAACCCCTGGATTTGCGCTTTATGCAAGTCCATGGTGAGCACTCGATTCGTGCCGGCAGCGCTGAGGACGTTCGCGACGAGCTTGGCGGAGATCGGCACGCGCGGCTTGTCCTTGCGATCCTGTCGCGCGTAGCCGTAATACGGCAGCACCGCGGTGATGCGCGCAGCCGACGAGCGGCGAAACGCGTCGATCATGATCATCAGCTCGACCAAGTGCTGGTCGACGGGCGCACACGTCGGTTGGACCACGAACACATCGGTGCCGCGAATGTTCTCGTCGATCTGGAACGAGACTTCCGTATCGGGAAACCGGCGCAGCCTGGCCTGTCCGGGCTTGACACCGAGGAAGTCGGCGATGTCCTTCGCCAAATCCGGATGCGCGCTGCCCGAGAAGATCTTCAGCTCTCCAAAGCCGGTTGCTGCCATGACGGCGTCACCTATCACTCGCCTCGCTCCGGGTGTTGGCTGGGGCGGAAGGATTCGAACCTTCGAATACGGGGTCCAAAGTCCCGCGCCTTACCACTTGGCCACGCCCCACCATCGCTTCGCACCGCCCGGCCCACCCAACACCTCCCGACACTCGATGCTCTGTCCGCCGCACCGAAAGCGGCACAGAGACCGATCTCAGACCGAGGACGAACAGGCGCTTAGGAGAAACAGATCGTCAGGAGTGCCGGAACCACGCGGCGCAAACGGAAAGTGTAGCCGATGGGCTTAGTGCCCGGCAAGTCGGCGGCGAAACTGGAGGATGACGGGACGCGCGTCGCGCTCATACTCGCGGGCCGTCTGGGTCCGCGTGACGAGGATGCGGCAGGCTCGACCGCTCAGCGCCTTAGACGCGGCGAGGGCGGCCGCGCGCGACGAGAACAGACCAAAACACACCGAGCCGCTGCCGGACATGGCTGCCCACTGGGCGCCATGTCGGGAAAGGTCTCGCACGAGGCGGCGGATGATGGGGTGGTGGCGTGCCACTGGGTCTTGCAGGTCGTTCCCGCCGTCACCGTACGGACCAGAACCACCGTCGCCGGTTCGAACGGATGATTCAGTCCTCCCCGAGCGCCGACGGGTCACGTGCATCCCGCTGCCGGCAGGCGACTCATCGAACCATCGATAGGCGTCCGCGGTGCTGACCCGCGCCGCCGGCTGCGCGAGCACCACCCACGACCGTGGTCGGTCGGCCAGCGGAAACACGCGATCACCTCGCTCCACGCCGAGTGCCGTTCCCCCCCGAAGGAAGAATGGGACGTCGGCACCGAGCGACGAGGCCAACCGTACCAGTTCGACGCCGTCGAGACCGGGACACCAGAGCGCCGCACAGACGCGTAGGACGGAGGCGGCATCGCTGCTGCCACCGCCGAGTCCAGCCTGCATGGGAATCCGCTTCCGAATCGACACGCGCACGCCACTGACGGGACCGCGTCGTCCGGCCGCATGCCACACCGCCTCGGCAGCGCGCCACACCAGATTCATGCGGTCGGTTGGGCACCTGGGATCGTCACACGCGATCGCGAAGGCGCCCGGCTGCGACTCGATGGTGAGCTCATCGTGCAGCGCGACAGACTGGAAGACGGTGCGCAACTCATGATAGCCGTCTGGCCTGACGCCGAGAACTCGCAGCGTGAGGTTGATCTTGGCACACGCGCGGACGCGCACCGGCAGGCGCTGGCTCATCGCGGTGCCTCCCCCATCGGTCCCGCCTGGCGGAGTTCCTCGAGCGAGATCGGTGACAGCGTCGGTGGGACTCTCAGCGCGAAGACCTCTGTACCGAGCGTCGGATTGACTTCGACCTGGGAGAGCCGAAGGTGCAGATCGAATCGGCGAGCGTCATCAGCACTCGTCAGCCGAATCGTTCGAGGCAGATCGCCTTGAAAATCCGCATAGTCGGCGCGCCATCCACGCCCACCGCTCCCGTGGTGCACGAGCGCCACCAGTCGCCACACCCCGTTGGCCCGCCGCACATACGCCTCGTCTCCGTTCACAGTGACCAGGCGCCACGATGCGCCGAAGGCCCGGCCGGATTGCGGCTCGCCCTCGACGGTGCAGCCGGTCAGCGTCCGTCGCAGATCAGTCGGGTCGAGCGGAACACCCGCGACGGCCTCGAGTACACTGGCCGGATCGCCATGAGGCAGCACGCGCTGGTCGCGCGGCAGGAGGAGTGTCGCGTCGCCCTCGTGTGCCGCGTAGATGAACAGTGACGCGCCGAACGGAGCCGCGGCGTCGAGCAACGCGGAGGCGGGCGCGGCGACGCCAACGAGCACGCGCCCGCGCAGGCGCTGTCCGGCCGCCGTGCCTCTGACCGCCATCTCGGCGGTGAGCGAGGTCACGTTTCGGCACGCGGTCACCGCCGCACCGAACGCGGACGCAGCGTCGGGCGCCGGCTCGCCGGGCCCGCTGGGGAGATGCTGCCGGGCCGCACCACATCCGCTCGCGACCACGCCGCACACCGCCAGGATAGCGACGCGTTCCGCTCCTCGCCGGCGCGCCGTGCGCGCCGTTGAGAGCCGACTCATTTCTTTGGAAGCTTCTGCCGGGCGGACCTGATCTTTCGATCGACCGACCCGCGATCGATTTCGTCCGCATCGCCTGACAGGGCTCGGGTCCAGGCTTCGATCGCGTCTTGGAAACGACCCAGCTTGAAGAGCACGTCGCCGTAGTGATCCTGGATCACGGCGTTGCTCGTCAACTGGCTCGCCGCGCGTTTCAGGTTCTCCTCAGCCAGGTCGAGTCGGCCATCCTTGAAGTACGCCCACCCGAGGCTATCGAGGTAAGAGCCGTTGTTTGGTTCGATCTCGAGCGCCCGCTTGATGTACGTCACCGACTCGTCGAGCCGCTCGCCTCGCTCGGCGAGCATGTACCCCAGGTAGTTCAGCGACGGCGCGTGCTCCGGATCGCGCTGGATCGCCTGCTTGAACGCCGTCTCGGCGTCCCCGTAGCGCTTCTGTTTCTCCAGCACAGCGCCGAGCTCGAACGACGGATTGGGGTCCACGGGGAACTTCGTCTGCGCGTCCTGGAGCACACGAACCGCTTGCGGCCCTCGGTTCGCATCGACGTACGCGCGCGCGAGCATCAGATGCGCGTCGGCATCATCGCCTTCTGTCTTGAGCAGGTTCTCGAGGATCGCCAGCCCCTCATCCACCTTACCGCTCTGCCGGAGCGCCTGCGATTCGAGGCGGGCGAAGCGCAACTCTTTCGGATGCGCGGCGCGGGCCGCTCGGGCAAGATCCACCGCGGCGCCATAGCGCTTGGCCGACAAGTTCGCTTGAATCAGGAACCCGGACACGGTCGAATCCTGCGGAGCGAGCTTCTGAGCCTCCTCGAAGGCGGAGATCGCCTCGAGGTACTTGCCCAGCTGCAAATACGAGAAGCCGACGTGCGGCAGCAGAAGCCCGAGCGGAAACGCCGAGTTCTGGCCGGACCGGAATTGAGCCACCGCCGGCACCAACGCGTCCACGACCGCTTGATACCGCTGCCGTTGCTCCAGCACCTCGGCGAGCGCGGTATAGCCTCGCGGGTTCCGCCCATTCTGCGTGATGAGTCGTCGGGCGGCGTTCTCCGCGTTGTCGAACTCGTGGGTCAGTCGTTCAGCGGTCGAGAGCAGGAAGAGGGCGCGCTCATCGGTGCCGCGCATCTGAATCGCTTCGCGTAGCGCGCCCCGGGCCTTGGCGACATTGTCGGCCCCCCCAACGTTCAAGAGCATCGATGCGTACCGCACGCGCAGGTCGAAGCTACGCGTCGAGACGCGCAGCGCCTCTTCGTACGATCGCGCCGCCTCGGACCACTTCTGCTCCCGGCCGTACAGGTCGGCAAGCGTCGAATACAGGCGGGGGTTGTCGGGCGCAGCCTGCTGCAGCCAGGCGATGGCGTCCGCCGTCCGGCCTGCGGACACATACGCATCCACGAGCAGCCCCGGTCCGTCCTGCCATCCCTCCTCCTGCTGAACGAGCTCGGTCAGAAGCGGGATCGCCCTGTCGTATTGGCTGCCAAGGACGTACAGGCGCGCGAGCATGGCTCGCAGGTTGGCGTCGGCCTGCAAGCCCGCTCGATCGGCGGCCGCCTGCTCGAGATGGGAAATCGCGCTCTTGAGATAACCCAGCCGCGCGTCGCGCTGTCCCTTGGCGTCGGTGGCTGCCGCGGCGAACAACGTGCCAAGGACGCGGTGCGCGTCGCGGTTCGTCGAATCGATCTTGAGGGCTTGCTCGGCCGCTGCCGTCGCCTCCTCGGCGCGGTCCATGTCGAGGTAGAGGTCCGCAAGCGCGGCCGGCAACTCGGCCGAGCTCGGGTCGAGTGTCATGGCGCGCTTCAACGCCGCCACGGCGGCGTCTCGCTCTCTTGCCGCGTCGAGTCGCTGCGCCAGCAGATACTGCTCGTACGCCTCGGTCTTGGGATCGGTCGAGCGCCCCGCCTGAGGCGCAGCCGATGGCTTCGTCTGCGCTGCCGCGGTCAGCGGGAGGATGCCGAGCAGCACACCAAGACAGGCGACTCGGAACGGAACCATCATGGCCGAATTGTTCCACAAATGTCGTCGGGTGTCATATAGTGCTGCCATGTCCGTCGACCAGGAATTGCTGGAAATTCTGGCGTGTCCGCACTGCAAGACCGCGGTAGTGCTCGTGAAGGACGGCACCGCGCTCAAGTGCGACACGTGCAAGCGGGTCTACCCCATCAAGGACGACATCCCGGTCATGCTCCTGGAAGAGGCGACCGTCGAGCCCTGACAGGCTCGGACGGCCCTCAAGCATGCGGATTCTCGTCGTCCGGCTCCGGGAGATCGGGGACGTGGTGTTCACGACACCGGGCGTGACCGCCCTCCGCGCCCGCTTTCCCGACGCCTATCTGGCCTACCTCGTCGAACCCCACGCCGCGCCCGTCGTCGCGGCGCACCCGTCTCTCGATGAGGTGATTGTCGCTCCCGCTCGTTCGGCCCTCCCACGTTGGCAGCGTCTAGGCGCCGACTACGGGCTGATCCGCGCGTTACGCCGGCGCCGATTCGATCTGGTCATCGACTTCCACGGAGGCCCCCGCGCCTCACTGATCACGTGGTTGACGGGGGCGAGAGAACGGGTCGGGTACGATGTCGCCGGCCGAACCTGGATGTACACCCGGGTCGTCCACCGTCCCAGGGCGCTGCGAGCGCGTCACTCGGTGGAGAACCAGTGGGATTTGTTGACCGTGCTGGGCGTCGACCCGCCAGACCGGATCCGATATCCGGTCGCGATGACGGTTGATGCGACGGCGGCCGCAGACGTCGAGCGTCGACTGCACGACGCAGGCGTCCCACCGGATGCTCGTCTCATCGTGATCCACGTGAGCGCCGGCAATCCGTTTCGACGCTGGCCCATTGCGTCGTTTGCATCGGTGGCTGCCGCACTGGCTCGCGAGAGTGCCCGCAACTGGGTCATCGTGACCTCTGGCCCCTCGGAGCGCCAGGCCTCCACGCAGGTGATCGACGTCGCGCGCGCAGCGGTCGGCGACGAGCTCTCGCATCGGGTGGTGAACTGCGGTGAATTCTCGCTCAGAGAGGTGCGCGCGCTGTGCGAGCGAGCGGCCCTCTACATCGGTGGGGACAGCGGTCCGATGCACATCGCCTCGACGAGCCGCGTACCGATGGTGAGTCTCTACGGGCCAACGTTGCCGGCGCGATCGGCACCCTGGCGACATCCCCGATGGTCGGCTGAAGCCGTGGAGGTGACCGAGCTGCCGTGCCGGCCCTGCGATCAGCGTGTCTGCATCCCGGGCGACTTCCGCTGCCTGACGGGGATCACGCCTGAGGTGGTGGTCGACGCCAGCCGGCGAGCCCTGGCCGCCGGTACCCATACCGCCGGGGATGCGGGTACAATCAGCGGCGTTCATGAGCAAGGCTGACGCGCTCAGTGCGGCACCGCCCGACTTCTCCATTGTCACCCGCCTCGAACGCGCGGGGCTCTTAGCGACGCTCGGAATCGCCGGAGCCCTTCAACTGTCCATTGCGCTCGCCCAGTCGCTGCTGGCGCTCGCCGTGGTCTGCTGGCTCACCGTGACGATTGTGAAACGCGAGGCGTTCCAGGTGCCCCGCTTCTTCTGGCCACTGGCCGGCCTGGCCGCAGTGACGCTGGTCTCGGCGGGGCTCTCGCCAGATCCGCGCGTCAGCGTCGCCGACACGAAGCAGCTCCTCCTGTTCCTGATGGTGCCGTTGACGTATCGCTTCGTTCGCGGAAACAGCGGCGCAACGCTCTTGCTCGTCGTGGTTTCCGTGGGTGCCGCCAGCGCCGCATTCGGCATCGTGCAGTACGGCATCCTCCACTACGACCACCTCGGACAGCGGCCCCGAGGGACGCTCGGCCACTACATGACCTATTCGGGTCTGCTGATGCTCGTGATCGGTGTTGCGTTGGCCCAACTGCTCTTCGGCAAGCGCGATCGGACGTGGGCCGCGCTCGTCATGCCGGCACTCGCTGTCGCCGTGGCGCTCACCTTCACGCGCAGCGCGTGGGTCGGCGCATGCACGGCCGCCGCTACGCTCCTCGCGCTCAAGGACTTCAGGCTCATGGCTGTCCTCCCCGTCGTCGCGGCCCTCTTCGTGGCCACCGCCCCCGCGTCGGTTACCGCCCGCTTCGCGTCCATCTTCGACCTCGAGGATCCCACCAATCGCGACCGCGTGGCGATGGTTCGAGAGGGCGAACGGATGATCCGTCAGCACCCCTTCTTCGGGGTCGGACCGAACATGGTCGAGGTGGTGTACGAGATCTATCGGGATCCAAACGCGGTCGAGACGATCAATCCGCACCTGCACAATGTGCCGATGCAGATCGCAGCCGAACGCGGCCTGCCGGCCCTCGGGCTCTGGCTTGCCTTCGTCGCCCTCGTCATCTACGACCTTGGCCGCGGCTTCCGATCGGGTCGGTTGCCCGCTGTGAGCGCGGCAGCCGGACTCGCGGCCATGGTCTCGATGCTCGCCGCCGGGCTCTTCGAGTACAACTTCGGCGACTCAGAGTTCCTCATGCTCCTGCTGCTGCTGATTACGGTTCCGTTCGCCGCCAGTTTTCCCGCGACCGACCGCGCTCCCGCATGACGTTGCCGCCGCTGGAGCCCCGACGAGCGCGCGAGCTCATTCGAGCGCTTCGCGGCCACCGGGTTCTGGTGATCGGCGACGTCATGCTCGACCGTTTCATCGTCGGGCGGGTGACGCGGATCTCCCCGGAGGCGCCGGTCCCGGTCGTCCAGTTTCGATCCGAGTTCACGCGCCTGGGCGGCGCCGCGAACGTTGCGCACAACCTGGCGGCGCTCGGTGCCGAGGTAACCCTTGTGGGTGTTGTGGGGTCGGATGCCGCGGCGGAGCGGCTGACGCGGCAACTGCTCGAGTCTGGCGTCAGCGCGGCCGAGCTCGTCACCGATCCGAGCCGTCCGACGACCGAGAAGGTCCGCATCGTGACGGATCACAATCAACAAGTGGCTCGCGTGGACTATGAGCAGGATGCCGAGGTCAGCGGCGATGTCGAGCGTGAGCTCCAGCAGCGGATCGCGCGAGCGGGTTCGCTCGCAGCCGTCGTGCTGGTTTCGGACTACCTGAAGGGGGCCGTCACCGACCGAGTGATGGAGACGGCGCGCACCCGAAAGGACGCACGCGCAGCCCTCATCGTGGACCCGAAGATCCCTCACTTGGATCGCTATGCCGGCGCCACGCTCATCACGCCGAATCATCACGAAGCCGAAGCCGCGACGCTTCGCCAGATCCGCTCGCACGACGATGCGAGAGACGCGGCAGCGGCGTTTCGGACGCGCACGCGGTGCGAGGCCGTTCTCATCACACGCGGAGAGCACGGCATGTGGCTGTCCACACCGGACTCCGAAGGAGCGATCGCCGCGGTCGCGCGTGAGGTCTCCGACGTCACGGGCGCAGGAGACACGGTGGCCGCCACGCTCGCGCTGGCGCTGGCTGCCGGCGCGTCCCTGGCGGAAGCCGCGATCCTGGCCAATCAGGCCGCCGGCATCGTCGTCGGCAAGTTCGGACCGGCGACGGTCCTCGGCGACGAGCTCCTGGCCGGTTTCCCCGTCAGTGCCTGAAGTGCCGGCGACCGGTCAGGACCATCGCCAGCCCATGCTCGTCCGCCGCGGCAATCACCTCGGCATCGCGCACTGACCCACCTGGGTGCACGACGGCGGTGGCTCCTGCGTGCGCGACGGCCTCGAGGCCATCGCTGAACGGGAAGAAGGCGTCCGAGGCCGCCACCGAACCAACCAGCGGCCTGTCTGCCGTCCGAGCACCAGCCGAAGGCGCCGGACCCGGACTTGCCGTAACGGCCGGGAGAGCCCGAGCGGCCTGCGTCGCCTTCATCACCGCGACGTTGACCGCGTCCACGCGGCTCATCTGCCCGGCCCCGATGGCCAGGGTGCGCGACGAGTCCGTGAAGATGACGGTATTCGATTTCACGTGCGCGCAAATCCGCCACGCGAATCGAAGGGCGGTCCACTCGTCGGCCGTGGGCTGTCGCTTGGTCACCACGCGAAGGTCCGGCGGCAGGGCGCTCGCCGTCCATGGCGTCTGGGCTTCAGCCACGCGATCGCGGGCCTGAACGAGCACTCCTCCCAGAATCGATCGGACCTCGGGGCTGGCGTCGGTCAGGCCGAACGCCGCGGCCTTGAACAGCGAGAAGTCCGCAACGACCACGCGCATGTTCACCTTCTTGGCGAGGATCTCGCGCGCCGCAGGGTCCACCGACGGCGCGATGACCGCTTCGATGAACGTCGACACGATCGCACGGGCGGTATCGACATCAAGGGGGCGGTTGAGAGCCACGATGCCGCCGAACGCGGCAAGCGCGTCCGCCTCGCGGGCACGGACGTACGCATCGGCCGCTGACGAGCCAAGGGCGGCGCCGCAAGGGTTGGTGTGCTTGATGACGGCCGCGGCCGGTTCCTCGAACTCGAGCACGATCCTCGCGGCGGCGTCCAGATCGAGAAGGTTCGTGTAAGACAGCTCCTTGCCCTGAAGGATCTGCGCCCCTCCGAATCCGGCCGATCCTATCAACGCCGAGGAGATGCCGCCCGAGTACCATGCCGCCGGTTGATGCGGATTCTCGCCGTATCGGAGATCGCGGACCTTGGTCAGCGTCAGGAAGTGGCTCGCCGGAGCCCCCGTGGCGTCCGGCCGCGAGAAGGTGTAGCCCTCGACCGTGATCGTCTTCAGCGCAGCAGTGATGGCGGCGTCGTACGCCGCCGTGTGCGCAATCGCCTTGCGCATCAAATCGAACCTGAACGGTAAAGAGGGCGTCGTATCGAGCGCGTGGAGCAGCGCCGGGTAGTCCCCTGGGTCCACTACCACCAGGACGCCCCGAAAGTTCTTGGCCGCCGCCCGCACGAGCGACGGACCACCGATGTCGATTTCTTCGATGAGCGCATCGAAGGGCGTGGCTGGATTCGCGGCCGCCTTCACGAACGGATAGAGGTTGACGATGACGACGTCGACGGGCGAAAAGCCCTGCCTGGCCAGCGCGGCGAGGTCGTCGGGACGGTCGCGGCGGGCCAGAATCCCGCCGTGCAGAGCCGGATGGAGCGTCTTGACCCGACCGTCCATCATCTCTGGGAAGCCGGTGACATCGGACACATTGGTGACCGTGAGGCCAGTCTCGCGAAGGGCCATGGCCGTGCCCCCCGTGGAGACGAGCTCGAAGCCGCGGGCGGCCAGCCCTCGACCGACGTCGACGATCCCTGTCTTGTCAGACACACTGAGTAGCGCTCTTGGCATAACGGCTGAAGTCCAGTATTATCGCCAGGACGCCGGGCGGGCCTGGCGCCGTAAAGGGAAGGGCCGCACACGCGGCCTTTTTTTATGCTCCGGCACCACGATCGATCGCCGGGGTTGGTTCAATGACGCGGCCGACGCTGTCGTCACAGCACGCAGGAAGAAGAACGATGCGCATCACAGGCAAGGTCAAGTGGTTCAACAACGCCAAGGGATACGGCTTCATCGAACGGGACGGTGGAAGTGACGTGTTCGTCCACTACTCGGCGATCCAGGGCGACGGGTTCCGTTCGCTCGAGGAGGGCCAAGCCGTCGAGTTCGAAATCGTTGACGGTCCGAAGGGCCCGCAGGCCGGCAACGTCACCAGGATCTAACCTCCCTCGTCCAGCCTGAGGCCGGGCGCCGCAGGGCGCTCGGCCTCCTGCGTCTTCTCCAAGCCTCGCCGAACCCGGCCTCCGCACAAGCTCAGGCGGGCAGGCTGACTCAACCGTTCCGGCCTCGCTACTTCCCGGTCTTCAGATCCTTTGCCGTGAACGCTACTTTGCCGTCTTTCACGGCCACGCGGAACGCCACTTCCTCGTTACCAGTGGCCTTCAGCTTGGTCACCTGTGTCTTCACGAGTTCGGCGAACTTGTGGAATGGCACAGCCTCTTCCCCAACCGACTGGCGGGCCTGCACCAGAGAATCGTAGAGCTGGTGCAAGTTGTCCATCTCCTTCATCGGATCGCGAAACGACGCCACGTGCATTACCCGCGACCCGGGTTTCGTGTCCGCCGGCGCGCCCCGCTTCTGCGCGAACGGGCCGGCCCGGCCCTCCTCCCGGGCACGGAGCGCGCGGTCCCACAGATCGACGAGCGTGCGAAAGCGTGATTGGATGGTCTGAAATCGAAAGCGTTCACCCGTGTTCTGGATGTGCCGTCGATCGTGCTGCTTGACCAGCGCCTCGACCTTGCTGCGGGTCTCCCACGGCGGACGCGGTAGCCGACCAGCGAAGTACTGGTTGTACTCGGTCTCCAGCTTCTTGAGCTCGACTTCGAGCCTCTGCAGCTCCCGTTCGAATTCGCTGATAGGCACGGCCACTCACCGGGCGAGCACGAGCCACACCAACGGAAGCCATAGCTCCCGAGCGAAGGGGACTGGCCGATCGTCAATCAGCACTTCGGTGGCGTCGGAGACACCGACGATTTGGAAGAGATCCCGCAGCGCAAGCGCGTCGGCCGAGAAGAATCGAGCGCGGTAGCGCGTTGCCTCGCCTCGGCCTGTTTCGCGAAACTCGGCGGCCGCACGCGCCAGCTCCAACGCCCGGGGAAAATCGGGCAAGTCAAGCTGAGGGAAGACGAGGGTGATGGAGAAAGCCCGGGCCTGCGAGCCGAACAGCGCCTCCTGCAACTCGGGATCGAGCGCCGCAAGCTCCTCGTCGGTCGGCTGCTCGGAAAGCTCGGCATACGGCCAGAAGCGCTCCAGCGGCCGATACTTGGGCACGTCAGCGGGCATCCGTCAGATGATACCGCTGACCGAAGCGGCTGCCCACTCGAGTACGCGAGTGGGCAGCACACCGAGGTAGAGGATGATCAGCGCCGAAATCACGATCGCGGCGCCCGCCAGTTGAGGGACGGCGGGGAGCGTCGTACGGGTGTCGGCGTCAGGAGCCGACATGTACATCATCACGATGACTCGTAGGTAGAAGAACACGGACACGACACTGGTCAGAACGCCGATGATGGCCAGCCAGACGTAACCCGCATGAATCGCGGCGGCAAAGACGTACCACTTCGCGATGAAGCCAGCCATCGGTGGAAACCCACCGAGCGATAACAGGAAGAACGTCATCATCAGCGCAAGCGTCGGGTGCGTGCTCCAGAGGCCCGCATAGTCGGTGACGCGGTCGTTCGCCTGATCGCGTGTCTCGAGCACGCTGATGATGCCGAAGGCACCGAGGTTGGTCACCGCGTACACCAGCAGGTAGAACAGCACGGCGCCCTTGGCCGTGTCGTTGCCCGAGACCAGCGCCAGGAGCAAGTATCCGCCATGCGCCACGCTGGAGTACGCCAGCATCCGCTTGATGCTCGTCTGCGCGACGCCGACCACGGTTCCGAGGATCATCGTAGCGGCGGCGAGCACCCAGACGATCTCGCTCCATCCGCCGATGAGCGGCTCCAGCGCGGACAGGAAGACGCGGACAAACGCCGCGAACGCGGCCGCCTTCACGCCCGTGGACATGAAGCCGGTCACCGCGGGCGGCGCCGCCTCGTAGGCATCCGGCGTCCACATGTGGAACGGAACCGCCGACACCTTGAAGGCGAACCCGACCAACAGCAACCCCACTGCCAGAATCTGCAGGGGCCCTGACGACGTGGCCTGAGCGGCCATCAGCGTACCGACGCGGTCTAAGTGCGTGCTACCCGTCAGCCCATAGACGAATGCGATGCCATACAGAAAGAAGGCCGACGAGAAGCCACCCAAGAGGAAGTATTTGAACGCACCCTCGGCTCCCATCTGCGAGTCCCGGCGGATGCCCGTCAAGACATATATCGCCAGGGACAAAACCTCGAGCGCGAGAAAGATGACCAGGAGGTCGGTGGCCGTCGCCATCAGCATCATGCCGGCCAGCGAGAACAACATCAGCGCGTAGTACTCACCGCGAGGCAAGCCTTCGCGCTCGACCGTCGGCGCTGAAATCGCGAGTGAGAGGAGGCCCACGACAATCAGAATCGCGGTGACGAAGAGCCCGAAGTTGTCAGCGGTCACGACCCCGAAGCTGGTGGCGTGTCGGTCCCACAACAGCGCCGTCGACACGGCGGCACCGATGAGTCCCACCACGCCGAGCGGGCCGATCGGCATCGGTTCGCCCTTCTCTCGAAATGCTTCGGCCACCATCGCGGCAAAACCAGCCGCCGTGACACAGAGCATCGGAACGATGGCGTGAAACGACGCAAACATCTCAGCGCTCCACACCGCGTGCCGCCAGGGGCGAGGCTGATGGAACCGGGACACGAGCGTGCACCTCACTGTTCACGTGCACGCGATCCAGCATCCGCTCTACCGACGGCGCCATCGGTCGCAGGAAGAGGTTGGGAAACATCCCCATGATCACGCACAAGGCGATGATGGGCACCAGGACGACGCTTTCGCGCAGCGTCAGGTCGTGGAGGGTCGCGTTCTTCGGATTGGTCATGGCCCCGTAGTTCACCCGCTGGAACATCCAGAGCATGTAGGTGGCCGACAGAATCACGCCCGTCGCCGCCACGACGGTGAGGGTCCGATGGCGCGCGAACGCGCCCAACAGAATGAGGAACTCACCCACGAACCCGTTCAAGCCTGGCAAGCCGATCGAGGACAGCGTGATCACGAAGAACGCGGCGACCAGCCGCGGCGTCACCTTCTTCAACCCCCCGTACTCCGAGATCAGGCGGGTGTGTCGGCGATCGGACAGCATGCCGACCACCAGGAACAGGCCACCCGTGCTGACGCCGTGGTTCAGCATCTGGTAGACGGCGCCCTCAACCCCTTGCGTGTTCAACGCCGCGATACCGAGCACGACGAAGCCGAGATGGCTGACCGAGGAGTACGCCACCAGCTTCTTCATGTCCGGCTGCACCATCGCCACGAGAGCCCCGTAGATGATCCCGATGACCGCCAGCACCGCCAGGTACGGCGAGAGCGCCAATGCCGCGCCGGGGAACAGGGGGAACGCGAACCGCACGAGCCCGTACGTGCCCATCTTCAGCAAGACGCCCGCCAGGATCACCGACCCGGCGGTGGGCGCCTGGGTATGCGCGTCCGGGAGCCAGGTGTGGAACGGGAAGAGCGGCACCTTGATGGCGAAGGCGAGCGCAAAGGCCAGAAACAGCCACACCTGGAGATTCTCGGCGATCCGGAGCTCGTACATCCGCCGCAGGTCGAAGCTGTAGCTGCCGAATTGCTGCTGGTGCATGACCGCCAAGGCCAGGATCGCCAGCAGCATCAGCACGCTGCCCGCCATGGTGTAGAGCAGGAACTTGATGGCGGCGTAGATGCGGCGGTCGTACCCCCAGATCCCGATCAGGAAGTACATCGGGATGAGCATGGCGTCCCAGAACACGTAGAACAGGAAGAGATCGAGAGACACGAAGACGCCGATCATCGCGCTCTCGAGCAGCAACACGAGCATGCAGAACGCGCGCGTCTTCTGATGAACCGATTCCCAGGAGCACAGCAACGCAATCGGCGTCAGAAACCCGGTCAGGACAACGAGCAGCAGGCTGATGCCGTCGACGCCGATGGCGTAGTCGATACCGAACATGGGAATCCAGGCATGGCGTTCGACGAACTGGAACTCCGCCGATGTCGGCACGAATTGGTTCCAGAGCCACAATGTCAGGCCGAACACCACGAGGGAGACGGCCAGAGCGACCTTTCGGACCTTCGGCGCCTGCGCTTCGTCGTCGCGGAACGCGAAGAGCAGCAAGGCGCCGATGACCGGCAGCGCAATGATCGTGGTGAGCATGGGAAACGTCATGACCACAGGTACATGCCGAGGACCAGCACGGCGCCCAACAGCAGCGAGGCCGCATAGGTCCGGATGGAACCACTCTGGAGCAACCGCAGCACATCGCTCAGACCGCGGATGCTCCACCCCGTGCCGTTGACCGCCCCGTCAATCACCTGCGCATCCATGCGCTTCCAGAGGGCTTCTTCGGACGTGTTCTTGATCGGCTGGACGATCACGGCGTCATAGAGCTCGTCGACGTAGTACTTGTTTGAGAGCAACGTGCGTAACCCACCAGCACTCTGGGCCACGCGCTGGGACGCCGATGGGTTCGCGAGAAAGAAGTAATAGGCCGTGCCGATCCCGCCAAGCGCGATGAGCGATGAGACGATCATCAACGCGAGCTCGGTCGCAGTGTTCCCGGTCTCGTGACCCTCGCCCTGCCCTGGCGCACCATCCGGCTCCTCGTGATCGACGCCGGCCGGCTCCGTGACGGCCGCGGCGCCAGGCTCGCGCTCCGCGTGAGCGGTAAAGCTCGGTTCGAGGTAGGCCTCGAGTCTGTTGGAGCCACCCAACGCATGAGGCAAACCGATATAGCCGGCGAGCACGGACCCTATCGCCAGGACAATCAGCGCGAGGGCCATGGCGCGCGGCGCGTCGTGCAGGTGGCCCGTGCGGTGGCCATCACCATCGTGCCCGCCCTGATCACGTCCGTGACCACCGGCATGCAGGTCGTGCCCGCTCGCGCCGCGTGAGGTCTCGGCCGCTGGCGCGGCTTGAGCATGAACCTCGGCAAGCGAGGGAGTCCACCGCTCGCCGTGAAACGTCAGGAACACGAGGCGGAACATGTAGACCGCGGTCAGGAGCGAGGTCAGGACGCCGACCACCCACATCACCGTGTGACCGTTCGAGAACGTCTTGAAGAGAATCTCGTCTTTCGAAAAGAAACCCGCGAGGCCCGGGACACCGGCGATCGCGATTGCGGCAATCAGAAACGTCCAGTAGGTGATCGGGAGATCCTTCTTCAGGCCACCCATGCGGGTGATGTCCTGCTCACCGCCCAGCGCGTGAATGACCGCGCCGGAGCCGAGGAAGAGACACGCCTTGAAGAACGCGTGCGTGTAGAGATGGAAGATGCCGGCTCCCCAGGCACCCACACCCATCGCCAAGAACATGTAGCCGAGCTGCGACACGGTCGAATACGCCAGCACACGCTTGATGTCGTGCTGCACGAGCCCGATCGTGCCCGCGAAGAACGCGGTCGCCACTCCGACGACCGCCACAATTTGCAGCGTCTCCGGCGTATGGCCGAACAGCACGGCGTTCCGGCCAATCATGTACACACCCGCCGTCACCATCGTCGCGGCGTGGATGAGCGCGGACACGGGGGTGGGACCTTCCATCGCGTCCGGGAGCCAGACGTAGAGCGGAATCTGCGCGGACTTTCCTGTGGCTCCGACGAAGAGCAAGAGCGTGGCGAGCGACAGCACACCGAATGAGGTCTCGACCGGCAGCGCCGCCACGTGCCGGGCGATCTCCTGGATCTCGATGGTCCCGAACTGGACCCACAACAGGAGGACCCCCAGCACGAAACCGAAGTCGCCAACCCGGTTGACGATGAAGGCCTTCTTGCCAGCATCGGCGGCCGACTTCTTATCGTAGTAGAAGCCGATGAGCAGGTACGAGCAGAGGCCGACGCCTTCCCAGCCGACGAACATCACGAGGAAGTTCGAGCCGAGCACGAGGACGAGCATGAACGCCGCGAACAGGTTCAAGTACGAGAAGTAGCGCGCGAAGTCCGCGTCCCGCTCGCCGTGCATGTACGCCGTCGAGTAGATGTGGATGAGCGACCCGATGCCGGTGATCACGAGGATCATCAGCGAGGACAGTGGGTCCAGCCGTAGCGTGAAATCCGCTTGGAAGGTCCCGGAGGTGATCCACGAGAACACCGTCTGCCCGATCACGCGCGACTCGGCGGACAACCCGATCAGCTGCCACACGGCCGCCAGCGAGATGCCGAAGGAGCCGAGCATCACCGCGCACGCCACGCCTCCGGACGTGCCCTTGGACAGCCGTCGGCCCACGCTGGCATTGACGAGGAAGCCGATGAACGGAAGCAGCGGGATCAGCAGCAGCACGGGCTCACCACTTGAGCATCGTGAAGGCTTCCGGGTTCAACGACTCCCGGTGCCGAAAGAGGGTAATGACGATCGCGAGCCCGACGGCGGCTTCCGCCGCCGCGACCGTCATGACGAAGAACACGATGATCTGGCCGTCGACGCTTCCGAGCGCGCGCCCGAACGCGACGAACGTCAGATTGACGGCGTTCAGCATGATCTCGATCGAGAGCAAGATCGTGATCACGTTGCGGCGCAGGAACACGCCCGCCGTTCCGATGGCGAACAAGACCGCCGAGAGAATCAAGTAGTGGGTCAGCGTCGGCATGCTGCCCCCGCCTCGCCGCGTCTGCGTGTCGCCACGCCCCGCGATCCGGTCATGACTTCTTCCCCGCTGGCTCGCGACGCGCCAGAACCACCGCGCCCACCATGGCGACGATGATGAGCACGGAGGTGACTTCGAAGGCGAACTGATACTCGGTGAACAGCACGCGGCCGATCGCAGAGACCGAGCTCACCGCGTCGGCCGCATCCGGATCGAAGCGTCCAGCACTGGTGATCCGGCGGAGCGCCCACAGGAGCTCCACGACGAACACGATGGCGAGCAGGGCACCGAAGAGCAACGGCCCGCTGCGCAGTCGTGCGGTGGCCGCGTTGATGGTCTTGAGCCGGGCGATGTCCTCCTCCGTGTCTTCGTGCGGCGCGTTAAGCAGCATCACGACGAACAGGAACAGGACCAGAATCGCGCCCGCATACACCACAATCTGCGTGACGGCGGTGAAGGGGGCGTCGAGCAAGACGTAGAGCCCGGACAGCCCTGCAAACGAAGCGATCAGCAGCAAGACGCTGTACACGGGGTTCCGCTGCGCGATCACGAGCAGCGATGCCACCACGGTGACAAGGCCGAACACCCAGAAGAGCAGCGCCTCAGAACCCAAAGTAGATCACCCACGCAGACGTCAACAGCAGGTTCACGACCGACAGCGGCAGCAGGACCTTCCAGCCGAACGCCATCAGCTGATCGTAGCGGTAGCGCGGCAGCGTCCACCGCATCCACACATAGAAGAACAGCAGGAAGCCTGTCTTGACTAAGAACCAGATCCACCCGAAGGACTCAGGGATCAGCGGTCCGTGCCAACCGCCCAGGAAGAGATCTGTCGTCACCGCGGACACGGTGACCATGTTCACGTACTCGGCCTGGAAGAAGAGCGCGAAGCTCATCGAGCTGTACTCGGTGTGGTATCCGGCCACCAACTCTTGCTCCGCTTCCGGGAAATCGAACGGTGCGCGATTGGTCTCCGCCACGCCAGCCGTCATGAAGATGAGCGCGCCAATCGGGTTCACGAAGATGAACCAACGCGGGATGAAGCCGAACCAGGCGCCGTCCTGGGCGTTGACAATCTCGGTCAACGACATCGAGTTCGCCATCACCAGGACGGACGCGAGTGCCATCCCGTACGAGAGCTCGTAGCTGATCATCTGCGCCGACGACCGCAGTGCCCCAAGCAGCGAGTATTTGCTGTTCGACGCCCAGCCGGCCAGCACGATGCCGTACACGCTCATCGATCCAATCGCGAAGATGACGAGCACGGCGACGTTCACATCCGCCACTTGGAGCTTCACCGGCTCGTCCAGCAGCCCGAAGAACGTCGTCTCGGCGCCAAAGGGCACGACGGCGAATGCCGCGAACGAACAGGCGGCGGAGATGGCCGGGGCGAGGTAGAACAGCCACTTGTCCGCCGCCGCGGGCCTCAGCTCCTCCTTGAAGATCAGCTTGATGATGTCGGCGAAGGGCTGCAGCAGCCCCGCATAGCCCACCAGGGTCGGGCCGTGTCGTTGTTGGAGCCACGCAGCGACCTTGCGCTCCACCCACACCATCGCCGCCGCCGACAGGAGCAGCGCGTGGAATACCGCGACCAGGATGACGACCTCGGCGACCACGGCCTGGTTCATGGCTCAGTGCGCCCCGATCGGCTGCCGCGCACGCCAGTCGGCGACGAGCGTGCAGCGGCCTTCTCGAATGTGCGCTTCGTACTCGTGGCGGAAATGCTTGAGGGTGGTTTGCACGGGCGTGATCGCGGCGTCACCGAAGGCACACAGCGTCTTCCCGCCGATCTGCGCGCTGATGCTGGCCAACAGATCGAGGTCGCGCATCTGCCCTTCGCCCCGTTCAATACGATGAAGGATCTTGTGCAGCCAGTCGGTGCCTTCGCGGCAGGGCGTGCACTTGCCGCACGACTCGTGACGGTAGAAGTGAAGCAAGTTCTCGGCGAGCCACACCATACACGTCGTGTCGTCGCACACGATGATGCCCGCCGAGCCGAGCAGTGAACCGGCCTTCTGGACGGCATCGAAGCTCGCGGGGACGTCGAGTTGCTCGGGCAACAGAACCGGTACGGACGACCCACCTGGGATGATGGCCTTCAGCGTCCGCCCCTCGCGGGCGCCGCCCGCATATCGCTCCCCTTCGATGAGCTCACGTAACGTGACGTGCATCGACGCTTCGTACACGCCCGGCCGCTTCACCTGCCCGCTGATGCAGTACAGCTTCGGTCCGCCGTTCTTCTCGGGACCCAGGGCGGCGAACCACTCCGCGCCGTTCTTCACGATGAGGGGGACGTTACAGAGCGTCTCGACGTTGTTGACGGCGGTCGGACAGTTATAGAGACCGACCACTGCCGGAAATGGAGGCTTGTTGCGCGGCTGAGCCCGCTTCCCCTCGAGTGACTCGAGCAACGCCGTCTCTTCACCAGCCTCGTACGCGCCCGCACCTCGGTGAATCCAGACGTCGCAATCGAAGCCGCTGCCGAGGATGTTTTTGCCGAGATAACCGGCCTTGTAGGCCTCGGCGATCTGCGCCTCGAGAACCTGCTGGACGTGGAGGAACTCGCCCCGGATGTAGATGTAGGCCACCTTCGCCCCGATCGCGTAACAGGCGATCGCGCAGCCCTCGATAAGCAGATGCGGGTTGCGCTCCATCAGCACGTGATCCTTGAAGGTCCCCGGCTCGCTCTCGTCGGCATTGCACGCGATGTAGCGAGGGTTCGGCGACTTCTTGTCCACGAACTGCCATTTCGTGCCCGTCGGGAAGCCAGCGCCGCCACGCCCGCGCAGTCCCGATGCCTTGACCATCTCGATGATCTGGTCGGGCGCCATGCCGAGCGCCCTCCGCAAGCCGGCGTACCCATCGTGCTCCACATAGAAGTCGAGGGTGTATCCGTTCGGCTTGCGCACGTCTTGGGTCAGCAGCGGTTCCATCAGCGCGATGTCTCCATTCCGTGCTTCGTCGCAGTCCCGCGTGCGGCGTGGCTCATCGTTTCTCCACCGCCAGATGACATCCCGTCAGCGCGGACTCACCGCGAGTCCGCAGACTATCGAGCATGTGCCCCACCGACTCGGGCGACACGCACTCGTGCCAGGCGTCGTTGACCATCACGACCGGCGCCCGATCGCACGCACCGAGACACTCGACCTCCACGAGGGTGAACGTACCGCTCGTGTCCGTCTCGCCGGGCTTGATGTGCAGCTTGGCGCACAGCTCCTCGGTGACGCGCTCGGCACCGTTGAGCGCGCACGACAGCGTGCGGCACACGTTCAGCACGAACCGCCCGACCGGCTTCGTGTAGAACATCGTGTAGTACGACACGACATCCTCCACGTCGGCTGGCGTGATCTCCAGGATCTCGGCGATGTGGCGCATGGCGTTCCCGGTAATGTACCCGTGCTGCTGCTGCGCCAGGTACAAGGCGGGCAACACCGCCGACCGCTTCCGGTCCGGTGGATACCGCGTCAGGACTTCGTCGAGCCTGGCGCGGCGCTCCGGCGTGAACGTGAACGGCGGACCCGGATCGGCCAGCGTGCGCGACGACTTGTGAAAGGTGGCGTCATACGCCATCTTAGGGTGAAAGCTCACCGGTCCACGTCTCCCATGACGACGTCGATCGAGCCGATGACGGCGATCACGTCAGCGATTTGGTTGCCAACGATCATCCGCTCCAACGCCTGGCACGCCAGGAGCGAGGGCGACCGCGCCTTCACCCGCCACGGTCGGTTCGTCCCGTCTGAGATGACGGTGAAGCCCTGCTCCCCACGCGGACCCTCGACCGGCACGTACGCCTCGCCAACCGGCACCGTGAACCCCTGGGAGTAGATGAGGAAGTGCTGAATGAGCGCTTCCATCTCGGTGTAGACCTTGTCCTTCGGCGGAGGCGTGATCCGCGGATCGTCGACGGCGTACACACCGTACGGCGTCACGCGGTCGAGCGCCTGCCGGACGATCTTCATGCTCTCGCGCATCTCGGCGAGACGCACCAGATATCGCGAGTAGACGTCGCCATCAGCCTGCGTCGGCACTTGGAACTCGTAGGCCTCGTAGCCCAGGTACGGGAAGGCCTTGCGAACGTCGTAGCCGACACCCGCGGCGCGCGCGATGGGTCCCGCTAGCCCGTAGGCGACCGCGTCCGCACCGGAGATGATGCCGACGCCCTTCGTCCGCTTCAGGTAGATCTCGTTGTTGGTCAGGAGATCCTCGTACTCGCCCAGCTTCTCGGACAAGCGATCGATGAACGACCGCACGGCTTCGTGGAAGCCGCGCGGCAGGTCTTCGCGCAGGCCGCCCACACGCATGTAGCTTGGGAACAGCCGGAAACCAGCGAGCATCTCGTTGATATTCAGAAGCAGCTCGCGCTCGCGGAAGCAGTACAACATCACCGACACGGCGCCCACTTCCATGCCGTGCGTACCCAGCCATACCAAGTGGCTGTTGATGCGCTGCAACTCGGCGATGAGCACGCGGATGTTGCGCACGCGCTCCGGTACCTCCAGGCCGAGCAGATTCTCGACCGAGAGGCAGTACGCCATGCTGTTCGATTGAGCGCTCAGGTAGTCCATTCGCTCGACGAGCGGGATCACCTGCACCCACTTCTTCTGTTCCGCCGTCTTCTCGATGCCGGTGTGCAGGAACCCGATGGTGGGCGCACAGGACCGGACGACCTCGCCGTCGAGCTCCAGCACGAGCCGCAGCACGCCGTGCGTGCTGGGGTGCTGAGGCCCCATGTTCA
Source organism: Acidimicrobiia bacterium (assembly GCA_016871175.1). Classification (GTDB taxonomy): domain Bacteria; phylum Acidobacteriota; class Vicinamibacteria; order Vicinamibacterales; family CAVVIG01; genus VFZL01. The sequence goes on along the minus strand of VFZL01000013.1, from coordinate 28,419 downwards.
CGGTCATCGTCTCGGTTCGAATTTCGGGCATCTGTCCTTTGACCCGCCTTCGCTCACCGCAAGTGCGACTAGGGCGCCCGTCGCGTGCAACAACGTCCGCTGCACGTCCTGTGCGCGCGCCACTGCCTTCACGCCATTCGGCGATCGACCGTTCGTCGTGATGCCGACCGCCGCGTCACCAGCGCGTCCCACGGCCTCGACCCGCCGCATGAACACGCGCGCGAGTATCGGCCACGGATCGCCATTGGCGCCCCTTGATGGAGCCGAATCATGTCCGTCAGCACGCCGCGGAGCACGTCGCGGTCGCTCGGCCCCACGTCAACTCCGCGTCAGGCGATCCCGCAACAGGTTCGCCCGGAACTCCTCCTCCGTCATCTGCATCGCCTCGGTCGTCCGCGGCTTCATCTGAATCTGGACCGGATAGTCCTTCCGCAAGGGATACCCTTCCCAGTCCTCGGGCATCAGCAGCCGCCGCGGGTCCGGGTGCCCGTCGAACACGACACCGAACAGATCCCAAATCTCGCGTTCGAGCCAGTTCGCGTTGGGCCACACCTCGGTCAACGTCGGCATCCGGGCATCGTCGCCCTGCACGCGCACCTTGAGGCGCAATCGGAGCCGGTGCTCGATCGACACGAGGATCAGCGTGATCTCGAAGCGCGGCTGGCGCGGCCACAGGTCGACGGCCGTCATCTCCGAGAGCAGGGCGAACCGCAGGTCCGGTCGATCCCGCAGCTCGCGGGCGACCCGCAGGATGTGATCGCGCGACACGTAGACAGTCGGATGCACGTCGGAGCTAGGAGCAATCTCCAACCCAGCATCCGGCGCGGCGTGCTGGAGCAAAGCGACGAGCGCGGTCGATTCCATCACGCCATCTTCTGCTGATCGATCTTGCGCTGGAGCTGAACGATCCCGTAGATGAGCGATTCCGGCCGCGGCGGGCATCCCGGCACGTACACATCGACGGGCACGACCTGGTCGACGCCCTGCACAATCGCGTAATTGTCGAACACGCCACCGATGGACGCGCAGGCACCCATCGAGATCACCCACTTCGGTTCGGGCATCTGATCGTAGATGCGCCGCAGCGCGGGGGCCATCTTCCGGGAGAGCCGACCGGCGACGATCATGAGGTCGGACTGCCGCGGGCTGCCGCGGAACACCTCGGCGCCGAACCGCGCGATGTCGTACCGCGAACAGCTCATCGCCATCATTTCGATCGCGCAGCACGCCAGACCGAATGTCACCGGCCAAACCGACGAGCGCCGCGCCCACTGCACAACGCTATTCAGCGTTGTCGTGATGACCGGGATTTCTGTCTCTTCGATACCCATCCGACCCTCAGGGCCAGGCTTCCCTGGCCTACCAGGCTTGCCTGGTCTATGTGGACTCGGCCCCCCAGTCGAGCACGCCCTTCCGCCACACGTAGACGTAACCGGCGAGCAGCAGCAACATGAACAACAGCACCTGCACGTAACCCGCCCAGCCGAGATCGCGGAGCGCCATGGCCCAGGGGTACAGGAACGCCACCTCGATATCGAACAGCAGGAAGATCATCGCCACCAGGTAGAACTTGACCGACTGGCGCTCGCGCGCGTCACCGACCGGCGGCATGCCGCATTCGTACGGCGCCAACTTTTCAGGGGTGGGCTTTCGGGGTCCGAGCAAACTGGACAACCCGAGCATCGTCACCGCAAATGCGATGCCGACGGCGATCATCAGACCGACTCCGACCCATCCTTGCATGACGTTAGTGGTGTGCCCCGTCTGGTCTCTTTAGGGTGAACTGCTGACGACGGATCAGCGGTGCGAGCTCGTGAAAGATTTCGCAAGGTCAATGCTATTCGACGCACCGGGCCAAGTCAACGGACCGACACTCGAGAAATGTGCAGAATTCTCGCCCCGAAAAACACGACAGGCCCGAACTCGACCGACGAGCACGGGCCTGACGGACACGCGGGCAATCCGTGCGAAAGACGCGACGCGAAAGCGCCCGCTACTTGGTCACGGTCACTGTGACAATACCGGTCGTCCAGCAACACACCTCGCCGCCACCACCGAACCCCGAGTAGTCGGTGACGATCGCGAGCAGCGCGTAGTCGCCTGGCTCGCTGAACGTGGCCGTCACCGCGCCCTTCCCCGAGAACGGTTCACCAACCTTGCCGCCCTTGAGCACGTCCAGTTTGGGCGCATCGCTGGGTTGGAAGGTCACCGGCCCTGGTCCCCGGAACTTCGTCCACAGAACCCCAACTGGCGGTGGCGGATTCCGTATCGGGGCATTCGTCCCGCTCGAGTACTTCGCGTCGTCATCGGCCCAGATGTTCAACGCGAGCGGCGTGGACACGGACGTCGTACGCCTCTGCACCGGCTTGGCCATCGACGCGATCGGTCCGGTAATCGTCGCGCCCTTCTCATCGAACCTGACGATGGGCGGACGGTTGCCAGCGCCCGCGTCCTCGCCGAACGGACTCACGTTGTAGTCCGTGTTCATGCGCAGCGGAATCGCGTTCGTGATGCCGTTGGCGACGATCGTCCAGGTCAGCTTCTGTTGCTTGGTGAAGTCTTTCGGCACCGTAACCGTGAACATGCCAACGTTCCGTCCCGCCAAGAAGTGAGTGGGCTGCCCCATGTCGGGACCGCCGGGCTCGATGCGATTGTTGGGACCAATGGGGATGTCGACCGCCTGCTCGGCACTCCGATTGAAATACCCGACCAAGAACGTATGGGAACCGTCGGCGTTGTCGAACCAGCCGTCGAACGCGCCGGTCACGCTACCACCGAAACGAATCTGCGGCGCGCTCGGCAACTGGGCTTGAGCCGAAAGGAATACGCTGCCGGCCAGCACGGCGGCGCACCCGCTCGCAACGAGGAGGCGCTTCATTGATGATGATCCAACCGATGATGATCCAACCGATGATGCTCGCGGTGATGATGCTTTCTGTGATGATGCTCTCTGACAGGGCGTTCGGACGGCGGACTGGTGTTGCGGGTGACGCACCTGGTCTGCCATGAGGCGGCCCTCGTCACGAGCCGCAACGCTCGTCGAGGGCCGCATCAGAGCCTCAAGCGGTTACTACTGTTGCTGCGTCGTCTGGCGGGGCACGTTGGGCACGCCCGGCTTACCGCCATGCCTGCTCAGCCAATCCTGGTACTCGGCGTCGGAGAGATAGACCACGTTCATCCACGCGTGCGCCATCTCGTCGACCGTGCGGTCGCCGTACCCGACCCACTGGTCCGGATCCGGATTGTTCTTATTCGCCTTCGTGTTGTCGTACCACGCGGTCACATGGATGATCGTGCCTTTCGGGAAGGCGGGGATGGCGTCCTCCGCATAAATGTAGTTGGTCATCCAGTTGAAGTTGAAGTTGTCGACGTGGCTCACGACTTGGGTCTGGCCGTCAGGCAGGATCGCCTCGACGAGCATCGCCTTGCCGCGCAGGTGGAAGTGCGGCTGGAAGTTCGTGATCAAGGTGTGCTCCTTGAGCACGGTGAAGCCTTCCGAGTGCGCGATCATGTTCGGCGGGATGTCGAGGTATGGGCCGTCCTTGCCGCGGCTCTTGATGCCCGTGAAGCCCACCAAGTAGCTCCGCTTCTTCGGCGCTTGCCCCTGTGGATAAAACCAGAGGCCGAGCTCGGATCCGCCCGCGATCTCCTCACCCACGGCGTGGATATGCTGGTCCCAGGAGATCTTCTCGCCTGGCATGACCAACTTCCCGGTCTGTTCCATGTAGCGGTCGTAGCCCTTGCCGATCGCCCACTCCATCAACATGGGCCGCCGGTTGACCGCGTCATCGGCCGTCAATTGCGTCGGCGATAAACTGCGGCTGTCCTGGATGCCCGTGTTGATCGCCTGCACGTTGTCCGGGTTCAACACCTGATACGCCACCGAGTGATGCAGGATCTTGCGTGCCTGGAGGTTGGTCGGGCGAATCTCAACCATCCGGATCCACCGCGGCTCGGTCAGCGGAATCTCGCTCATCGGTCGGTACCAGACGTCCTGGTGCTGCGCCGGCATCGTGTACTCGCTCGACCGGATGACCAGATCGGGAGGTCCGAACCCGTCCATCACACCCTGCCATTCGTTATTGGTCAGGAGCGCGACCGGCTTGGGCAGATCTTTCGGGTCGCCCTGCGGTGAGCCACCATCTACCCATCGCACGATCGTGTCGATCTGGTCGGGCGTCAGCGACATGTCGTTCTGGAACTTCTGCACGCCGACCGACTGATTGATGTGCCACGGGGGCATCTGGCGGGTCATCACGCGCTCCTTGATCGCGCGCGCCCACGGACGGGACTCCTGGAAGGTGATGAGCGACATCGGCGCGATGGAATTCGGCTGATGGCACTTCTGACACTTCGACTGGAAGATCGGCGCGACGTCCTTCGAGAACGTCGGTGTTTTGGCCTCAGCCGCCTGAGCTGGTGCCGCCAGCGCCAGCGTGACAACGCCGGCAGAGATCACTTGCCACCCCACGAACGCACGACCCGTCATGAACCCTCCTCGCCAGAATCCCGCGAAGCCCGCTGGGTCAAGCATACAACGTCGGCGATGGCCCTTGCCAATACGAGTTCGACTAGTCCGCAGCCTTCCCCACTTCCGCCATCCGGCGGTCCAGTTCAGCCATCGCTTGCACCAATTGGGCCTTTCGGCGCTCGTTTGCGCTCGTGGCGAGTTGCCGTTCCAGGTCCGTTTTGGCCAGCCTGAGCGATTCCAGGGCGCGGATTTGCGCGAGGTTACGCACCGTCTTGCCCTTGGCCGCCGCCCGCTCGCGCTCGAGATCTTCCATCCGTTCTTGAATCCGCCCGTCCGCGTCGATCAGTCCTTCGCCGGCGTCGCCCATGATTCAGCGGTCCTGCCTTGTAGGTCTCTGTGCTCGGGCCTGGCACGGAGCCGAGACCGGAGGGCGAGCATTATAAGATCGTCGCGTGTCGTCGCGCGGTGATTCCGACCCGCTCGCGCCCTTTCATCCGGCGGTCCGCCAGTGGTTCACCGGGGCGTTCGGGGCGCCTACACGCCCGCAGATTCTCGGTTGGCCGGCCATCGCTCGCGGCGAGTCGACGCTGATCCTCTCCCCCACCGGGAGCGGCAAGACCCTGGCCGCGTTTCTCTGGAGCCTCGATCGGGTGATGTTCGCGCCGGTCCCCGAGAGGGGGCGGGCCTGCCGGGTGTTGTACGTGTCGCCGCTCAAGGCGCTGGCCGTGGACGTCGAACGCAACCTGCGTGCGCCGCTCGCCGGCATCGCACGTGCGGCCGCTGCGCGCGGCGATCAGTAACTCACTCCCCGCATCGCCATTCGGACGGGCGATACGCCGGCGGATGAGCGCGCCCGTTTTCAGCGCGATCCGGCCGACATCCTCATCACAACACCCGAATCGCTCTATCTCCTCTTGACGTCACGCGCACGCGACGCCCTCGTCGGTCTGCACACGATCATCATCGACGAGATTCACGCGCTCGTTCCGACCAAGCGCGGCGCGCACCTCGCGTTGTCGCTCGAGCGCCTGACTGCCCGGTGTGGGACCCCGCCGCAGCGGATTGGTCTCTCGGCCACGCAGCGTCCCCTGGACGAGGTCGCGCGCTTTCTGGGCGGCGCCAACACGACGCACGTGCGTCCGCGTCTCTCCGCCGGTTGGACGACGCATGAGAGCGAGGCGGAGGTGCTCCGCGAGTTCAGCGATGGTCACACAGTAAGGTACCGACCCGTCACGATCGTCGACGCAGGCCAAAGAAAGCGCTGGCGCTTCGAGTCGAGGTGCCCGTGGAAGACATGGCACGGCTCGGCGCGGCCACGAGCACAGAAGACATCCCGAGCGGACCGGCGGCCGGCACCGAGACGCGGCCCTCCATCTGGACCGCGATGCACCCCCGCTTGCTCGAGCTCATCCACACGCATCGCTCCACACTCATCTTAGTCAACAGCCGGCGGCTCGCGGAACGGCTCGCGGGCGCGCTGAACGAGCTGGCCGGCGAGACCCTCGTACGGTCGCATCACGGCTCGCTCGCCCGCCCTCAGCGCACCGAGGTCGAGGATCTTCTGAAGGCCGGTCGAGTGGCCGGACTCGTCGCGACCTCGTCGCTCGAGCTCGGCATCGACATGGGTACGATCGATCTCGTGGTCCAGACCGAAGCGCCGCCGACAGTCGCCAACGGCTTGCAGCGCATCGGGCGTGCCGGCCATCAGATCGACGCCGTGTCGAAAGGCATCATCATCCCGAAGTTCCGCGGGGACCTCGTCGCGTGCGCCGCCGTCACGCGCGCTATGCGCGAGGGCGCCGTGGAAGCCAGCCACTATCCCCGCAATCCCCTCGACATCGTCGCGCAGCACATCGTCTCGATGACCGCCATGGACGAGTGGCGCGTCGATGAGCTCTTCCACACCGTCCGCCGCGCCGCCCCGTTCGCCGAGCTGGGACGCGGAGCCTTCGAAGGTGTGCTCGACATGTTGTCGGGTCGATACCCCTCTGACGAGTTCGCCGAGCTGCGGCCGCGCGGCGCCATCGCCAACGGGGGCACCATTCCGGATCGTGGACTCTACGGTGTGTTTCTCGTGGGTGCGCCTCCGGGCACCGGGCGCGTGGGGGAGCTCGACGAGGAGATGGTCTTCGAGAGCAGCCCCGGCGAGACGTTTCTGCTCGGCGCATCGACGTGGCGCATCGAAGACATCACACACGACCGCGTGCTCGTGTCGCCGGCCCCCGGCGAACCCGGGAAGATGCCGTTCTGGAAGGGGGATCGGGCAGGACGACCGCTGGATCTCGGCTTGGCCATTGGCGATCTGGTCCACACGCTGACGAGACTGCCGCCGCCCGCCGCGCTCGATCGACTGACGCGCGAGCACGACCTGGACACGCACGCCGCGGAGAACCTGCTGCAGTACCTGCGCGATCAGCGCGCCGCCGGCGCGCTCCCCGATGCGAGAACCGTCGTAGTCGAACGCGTGCGCGATGACCTGGGCGATTGGCGCGTCTGCGTCCTCTCTCCGCGTGGCGGACGCATTCATGCGCCGTGGGCCATGGCGGCCGTCGTCAAGATCCGTGAGGAGACTGGTGTCGACGTGGAGACCCTCTGGGGCGACGATGGGTTCGTCGTCCGGTTTCCGGACGTGGACACTCCGCCGGATCCGCGCCTGGTCCTGCCGGACCCCGACGAGGTCCAGTCGCTCGTCGTGCGACAGCTCGGAGCGACCGCGCTCTTTGCGGCGAAGTTCCGCGAGAACGCCGGGCGATCGCTCCTCCTCCCGAAGCGACGACCCGGGATGCGCGCGCCGCTCTGGCAGCAACGCAAGCGCGCCGCCGATCTACTGGCGGTGGCCGCTCGATTCGGGTCGTTTCCGGTCCTGCTGGAAACCTACCGCGAGTGTCTCCGGGACGTCTTCGACATGCCCGCGCTGGTCTCCACGCTGCGCGACATCCGGAGTCGAACGATTCGGGTAGCCACCGTCGACTCAGATGTCCCCTCGCCCTTCGCCGCCTCATTGCTCTTCAGCTACGTGGCGAGCTTTCTCTACGACGGGGACGCGCCCCTGGCGGAACGACGCGCCCAAGCGCTCTCGGTCGATCAGGCGCAGCTGCGCGAGCTCCTGGGTGACGCCGAACTGCGCGACCTGCTCGACCGTGACGCCGCCGAGACACTCGAACGCCAGCGCCAGCGACTGGATGCCAAGTATCACGTTCGGACTGCGGACGGCGTACATGATCTGCTGCTGTCGCTCGGCGACCTGGACGCGGCCGATCTGGCTCGACGGACGACCGGTCCCGATGTGGCGGGCTCGATTCGTCACCTCGTCCAACAGCGCCGGGCGCTGCTCGTTCGGATCTCCGGGCGCGAGCGGTTCATCGCAATCGAAGACGCCGCTCGTTACCGCGACGCCCTCGGCGTGCCCCTGCCGCCAGGCGTGCCGGAGGCGCTGCTCGAGCCGGTGCGCGACCCGCTGGGCGATCTCGTGCTGCGCCATGCGCGGACGCACGCGCCGTTCACCGCCGCGGAGCTCGCGGCGCGGTTCGCCTTGTCGCCTGCGGAGGCCGAGCGTACCCTTCGTCGTCTGACCGCGGATGGTCGACTGATCGAGGGTGAGTTCCGGCCTGGGGGCACGCGTCGCGAGTGGACCGACGCGGGTGTGTTGCGGCAACTGCGTCGACAATCGCTGGCCCGACTGCGACACGAGGTCGAACCGGTCGATCCAACCGTGCTGGGCCGCTTCGCCTCCCGCTGGCAGGGCATCGTCAAGAAACGCCGCGGCGCCGATGCCCTCCTCGACGTCGTCGAGCAGCTCCAGGGCGCCCCACTCGTGGCATCGTTGCTCGAGACCGAGATTCTGCCGGCGCGACTCGACGCATACGACGCGGGCGATCTCGATGCCGTGATGGCCGCCGGCGAGGTGGTGTGGGTGGGCCTCGAGCCACTCGGCGATCGCGACGGTCGCCTGTCGCTGTTCCTCGCCGACCACGTGGCCGACTTGCTCCCGCCGACTCCTGCCTCGCTCCCTGGCGAGGACGAGCGTGCCCGCGGCATTCTGGACTGGCTGAGCGGCCACGGCGCGTCGTTCTTCCAGGCGCTGCACGAGGGGGTCGGCGGCGGTTATCCCGCCCAGACCGTCGATGCGCTCTGGACGCTGGTCTGGAACGGCCGCGTGACCAATGACGCCATGCACGCGCTCCGCGCCTACACGCGGACCCGTACGAGGCCCCGCCGCGGCAGGCGCAAGGAGACCACGACATTCCGCTCGCGTCGGCAGGCCCCGGCGGCGGCCGAGGGACGGTGGTCGTTGGTGCCCGCGCGACGTGAGGCGGGACCACGTGCGCGACGGTCGAAAGCGGTTGCGTCGGTCAGCGACACGCGACGACTGACGGCGACGGCGCAGCAGTGGCTGTCGCGGCACGGGATCCTCACGCGTGAAACTGCTGCGGCGGAGGTGTTTCCGGTCGGGTTCAGCGCCGTGTACCCGGTGCTCAAGGCGCTCGAGGAGAACGGACGCATCCGACGTGGCTATTTCGTCGCGGGTCTCGGAGCGACGCAGTTCGCGCTGCCGGGGGCGGTCGACCTCCTGCGCTCACTTCGAGACGGCGGAGCGATCGCTGGCGAAGCGGTTGGCGAGGGCGCGGTGAGCGAAAGCGCGGTGGGCAACGACGCGGCGGAGGTTGTCGTGTTGTCGGCCACCGATCCCGCGAATCCGTATGGCGCGACCTTGAAGTGGCCACGATCTTCCGTCGCTGACGTCGGCCGCGGGCCGACGAGAACGGTGGGCGCGACGGTGGTGCTGGTGGACGGCGCGCTGGTGGCGTACCTGGCGCGCGACGATCGGATACTGACGACGTGGCTCCCGGACGCAGAGCCTCAACGGACGCGCGCGGCGCGCAGCGTGGCGAACGCCCTCATCGCGCGCGCCCGATCGGGCGACGAGGCGCCGCGCGGGATGCTCATCGAGGAAATCGACGGCGCACCGCCCGGCCCGCACGTGCTGGCACCGTTTCTGACCGAGGCTGGATTCATCTCCGGCGCACTCGGTTTTCAGCCGACGTACAGTCGGTCAACGAGTCCCCAGTCAGAAGTCGCACGGCACACGTCCGAGGTCGCCAGTCACGAGTCGACGGGTCACCTCGCCGGAGCTCGAAGCCCCGAGGCGGGTCGACCCCTATCCCGATTTGCGCGGCGCTCGCTGCGGCCGCCCGATCGTCACGAACCGGGAAAGGGGTAGGCCGTGCCAGGGGGCGACACGATCTTCCGTGCCGCGGAGACGCTCAATCGGGCGCTCACCGGGTATGTGGTCACGGCCTTCGAGTCGGTGTATCCGGCATTGACGCGGGTCGATGCCCGGCAGCCGCTTGCGGGCCGACGCGTCGAGTCGATACGCGCGCGCGGCAAGCATCTGCTCATGGCGTTCTCGGGCGATCTCGTCCTGCGCACCCACATGCGCATGCACGGCAGCTGGCATCTCTACCGTCCCGGAGAACGCTGGTGCCGTCCACGTCGCGATATGCGGATCGTCGTGGCCACGGATCGATTTCTCGCCGTCGCCTTTCTCGTGCCAGAAGCGGAGTTCCTCCAGGCGCGCGATCTCGATCGCCACACTCTGCTGTCTGCGCTCGGTCCAGACCTCCTGGAGCCCGCCTTCGACGTCGCTGAAGCGATGCTCCGCCTCCGCGCACACCCCGACGAGCCAATCGCCGACGTCGTCCTCAACCAGCGCGTCGTCGCCGGCCTCGGCAACGTGTTCAAGTCGGAGGTGCTCTTCGCGGCTCGCATTCACCCGCACGCACTCACACGCGATCTCATCGACAATCAGTTGACGTCGCTCTTGCACGAAGCGCGCACGCAGCTTCGCCTCAACGTGACGCCGCGCATGCGGACGTTGGCTCCCGTGCCGGGCCGACGCACCACCGGCAGCCTGTCTCCCTCGAAGGGCCTGTGGGTCTACGGCCGCGCCAACGAACCCTGCCGCCGCTGCGGCACGCCGATCACCCTGGACAAGCGCGCGCCCGACGCGCGCCTCACGTACTGGTGCCCCTCCTGCCAGCCGGTGACGGGTGAGAAGCGCTGAACTTCGAGAGCGGATAGGGAGACGCGAGCAGAGGACGAGAGTTGACGGCCGACAGACGACAGCCGCGGATGGCGCGGGGCCTGGCTCTCTGCTCCCTGTCGCGCCGGCGTCAGTTGTGAATCCCCGGCGCCTCGTGGCCGGTGCGGGCGACGTACTCGTCGTACGTGCCGGGGTAGAGATGCGGCTGCGCGTCGGTGCCAGATTCGCCGCCGAGCTCGATGACGCGGTTGCTCAGGCCGCGCAGAAACGCCCGGTCGTGCGACACGAAGATCATCGTGCCGTCGAAGGTCTTGAGCGCTTCGAGCAACATGTCCTTCGTCGCGAGATCGAGGTGGTTGGTGGGCTCGTCGAGGACCAGGAGATTCGGTGGGTCGAGCAGCATCCGCGCGATGACCAGCCTCGTCTTCTCCCCGCCAGAAAGCGCGCGAATCTTCTTGTCCACGTCATCCCCGGAGAACTGGAAGGCCCCGGCGAGGTTACGCAGAACGCCAGGCGATTCGTGCGGGAAGTCGTGCGTCAACTGCTCCTCGATGGTCGCGTCGGGGTCGAGCACGTCGAGTGCCTGCTGCGCGAAGTAGCCCATCTTCAGGCTGGCACCGAGCTTCACCTCGCCGCGATCTGGCGGGATCGCGCCCGCAATCATCTTGAGCAGCGTCGATTTGCCCGCGCCGTTCTTTCCCATCACGGCCCACCGCTCGCCGCGGCGTACGTGCAGGCTCAACCCATCGTGCACGACGCGTCGACCGTACGCCTTCGTCACCCCATCGAGCGCGACCACCTGCTCCCCTGAGCGAGGCGGTTGCCGGAAATCGAACTTCACGACGCGACGCTTCTTCGGCAGCTCGATCCTCTCGATCTTCTCGAGGGCCTTGACGCGGCTCTGGACCTGCGCGGCTTTGGCAGCATGTGCCGCGAATCGCTCGATGAACCGCTGCTCCTTCGCGAGCATCGCCTGCTGGCGCGCGTAGGCTGCCTCACGATTGGCTTCACGAATCGCGCGCTCGCGCTCGTAGAAATCGTAGTTGCCGGAGTACATCGCGATCTCGCCGCCGTCGATCTCGGCGATCTTCGACACGATTCGATTCATGAAGTCGCGATCGTGCGACGTCATGAGCAGCGAGCCCGTTCTCGACTTCAAGAACGACTCGAGCCAGATGATCGACTCGATGTCGAGGTGGTTGGTCGGCTCGTCCATCAAGAGCACGTCGGGATCGGCCAACAAGACGCGCGCCATCGCCACGCGCATCTTCCAGCCACCAGACAACGCCCCGACATCCCCGTCGATCCGCTCGTCGTCGAAGCCGAGTCCGAGCAGGACCTCGCGCGTGCGGCTCTCGAGCGCGTAGCCGCCCAGGTGATCGTATTCCTCCTGCACTTCTCCGAATCGGGCCAGAATTGTGCCCATTGTATCGGCCTGGCTCGGATCCGACATGGCATGCTGCAGCGCTTCGAGCTCGTGATGCAGCGCGCCCAGGCGGCCGCCACCGGCGATCGCTTCGTCGAGCACCGACCGGCCCGACATCTCCTCGACGTCCTGGCGGAAGTATCCGACGGTCATCTTGCGAGGCACCGACACGTCGCCTTCGTCCGGGTGCTCTTCCCCCGTGATCATCCGAAAGATCGTCGTCTTGCCCGAGCCGTTCGGGCCGACGAGGCCGACCTTCTCGCCGGGATTCAATTGGAAGGAGGCATCGACGAAGAGGACTTGACGACCGTACTGCTTGCTGGCGCCGGTGAACGCGATCATGGGGTCACGGTCACTCGGATGTCCGCGGCGTACAGCATCGTGCGATCGTGATCGCGCGCGGCCCACTTCATCAGGGTGGCCACGCTCTTCTGCACGACGCCTTCGAACACGGTCCGGCCGTCGGCGATCACGGTGATGGGCCTGGCGAAGTCGATCACGGCCGGCGAGAGGAGCAGCGTGAACGCCGCCACGCCGCGCGTTTGTGCGCGGAACTGATTTCCCTCCCGCCTGATGTCGACACGGCCGACCGGTGCGTTCGTGACGAAGATTGGCGACACGCTCCGCATCAGCGAGGGTCGATACGTGCCCTCCAGCTCCACCATCCGATCCCCTCGCGAGACGACGAAACGCAGGTTGTCGCCGGGCTGGAAGATGGAGAGGAATTCAGTGAGCTCGACTCCTCTCGGTAGCGCACGTCCATTCACGCTCTCGACGACGTCCCCCGGCTGGAAGCCGAAATCGAGCGCGTTCGATCCCGGCAACACGGACGCCACGCGCATGCCAACAGAACGCAAGCCAAAGTTCGGTTCCCGGCCCCGGTCCAGATTGTTGATGTCCGGCAGCTCCTCGCTCGGCCGTAGCGATCCCAGCTTGTCGATCACCAGCCAGTGCGCGCGATTGCGCGTCGTCGGGTCGTCGGTCGTCCAGGTGAGCGTCGGCGGATGCGGCTCGCGAGGATGTTCCGCCACGAATGACTCGTACGCGGCCTTCAGCTGTGGCCACCACGCCGTGTTGTGCCCGGCCTCGGGCTGCGGACGGTAGTCCACCGAGAGGCCACTCTGCTTGAAGCTGGTGATGAAGCGATCGACCCGTGAGGTCGGATAGAGGTGATCCTGACCGCCGTTCACCACGAAGAACGGCTTGTTCGTCATGTTGTGGGGGAAGAGCGCGCCGCGGATGCCAAGGTCACGATTCCTCAACACGAGAACGAACCCGTTCAGCGGAAGAAAGCTGGCGAACGGGGTGGTTTCGCGCATCGCGAAGAAGTAGGTGGCGGTCCCGCCGTCGGACACGCCAGACAGGACGATGCGATTCTCATCGACATTGTAGGTACGCTTCACGCTGTCGAGGACCGCGGCCACGTTCTCGATCTGACTCGTCTCCCACCACTGCGCGTCGGCCCACGACTGCGGCAGTACGTAGATCTGCTCGGCGCCCGCGAGCGCGCCACTCGAGCCGTCACCCCGAGGGCCCGGCTCCGGTCGCAGAACGCCGCCGTGCAACTGGACGCGGACCTGATAGCGCTTCGCCGGGTCGTAGCTCGTCGGCACGTCGAGCGTGTAGGGGAACTCTCTGGCGGACGTGCGGCGGGACAGCTTCACGACACCCCTGGGAACGTCTGCGGAGTACGGCCGGCCCCGCTGAAGCCGCGCATACGCCTCATCGAAGGACACGCCCGACTGCACCACGTCATCTGCGGCGGTGATCACGTCTGCCACGGTCGTAGCCCGCCAGAACGTCGCAAAGGCCTCCTCGATCGAGGGCGCCGCGACGCTCGATGCCACGAGCGCACTCGAGAGGGACAGCACGCCTAGTGTCCTTGCGAGCTCTATCATCGCCATCCTGTCGACCTACCTGTCCGCGTCCCGCTGACCTGTCGACCCGCCGACCTGCCCTGTGTACGTATTGAAGCCACCGTCGCGCGCGAACCCGACGAGTGTGATGCCGGCTGCTTCGGCCACCTCGATCGCCAGACTCGACGGCGCGGACACCGCGACGACGCAAGGGATTCCCGCCGCCCATGCCTTCTGCACGATCTCGAACGACGTGCGACCGCTGACGCAGAGCAACGTGTTCCGCAGCGGTAGCTCGTCGCGGAGCACGCGTCCGCCGACGACTTTGTCGACGGCGTTGTGACGCCCCACGTCCTCAGCGGCCGCGATCAAGCTGCCATCGGTGGCGAAAAGACCGGCCGCGTGCAGGCCGCCAGTCTGTTGGAACGCTGATTGCCCGCGCCGTAATGCTGCGGGCAACGCCGCAATCACCGACCCGCTGATGTCCGGCACCGGCTCGACCGGCACACAGTCCGTGGCCAACTCCTCAATCGACCGTCGTCCGCAGACCCCGCACGCGGACGAGGCCACGACGGCACGGCGTCCCGCGAGGGCCTCCGCGGCGGCCGCCGCCGACGCTCCCGTCAACCCGACGTTCACGATGTTCTCCGGATGCGACGCGTCCGTGTCGACGCAGTGCTCGATGGTGCCGAGGTCGTCCGGGTGTCGAAGGACACGTTCCGCGAAGAGAAACCCCGCGGCGAGTTCGCGGTCCTGCCCGGGAGTCCGCATGATCGTCGCAAACGGCACGCCACCGATACGGACCTGCAAGGGGGCCTCGACCGCCACGTAGTCCGTGGCGTCAACCGGGCGACCGTCTCGCATCCGGACCACCTGAACACGTGCGACGGCCGCAGCGAACACGCCGTGGGTGGGACTCATGCCTGAAGAGCATCATACTCGCGACCAACTTCCCATCCTCAATCTGCAATCGCCAATCTTCAAGAGATCGTAAGATTCCTCCATGGCGACCTCATCGTTCGACGTCACCTCACCGGTGGATTTCCAGGAAGTGGACAACGCGCTCAACCAGGCTCGCAAAGAGGTCGGACAGCGTTACGACTTCAAGGGAGCCAAAGCCGAGATCACACTGAACGCAGCCGAAAAAACGTTGACGCTCATCGCGGACGACGAGATGAAGATGAACGCGCTGTGGGAGATCCTGCAGACACGGCTGGTCCGCCGGAGCGTGCCCCTCAAGAATTTCACAGTGCCCGATTCGGAACCCGCGGCCGGTGGCACCGTCCGGCGCATCATCACGATCCAGGAAGGAATTCCGATCGAAGCCGCTCGCGAGATCGTGAAACACCTGAAGGACAAGAAGCTGAAGAAGGTCCAGGCGGCCATTCAGGGCGATCAAGTGCGCGTGTCATCGCCATCCAAGGACGACCTCCAGGAGGCGATTCGCGCGCTGCGTGAACACGACTTCGGCGTCGCGCTGCACTTCGGCAACTATCGTTGAGGAGTTCCACCCATGATCAAGCGCCAGGCGGTCATCGCGATCGGGGCGTGCGCGGTTCTGATCGTGTCGACCCTGCAGGCAGACGAGGGGATGTGGACGTTCGACAACCCCCCGCGGCAGCAGTGGCGGGAACGCTACCAGTTCGAACCGTCCAACGCGTGGCTCGACCATCTCCGCCTGTCGTCGATTCGCCTCATCGACGGCGGCAGCGGCGGTGGAAGCGCGTCGTTCGTCTCTCCGAACGGCCTGATCCTGACCAATCAGCACGTGGCCGCGGGTCAGCTGCAGAAGCTCTCGACGGCGACACGCGATCTCGTGCGCGATGGCTACTACGCCGCCACGCGTGATGCCGAGCTGAAGTGTCCGGATCTCGAGGCGAACGTGCTCGTCTCGTTCGAGGACGTCACGCGACGCGTGCAAGATGCTGTAGAGCCGGGCGCGAGCGATGCCGCGGCCGCGGCCGCCCGGCGATCGACCATCGCCACCATCGAGAAGGAGTCGTTCGACAAGACCGGGCTCCGGTCCGACGTCGTGACGCTCTACAGCGGTGGCGAGTACTGGCTCTATCGCTACAAGAAGTACACCGACATCCGGCTCGTGTTCGCGCCAGAGGAACAGATCGCCTACTTCGGCGGCGACTACGACAACTTCGTGTTCCCGCGTCACGACCTCGACATCGCGTTCTTGCGCGCGTACGAGAACGGACGGCCCGCGCGGACCGAGCGCTTCCTCCGGTGGTCGGAGAAGGGCGCCACCGACGGCGAGTTCATCGTCTTGTCGGGTCTTCCTGGCTCGACCGATCGCCTGCTGACCATGACGCAGATCACCTATCAGCGCGATATCGGCAATCCGCTCCAGTGTCGTGTCTGGGAATCGCGGCGGCACACCTTGGCGGCCTACGGACAGTCCAACGCGGAAGCGGCTCGCCAGGCGGCAGGCACGATCCGGTCGCTCGAGAACTCGTTGAAGCGGCTCGTGGGCCAGCAGCAAGGGCTCGAGAACCCGCGCATCCTGGCGCGCAAGGCAGAGGAGGACAAGGCGCTCCGCGCGAAGGTGGCGGCCGACGCGACGTGGCAGCAGCAGTACGCCTCGGCGTGGGACCGCATCGACGAGCTCTACCGCGACGTGCCGGCTCGCGCGACGCGGTTGGCCTTCTCCACCCTGTCGCCGTCCCGTCTGGGCGGCTACGCGACGACGCTGGTGCGCTACGAGCAGGAGATCAAGAAGGCGAGCGACACGCGACTCGAGGAGTTTCGGGACTCACGCCTCGACGCGCTCAAGTTCGCGCTGTTCTCGACGGCGCCCGTGTATCCCGCCATGGAGGAGGCGATCCTCACGGGCTGGCTGGAAGAGGCGCGTCGGGCACTCGGTCCGGATGATCCCTTCGTGAAGGCCGCGCTTCACGGTCGCGAGCCGGGCCAAGTGGCCAGGGAGGCCATCGTCGGCACCGGTCTCGCCGACGTGGCGACGCGCAAGACGATGCTGGAACGGGGTGTTGCCACCTCGAGCGATCCGTTGATCGTGCTCGCCCGTCGCATCGATCCGATCGCGCGTGAGCTCAGGGACTGGCAGGACTCCACGCTGCGCAGCGTCGAGGCGTCCGCCGGGCAGCAGATCGCAGCGGCGCGCTTCGCGGCGTATGGGAAGTCGGTGTACCCGGACGCCACCTTCACGTTGCGCCTGGGCTACGGCCGCGTCCTCGGATACGAAGAGGACACGACGCTCGTGCCGTGGAAGACGACGTTCTACGGATTGTTCGACCGCGCGGAAAGCTTCGGGGAGAAGCCGCCGTTCGACCTTCCCGCGCGCTGGAAGGCGAAACGGGACCGTCTTGCGCTCGCGACCCCCCTCAACTTCGCCTACACCGGCGACACGATAGGCGGGAACTCTGGTAGCCCGATCGTCAATCGCGCCGGCGAGCTCATCGGCCTCAATTTCGACAGCAACCAGCAGAAGCTGCCAAACCGCTACGTGTACATCGACGAGTCAGAAGGGAGCCGCGCTATCGCCGTCCACAGCGCGGCCATACTCGAAGCCCTCACGAAGATGTATGACGCGAAGGAGCTCGTGCAGGAGGTCGCCCCTGGACGGTAGTCACCGGACGCTGCTGTCCTGGTCGTTGGTCACGGGCCGACGAAGCTCTTCAGTAGATCAGCGCCCCTGTCGCGTGGATGTGCCATTGGCCGACGTCGGCCACTGATGTCCCCTGCTGCTTGGCGAGCTCCTCGGCGGCTTCCCGGCTCTGGTGCGATCCCACGCGCTGCACGACTCCCTGCGCCGCGGCGCGCGAGCCCTTCGCACTCATCGGGAACATGACGACGCCATGCTCGACCTGAATGATGAGGCTCTTGTCGTCCTTCGCCTGTGACGGCGCAAGCGCCATCCAGCACCCCATCTCTTCGCACACGGCGGTCACGTAGCCTTCAACGCGAACGGTCTTGCCCTCGAACTTCGACGGCGTCGCCAGGAGGTCTCTTAGGGGGGTCGCCTCCGAAATCGACACACCCTTGCCGTAGCTCTTCGGATCCGCCGCTTGCACCGCCGCTCCGACGAGCGCCATCACCGCCGCCACCGCCGCGATCATCCCCGTCATCACTCGGATCGCCCTCATCGCCGCCCTCCCATGAGTCGAGCTTACCTGAATTGGTGGTCGGTCGTCTCATCTGCGTCTCATGGAGCCTTGCCAAAAAGGGTCCGATGAGTCACCGCTCTGGTGCAACACGATTGGTGCGCGTGCTCCGGAGCGCCACGATGATCCTGGTGACGGCGACCCCGTCCCCGCATGTGCTCGCACAGCCGAGCGAGCCGGTCGTGACCCTCCGCGAAACCATCCGGCAAGCTCGAGCGCAATCGCCGGCTCGACACGCGGCGGCCGCCCGCACGGAAGCCGCGGATCTGTCTCGGACCTTTGCCGGCCGGCCGGTCAATCCGACCACCGAGTTCCGCTGGGAGAACATCGCACCCGGTCTCCGGCACGCGTTACCGGCCGACATCTTCGCGACGCTCACGCAGCCAATCGAGCTCGGTGGCAAGCGCGACGCGCGCCGCGGCGTCGACGGGCCACGGAAGGAGCCAGTTGATTCTTGTCGACTCGAGCGCTTCGTAACGGAGGTTTCATGGTCGCGAAATCGCGCGTGCTGATTGTTGACAGTGACATGGGTCAGGATCTGGGGCAGGTGTTGACCACTCACGGCTATCAGGCGAGAACGGCGTCAGAGATGGAATCGGCGCTGTCGAGTTTCGAGGAGTTCCGACCGCATCTCGTCTTCACCGACCGGCACCTGCCGCATGTCGACGGCATTGAGCTGTGCCGTCGTATCCGGGCCATCTCCAAGGTCCCGGTGGTGGTGATCTCTGACGATGACGCCGAGACCGACAAAGTCGAAGCCTTCGACTCCGATGCGGACGACTATGTGACCAAGCCGTACGGAGCGAACGAGCTCCTGGCTCGAACGCGGGCCATCTTGCGGCGCACGGCGGAGGACGTCGTCGAGTCAGCGCTCGAGCTGGGGGCGTTCGGCATCGACTTCGACAGCCGCCGCGTTCACGTCAGAGGCGCGGAAGTACGGCTCACGCCGAAGGAGTTCAATCTGCTCGTGTACATGGCGCGTCATCCCAATCGTGTCATCGAGCACGCGCGGTTGCTGCAGGCCGTGTGGGGCGATGCGGCGCAACAGCATCCGGAATACTTGCGCGTCTTCATCGGCCAGCTGCGCAAGAAGCTCGAGGTGGATGCCGCGAGGCCGCGGTATCTGCTCATTGAAGCGTGGATCGGCTATCGCTTCAATCCGCACGGCTGAGCATCCAGACAGTCGCGCCCTTGCCGACCCTCCTGCTCCTCGTCGCGCTGCTGACGCCCATTGGTCCGACACCGTCCGGGACTGCGGGTCAGGAATCAACCTCGGCGCTCTGCGTCACGTGGCAGCAGTGTCAGTCGCTGGCGATCGAGGCCGCGCAGCGCGGTGAGTACGAGCAATGCCACGATCTGGCCTGGCGAGCCGTCCAGTTCGGCCCCCGTCGACATCCCGAGTTGATGCTGTTGCTGGCACGGGCGCAGGCACTGAGTGGACGCGCACACGACGCCCTCGTGATGCTCCAGCGCCTCGCCGAGCTCGGCGTACCCGTTGACGCGACGGGCGAGGAGTTCGCACGAACGCGCAACCTGTCCGGTTGGCCCGCGGTCGCGGCGTCGCTCCAGGCGCGGTCGTCTTCAGCGAGCGCTCCCCCGGCCACGATGGAGACGGTTTCGGCGCCGCGGCGTGAAGCGGGGAGAACGGCCCTTTGGCGCCGAGACAGGGCGCGTGCCACCTCTCGTGCGGCAGCCCGCAACACGCAGCGATGCGGCGCGATTCGAGGCGCCCGGTTTCTCACCGAGCGGCCTCGCGTTCGACGCCGTCTCACAGCGGTTCGTCATCGGCGATGCGCGCGAACACAAGCTGATGGTGGTGACCGTTGGCGGTGGCGACCCCATCGACATGGTGAGAGCAGACTCGGCAGGGTTTGCCGCGATCTCCGCTGTGGAGACCGATGGCCGCCGCGGCGAGCTTTGGGTGGCAGGAGACGCGGGCGTGGTCCATCGCCTCCAATTGGTCTCCGGACGTCCGCTCCGAACCTATCGCCCTTCCCCCACCTTGGGAGCTGTCCGGCTGGTTGACCTCGGGCTGGCTGTCTCGGGGACGCTCATGGGTCTCGATACAAAGGGCGCGCGACTCCTGACGATGGGGCGTGGCGGCACTGAATGGCGGGTGTCCCTGTGCCTCGAACGCGCGGGTGTCACGAGTATCGCGGTGGAGGAAGACGGACTCGTGTTTGTCGCGCACGAAGGGGGCATTGTGCGCGCCGATTTGCGATCACGTGAGGTGACACCCCTGTCCGCTGTGTCGGAGGTCGACCTCCGGGGCATCGAACGCCTGCGGTTCGGCGCGCAGGGGCTCGTCGCCATTCAACGTGAGGCTAGCGGCACGCGACGGGTGCTCGTGCTCCGTCTCGCCGATGGGCGCCGGCGTGTCACACGAATCGCCGTTGCGGACGAAGACCCAGCCCCGCTGGCGGGTTTGGCGTCGATCCACCTCACTGGTCCCGATTTGTACTATCTTGCGCGCGAGCCCCGGTCCGAGCCCGAACGCGAACCACGCTACGCAGTTCGCAAAGTCACGCTGCCACGGTAGTCTCGCGTCACAAACTGAGCTCTTCGTCCGTCACGCACCCTTCGCTGGCACTCTTTACCAACCGGATGTACTTCGCGAGCGTGCCACGCACGCTCTTGAAGGGGGGCGCGATCCAGTCGACTCGCCGCCGCTCGAGCTCGTCCGGGGGGACGTCGACCTCGATCAGGTTCCGTTCGGCGTCGATCGTGATGATTTCGCCCGGACGAATGAGCGCAATCGGCCCGCCTTCCTGAGCCTCCGGCGTGATGTGTCCCACGATGAAGCCGTGAGAGCCGCCAGAGAATCGGCCATCCGTGAGCAGGGCGACATCCTGACCGAGCCCGGCGCCCATGATGGCCGACGTCGGCGTCAGCATCTCCGGCATCCCGGGGCCGCCCTTTGGCCCCTCGTAGCGGATGACGATGACGTCGCCTTTGCTGATCTCGCCCCGCTCGAGCCCGTGCAGCATGTCTTCTTCGGAGTCGTAGACCCGCGCCGGACCCGAAAAGCGCAGCCCTTCTTTGCCGGTGATCTTCGCGACGGACCCTGCAGGCGCGAGGTTGCCTCTCAGGATCTGGATGTGGCCGGATTTCTTGATCGGATCGCTCAACGGTCTGACGATCGGCTGGCCCGGCGTCAGACCCGGAAGGTCGCGGAGGTTGTCCTCGATGGAGCGTCCGGTGACGGTCATGCACCGTCCCTCGATCAGGCCGGCCTCGAGCAGCAGCTTCATCACAGCCGGCGTCCCACCGACATTTTGGAGATCTTCCATCACGTACTGGCCGCTCGGCTTGAAGTCGGCCAGCATCGGGATTCGATCGCTCACCGTTTGCACATCGTCCAGAGTGAGCGAGACGCCGCACGCGCGCGCGATGGCGATGAGATGTAAGACGGCGTTGGTCGATCCGCCAAGTACGGTGACGACCACCAGCGCGTTCTCGAATGCCTCGCGCGTCATGATGTCGCGTGGCTTGAGATCGCGCTCCAGCATGCGGTAGATGGCGTGGCCGGCCTCGCGGCACTCGTCGCGCTTCCGCGGATCCTCGGCGGGCGTCGACGAGCTGTACGGCAGGCTCATGCCGAGCGCCTCGGCCGCCGCGGCCATCGTGTTGGCGGTGTACATGCCCCCGCACGCGCCAGCGCCCGGACACGCGTGCCGCACGATGTCCTGCCGCTGTTCTTCGGTGATCACACCGGCGAGCGCGGCACCGTAACTCTGGAACGCGGAGATGACGTCGATCTTCTGATGATCGGCGGACCGTCCGGCGCGGATCGTGCCCCCGTAGACCATCAGGGACGGGCGGTTCAAGCGTCCCATCGCCATCAGGCAGCCGGGCATGTTCTTGTCGCAACCCGGAATCGAGATATTCGCGTCGTACCACTGCGCGGACATCACGGTCTCAATCGAGTCGGCGATGAGGTCGCGCGATTGGAGGGAGTAGCTCATGCCATCGGTGCCCATTGAGATGCCGTCACTCACGCCGATGGTGTTGAATCGCATGCCGACCATGCCAGCCGCGCGCACGCCCGTCCGCGTCTCTTCGGCGAGGCCCAGGAGGTGCATGTTGCACGGATTCCCTTCGTACCAGACGCTCGCGATCCCCACTTGCGGGCGGTTCATGTCGTCGGGCGTCAGGCCGGTGCCGTAGAGCATGGCCTGCGAGGCGCCCTGGGATTTCGGTTGGGTGATGCGCGCGCTGTACTTGTTGAGGGTGGACATGAGTCAGGCTGCCGTGAATGGCGAGCTGAACCGCTCGCAGAACGGGCATGGTACGTGCCGATTGTCGGCGGCGTCAACGGATGCCGTCGAATCGTATCGGATGCGACGCGTGCGGCGCGCGTACAAAAGGGAAACGCCCGACGTGGACGCAGTGCGTCAGTCGGGCGTTTCACGGCGTGTCGAAGACACGCGGCCTGGTGGAAACCAGGCTGAACATTCGCTCGGTGGGCTAAATTCTGCTCTGCATCAATGGCGGTCAACCCGCGACCGATGCGCGATGCGAGCCCGGCGGATCGATCTCCATACGAGCCTCCATCTCTGAAGCGAGAGGGACACCACTGTCTTACGCCTCGCACGCGCCGCTGTCAAGGTCGACCGTTCTCGTCTTCTTGTCGACGCGTTTCCACGCCGGTGAAGGCCGGGCCGGCCCGGTGGGCAGCGAACGGCGCGACACAGCAGTGAGCTCGATGGCGAGTGACGTCGGCCGACGGTTCTCTGCCGGGTGTTGGGCGGGCTGTGATGGTGGTGATGCTCCTGATCATCACGCCCGCGGCGGTTGAGCGCGCAGAGCGCGACGGAGGCTGGGCGCCGTCAAAGGGTCGTCTCGGATGAGAGCGGCACCGTCTTGCCAGCCGGCTATTCGGTCTGCGCTCGCGCTTCGTCTTCGGCGCTTGGCCCTCGAGCGGACCGATCGATTTGGCGAATGGCGCCCATGTGATACGCCAGATGCGCGACGCTACCCGCCATCCAGCCCGCTTCGACGTCGCTGACCTCGCGAGGCGTACGGAGCACCTCTGCCCAGACGTCCGCCTCATGACGGAGCGCCTCGCGTAGCGCTCGCCACTCCTCCTCTGTGACGACGTTCCGCTGCCAGCTCGCCGTCCAATCCACCTCCGGCCACGGTGGAGAGAATCCCGCGGCCCAACGGTTGAGGAGGGACAGGCCGTAGCGGAGGTGATCGACGTGTGCCGCGACCGACGGACCATCGCGCGTCGCGGAGGCCGCGGCGGCCGACAGACGGTCGAGCGACGCCAAGAGTTCGCCATCGCCCTGATTCAGCACGCATGTGCGCGCCTTCGGATCCGGCGCGCCATGGACGAGCTCACTGAGGAGCGTCCACAAAAGGCTCCCGACAGCACCAGTCTCCATCGTTGTGCCAGACGGGCTACAGGGATCGCCGCAAGCGACGGGAGACGCCCTGCATCGAGACGCGCACTCGCCTGCGCGCGGCGCGGCCGCGCGCGGCGCTCGCCATCGCCGCCGCGAGCAGCCGGGACCTGAGCGCCGGATCGGTACCCACGTGCATCACGAGCTCAGGGCCCACCTCACTCAGCGCCGACTCCAGCCGCCGTTCTTCCACGTGGAGGAGCTCCGACAGCGCCCGCACGACCTCGGAGACCGGGGCGGGCGTCAGTTGATGGACCAACACCTCCAGATATCCGTCGTCTCGCGAGACCGTTCGGCGCGCGATGCCGCGCAAACCGCGAGCGGGAGGGGTCGCCGGAAGCGGGGCGGACAGGAGTGCGCTGGCATCGACGATACCAGAATTGAAGTCCCCGGTGTTCCAGTTGGGCGGCGTCCGGCAGGTCTGCTGGAGCAACTGCTTGAACACCGCGGGGATCCGGTTCTTGCCGTACTTGGCGACCAGCGCCGACCGCCCGTGAAAGGACAACCAGAGCGCGGCGATGCCGGCCGTAGCGGCCACCGCGTAGAACGTCCCGCTCCCCCGCTCGACCGAGAACACCTGCTGGCTGCCCTGACGCTCCGTGCGCGCGCGCCACACGGACGCGCCCGGCGCCGTGATGTCAACCGCCGGCCCGCGGCACGACCCCGGCCAGGGGTCGTTTGAGATTCGGCTCGCCGCCACGGCGATGACCTCGTCGAACGCCGCCGGGAACACGACGAATCGCACCTGGTTGCCCGCCGCGCACAGCACGAGGATCCCCTCGACCTCGGCGTCCCGAACGGCGTTGTGCAATGCGACGCTCGGCACTGGCCCGCCCAGGCTGATGGACATGACGTCCAATCGGCGATCGATCGCGCGCCGCAGCGCACGCACCAACCGGCTCATGGACCAGAGCACGACGGATCGCGTGGTCCGCAGCGGCACGAGCGACGACCCAGGCGCCGTTCCGGACACGAACGCCGGGCCGGCCTGTCCCGCGGGCAGTCCGCGCCCGCTGATGATCAGGCTCGCGGTACTCGTTCCATGCCCGGGCTGGTGGAGAACGCCGCCGCTCAAAGTGTCGGTCGCGTCCGGGTCATCGTCTTCGAAGTCGAACCCGTCGGTGGTGAGCAGACGCGGTCCAGTGATCTCAGGGTGCAGCGTGTATCCCGTGTCGGGATGGCCGACAACGATGCCGCGGCCAGGCGACGAATGAGGAAAGAGGCTCCAGGCGGCGGGGGCCTTCAGCGCCTCCAGGCTCCACTCGAAATTGTTCGCGGTGCCCGGATCGTTGTCGCCGCCGCCCGAGCGCGCCCCCCCGCCCCGGCGCCGCGTGCTGCTCGCGGCTCGAGACCTCGAAGAGCGGCTCGGCGTAGACGATGCTCGGGTCGTCGCGGAGCGCGTACGTCATGTCCCACGCGGTGGCCATAGAAACTCGAGCCTCTTTGCGGGGCCGTCGTCGCCGGCTCGCCCGCTCGCCAGGGCGGAGGAGGACCGCTTCGAATTCGCCGCTGCGGGGGTTGAGCGGGACGAGGGCCCAGCGGCGGCCCGGGAGGGCACGGGCAAGCGCCGTGCGCGCCGCCGCCTGAGCCGACACTCCCCGTCGCGGCTCTACCTGAAAGGCGAGGCTTTCGAATCGAGGACTCGTTGGTATGTCTCGCACCCACGCATGATAGCGATGCCGGTGCACGGTCCGCTATATAGTCACTCGATCGTGACCCTGTCCCTCGCCTCGGTCGGCCTCATGTACGTGGCGTTCATGGTTGTCGGCTGGGTGGCCTCTCGGAGGGTCCGTCCGGGGAGCGTGGCTGACCTGATCGTCGCCGGACGCCAGATGCCGTTCTGGATCGCCGGGCTCACGATGACCGCGACTTGGGTCGATGGAGGGTACTTGCTCGGGACAGCCGAGGGTGCCTACAAGAATTCCGTCCAGTTGGGTGTTCAAGGCGGCCTCTGCTACGGTCTCAGCCTGATCCTGGGCGGGTTGTTCTTCGCAGGGGTGATGCGCCGATTCGGATTTGCGACGCTCATCGATCCCTTCGAAGCGCGCTTCGGTAGGCATTGGGCGGCAGTGCTGGCACTGCCCGCGCTTGCGGCGGAAGTCTTCTGGAGCGCCGAGTTGCTGGTCGCCATCGGCTCGACATTCGGTGTGCTGCTCGGCCTCGACCTGACGCAGGCCATCGTGTTCTCGGCCATCGCCACGACCGCGTACACCGTCCTCGGCGGGATGTGGTCGGTGGCCTACACCGACATGGTCCAACTGGGACTGGTGGCGATTGGGCTCGCGGCGGCCCTTCCCTTCGTGCTGGCTGGGTCTGGCGGACTTGACCAGGCGTGGACAGCCTATGCCACGGCACGGCCGAGCGGAGCGGGTCTGTTGCCACCGCTGCACGCGATCCCTCCACTGTGGACCCAGGCATCGATCGTCGGGTGGTGGGATGTGTCGCTGATGCTCGTGTGCGGCGGCGTTCCGTGGAACTGCTACTTCCAGCGGGTACTCTCATGCCGCACGCCAGGGGACGCGCGACGCCAATCGGTGATGGCTGGCGCGCTCACAATGCTCTTCACGCTGCCTCCGCTGCTCATGGGCGTGGCCGCCGCGTCTCACCCATGGTCGAGTGACATCGCGGCGCGCCTGGCGGCCTCGCCAGCCGACACGATGCCGATGCTCTTCGCGCGAGCCGTGCCGGGCTCGATCGGCCTGCTCGGGCTCGTGGCGATCGTCGGCGCCGTCACGTCGAGCTTCAGCTCGTCGATCCTCTCGGCCGGATCGATGCTCGGCTGGAATGGGATCAAACGGCTCCTCTGGCCGTCCCTCTCCTTGCCGCACATGGTGCGTGTGATCCGAATGGCGATCCTCATCCTCGCCGCGCTGGCCACGGTCCTCGCGTTGCGTGTGCGCAGCGTGCAGGCGTTGTGGTTCTTCACGAGCGATCTGGTCTTCGTCCTGCTGTTTCCGCAACTCCTAGCGGCACTGTTCGATCCGCGGGCCAACCGCCTCGGATCGATCGCCGCGTTGGGTGTGTCGGCCGTGCTGCGCTTTGGAGCCGGCGAGCCGCTGCTCGGCCTGCCGGCTTTCCTTCCCTACGATGAGACGGTGCCGGTCCGGCTGATGGCCGCATCGGCCGGCCTTGTGCTGCTCCCGCTGGTCTCGCGATTGACGACGCGCTGGGACACGCCGCGTCTGCTCCAGCGGCCGGCGAGTGACGGAGTGTGACCGTGGACAGAGTCTGGGCGTGGCTCGCCCACTTGTATACCGCTCTCGGGCTCGTGTGCGCCGCCGGCATGGCCGTGCTCATCGTCTTGGGTGACGACCGGTCGCTGAGGCGCGCGTTCCTGCTGATGATGGTGGCAACGGCAATCGACGCGACGGACGGTTGGTTGGCGCGGCGCGCTCGAGTCAAAGAGGTGTTGCCAGACTTCGACGGAAGCGCGCTCGACAACCTCATCGACTTCCACACTTACACGTCGCTTCCGCTCTTCTTGATGTGGCGCGCGGACGTCGTCGGCCCAGGCCTTGGGCCGCTGCTGCTCGCTCCACTTCTGGCCAGCGCGTACGGTTTCTCGAAGGTCGACGCCAAAACCCACGATGGGTTCTTCCTGGGTTTCCCGTCGTACTGGAACATCGTGGCGTTCTATCTCTTCATGCTGCGACCGGCGACTAGCGTGAGCGTCGCGATCCTGCTGCTGTTCTCGGCGCTGACGTTCATCCGCACGCCGTATCTGTATGCGACGCGCGGGGGTCCGTTTGCCAGAACGATGAACATCGGCGCCGGTCTCTGGTTTGTCCTGTTGTGTGGTGCGCTCTTCGGGCCGCCCGCTGCGGCGCGATTGATGACGTGGCTCTCGCTGGTCTACCCGCTGCTGTATCTGTCGCTGTCAGCCCACGTCACGATCAGGCGGCCATCAGGGCGTTGCAGCTCGAGCTTCGGTGCGCATTAGTGCACGATTCTGATCCCGCGCGGTCGGGACGTCCATCGACCGCGTCCTCGTCTAGAGATCGGCGAGAGGCGCGAGCACGGTCCATGACGCGCTCGTTGACCGTCCGGACGGCTTTCCGCTAGCATGAAAGTTCTTTGTTCGTGCATGCGGCGCACGAACGCGCCGACCCACCCACGTTCCTCAGTAGCTCAACGGCAGAGCATCCGGCTGTTAACCGGAGGGTTGCTGGTTCGAATCCAGCCTGAGGAGCCATTTCTCCTTTTTCGACCACGCGGGCATCCTGGCGGCATCTTCCGAGGCGTTGTCCATTACCGTATTGGCAAGCAGATCAAAGGGTTGGCGGAATTCCGCCGCAAGCTTCCCCTCCCGCCACGTGCAGTTCGATACCAGGAAATCGAGCAGCCGCCGCTTTTCGCTCGGTCGCTGGCGTTCAAACAGGCTGCGGGCGCTTCGTGCGAGTTCGAGAAGCCGCACGCCGTCAGCCATGTACGACTCGTTGGCGGCCTGATGGTGCCGGATCAGCCGCAGGCACTCGGCCTGTTCGGTACGCCACTTCTCGGCGAGCCTATCGAACGGGGCCGTGTCGATTCGCCCGTCCAGCTTGTCCACGTACATCGTGTCCATCCGGTTCTGAAGTCGTGTGTACTCTGCCTGCAGCCTCGCCATGGCCTCGTCGTGGGCCTTGCGTTCGTCTTCGTGGCTCTCAGTAAGGGCCTCGCGTATCCAGCCCAGAACGTCGTCGTCGAACACGAGGCGGTCCAGACGATAGACCGTATTAGCGGCCTCAACTATTAACGGAACCCTTGTTCTCAGACCCTGGCGCGGGACGAGCGATGTCGTGCTGCAGTCGGCGATTCCACTGTCGCCCTCCGCGCTCCCCGCCGGCGCGCATCCGGGTTCAGGTCGGCGGCGGCCTCGTCCTCGTGGCGACGGCCGGGTCCGTGGACATTCTGCGGCTCACCCCCGCGCGCCGGCTGAGCCGTCGGCTGGCGGCGCGGATTCTGTGCGATGATGCCTGCTTCCATGGTGCAGATCCTCGTTGCCGTTGCCCTGGCCGCCGCCGCGGCCCTTCAGCCCGACTTCGAGACGACACTCATCGCGGGCAGCCGGGCGCTCGTCGACGCCCTCTTCGCCGGCCGCCCCGGACC
>VFZL01000012.1 GCA_016871175.1 Acidimicrobiia bacterium | reverse complement strand
GGTCTTCACCGATTTGAGTACTGCGGTTGAGCAGTCAGAAAGCGCAGCAGGTCGCGTGCGGACCTGATCGGGTGGGCGGTGGCCCACTTCAGCTTCAAAAGCAGTATGGCCTCGTCGCGCATCCCGCGAGCGCGTCGCAGGACGGCTTTGATGGTGGTGTTGATCGACTCGACGACGCCGAAGCGGACGTCGTGATCGCAGTACGCGGCGATGCCGTTGATGTGCGTCAGCAGGAAGTCGCCCAGGCGCTCCATCTCCGGCAAGCGCTGCCACCGCAAGGCCTTGCACCATCCCATGACGAAGGCGAGCACACCGGGCCTGGTCTTGGAGGTCCACAGCCGATCGAGTTGCTCGCGCAGCACGTACGCCTTGAACAGCCGGCGATTGGCCGCGAACAACTTCTGCAATTCGGTGCGTTTCGCCCCACGGACCGTCTTCCAGCGCCGGAGCAGGAGCCACCGCTTGCCGCGGCCGTGCTCGCGCATGACCGGCCCGGCGCGAAAGAACTCCTGGCGCCGCACCTCATCGAGCGCGGCGCTGGCGTGTTGCAGGACGTGGAACCTGTCGAACACCACCTCGGCTTTGGGCAACCCCGCCGTCACGGCATTGAGGTAGGGGCGATGCATGTCGGTGCAGACCGCCGTGACGGCGCCGCGCTGCCGGGGCGTCAGGTCGGTCATGAGCAAGGTCGGGGCCGTCGCCGTGTCGCGGTCTCGCCGCAGGCCCATCACTTCCCCGTGCACGATGCCGGACAGGACGGTCCAGACGTGCTGGCCCTTCCCGCGGTGGATCTCGTCGAGTCCGAGGTGGCGGGGCTGACGCCGCGAGCGCGTGCGATCCCAGTCGGCCAGGAACGCCTGCTCGGCGCGCCGGGCCTTGCCCCAGCTCACGCCGTGGCGGACCGCCGCGTGACTCGTCGGCATCGATTGACAGTCCACGCCGATCTGCTGGCGCAAGCGCCGGGTGACCCGCGCCTTGGCGTCGGCGAACAGCACCTGCTCGGTGCGAATGCCACAGTGCCGGCAGCGCACGCGCCGCTGGCGATAGATCAGCGTCACCGCATGCCCGGCCCACGGCAGGTCGTCCCAGGTGCGATCCCTCGCCGATCGGACCTTGCGCGTCCGACGCCCGCAGCCACTACACGGATACCGCGGTGGACCCTGGCGCTCCACGCGGACCTGGATGCGCCCGCTCGCGTCGGTCTGGTCGCCGATCAACTCCACGACGCGAAATCCCGGCAGTCCGAGGATCCACGTACAATCCCGTTGCGATCCCACCAGTCCTCCCTGGCTCCACAACAAGAGAGAACGACACCGGGTCGTCCGGTGCCAAGTGGGATCGCTCTTCCACTCTCCAGGCCGCCGAGCAGACCGCCCATCCCATCAGCGGTCCGCGCAGGCGGACGGGTACCACCTCAGATCGCGGTACTCAAATCGGTGAACAGCCTCAAAAAGACAGGGTACCAACGGGCGGCTCCGACTTCGTGACACAGTGAAGCGGGCCCCCGAACCAGGGCTCTTGGACTCGGGCTAGAAACCAGGACCCCGTGGCATGGTTGGGCATGTTGCCATAGGAGAGCGGTCGACCGGCATCGATGACGAACCGGTTGCCGTCGAAAGGTCGCCACTCTGGGAAGCGATGCCTCAAAACGAGCAGAGTCCGAGGCGGGTTCCGTACGGCCGCGAAAACCGCTCAAGGGTCACCGGACCAACCGACGACCCTCGAGAGGTCAATCGACGATTGAGGTCGCGACTACTGTTGCTGCTGGGTGGCGGCGATGTCGCGCAGGCGTTCCTGGACGGTACCCGCCAAGCCCAGGTTGATATCGGCGCCGAGACCCTTGATGAACTCCGCCGTTTCGGGGAACGCCTGGAACTGGAACGACTGCTTCGAGCCTTCGGCCAGCCGGTAGGCGGTGCGACCGCGGAAGTCTCTCGCGTCGATCTTGGCGCCCTTCTCGACCAGGATCTGAATCACCTCGTTGAGGCCGCGCATCGCAGCCCCGTGGAGCGCGGTGAAGTCGGCCTCGTTGACGGCGTTGATGTCAGCACCCGCGTGGAGCAACACCGTGACGGCTTCTTCCGCGCCTGCCGACCGGGGCGCGCGCTTGGCACCCGGCGTGAACGTGCATCGCCCGAGGCCCGCCGCGACCATCAAAGGCGTCGTTCCATCAACGCTCGTCTTTCGGTGATCCGCGCCGGCGGCGAGCAGCGTCTTGAGCACATCCACCGGCGTCTCTGCCCCGAAGCGATCGGGGAGACCGCGGTCGCCGCCGAACCCTCCGACGTTGCCGTTCGCCGCATAGGCAGCGACCCACAGCGGCGTAGCGCCAAGAAGGTCGCCGGTGCCACAGGAGAACGGCTCGAAGGCCCCCTTCTTCGGATAGCCGATGTAGCTCATGAACATCGCCGAGCCTTCGACGGGCGCGTCGATGTTCGCGCCCTTGGCGATGAGGAGCTTCACGAGCTCGTTGCGCTGGCTCGCCGAGAGCCCACGCCCCATTCCATAGAAGGCGCCGAACTGCCCGCGCGCGCCGTGCGAGCGATACCAGTCACCGAGCCACACGTCCACGCCGCCGGCCGCGGCGTGCAGCGCGCGAACGCCAGCGATCGAGCTGTTCGGATCGGCGCCTTGCTCAATGACGAACTTCGCGAAGTCGCCCTGCGCATGCACGAGAGCGTACGGCAGGACGTGCGTGCCGTCGGACCCGGTCTCATTGACGCTGACGCCGGCCTTGAGGAGGAGCTTGGCCATCTCGATGTCACCGTTCTTCGCGGCGAACATCAGCGGTGTGAACCCTTTGTTGGTCGAGGTCCTGACGTCGGCTCGCCCTTCGATGAGCACCTGCGCGACGTCCTGGTGCCCCTCTGAGATCGACCACATGATCGCGGTGCTGCCGGTGTCGGTCCTCGCGTTCACGTTGGCGCCGTTGGCGATGAGCTGCTTCACCGCTTCCAGGTTCCCAGTTTCGGCCGCGATCATCAGCGGTGTGCGACCGCTCGCCTCGGCCAGGTTGGGATTGGCACCGGCCTTGAGCAACCGTTCGATCACGGCTGGGCTGCTGTTCTCGGCGGCTCGGGTCAGCGCGGTCACGCCGTGATCGTCGGCGGCGTTGACATTCGCGCCGGCCTTCAGCAGGAGGTCGACCAACTCCAGATCGTCCCAGTGCGCCGCCCAGAGGAGCGCCGTGGCGCCATCGGCGCGGGCAGTATTCACGTTGACGCCCTGTTTCACGAGGGTGCGCGCGGCGGCCTTGTCTTGCGCGGCTGCGGCGTTGACGAGCCGGAGATCGGGCTCGGCCGCCCAGCCCCCCGAAGAACCCACGAGACACAGCGCCACGGCCACGACGACAGCTCGTTTCATTACGTTCTCCGTCTCCACGTTCTCCGTCTCCACGTTATCCGTCTCCACGTTATCCGTCTTTCGACCCACTTGGGCTGGGCCAGCGAGCGTCGCTGGGGCGGACTCCTCGGCCTACAGCACGCGCCAGGGGCCTGCCGAGCGGGGACGCGTACCTCGCCATGATACCCAACTTCCCCGCTGACGGGGTCCAGACGCGGGCCCAGGTCAAACATGACCGCATCCAGTGGCCCGGCGACAAGCCTTGGCGACAAGCCACATTCCGGCCCATACTTACGGGAAGCTGACTTGCCAGGTGCTAGTTCCACTCTCGTTCCGCTTTCGAGGTTTGGGTATGACGAAACCGATCGTCGCCACCGCAGCACTTGCCGCGACCGTTTTCGCCGGGTCGGGGGGTATCGCAACCGCTCAAGTACGCGCGGCTGCCGCCAAATCGGCACCGGCCCATGCGACATCGACGGGTCCGCTCGACCGGGCCTTACTCGACAAGTACTGCGTGACGTGCCACAACGACCGCCTGAAGACGGCGGGCTTCACGATCGAGAAGCTCGACGTGAACGCCGTCGAAGTCAACGCCGAAACCCTCGAGAAGATCGCGCGCAAGATCCGTACGAATCAGATGCCGCCGGCCGGCAGACCGCAACCGGACAAGGCAGTCGCGGACGCCTTCGTGGCGGCCGTTGAAACGCGCCTCGATCAGGTGGCACTGAAGCACCCGAATCCGGGCCGCGTGGCGTCCCGTCGGCTCAACCGCGCGGAGTACGTGAACGTCATTCAAGATCTGCTGGCGCTCGAGGTCGATGGCACGCAACTCCTCCCGAGCGACATGGCGGGTTACGGCTTCGACAACAACGCCGACGTGCTGGCGATCACCCCTGGGCTGATGGCGCGCTACATGTCCGCGGCGACGAAGATCAGCCGCCTCGTGCTCTCGAGCCCGGAGAATCGCGCGATGACGCAGGTGTACAAGACCGATGTCGGCGTCAAGCAGGATCAGCGCGTGAGCGAGGACGCCCCGTTTGGCACGCATGGCGGCCTGACGGCCCGTCACGCCTTCCCCCTCGATGGGGAGTACGTCTTCAAGATCCGGATGGTGCGCAATGGCACGGTGAGCACGATCGAGGGGATTGAGGAGGACGAGCACCAGATCGAGCTGCGCATCGATCACGCGCTCATCAAGCGCTTCAAGGTCGGCGGCAAATACAAGGGTCCGGATCCGGGCGTGCTCATCGCGGTCCCGGAAGACGACAAGGACGGCCAGATCGTTCACGACTATCGCCTGAATGCGGACAACGACCTCGAGATCCGCATCCCGGTCAAGGCGGGCACGCGGCTCGTGTCGGCCACGTTCACCGACGCGCTGCCTTCCCCCCTCGAGTCGGCGGGCGCTCGCGGACGACGTGACGGCGGAGCCGCAGGCATCGACATGCTCTACGTCTCCGGTCCGTTCAACGGGAAGACGGGCGAGACACCGAGCCGTCAGAAGATCTTCACCTGCCGGCCGACCGCCGCCGCGCAAGAAGACGCATGTGCACGTCGCCTGATGACCACCCTCGCGCGGCGCGCCTATCGCCGGCCGGTCACCGAGGCGGAAATCAAACCGTTGCTCAGCATCTATGCCGAAGGTCGCGCCGAACGCGATTTCGACGCCGGCATCGAGCGGGCCATCGAGGCCATGCTGTCGTCACCGAAGTTCCTCATCCGGATCGAGCGCGAACCGAACGGTGTGCAGCCGGGCGCTCAGTACAAGCTGTCGGACATAGAGCTCGCGTCGCGCCTCTCGTTCTTCCTCTGGCGCAGCATCCCAGACGATGAGCTGTTGAGTTTGGCGGAACAGAACCGCCTGAGCCAGCCGGCGGTGATGGCGGCGCAGGTCAAGAGGATGATCACCGACAAGCGGTCGAGCCGATTCATCAGCGACTTCTCGGGTCAATGGCTCCAGGTCCGAAACATCTCTGCCCAGGCTCCGGACCAGGCGCTCTACCCCGACTTCGAAGATACGCTGCGCCAGGCGATGGCCACGGAAACGCAGCTCTTCTTCGAGAGTCAGGTGCGCGAAGACCGGCCGCTCACCGAGCTGATGACCGCGGACTACACCTTCCTGAACGAGCGGCTGGCGCGGCACTACGGCATCAACGACATCTACGGCAGCCGCTTCCGGCGGGTGACGCTCACCGACGAGCGACGCAAGGGTCTGCTCGGTCAGGCCAGCGTCCTCACCGTGAGCTCGTACGCGCACCGGACGTCGGTCGTGTTGCGCGGCAAGTGGGTGCTCGAGAACTTGCTCGGCGCGCCGCCGCCCGCACCGCCACCCAACGTGCCGCCGCTCAAGGAGAACGACGGCAAAAGCAAGTCCACTGCGCTGCGCGAACGCATGGAGGCACACCGCGCCAACCCGGTGTGCTCCGCCTGCCATGCGCGGATGGATCCGCTCGGCTTCGCGCTCGAGCACTACGACGCGATCGGCAAGTGGCGCGAGAACGACATGGGTGCCGAGATCAACTCGACGATCGACTGGGACGGCCTCAAAGTTGACAGTCCCAAGGTGCTTCGCGAGGCGATCATCAACAAGGGCGTCGACTACCGCGCCAACGTCGTCGAAAAGCTCATGACCTACGCGCTGGGCCGCGGCGTCGACTTCGCCGATGCCCCCACGGTCCGCATGATCGTTAAGGATCTCGAGACGAAACAGAACAAGTGGTCGGCGCTCATTCTCAGCGTGATCAACACGCCGCAGTTCCAGATGCGGCGTGCGACCGGCTCAACACCGGTCACGCTAGCGTCTAAATAGCCCGGCGCAGGAATCATTCTCGAACCGAGGGAGATCAGGACATGCTCATCACGAAGATGCACCTCTCGCGCCGGACAGTGCTGCGAGGTCTCGGCGCCAGCGTCGCGCTGCCCCTGCTCGACGCCATGGTGCCGGCGTTGACGGCCCAGTCCAAGACCGCCGCCGCGCCCATCCGGCGCCTCGGCGTCTTCTACGTGCCCAACGGCATGTCGATGCCGTACTGGTTCCCCAAGACCGAAGGCCCGCTCACGGAGCTGCCGCCGACGCTCGCGTCGCTCAACGAACTGAAGGATCGCGTCCTCCTCTGCGGCGGCTTGGCCGACGAGCCGGCGAACCAGGTGAAGGGCGGCGGTGACCACGCACGGTCGGCTGGCACCTTCCTGACGGGTGTCCCGTTCAAGTTCACCGGCGGTGCCGACGTGTATGGGTCCATCTCAATGGATCAGATCGCCGCGCAGCAGACGTCGAAGGAGACGCAGCTGGCGTCGATCGAGCTTGGTATCGAGTCAAACGCGATGCTCGGCTCCTGCGACGGCGGCTCCAGCTGCGCCTACACCAACACGGTCGCGTGGCGGAATCCGACCACGCCGCTGCCGATCGAGAACGACCCGCGCGCCGTGTTCGAGCGGTTGTTCGGCACGAGCGGCAGCACGGACAAGGCTGCGCAGGCCGCCCGCCTCAAGCGGGACAAGAGCATCCTCGACTTCATCGGCGCCGAAATCAGCGGTCTCGACAAGATCATTGGTACCGGCGACAAGATCAAGGTCACGGAGTACCTCGATTCCATCAGGGACATCGAGCGCCGGATTCAGATGGCGGAGTCGCAGAATTCGCGTGAGCTCCCCGTCGTCGAGCAACCGATCGGTGTGCCATCCGACTATCAGGAGCACGCCAAGCTCATGATGGACTTGCTGGCGCTGTCGTACCAGACCGATCTCACCCGCATCTGCACGTTCATGCTGGCTCGCGAGGTGAGCGCGCATGCCTATCCGGAGATTGGCGTCTCCGACTCGCACCATCCGCTGTCGCACCACCAGGACGAGCCGGCGAAGCTCGAGCGGCTGCACAAGATCAACGAGTACCATTTCCGCCAGTTCGCACACCTGGTCAAGAAGCTGAACACCCTCAAGGAGGGCGACGGCACGATGCTGGACAGCACGCTGTTCCTCTACGGCACAGGAATCAGCGACAGCAACACGCACTTCCACGACGACCTGCCAATCGCGCTCATTGGCGGCAAGGCCGCCGGCATCAAGGGAGGTCGGTTCTTCCGCTACGGCAAAGGGACGCCGCTCGCCAATCTGCACATCACCATCCTCGAGTACATGGGTGTGCCGATTGAGAAGCTCGGCGATAGCACCGGCAAGGTGTCGCGGCTCACGACCGATGTCTAGCAACGTGACCCAGACCGCTCGACGTCGTCACCTCGCCGGCCGCTTCATGCGGCCGGCGATCTTCACCTCCCTGCTCGTCGGGCTCCTCGGTCTGAAGGCCACCGTCCTCGCGCAGCAGCCATCGTCGCAGTATCCGATCTATACCCAGGACCACTTCACCGCCACGATGAAGACCGTGGGACAGAACTTCGGCGGCCTGAATCAGGCCGTCACCGCTGGAGACTTCGAGAACGCGAAGTCACGCGCGATCCGCGCGCGGGAGCAGCTCGCCACCACCGTGACCTTCTGGCGAAAGAACAAGAAGGATGACGCCGTGGCGATGCTGCGCACAGCGACGCAGCGGTTCGACGAGCTCGACAACGTGCTTTCGAAATCGCCGGTCGACAAGGACGCCGCGACCGCCGCCGTCAAGCAGATCGGTGCCGCCTGCCAGGCCTGTCACGCGGTGTACCGCGAGCAGGATCCGACGACGAAGGCCTATAAGTTCAAGAGCAACGCGCTGCAGTAAGTCGTCAGGGCAGATGGCGACCGGTCCGCCGGGCATCCGGGTCTACGTGGCAAGCCGCGGACCCCGCCTCATGTCGGTGTTAGCTGTTGACACGTGCTGTCGAACGCGGCACCATCCGCCTCGGATCGCACGCACGTATCGACTGGAGGTGTCTCCATGGGAGGTCGATCCTTGAGCGGCATGCGGCTCGGCGTGATACTGGCCGCACTGCTGGGCTTCGGTGCGGCAGTCGTCGCAGAGGTGACCCAGGACGCTCCGCCGAAAGAAGGGTCATCTTCGTCGACCTCGACACCCACCACCGCGTGGGGCGATCCGGATCTCGAGGGCCTGTGGAACGACGCATACCAGACGCCGCTCCAGCGTCCGCAACGATTCGGTAATCGCGAGTTCCTGACCGAGGCGGAGCGGGCGGACATCGACGAGCGCCGCGGCGCCATGCAGGGCCGGGATCGGCGTGGCCGGCAGAACAGCGAGCGCGACGTCGCGGGCGCGTACAACGCCGTCTTCGAGTCGACAAAGCCGACCGGAACGCGCACATCGCTCATCGTCGATCCGCCCGATGGACGAATCCCACCGCTGACCGACGCCGCACGGGCACGCCGGGCAACGTATGAGGCCTTCCGCTTGGCGCTCCTGCAGGCCACCGTGACGTGCAAAGAGCAGGAGGCCACCTGCCGCGGCGGCAAGTACGGTCCGCCGTCCCTACGCCGGAACGAGACCTCTCCGATCTACAACACCGAGCGCCTCAATCGGTCCGACGGCCCCGAAGACAGAAGCCTTGCGGAGCGATGCCTGCAGAGCGGCCTGCCGGACTTCGCCGCCTTCCTCCGCATCGTCCAGTCGAAGCACGCCGTGTCGATCGCTTACGACACGGGACAGGGTCAAGGATGGCAGCGGGTCGTCCCGATCAGCTCGACCCCGCATCTGCCCAGCTCGGTGCGCCAGTGGTGGGGGGATTCGCGCGGCCATTGGGAGGGTAAGACACTGGTCGTCGACGTCACGAACTTCAGCTTGAAGGGTGAGTACGCAGGCTCTCGCGATGGCTTGCACCTGGTCGAGCGCTTCACGCGACTCAACCCCGACACGCTTCAGTACGAAGTCACGGTCGACGATCCGGCGACGTGGACGCGGTCGTGGACCGTGAAGCAGGAGCTGCGTTTACAGCACTCGAAGGCGAATCGGTTCTATGCCGAACCCCGGTGCCACGAAGGGAACTACGGGCTTGCGGGAATGTTCGTGAACTCCAGAGCGGAAGAGCGAGCGTTTGCCGCGGGTCGAGGCCCGGATCCCGCTACCAGGGACAACGCGTCGGCAGGCGGCGGCGGCGGCGATCGGCCCGAGGCAGATCCGTTTCAGGTCGAGCGCTAGCGATTCGGCGCTCGGTGGTCGCTACGGCGTCAGCACGAATGCGATGGCCGCCGTGGCTGCCGTGATCGGGAGTGACGCGCGCCGTACTTCAGCGGCGCGCCCCGCGTAGAATGGGTCAGTGACTCGGGCGTTTCCATCGCGTCGTGTTTTCGTGTCGCTCGTCATCTGTGCCGCCGCCACGCTCAGCGTGGTCGCGACTACGCAATTCGGACCGATCCGCGAGCATCGGGTGTCAGGCCCTCTCTCTCTTCCACGAACGGCGTGGGGCGATCCCGACCTGCAGGGTGTCTGGAGCAGTACGTTGGCCAGCGACGTCCCGTTCGAGCGACCGGCGGAGATGGGCACACGTACCGCCTTGAACGATGAGGAGTTCGACAAGCTTCTCGAGATCATTCGTCGCAACGAGGAAGCCGACCGGTTCAAGACCGATACGAACAAGGACGGCCGGCTGTCGGCACCGGACAATTGGCGGGAACGCGGTGGGCCAACCCGCCAGACGTCGCTCATCGTGGATCCGCCGAACGGCCGCCTGCCGCCGTTGACCGCCGATGGTGAGCGCCGTGCACGCCGCTGGCGAGACGCGGCGGAACACCCGAACGGCCCCGAGGACATGAATCCGTACGATCGCTGCATTACGCGGGGCGTCTTCGGATCAGCCCTGCCGAACATCTACAACAGCGCCAGTCGGATTCTGCAAACACCAGAGCTGGTCGTCATCTACCACGAGATGATCCATGAGACACGCGTCATCCCGCTGGACGGCCGACCGCACCTCACGGACAACATCCGACTGTACATGGGCGACGCCCGTGGGCGGTGGGAGGGATTGTCGCTCGTCATCGAAACGCGCAACTTCAACGGAATGACGGGCTCCTACGGACGAAACGGGAACGGGAACCCGACCAGCACGGCGTTGAAGCTCGTCGAGCGCTACACACGGACGAGCGCCGACACGATCGACTACGAGGTGACGGTAGACGATCCACGGACCTACACGGCTCCCTGGCGTGTGGCGTTCCCGCTCACGCTCGAACCGAACTACACCATCTACGAGTACGACTGCCATGAATCCAACTACGCCATGGAGAATCTCCTTCGCAGCGCTCGTGCGCTCGATGGCGCGGATCAAGGCGGACGCTAGAGGTTTACGGAAGGACCGCCGACGTCGCTATACGCTCAGGTTCTCGAGCCGCCCGTTGCTATCGCCAAGCTTGTCGACGCCGATCCCGAGCTTGTCGAGCAGCGTGACGTGCAAATTCGCGAGCGGTGTGCCCTGCTTGTAGCGGACGTAACGACCGCCGTGGATACCCGCCGCCTTGCCGCCGACGATCGCGATCGGCAGGTCGTCATGGAAGTGCGTGTTGCTGTCGCTGATGCCGGTCCCGTAGAGGAAGACTGAGTTGTCCAACATCGACCCGTCGCCCTCGGGGATCTTCTTCAGCTTGTCGACCAAGTGGGCGAACTGCTGCATGTGATACTCGTTGATCTTGTGCAGCCGCTCGAGCTTGGCCACCTCGTTCTGGTGGTGCGACAGCGGATGGTGAGAATCCGACACGCCGATCTCGGGGTATGCGCGACTGCTGACCTCCTTGGCCAGCATGAAGGTGGCCACGCGCGTGAGGTCCGTCTGGTACGCCAGGGCGAGCAGATCCATCATCAGCTTGGCATGCGTGGCATAGTCGGTGGGGATCCCCATCGGCTGGTCCACGACCGGCAGCTCGCGTGAGTTCTGCTCCTCAGCTTTCTGAATGCGCCGTTCGATGTCGCGGATCGAGTCGAGGTACTCGGTGAGCTTCTGCTTGTCCTTGGTGCCAACCCGATTGTCGAGCCGCGCTAACTCCTCGGTGATGAAGTCGAGGATGCTCCTGTCCTGCTTGATGCGCGACAACCGAGCCGCGGCGTCCGTGCTGCCGCTGGTCCCGAACAACCGCTCGAACACGGCGCGCGGATCGTTCTCCATCGGCAGCGGGGTCGTCGGGTTGCTCCAGGAGATGGTGTTCGTGTACGCGCAGCTCGAGCCGCCGTCGCAGGACCCGAGGATCGCGTTCGAGTCGAGCGCCAGTTCGAGCGATCCCAACTGCGTCTGCTTTGAGAACTCCTTCGCCGCGAGCTGGTCCATGGTCGTCGCCGCAAAGACATCGGCGCCGTAGGTGAACTTGAATGGTACGCATGTGAGGAACGTGCCTGCGGACCGCGCGTGATCGCCACCGCCCTTCACGAGGTTAGCGGCCTCGTCGTACAACCCACCCATCAACAGCAACTGGTCCTTGAAGGGCGCAAGTGACTTCAGCGTCGGCGGCACGTCGGCCAAGGCCCCTTCGGAGGGAGGTTGCCAGTAGCGCATGGCCATACCGTTGGGCACGTAGAACACGCCGAGGCGGCGGGCCGGCTTCGCGGCCGTCTGGGCCAACGCGGTCATCGCCGGCACCATGGCGTCCAGCAGAGGCAGCGCGATCGTGGCGCCGAGCCCCCGGAGGACCGTCCGCCGTGGCAGGTGCAGTTTCGAGATAAACATGGTGACGTTTCCCTATTGGTTGGCCTGCGAGGCCGCCGCCGGCGCCAACACCGGCGAATCGCCAACGCGGCGCATCTGGAATGGCGCGCTCTTGATGAGACTCAGAATGACGGCCGTCCAGCGGTAATCGGCGGCCTCGGCGTCGCGTACGAGCTGGCGGACCGTCGGGGCGTCGTAGAATTCCGGTCCGCGCCCCAGCGCGTAGGTGAAGAGCTTCTCGACAACGGTCCGGACGTACTCGTCCCTGTTGTCAAGCAAGTACTGTCGGAGCGCCACCGGCCCATCGAGCTTCGATCCATCGTTGAGTGTCGAGACCGGATCGATCGGCGCCCCCTCGTCGTCCTTCCGCCATCGCCCCGTCGGATCGAAGTTCTCGAGCGGGAAGCCCATGGGGTCGATGCGCGTGTGACATGTGGCGCACACCGCGTTGGCGCGATGCTGCTCCATGCGTTCGCGCAACGACTTCGGCGCGCTCTTCCCGTCGTTTTCCTTCAGCGGCGGGACGTTGGGCGGCGGCGAGGGTGGCGGGGCGCCCAGCATATTCTCCAGCATCCACTTCCCGCGGCCCACCACCGACGTGCGATGCGCATACGAGGTGACGAGGAGCACACTCGCGTGCCCGAGCAGGCCGTAGCGGTTCGGATCCGTGACCGGCACGCGACGGAAGTGACTCCCGTAGATGTTGGGCACGCCGTAGTGCTCAGCGAGCCGAGCGTTCATGAAGGTGTAGTCGGCCCGCAACAGGTCGAGGAGGCTCGCGTTGGCTCGCACCTGGCTTTCGAAGAAGAGCTCCGTTTCCTCGAGCAGCGCATCGCGGAGCGTGTCGTCGTAGTCGGGGAACAAATTGGGGTCCGGATCGGCGGTCATGACGTTCCGGATGATCAGCCACTGCCCGATGAACGCGTTCATCATCCGGGTCGCCTTCGGGTCGGCGAGCATCCGCTTGACCTGACGCTCGAGCATCGCCGGCTGCTTCAAGAGCCCCTTGCTCGCGACATCCAGCAGTTCGTCGTCGGGAATACTGGCCCAGAGGAAGAACGACAGCCGTGACGCCAGCTCGAGGTCGGAAAGCCGATAGCTCGACCCAGGCTTGGCCCGAGCCGGGTCTCGCTCGAGTTGGAAGAGGAACGACGGCGACGCCAACATCGCCTCGAGCGCGCGCTGCATGCCTGTGTCAAAGCCGCCCTCGGCCCGCCCCGTGCGGTAGATGCGGAAGAGCGGCGCGATATCCACGTCCGTGACCGGGCGACGATACGCACGGCGGGTGAGCGTGCCGAGGATGCGCCGGGCGCAGACATCCTCGGTCGCGTTGGTCGGCTTGCAGATGAAGATCTTCTTCCGGCTCGGCGAGTCGACTGGCGCGGTCCCGTTGTACGGGCCCGCGATCTCGATGGTGTCGATCCCGGGATCGCTGGCGTCATCCGTGAACGAAGAAGACTTGAGCGAGCGCGATCGAATCGGCACGCCTTCATAGATACCCGCATCGTCAACGAACGCCGCGGATACCGCCTGCGTCCCCGCCTTCATCACGGCGCGGAACTCGAGGTCCCTGTCCGCAATGAGGCGATACGTGTGCATCCGCTGCTGCTCGACCTCGTCCTCGGGAATCGCAATCAGAATCCCCAGATCCGATCCCTTCGCCTGGCCGCCGATCGTGAACTTCTTGACGAGCGAGCGGTCCACGCGGACCTCGATGGTATGCTCGTGGTCCATGCCGCGGATAGTGTTGCCCACCTGATTGCGCTGCAGCTTCAACTTGAAGCTGTACTCGCCATCGAGCGGGAACGTGTGACGCGCGGAGAGTCCGCCGCGCGTGCCGAACGGCAGGTCGTCGCTCATGCGGCTATCTTGCCGCGCGAACTCCGCGACGCGGTACACCTGGCTCACGGGCCGGATCGCCGTATCGCCGACGGCAAGCCGGCTGATCTTGGTGGCCGCTGTCAGGTACCGCGCCATCAGTCCGGGCGTCACCGAGAGCACATCGGCATTGTTGTCGAACCCGAGGCCCGGCGTATCGGACGGCAGCATCGATGCTCCGTCGATCTCCAGATCGAACAGGTCTCGAATGGCATTGACGTACTCGACGCGATTCAGTCGATGGATCGGCACGCGGCCCGGATCGGCCACCTGCTTCCCGACGGCGTCGAGGGAGGTCTCGAGCGCTCTGACGAACGCCAGCGCGGTGGCGCGGTCCGGACGAGGCCGACCGCCAGGCGGCATCTGCCCTGTCCTGAGCTTCGTAATGACTCTCTCAAGGATCTCCGCATGCGCCGCAGGCTGATTGAGATCGACGCCATCCAACGAGAAGCCAGCGGTCTTCAACTTGGCGTTGTGACAGCCCAGGCAGTACTGGTTGAGCAACCCGCGGTCGGGTGCGGCAGGCGCTGCGGCGGCTGCGCGTCCGGCGGCGCCGGACTGCGCAAACGACGAGGGCGGCTGCACGGCAGCCATCAACGCCATTCCGGCCAGAAGTGAAGCACAACGAATGATGTCAGCCATAGGTATCGCGGGTCGCGGCGCCCGGCGTACGTCGAAGAACAGCCGAGGCAGACGACCTCGCCTTAGTGTGCGGGCGGCTCAGAGAATCGTCAAGGTCCGAGGCTGACGTTCGAACTTGACTCTCTCCGATGTGCGTGGCGCGTCAACACAGGGATTGTGTATCGTGTGGAGGGAGCGACCGGGCTGAGGAGCGGGGCTGGGAGCAGGGGGCTAGGGATGCGCATAAGAGGCTCGTTCACGTCGGTTCTTCTCACGCTGCCGGCGGTGGCAGTGCTGGTGGGTGCTGCGCACGCTGCCACGCCGTCCCAGGCGCTCTTCGAGGCGATTGGACGGCAGGACCGGGCGGCCGTGCGAACGCTCCTCAAGTCGGGCGCTGACGTCAACACGCCGCTCGGCGACGGATCGACTCCGTTGGCGTGGGCCGTGCACAAGGGCGAC
Organism: Acidimicrobiia bacterium; assembly: GCA_016871175.1. Lineage (GTDB taxonomy): Bacteria > Acidobacteriota > Vicinamibacteria > Vicinamibacterales > CAVVIG01 > VFZL01. Next base: position 94,688 of record VFZL01000012.1, on the reverse strand, counting down.
TCCGAAATCGTCAACCTGCTCCTGCAGGCGCGCGCGGACGTCAACGCTTCTGACGATCACGGCGTCACTCCTCTGTCGCTCGCCTGCGAGAACGCCGACGCGGGGCTGGTGGACACACTGCTGGCCGCCCGCGCCAACGTGAATGCCGCGCACGGCAATGGCGTCACGCCGCTGATGATCGCGTCACGCACGGGCAGCGCGCCGATCGTCAGGGCACTCCTCGCTCGGGGCGCGAACGTCGACGCGAGGACCGTCAAGTCGCAACAGACGCCGCTCATGTGGGCTGTCGGCGAGCGCCGTGTCGACATCGTCAAGCTGCTCATCGACGCGAAGGCTGATGTCAAGGCGGCTTCGTCAATCGCCTTCACGCCGCTTCTCTTCGCCGCGCGCAACGGCGACATCGACTCCGCGAAGCTCTTGCTTGCCGCAGGCGCCAGCCCGAATGACGCTGGCAGCGACGGCACGCATCCCCTACCGCTCGCAATCGTGAGCGGACAAGCGGCCGTTGCCCATTTCTTGCTGGAGCAGGGAGCCAACGCCGACGGTCGGATCTTCGGCGTGACCGCGCTGCATGCGGCGTCGGGCAGCGTGGAGATGTGGCTGCGCGAGTGGCTGCGCGTGCGAGGCATCGACGGCGTATTCGGCAGCGGTCTCCTCGCCGTGGCGCGCGCCGAGCGCGTCCCTCTCGTCAAGGCCCTCCTCGCCAAGGGCGCGGATGTGAACGCGCGCATCACCACCTCCACCGGCGTGCAAGGGTGGCTGACCATCAAGAAGGGCGCCTTCGAACCGTTCTCCGTCGGCACCGGTGACCTCAAGGGCGCGACGCCGCTCTGGGTCGCGGCATTCTCGTCCAATCGTGGCTTCGGCATGGACCCGCAGGTTCTCAAGGTCCTGCTCGACGCCGGCGCGGATCATCGGCTCGCAACGGCCGATGGGACCACACCGCTCATGGCGGCCGCCGGACTGGGCCAGAGCACGTTCTCACCGGGAAAGCCGCGTGGTGATCGATCGATGAGTGCGGAAGAAGCCGTGAAGATCCTCGTCGAGGGCGGCGCGGACCTGAACGCCGTCAACGAAGCGAAGTTCACGGCGCTCCACGGCGCAGCATTCCGCGGTCTGAACGAAGTCATCGAGTACCTCGTCCAGAAGGGCGCCAACATCAACGCGCAGGACTTCCAAGGCCGGACCGCGTTCCGCATGGCCGAGGGCGCCAAGCAGTCGTTCCAATTCCAGGAGTGGACCGAGACCGCCGCGTTCATCAAGACGCTGGGCGCCGACACCACGCTCGGCATGTCGGGCCGAGATCAGCTCCGGCAAGAAGAACGTGACGCCCAGAAGAAGGCGGCCGGTGGCGGGAATTGAGTAGGACGCGGCACACGTGTCTCTGGAGGCCCGCGATGAGGACGATCCCAGCAACTCTGGCGGCCGCGGTCGTGGTCGTCTTCGGCACGGTGGTGCCGTCGGCGCAGCAGGGGGCGCGCGGCGGTGAGTGGACGCGATACGGTGCGGACGCGGGGACCACGAAATACTCACCGCTCGATCAGATCAACAAGGACAACGTCGCCAGGCTCCAGATTGCGTGGCGGCGGCCTGCGGTCGACCCGAGCATCAGCTCGAAGGATCCGGAGTTCTCCTACTCGGGCAACTTCCGCGCGACCCCACTGATGATCGGCGGCGTGCTCTACAGCCCGAACGGCATCGGCCTCGTCGAGGCATTCCATCCCGGCACGGGGAAAACCATCTGGGTCCAGCAACCCTTCCCAGACGAGGGCGCACAGAGCTTGCGCGGCGACAGCACACGCGGTCTCACGTACTGGACCGAAGGGAGTGACCGTCGCCTCTTCGCCGTTCGCGGCGAGTATCTGGTCGCGCTCGATCCGGCCACCGGCAAGCCGGTGCCCTCGTTCGGCGAAAATGGCCGCGTGGCGCTGCGTCCTGGCCTGGGACCGCGCGCGACCCGTTACGCGTGGACGGGCGCGGCCCAAGTCTGCAGGGACGTCGTGATCGTCGGCGTCGGCATCGGTGGGTCGATGTCCGATCGCGCGACGCAACGTCAGGGCGTGCCTGGCGTCGTGCAGGCGTTCGACGTCCGAACCGGCAAGCCACGGTGGCGGTTCAGCCCGATTCCGCGCCCAGGCGAGGTCGGCGCGGAGACCTGGGAAGACGACTCCTGGTCGTATGCGGGCGACGCGAACCTCTGGTCGCTCATCGCCGCGGACGAACAGGAGGGGCTCGCGTACCTGCCGATGACATCGCCAACGAGCGACATGTACGGTGGGCATCGACTCGGCCACAACCTGTTCGCCAACACACTGGTGTGCGTGCGCTGCGCGACCGGCGAGCGCGCCTGGCACTACCAGATCGTGCACCACGATCTCTGGGACTACGACCTGCCGGCGGCGCCGATCCTCGCGGACATTCGCGTCGACGGCAAGCCGATCAAGGCCGTCGTGCAGTTGACGAAACAGGCGTTCGCGTACGTCTTCGATCGGGTCACCGGGAGGCCCGTGTGGCCGATCGAGGAACGCCCGGTACCGACGTCGAATGTCCCTGGGGAGCGCACCGCCCCGACGCAACCGTTTCCAACCAAACCACCTGCGTTCGATCGACAGGGCGTGACCATCGACGATCTCATCGATTTCACACCGGAGCTGCGAGCGGAAGCAGTCGCGCTGCTGAAGTACTACCGCATCGGACCGCTGTTCACACCACCCTCGGTGCGTGGAACGGGTCCGGAGGGCCATCGCGGCACCATCCAGCTGCCCGGCTCGGTCGGCGGCGCCGATTGGCAGAGCGGCGCGTTCGATCCCGAAACGGGGATCCTGTACGTCCAGTCGATCACCGGTCCGTTTACCGCCGACGTCGTAAAGCCAGAGACCAAGACAGATCTCAACTACGTGTCCGGGATCCGCGCCTGGACGGCGGGGCCAAAAGGCTTGCCGCTCTTCAAACCACCGTACGGACGTATCACGGGCATCGATCTGAACCGCGGCGAGATCAAGTGGATGACGCCGAACGGTGATGGTCCGCGTAATCACCCGTTGCTCAAGCCGCTGAATCTGCCGCCGCTCGGAAGCCCTGGTCGAAGCTCCCCGCTCGTGACCAAGACGCTGCTGTTCCTCGGCGAAGGCGATCCGGTGATGGCGGGACTCGGCTCCCGGCTGCGACCCGAGATGCCCGCCTCGCTCGCGCCCGGGTACGGCGGCCGCAGGTTCAGAGCGTTCGATAAGGCCACCGGCGCCATCCTGTGGGAGACCGAGCTGCCGGCGGGAGTCACCGGCGCCCCAATGACCTACATGTTCGAGGGGAAGCAGTACGTCCTGGCCGCGACTGGGACGACCGAACCCCGAAGCGCCGGCTTCGTCGCCCTCAGCCTGCCGTAGGCGGTCACCGAGAAACCGGCCGCGGTAGCGGCGCCTCGTCCGTGTGGCACGAAACGACGACTGCGGCCGATCAAGAAACGGTTGCTCAGCTCAGGACAATGCTTGCGAAAGCTGAAACGTGTCAGCGGAGGGGCGAGTTTCCGATCTCGAGCGAGAAGTGCCGGGACAACGCGCGCTTGAAGTCATCCCATGGGAAGGCTTCGCCCGGATCGAGCTTACGCCGGTAGGCCGAACACTCGCGACCATGGCGCGCGCCCGCAAACATCGTCCGATCGACGTCGGAGTGGCGCAGCACCCGCTCGGGAACGATGTCCGGATGTCGGCTACGGATGTCCTGAATGAGGCGGAGCAGCGACGCGATCTGGGACTGCGGAAACAAATCCAAACCATCGCCGTTGTTCACGAGCTCGATCCCGATCGACCGCTGGTTCCACCCTACGGCGTGCGAGGCGGCCAGCACCTCGGGGATACCGGACGCAACAGCTCCTGCCCGGTCGATCACGTAGTGGATGCTCACCAGTGGCAGCTTCGCGAACCGCTGCGCCCAGGTCGTCGCGTCGCCGTCAATCCGCTTGAAGAAGCGGGCGCCATCGCGGCAATCCGGGCCGCCGAGCGAGTGCACGATCACCGCGTCCACGGACCGACGACGGGGGTGTCCGTTGGAGTGGGCTTCCGCGATAGGGCCGCTCGAGGACAGCCAGAGGACTACCGGTACGCCCAATCGGACGAGAGACGATCGGATCGACAACGGGGACATAGCGCGGGGGCGAGGCTATGGGGCGGTGGTGAACTCCGCGCTCCAATCGTGCGGGCCCCAGGCCAGCACGAGTCGGCCGCGATCGGCGGCCGTCGGCACGAGTGCGATGCCAAATGGGCGCTTCGCGTCGCCGCCTGACGTGTAGGCCAGATCGACTTCACCGACGTCGAACTTCGGATCACGCTGCGTGCCCCAGACATCGGATTCGCTGTTGAACAGGAGCCGCCATGCCGATCCGACACGCTTCAGCCAGAGACCATAGGCACCCGGATGCCCAGGCGTCTGGTTGCCGGCACGAACGACCAACTTTCCGAAGCGCAGTGGGGCATCGACGACCAGCCGCGGCACCGGCGACTCGGTCAACTCGACGACGGCGCCGTCGGACGTCGACATGAGGCGCGCGAAGTCCGGGCCTTCAACATCTGGACCTGGCCGTCCGATCGTACCGGCGGCGGAAATCGAACGCTGCCCGCGGGGGAACGTCCGTGCGCAGGTCACGCTGAAACGTTGGCCGTTCGGCAGACCCATCGCACTCTCGTTCAACTGCGTCAGCATCAGGAGCCTCGCCCCCGCATTCGGCTCGTCGTGCTTTCGATTCACAGGGTCCACCTGGCGGTTGGGATTCGGACGGGGCAGCTTCGGCTCTGCGAACTGCCCGTCCGCTTCCAGGCGCAAATCACCCCACGTGAGCGCAAGCCCTGCGGCGTCGCGCGAGCGTGGCGACCACGAGGCCACGAGCATGGCGGACGAGGCGGCGCTCTTGTGTCGGGTGAGCGGGATCGTGAGCGGAGAGGGCGGCGCCGCCGGTGCGGCAAGTGCGGCGGGCGAGCCGGGCGGACCGGCTCCAGCCAGCGCGCTTACCGGGGCTTGGCCCGAGGCAGATGCGCTCGGCCCAGGCATGGTTGCCTCCGGTACCTCGACGGCTTCGAGCTGCCACGAGTCGCCCGAGCGAAGCAGTGAGAGGTCGAAGGTCACCGCCGTCTGGCTCAGTCGACCGACGCCAACCGTGCCGAACTGCAAGGCGCCATTGGTCCGAAGCTGACCGATACGCACGCGGCCGGCAGCCGACGCGCTCCCGGTTCCCGCGCTCGCGATGCTTTGGTGTTCCGGACCGCCGGCCTTCAGACCCGGTGTGACGGCGATCGATGCCGTGCGGGTCATGAGGGAGAGGTCGGATCGCAGCAGCCCGTCGGCTTGCGTCGACGGCCGCAAGCCCTGGGAGACCGCCGGGCGAGCGGATGCCGGCTGCTGCGCATTGACACGAGCGCCGAGCAGGCCGAGTGGGCCAATCGCAGCCCCGATGCCAGCGGCGAGAGCCAGCGCGCCCAATCGAACCATCGTCATGTGCACGCGCGTGCTCCTCGTCTTCCCGCCATGATGGCAGCCTACTGCTGCTGCGTCGTCGCCTTCTGTTCGACCTCGGCGTAGCTGAGGAAGCCGAGCATCATCTCATCCTGCGTACGCGCGCCGAATTGAATCGGGAGGTTGGGATTGAACTGGCGCTTGGCACCACGATCCGCGGAGTTGTCGAACATCATGTCGACGTCGATGCGTGTGCCCTTCGGCAAGAGCTTCGGCTCGCGCAGCTTGTAAGTGACCTGCCACGACTGGTCGTACCGCGGCACGTTCAGGAGCACTTCCTTGCGGCCATCGGGATACGTCGCCACATAGCGCGCGGCCGTGGCGCGCAGATGCGCGTGCGGCCAGTACGCCAGCACGTACGTGTCCTTTTCCAGGGTCTCGGCCGCTCCTACGCGGTGATTGATCTTCTGCGGCGGAATGTCGAACCCGAAAGTCCCGATCGCCTTCGTGCGGACTTTGTACCGGACTGGCTCCTTGACGAGGTAGAACCCGATCTCAGCCTCGTTCCAATAGCCGGTCCCCGCACCAGCCTGCTTGTAGTAGTGCATGTTGAAGATGATTGTCGAGCCCTTCTTCAAGTCCCGACCAAAGCCGTCCGGCAACTGCTGTGGTTCCGCGCCACCAGCGATGCACCCCAACGCGAGATTCCCCGCCCCCTTGCCTTCGAGCTCATCGCTCGGGACATCGCCCGGGTCCAGCACCCCGCCGCACATGTGATGCACCGTATCCTGTCTGGCGAGGTAGGTGCCCGCGCGGAACTCCCACGCCCGCACCGTCACATCACGCGGCAGGAGATCGTCGGTGAGCTTGACGTGGAACGTCCCCTGCACGTCCTGTGCGTCGTCGTTCACGAAGTACCGCGGCATCTTGACGATGAGGTCGGGCTTGCCCAGGGAGTACCCGCCGCTCTCGGCGTTCGCGGAGACAACTGGACGTGGCGGCGCGACCGCCTTGTCCCCGGCGGGGGCGCCGGAATCGACCCATGTCAGGATGGCACTGATCTCCTTGTTGGAGAGTCCGCGCTCGTTGGTGAAGACGCCCTTCGGCGCATCGGCAAACCACGGCGGCATCTCTTTCGCCTTGACCTTGCGCGCGATGGAGCGTGCCCACGGCCGCGCTTCTTCGTAGGTCTGGAGGGACATCGGCGCGACGAGGCTGCCAATGTTCTGGCCCGCCGGCTGATGGCATGATACGCAGTGCTCCTGCAGAATCGGCGCCACATGCTCGTAGTAGGTCACCCGCTCAGCGGCCTCAGCCGCCGCTGGGAGCAGCCCTCCCCAGGCGAATGCCGCGACCGCCGCGACGAAGACCGAAAGTCGTACCAGAGCCGTCATGTGCGTCTCCCGTCAAAGTTCGCCTAACCAGTGAACCCTTGAACCAGTGAACCCACGGACCCAGGATCCTGTTTAGCGTAGCGCTCCCGCCCCCCGCCGGGAGTACCGGAATTGTGGCGGGATGTCGCAGACCGCAAGGAGCGCGACCCAGGCCAGTGGACGTTTTTGGGTCATTTTCGTTCGTGTCAAGCGCGCCCACACCGATCAGGGCGTCACCGTCAACTCGCCCACCGCCCAGGGGTGTTCTTTACAGGCATAGCGGTAGGTGCCCGCCTTGTCGAACTTCACCTGATTCGACTCTGCGGTCTTGAGCGACCCGGCGGTCCACGATCCGTCCAGACCGGTGATCGTGTGCGTGATCGTTCCATTGTTCATGAATGTGATGTAGTCGCCCGCTTTGATCCGCGCGCGCACGGGGTTGAACGCATGCTCGTCGAGTGCAAACCGCCGACCGACGCCCCGATCCGCAGACTGCACCAATGTCGCCGTTTCGATCATCGCGGCGGGCTCGGCCTGTGGCCCTCGATTCGTGACCGCGGGCGGCTCGGGCCTCGGCGGTAGCGTGCCTCCAAGCTTGAAGGACCACAGCGAGGTGCCCATCGCCACCGCGATGCACTGCTCGCCGTCTACTTCGTAGCTCATGGCTGGTCCGCGTGCGCCACGCTGTCCAGTGTGGAACGTCCACAGCTTGTCGCCGGTTTTCGCGTCGTAGGCCTCGACGGCTCCGCTCGCGTCGCCGCGGAACATCAGTCCGCCCGCGGTGGTCAGCGGCCCGCTCGTACCGAGGTTCGCGGGCATGTCCGTCTTCCAGGCGATCTTGTTCGTGCGGCTATCGATGGCCGCCAGGATGCCGATGGGCGGCGGCAGCAGATCGTTGAGCATCGCGGCGTTGCCGCGGAACCAGGGGTCCGTGGTGATTTGGCGCGCGCGACCGAGCGCGGCGACGCCTTGCGCATAGAAGTAGCCGGTCTGTGGACTGTAGGACATCGGCGTCACGCGATTCGTGCCGGCGATCGGCGTCCACGGCGACACGACGTTGTGCTGATCGAGATACGGCGGCGTGAACCCACCGCAGTCGAGAACGAACGGCTCTTTGACTTTGTCCTGCCAGAAGCTGCAGGGCGGCTGCAGCGAATCGGCGTTCGAGGGGAACGGCTGCGTCGGCGCCGTGTGGAAGTCGGCGTTCTGCGTCACGCGCTTCTCTTCGATCGGCAGGAGCGGCTTGCCCGTCTCACGATCAAGCAGGAACAGGAATCCGTCCGCGCGCATCGCGGCCAGCCCCTTGCGTGGCTTCCCGTTGATCTGCGTGTCGTACAAGATGTGCGGGATGGCGATGTCCGCATCCCACAGGTCGTGGTGAACCACTTGGTAATGCCACCGCAGCTTGCCGGTCTTCATGTCGAGCGCGAGAATCGACGCGGTGTAGAGGTTATCGCCCTTCCGCGCCATGCCGCCAAACATCGGCACGGCGTTGCCGGTGTTCACGTAGACGAGACCGAGATCCGCGTCGAACGTGGGCGGATGCCAGATGCCGGCGCCGCCTTGCTTCCAGATGTCCTTGTACTTCGGATCGCGTTGCGCGGGCCACGTGTCGGATCCCGGCTCGCCAGGACCTGGGATCGTCCAGAACTCCCACAGCAGCTTGCCGGTGTTCGCATCGAGCGCAACGACCTTGCCCCGGAACGCCCAGTCCCCGTTTGCGAGCGCCGCGAAGAGCACGCCGCGCGCGTACGCCGGTGTACCGGAAACCGCTTGACCGGTCTTCGGCGGCGTGAAGCCGATCTGCGTCGACCACAGCATCTTCCCCGTCGCTTGGTCGAGCGCGGCGACGTGGCCGTCCATGAGGCCGACGAAGACCTTGCCGTCGCCCAGCGACACGCCGGGGGGATTCGGGATGCCGAAGCCGGAGTTGAGGAGATCGCCGATACTGGCAGCTTCGAGCCGCTCCGGCGCTGCCTCATCCGGTCGCCACACCCACTTGCGTTCGCCGGTCTTGGCGTCGAGCGCGTACAGCCGCGAGCCGGCCGATACGAACATCACGCCGTTCTTCACCATCGGCGTCGCGCGCGTCGACGCGTTCTGATCGAACCGCATTGTCCAGGCGCCGGCCAGCGTCTTCACGTTCGCGGGCGTGATCTGCGTCAGCGTCGAGTGCCGCTGGTTGGTCCAATCGCCGCCGAAGTAGGTCCAGTCCTTCCCCGGAGGCCGCTTGCCTTCCTCCTGTGTCTGGGCCATCACCACCATCGAGAGGCTGAGGGCACTCGAGACCATCCACGCCGCCGTCCATCGACCACCCGTCCAGTTCATTGTTCTCCTTCTACCGCTCTCGACGCTCGGCTCGGCTTTCGACTTTCTGCCTTGACCGCAGACCTGAACGCGAATATAGCGGGGACAGCCGCTCATCACAACGGTGGAGCGTCGCGGCCGGGGCCCGGTCGTCGTTGACCGAGGGATGATCGTTGCCTCGCAGCCGTCACAAAACGACCGCCTCGGTGGAGAATAGCTGGGATGACATCCCCTTCGAACTGCCGCCTGTGGTCCTTCGGCGCTCCAGGCATCGCACTCGGGCTGACGATGGCAATTGGCGGCACTTCAGTGCCGCTGCCCAGCGCGGCGACGGCGCGCGCGCAAGGGCGAACCGTCTGGGACCGCGTCTATTCGAGGGCGCAATCAGCGCGCGGGGAGGCCGCTTACAAACTGTCGTGCGGGTACTGCCACAAGGACGACCTGAGCGGCGGCTTCATGGACGACGGCGTCGGACGGGCCGTGCCCCTGGCGGGCCCGCACGCGTTCAACTCCACGTTCGAGGCCCGTTGGAAGGACCAGACGCTGGGGGACATGGTGTATGCGATCGCCAGCACGATGCCGAAGGAGTCGCCGACCAGTCTCCCCCTCAGCGCCTACGTCGACATCGTGACGTTCCTGCTGGACAGGAACGGCGTACCGGCGGGCGAGACCGACCTGCCGGCCGATGTGTCCACGCTGCGCGCCATCGCGATTACTCCGGCGTCCCACTAGACGTCACTGGATCGACCCGAATGCGATCGGGATCTCACGCCAATCGTCCTCGGTGGCGTCGGCCAGCGCCGTCTTGAGATGTTCGGCCTGACGCTTCAGCGTCTTGACATGATCCAATCGCTGGTTGTTCACCCAGCGCCGCTCCAACTCGGTGCACGCGGCCAACGGGTCCTCAGCGTCCGCGAGCAAACTTGTCTTCCGGACCGCAAACCGCTGCGTGGCTGACCTGCCGCTGGAGCGATCCTCCACCGCGCCGACCGGCTGGAGATCCTCTCCGAGCCTGCGCACGTCGAACACCAAGCGCAGCCACGTGAGGTCGACGTCCGGCTTCTTGAACACGTACGGCAGGAAGCGCCAGGCCTGTTCGAGCGAGTGAGCCAGGGCGTCGCGAAGCTCCTTGCGGCGGCTCGTCTCCCGCTCAATCTCCAGGAGCAGCACTTGAAACTGCGCACGCAGAAGGTGGGCGGGGCCACTCACCTCGCGCAGCTCGACCGCCTTGGTGGCCTCAGCCAAGCCGTTCTCGAGTGCCGGCCGGCTGGCAAGATCGATCCCAGCGCGAAGTGCTCGGCGAAACATGAGGCCCGCCAACAGCTCATGTCCGTAGTAGTCGGACGGTTTGGCCTGCACCGCGCGCTCGAAGTACTCCTCGGCGATACTCATGAACGTCTGGTCTCGGCGAGGCTCTGAGTGCACCAAACCGAGGAGCTGCAGCACGAGATAGTGGTTCGGGTGCCGGGCGTCGGCCTCGCCCAGGTCCTTGGCCGCCTGCGCGAGTCGCTCGTCGAACGACCGACCGAAGATCGGTGTGGCTTGTTGGCCGGGCTGGATTGGTTCCCACTCCGCGATCCGGTAATGAGCGTAGCCGGCGGCGAATGCGAGCCTCGATGCGAGCTCCGCCCGGCGTCGGCTGCCATCGCGCTCAAAGCTCTGCCACTGCTGCTCGAGCGCCGCCTGCTCCGTTCGGCCATGGGCCTGCCACGTCTCATGCTCGGCAAACGCGGCGCGCGCAACGCGAAGGACGATCACCTTGGCCTCATCCGGCGATCCCTCACGGCTCAATGCTCGCAGTTCCGAGTCAGACACGCGCAGCGCGGTCGGCGCCTCCGGCGTACCAAAGACCTCGGCGACCGAATGGTCGCGCAGATAAGAGAGATAGAGCGCATAACCATAGGCCAACTGACTGGCCGCCTGCGCCCGCAGCTCTGCGTACGCGGCCTGCTCGGACGGGGACCCCTGCAACGACGAGGGAGCACCGAGGCGATCGAAGAGTGCAAGCAATGACGCGATCGCGGCGTGGGTCGGCTGCCACGTGTACAGCCGGATGGTGGCGCTCGCCTTCAGCAGCTCCACTGACAGCAGCCGCCGGGTGTTCGATAGGGTCTGGCTGCCATCGCCTTGGAACAACAGCTGCAGTTGTTCGTACACATGAATCGCTTCGGTCTCGTTCCGCCGCTCCGCAAGCGCCAGTCCGAGCAACTGCAGGCCGTCGGCAAACGTCGGCATCTCGGCGCGTAGCGCTCGCAGACGCGTGATCGCGAGGTCGAGATCGTCCCAGTCCCGCTGGGCGTAGTAGCGTGCAAGTGCACCTCGAGGCTCGAAATAGGCGCCGACCGCGGCGGGACTCGGAAAGCCTTCAGGCAATGGCACGACACCCCGCCACTTCTTCGGGTCGGCGTTGGTGTCGGCCTTGTTGCCGAAGTCGTACACGAGCTGGAAGATCGCATCGTCAAGCAGCTGCTGTAGCAGCGTAGACTTGTCGGGCGCGCTGTCATGACGCTCGAGGTACCACGTGCGCACCAGTCGCGGCCCACGGCTCAACCGAAGCGCCAGCAGCGCGCGATCTGGCTGCGTCCGAAAATCACCTTCGATCGTCCACAGCCCGGGTCTGACCAGAAGGTTGACGAACTGCAGGAACCTCGTCAGATCGACGCCGGAGACCTCGAGGGTCACCTTGTCCAGCGCGCTGGCTACCTCCTTCTCACGAAACAGCTGCGGCGTATCGAGGGCCACCGACTCCACGAACCCGGTCTCGCGAGGCGTGGTGGCCGGGCGGCGGAAGTGATGATCGAAACGCGCGCGCATCAACTCCGCGTGCGGTCTGCTCTCCTCGCCATTTACCGTCATCTGGCCGATCGCCAGGCTGTGTGGGCTCACGAGATCGGCGAAGTCCTCGAACCGAAGCAACAGGATCCATGCGCCGACGCTGATGAAGAGCACGCCGATCAGCGCTATGAGCATCGATGCCATCGCGGTTCTGGTCCTCTTGAGCATGAGCGCCGGCTTCGTCCACCACGACGTAGCCATGCGTGCGCTCCATCCTGTTACCCCGCCGACGATCTCGCGGACGGTCATACGTGGTGGTCCCCGAAGGCACTGCGCGGCCACTGCGGACTCCGCCTCAGTCGCCTCGCGTGGCCGCCAATTCGCCCAAGCTTGACGCGAACGGAGAGCGCTCGTCCGGATGGTACACGGGAATTGGCAGGCGACGATTGGCCTGGCTGCGGCGATGCCGCCGCGCCGCCGGCCAGCGACATCGGGAGGAACAAGGAGAAAGGGAGAGACGAAGCGCTAGCTGCTACCGCGGAGGCGGTCCGAAACACCGGGCCGTGCGACGAGTACACTGCGCTCAGCAGGTCTCGTCGCGGTACACGCCCCTTAGCGCGGCGCCTGTCCGGACGCCGCGAGCGACTCGGTCGGCGGCAGATCAACATCGCGCCGCTTACCCACGGTCTTGTCGGCACCCAGCTTGAGAAGCAATTCCGCCGTCTCGAGGTCGCGGTTGAAAGTGTTCGGGTAGAACACACCGTCCGCGATAATCCAGGGGGTCCAGCCGATCTTGTTCACGACGTTGATCTTCGCGCCGTGATCGACGAGAAGCTGCGCGATGTCCTTGGCTCCGCGGTACGCCGCGCCATGGAGCGCCGTGTCGCCGTTTCCATCCACAGCGTTCACGTCAGCGCCGAGCGCAACGAGGAGCTTGGCCGCCTCGAGCGCCTCGGCATTCGTGCCGGCGCTCTCGCCCGTGTGCCAAATACCCACACCGGCCGCCGCCATGAGCGGCGTCGCGCCATCGAGCGTGGTGATGGTGGGGTCGGCCTTGTGCTCCAGCAGCAGCTTCATGTACGGAATATCAGCCAGCTTGGCGGCTTGCAGGAAAGGCGTCGATCCGATCCGATTCAACACGTTGCGCGCGCCATCGGCTGGCTCTCTTGTCATCCTCGCGTTCGGGTTCGCGCCGTGCGCGAGGAGCTTCTTCGCCAGGGTCAGGCTGTCTATCTTGCCGGTCTGCACCGGAGGTGGCAGGCCGTGCTGGATGGGCGGACGACGGGTCCAGGCTACCTGATGGAGGGCGGTCCATCCGGGGCCGGCGTTGTTCGGGTCGGCCCCTTTGTCGAGCAGCTCTGCAGCGAGCTCGAAGTGCCCGTTCAGGGTCGCCATGATCAGCGCCGTCGTGCCGGGCCCGGTCCGTCCATTGGCCCGATTGCCGGTGTTGAACACCTGGAACAGCTGCGTGAGCGGATCGCCAGCCTGGCTGAGACGGCCGCCAGCGGCGTTCCCGATGGCGCCTCCGGTGGCGGCCGCGTTTGGAGGCGGTCCAGCGGCCGGCGCACCCGGCCGCGGGCCCGCGGCCGGAATCGCATCGTTGGGATTGGCGCCTTTGGCGAGGAGGAGGTTGACCACGTCCTTCTTCCCCGCACGCACGGCGAAGAGCAACGGGGTGAAGCCGCCGTTGGACCGTGCGTTAACGTCTGCACCGGCTTCGATCAAGGTCTGCACCACGCTGGTGTGGTTCTCGGCCGCCGCCCACATGAGCGCCGTCTGTCCACGCCAACCTTCCACGGCCTTCGCATCGGCGCCGCTGGCCAGGAGCAACTTGACCGCGTCAACCTGACCAGTGCGCGCGGCCGTCATCAGCGCGGTCTCGCCGTCTGGATTCTTGGAGTTGGGGTCCCCGCCCGCTTTGATCAGTCGTTCGATAATCGCGGCGTTGCCATTTTGACAGGCGACGAAAAGCGGCGTCGCGCCATATCGGTTCGGCGCTTTCGCGTCGGCACCGGCCTTCAGCAACACGTCGACCATCTCGACGTCATCGCGCTGAACTGCGTAATGGAGAGGCGTGGTGCCGTCGGACGCGGCCCTGGCCGCCTCGGCCGGACGCTTTGCCAGGATCGATCGGACTGCGGCCCGATCGCCCACCCTCGCCGCGTCGACCAGTGACGGCGCCTGCGCAAAGCCCTGTGTGGTGACGGCCGCGACGCCGAACGCCGCAACGACGACACCAACCCGCCTGGACTGCACCCGCATGTTCTCCCCCCAACTCCTCACCTGCCGACTCGCCTACCTGCCTCCTGCCCGGCCTCCCGGGCCTGGAGAGCGCGCTATACCCCGGAGAGCGGCTCGAGATTCAGCCGGCCCGTGCCGTCGCCGAACTTCTCCACCGGGACGCCGATCTTGTCCAGCATCGCGAGGTGGAGGTTGTTCATCGGCGTGTCCTTCGCGAAGCGGAGGTGGCGTCCACCGTTGACGGTCCCGGCGCCACCGCCCACGAGCACGAGCGGTAGGTCAATGTGCGAGTGCTGATCCGAATTGCTCAGGCCGCTGCCCTGGAGCAGCATCGCGTGATCGAGCAGGTTGCCGTCGCCGTCCGGAGTGGACTTGAGCTTGTCCGCGAACCGGGCGAGCAGGTCGATGTGATACGTGTTGATCTTCGCCGCCTTGGCCAGTCGAGCCGCGTCGTTCTGGTGGTGCGAGATCGCGTGGTGCGCTTCCGGTACGCCGAGCCACGGATACGGACGATTGGTCTGCTCGCGACCGAGCAGGAGCGTGAACACGCGCGTGATGTCGGCCTGGAACGCGACGGCCGCGAGGTCGAACATCAGCTTGGCGTGGTCGTCGTACTGCTCCGGCGCGCCAACCGGCCGATCCGGCAGCTGCACGACTGACTCACCGCTCTGTTTCTCCGCGATCTGAATGCGGCGCTCGATCTCGCGCATCGAGTCGAGGTACTCGGCCACGCGGACCTTGTCGCTCGCGCCCAGTCGACCCTGCAGCGCGGCCACGGAATCCCTCACGGAGTCGAGGATGCTCTTGTCCTCGCGCACCTGGCGCAGCCGCTGCTCCGGCGACCCGCCATCCCCGAACAACCGTTCGAAGACGACACGCGGATTGACTTCCATCGGCAATGGCGTGGTCGGTGTGCGCCAGGAGATGGTGTTCCAGTAGACACAGCTGTAACCGTTGTCGCAGTTGCCCACCAGATAGTTCTGCTCGAGCGCCATCTCGAGCGACAGCAGCGGCGTGTCCTTCCCGATGGCCTGCGCCGCGATCTGATCGACGGTGATGCCGGCCTGCACGTCGGCGCCCTCGGTCCGCTTCGGATGGACGCCGCACAGCCACACGGTCTGCCCGCGTGAGTGCTCGCCGTTCCCGTCGCCCCACGACTCGGCCTGCCGCTGGCTGAGACCGGTCGGCACGATGATCTGATCTTTGAATCGCTCGAGCGGACTCAGCGTCGGCGACAGCACGTCCAGCTTGGTCGATTCCCCAGCCGGGGTCCACGACGCCATCGTCGCGCCATTGGGCGTGTAGATGAAGCCCAGGCGTGGGACCGGCTTGTTCGCGCCCGCCGCGCGCATTGCCGGAACCATGGCATCTAGAAGCGGCAGGGCCAGCGAAGCCCCCATCCCCTTGAGGAACGTTCGCCGTGGAAGCGCCATCTTCGTGATGAACATTTATGACTCCTCTATTTGTCGGGGCTCTGCCCCGAACCCCGGCTCGGTCGCTTGCGGACCCCCCACGGCCCGCGCCGCTCCCTCGCGCCTCGCTCGCTCGGGCGACCCTGACTCACGTCACGGGGTCGCAGGCGCTCCGCGCGCCTAGTTGTTCGCCCCCACGGGCGTCTTCGTCGGTTCGTGCGACGCCACAGTCGCCGGCACTTCTGTCTTCCGCATCTGGAACGGCGTGCTCTTCACGATGCCGACCACGATCGACTGAATCGCGTAGGTGCTCGCCGCCGCATCGTTCACGATCCGCCGGATGGCGGGCGCATCGTAGTACTCGAGCCCGCGACCCAACGCGTACAGCATCAGCTTCTCGGTCAGCGCTTGCACGATCGACCGCTTCTGACCCAGCAGCATGTCCCGAAGGCCTGCCGGTCCGGCGAATTTCGTGCCGTCTGGCAACACTGCCGAGCTGTCAATCGGCCGTCCGTCATCGAACTCGCGCCACTGCCCGGTGGCGTCGAAATTCTCGAGCGCGAAACCGAGCGGATCCATGCGGTTGTGGCACGATGCGCACACCGGGTTCGCGCGGTGCTGCTCCATGCGCTCGCGCAAAGACTTCGGCGCGCTCTTCCCGTCGTTGGTCGCCAGCGGCGGCACGTTCGGCGGCGGCTGCGGCGGCGGCGCGGCCAGGAGGTTCTCCATGATCCACTTGCCGCGGCCGACGACGGTGGTGCGATCCGCGAGCGATGTGACCGTGAGGATACTCCCCTGACCGAGCAAACCGCGGCGGTTCGGATCCGCAATCGTCACTCGGCGGAAATGGCTCCCGTAGACGTTCGGAATGCCGTAGTGCTTCGCGAGCCGCTCGTTGACGAAGGTGTAATCGGCGGTGACAAGGTCGAGCGCGCTCTTGTTGTCGTGCAGGATGCTCTGGAAGAAGAGCTCCGTCTCGCGACGGAAGTCACGCCGCAGGTTCTCGCTGAAGTTCGGGAACAGATAGACGTCCGGCACCGAGCCCTCGATGGTGCGCAAGTAGAGCCACTGGCCGGCGAAATTCCTGGCGATCGCATCCGCGCGCGGATCGGCAAGCATCCGCTTCACCTGCGCCTCGATGACGCCCGGATTCCTCAGCTGCCCCTTGGCGGCGAGGTCGAGCAGCTGATCGTCGGGGATGCTGCTCCACAGGAAGAACGACAGCCGTGACGCAAGCTCGAGATCCGATACCTTGTAGCTGGTGCCCGGCTTGGCTCCCGGTGGATCCGCCGCGTAGCGGAACAGGAACTCCGGCGACACCAGGAGGCGTCGCAGCGCCGCTTCCACGCCGCCCTCGAAGCCATCCTTGTCGCGGCCATCCTTGTAGAAGGACAACAGCGTCTCGACTTCCTTCTCCGTGACCGGGCGTCGATACGCCCGCCGAGCGAGCGTGGAGACGACCTGGCGGGCGCACGCGGCCTCATTGGCTGGAGCTGCCGGACGGCACACGAAGATGCGCCGACGGCTCGGCGTATCGCTGGCGCCCGTCGCGTTGAACGGACCGGTGATGGTGACCGCGGCGACACCCGGCTGGACGCGCGAATCGCCTTCCGCGTGCGTGACCAAGAACGGTTCGCGTACACCTTCGGCCAGCGCCGAGGTCTTGCGGATAAAGGTCACGGCGACGGTCTTGGGTCCAGCCTTGACCATCGTGCGCACGTCGAGTGCGGCACCCTCCGAGTCGTACCCCTGTCCGGCACCCATCCCACGCCGCGGCCCGAGCTCGAAGAGTTTGACGCGTTGACCATCAACGCTGACCTCCAGCTGATGGGCCTCGGCGCCGCCCCCGAGCGGTTCGACCGCGATCGTGTACTCGCCGTCCAGCGGGAAGTGATACTTGATGGACGTCCCGCCGCGGGTGCCGATTGGCAGATCGTCGAACGACAGGTCCTGATAGAGATCCGCCTTCAAGCGGAAGGTCTCCGCCGTGGCTGGCAGCTTGGGATTCCCAACCGCCAGGCGGCTGATCTGACGCGCGGCGGCGAGATAGCGCTCGAGCAACGACGGTGTGATCTTGAGCACCCCCGCCATGTTGTCGAACCCGTAACTCATGTCGTCGGCGGGCAGGAGCGACGTGACGTCAATGTCGAGCGCGAGCAGATCGCGCACGGCCCGCATGTACTCTTCGCGGTTCAGCCGGTGCAGCGACTCGGTTCGACCCGGGTTCGGTCGTGCCACCGCATCGCGATCGAGCTCACCTTCGAGCCACGCGACCATGGAGGCGTAAGCATCCTTCTCGGGACGGGGCCGCCCGGCTGGTGGCATCTGCGCCGTGCGCATCTTCTGGACGACCTTCTCCCAGACCGGCGCCCCAGCCGGGACATTGGCCACGTCGATGCCCTCGAGCACGAGATTGGCGGTCTTCAGGCGCGCGTTGTGACACGTCACGCAGTACTTGTCGAGGACGCCCTTGTGGCCCGCAGGCGTGCCGACCGAGGAAAGCGCGGCGCCGGCTTTCGTGACCCCAGGGGCCGTCTGAGCCGGGGCCACGGTCGCCGTGGCCAACACCAACATGAACGCTCCGAGCGCTCGTTTCATGCCCATACCACTTCTCGCGAGGCCCTCACTTGGGCAAGACGCGAAGGCGCCGCCTCGCTCCGTCGCCTTCTCCGCCGACACTCCGACTGGGGACGCCTTCCCCACATCGTGGCAGAGATTATAACGTCGGTGCAAAGACTGCGCCCCATCATCTCTCGCGTCATCATGGAGGTCAAAGTTGACCGCCCGTTCCCTGGTCGGCCCGGTCCTGCACGACGAGACGGCAGACGATCCCCCCGTTCTGGAGCCGTTGCGCTAGGCTAAAGTGTTTGCCTGCCGTCCGATCGAGACATGAATGGCCCGGTGACCACCACAATCGGCTCGATGGCGAGCCCGGCTCAGCCCACCGGTTCTGGCGTGCCTCTCCTGGGTTGCTCGGCGGGCGCCTGGTATCCTGATTGAGGTAGGGACACCCATGCCACTCTACGAATACACCTGCCGCGGCTGCGGTCACTTCTTCGAGATGCTGGTCCGGCACGACACCGTGCTCGCCTGCCCGTCGTGCAAGAGCGCAGACATCACACGTGAGCTCTCGCTCTTCAGCGTGGACTCGGAAGGCACGCGCAAGGCCAACCTCGAGGCAGGCCGCCGACACAACCGCAAGGACCAGATCGAGAAGGCCGTGGCCGACCGCGAGATGGTCGAACACCATCACCACTGAGAGCAAGGAGCTCTGCGCCAAGAGCTGACCGCCGCTCGTTAACTCGGCTGACGGCTCCGGCGCGCTTCACTCCATCGCGCCGAGCTTCCTCAGCAGCGCCGCGGTAGCCGCGCGCTGAGCAGGGTCCATCGCGTAGTACCCGCGCACGGCCTGCAGCGTCGTGATCGCGAGCGGCGTCTGGCCGCGCTCGTTCTTGGCGTCGAGCTTCGCGCCGTGTTCGACGAGCACAGGAATGACCGTGTCCAGCGACTGCCCCACCGCAAGATGGAGCCATGTGTCACCGGTTTTCGTCTTGTTGTTGGGATCGACCCCGAGCTTCAGCGCGATCTTGACGATGTCGAGTGTTGTCCGCTCTTCGGCGGCCTCGTCGCGCACGGCCGCGTCCGATGGGCCCTGGTAGCGCTCACGCTTGTCGCCCGCGCGAAAGGCGCCGTAGCCGCGTGTCACCGAGATAGCGGACATGACGAGATCGGTACCGTCGGGGAGCGTCGCCTTCGGATCGGCGCCACTCGCGGCGAGCATCCTCACCATCTCGGGCTCGCCGTATCGAGCGGCCAGCAAGATGGGCGTTGCGCCGACGAGCAGGTCGTTGAATGCGTAGTCCTTGCTGTAGTACCGACTGGACGTCCCTTTCGTCAGCTTCGCGTTCGGGTTCGCACCCTTCGCCAGCAGCGCCTTCAGCAAGGCGTGGTCTCCCCGCAGGACGGCGGCGTGGAGCGGCGCGTAGCCGGCACCGTCGGCGTTCGGGTTGGCGCCCTGCTCCAACAAGAACGTGGCGACCTCACCGTGGCCGCTGTGTGCGGCGATTGTCAGCGCAGTCGCGCCGTTCGCCGCAGGCTCGTCCACCGGCGCTCCAGCCTTCAGCAGAGAACGGGCAGACTCCCGATCCCCCACGCGGGCTGCGAACAGCAGTGGCGTGAAGCCGCCGAGGTCGGTTTCGCCGACGCTTCCCTTGATGCTGTTCTGGTCGCCGTAGCGATTGCCGGTCTGGATCGTCCGGTGCCGGACGGACGTTCGAGCACGAACGTCGGCGCCGTTCTCGATGAGGGTCGCTATCACCTCGGGATGCCGTTGCGACACCGCCCACATCAAGGCGGACTGACCGTGAGAGGACTCGAGGGCGTTCACGTTGGCGCGCTTGGCGAGCAGCGCCCGTACGGCCGGCAGACTGCCGGCGCGTGCCGCCGTCATGAGCGGCGTCACGCCGGTCTTGGTGGCCATGTTCGGGTCGGCGCCGGCGCTCAGCAACCGCTCGACCATCGGCACGTTGCCCACTTCGCAGGCGAGCGCGAGGGCGGTCACGCCGTGATCGTTGGCCGCGTTCACCTTCGCCCCTCGCCTGAGCAGCAGATCAACCGTTGGTCCGCGGTCGTGGTACACCGCCCAGTGCAGCGCGGTTGCACCATCGGGCTGTGTCGTGTTGACGCTGACGCCCTTCGCCACCAGGCTGGCCACGAGCGTCTCGTCCTGCCGCTCGGCGGCATCAGCGACGGGCGACGCGATGGGGCTCGGACTCGGCGCCCTCGTCTGGCTCGTGGCATCCGCTGGACCTATCAGGCACATCGCCACCACCGCCAGCAACCAGACAGCTCTCATATTGGTCATTCTGACACCAGCCGCGCGCGGGATCATCACGGTCCTGACTTGACGGAGGCCGGCCGACAAGAGGATTCTTATACGCTAAGTCACTCTACCCTGGGCAGATCGGGGACAAGTGAGAAGGGTCGCGGGTGCCATGCGGGTAGGCGCACTGTTCATCCTCGTCGTGCTGGTGGTCGCCGGTCCGACATCGCGCGCCGTCGCGCAGACACCGACGCCGCGTCCGGCACGGGCCGCATCGCGCACCGCATCCAACCCACCGCCGCTCACTCGCGAATTGCTGGACCGCCACTGCGTCGCCTGTCACAACGACCGACTCAAGACCGCGGGGCTGACACTCGAGCAGATCGACCTGACGACCATCGCCGATCAGGCAGAGACCTGGGAGAAGGTCGCGATGAAGCTGTCGAGCGGCCTGATGCCGCCCGCGGGCCGGCCGCGCCCGGAGCCGGCCGCCACCACGACGTTCGTGAGCGCGCTGCACGCGAACCTCGATCGCGTTGGGCACGAGCGTCCGAACCCCGGGCGTCCGCTCACGCACCGGTTGAATCGCACGGAGTACGCGAACATCATCCGTGACGTGCTCGCGCTGGAGATCGATCCCCGCACCTTGTTGCCTGCCGACGATACCGATCAACACGGGTTCGACAACAACGCCTCGGTTCTCTCACTCTCTCCCACGCTGCTTGAACGCTACCTGAGCGCCGCCCGCAAGATCAGCCGCCTCGCCCTCGGTCGGCCCGGCCCAACGACGAGCATCGATACGTACTCGGTGTCGAAGTTGATGACGCAAGAAGACCGCGCGAGCGATCGATTGCCGTTCGGCACGCGCGGCGGAACCGCGGTGACACACACCTTTCCGGTCGAGGGCGAGTACGCGCTCACGATCAAGCTGCAGAAGACGCTGTACAGCACGGTCCGCGGGCTGGCGCAGCCGCACGACCTCGAGGTCCGGGTGGATCGTCAACTGGTCCGGACGTTCACGGTCGGCGGGAAGAACATCACCAATCCGCCTCTGAGCTTTGCGGCGACCCTGTCGTGGACGCCCGAGTGGGAGTCCTACGCCAACCACGCCGATGCCGACCTGAACTTGCGGTTCCGCGCGCCTGCCGGCGCCCACACCATCGGCGTCGCGTTCATCAGGAAGCAGTTCGAAGCCGAGGATGTGCAGCAACCGAATCGTGCCGGGTGGGCGTTCGAAACGGACGAGACCTACGATGGCGTGCCCGGCGTCGAGAGCGTCACCATCGAGGGGCCGTTCGCGGTCGCGGGCGCCGGGGACACGCCGAGTCGGCGTCGCATCCTCACCTGTCGGCCGGGTGGGCCTGGCAGGCAAGGTGGGCTTGGCCGGGAGTCAGGTCAGGTGGGTGAGCTCGCGGATCTCGATGAACGTGCGTGTGCGCGGCAGATCCTCACGCCGCTGGCACGCCGCGTGTATCGTCGTCCCGCCACGAAAGAGGACCTCGACACGCTGATGACGTTCTTCGACGCGGGTCGGCGGGACGGTGACTTCGAGGCGGGACTCGAGCGCGCGCTGCAGCGTCTGCTCGTGAGCCCCGACTTCCTCTTCCGGATCGAGACTGAGCCGACCAACGCGACTCCAGGACAGCCCTATCGCATCAGCGATCTAGAACTGGCGTCACGGCTGTCGTTCTTCCTCTGGAGCACGGCGCCAGACGATGAGCTTCTGGATGTGGCGACCAAGGGTGTGCTGAGGCAGCCGGCGACACTGGACCGTCAGATCAGGCGGATGCTCGCCGACAGTCGCTCACGCGCGCTGGTCGACAACTTTGCGGCGCAGTGGCTGCAACTGCGCGACCTGCGCGGCGCGGTGCCGGATCCGGATCTCTTCCCCGACTTCGACGAGAACCTGCGCGAGGCGATGCGCACCGAGACGGAGCTCTTCATCAAGAGCCAGATCGAAGCGGACCGCGGGATGCCGGAGCTGCTCACCGCGGACTACACCTTCATGAATGAGCGGCTCGCGCGTCACTACAGGGTGCCCGGGGTGTACGGCACGCGCTTCCGCAAGGTGATGCTCGTTGGCACGCCGCGAGGCGGTCTTCTCGGCCACGCGAGCCTCCTGACGGTCACGTCGTATCCGAATCGCACCTCGCCCGTGCTGCGTGGCAAGTGGCTGCTCGAGAACTTGCTCGGCACACCGCCCCCCCCGCCGCCGCCCGACGTGCCGGCGCTCAAGGACAGGGGCGCGAACGGCGAGCGCCAATCCGTTCGCGCGCGCCTCGAGGAGCATCGGAAGAACGCCGTTTGCGCGACGTGCCACTCGCAGATGGATCCGCTCGGCTTCGCACTGGAGCACTTCGACGCAGTCGGACGGTATCGCACGGTCGATGAAGGGCGCACGCCAGTGGACGCGAGCGGAGCACTGCCGAACGGCGACAAGTTCGAGGGGCTGCCCGGTTTGCGCGACGTGATGGTGGGCCGACGCGAGCAATTCGTCGGCACGGTCACAGAGCGGTTGCTGTCGTTCGCGCTCGGGCGGAGCGTCGAGTACTACGACCGTCCCACCCTCCGGGCGATCGTCCGCGACGCCGCGCCTGGCGGCTACAAGTGGTCGACGATCATCACGAGCATCATCAAGAGCGCGCCGTTCCAGATGCGGAGAGCCGAATCATGATCATCACGAAGCACGGGATGCCTCGTCGGACGGTCCTGCGCGGACTGGGCGCCAGCCTGGCGCTGCCGCTGCTCGACGCCATGGTGCCGGCCCTCACCGCCGTCGCGCAGTCGGCAGCCAAACCGGTCCAGCGCTTCGGCGTCGTCTACGTGCCAAACGGCATGACGATGAAGCAGTGGACGCCGGCGAGCGAGGGGGCGAAGTTCGAAGTCCTGAACGTGCTGAAGCCGCTCGAGCCGTTCAAGAACCACCTGACGGTGATCACGGGCCTCAACAGCACGCCGCCGCCCAACGCGGTCGCCGCGGCCGGCGTCCACGCGCGCGCGTCCACGCGGTTTCTGACCGACATCCCGCCCAAGCGGTCGGACACCTCGGAGGTCGAGGCCGGCGTGTCGGTGGACCAGATGATCGCGAGAGAGCTCGGCAAGGGCACGCAGCTGGCGTCGCTGGAGGTGGCCATTGAGGGGCGCGACCTGGCCGGGTCGTGCGACATCGGGTTCAGTTGCGCGTATACGAACACCATCTCGTGGCGCGGTCCCCACACGCCGCTCCCGATGGAGAACGATCCGCGGACGGTCTTCGAGCGGATGTTTGGCGACAGCGGCAGCACCGAGCGCGGCGCACGGATGGCGCGCATGGCGTCGGACAAGAGCATCCTGGATTCTGTTGGAGAGCGGATCGGTGCCCTGCAGAAACGGATCGGTCCGCGGGATCGCGTGAAGCTGTCGGAGTATCTCGAAGCAGTGCGCGACATCGAGCGTCGCATCCAGCGGGCCGAGGAGCAGAGCGAACGTGAGCTGCCTGCGGTGAATCAGCCGGCTGGTATCCCGGCAAGCTTCGAAGCCCACTCCAAGCTGATGTTCGACCTGCAGGTGCTGGCGTATCAGACCGATCTGACCCGCGTCATCACGTTCATGCTGGGACGCGAGCTGAGCGGCCGGACGTTCCCGGAGCTCGGCGTGTCCGAGGGCCACCACGCGACCTCGCACCACCAGGAGGATCCGACCAAGCTGTCGAATCTCGAGAAGATCAAGGTGTTCCACTCGACTCTGCTGGCGTACTACCTCGCGAAGCTGCAGACGATACCCGACGGCGACGGCTCGCTCCTCGATCACATGCTGATCGTCTATGGCTGTGGGATGGCCGATTCGAACCTCCACGCGCCGGTCGATCTGCCGCTGGTCCTCATCGGCGGCGCAAGCGGCGCGATCAAGGGCGGCCGGCATGTGAAGTACCCGTCGGCCACACCGCTCGCGAACCTACACCTGACGCTGCTCGACCTGTATGGCGTGCCCACGCTGGAACGCCTCGGCGACAGTACGGGTCGGCTGCAGCATCTCACGATCTAATGGCCCGACGACGTAGCCGTCAGCCGTCCGCCTTCGGGTCCGGCGACCGCGCGATGTAGCATGACGTCGAGATCCAGGCGCCGAAGGGAGACATCATGACGGCAGAACAAGCGAAAGCTGTGGCCGAGGCGGTCGGCCAACGACTGCAGTAGGAATGGAAGACGACGGTGAAGGTCATCGAGGCGGTTCCCGAAGGGAACAAGTCCTGGAAGCCGGATCCGAAGGGCCGCTCGGCGTGGGAGCTCGCCACCCACCTGGCGGAGACCGATGTCTGGTTCCTCGAGAGCGTCGCGAATCAGAGTTTCGGGCAGCCGACCACGGGCGGCGCGACGACGATCGCAGAGCTGGCGGCCTGGTACAAGGCTCAGATGCCTGCGAAGCTGGAGCGCGTCCTCGCGATGGGTGGCCACCACCTGGCGCCGATGATCGACTTCTACAACATGAAGCTGCCCAACGTGCAGTACCTGGTGTTCTGCGCCGTGCACGGCGCGCACCACCGCGGGCAGCTCGCCTCCTATCTGCGGCCGATGGGCGGCAAGGTGCCATCGATCTACGGGGGCAGCGCCGACGAACCGTATCAGATGTGACGCGCCCGAGCGACTGAGCGGGCCTCCCGCCGAACCGCCACAAGGCGGCGGTTCGGGGCGGAGCCGCTTCCCTAGCCTGCCGAGCCGCGCCGTTCAGCGAGGCGGCTCCCCGCGCCGGCAAAGACATCGTCCCACGAGACGCGCGCGGTCATCTGCATCAAGACGAAAAGCGTCAGGATCGCACCGACCGTGATCGCGAGACCTGTGAACCCCTCGAAGAAGAACGCGTAGCTGAAGAGGACCAGAAACACCGCTTGCGCGGCGCCTGCGTGCAGGAGGGCGTGCCGCATACCGGTCACGAGCCGTAGATAGCTCACGACGAGGGCGAGACTCATGACGGCAGCCGCGCCGAAGGCAACGTGCACCGATACGTGGTCCACGAGGTACGCGAGGAGCAGGTGGAAGGCGAAGAACGCCGCCGAGATGAACCAATAGTGCATCGGGTGCAGCGACGGTCCCAGGGTCGCGCCCAGAATGACCATGACCGTGAGGAAGAACAGCAGACCGACGGGCGCGAAGAAGGTCACGCGAGCCGCGAATGGACCCGGATTGAGCTTGTTCGGCAGCGCCAGACCGATCGACTGCCCCGAGAGCATGTTCTCGAACGTCCATTGCAACCGCCATCCGTCGCGCGTGCCCGTCTTGGTGTTCGGCGAGATCGAGCCAGCCGGGAAATCGATGTCCTCGACGTTGGTGTCGACTGACAGGTGGAAGTCGCGCACCTGGGCGGCGTGTGCCTCCGTTCCTGGTGTGAAGGCGTAGGTCCATGTCTCGAGACCGCGCGAGCGATACCGGACGTCTACCGTGATCACCTGGTCCGCTAGCGCCGTCACGCTCGCGAACATCTCCTTGGAGACGTCGGCGCCGAGAACGGCCGGCTGACCGTTGATCGCGAACGCGAAGTCGTCGAAGAGCACGTTGCCGGCGGGCAGCGGGAATCGCACGCGCAAGGCGCGTTCAACGGTGTCCGGGTTGCGAAACGTGTAGCGCCCCTCGAAGGCGACCGAGTACGTCGGGTACCACAGCAGCCCCTTGCGTCGATGCTCCAGATCGAGGTCAGCGGTGGCACGCGTGGATGCGAGGACGACGGGAATCCGCCGTACGACCGGTTTGGTCACTTCCCGCCGCGTCACTCGGCCATCCGGTCCTTTCGTTTCCTCGATCTCCTTGTCAACACCTGGACGCTCGATCCAGGCATCCGGGGCGGCCTGGCGGTGTGGACCGCCCCACAGCAACTGGACCTCGGATTGGAGCCGGGAATCGAATTGCCCCGTCCGTGCCAAGACCGAGGATCCCAGAATCGCCCAGGCGACCGACGACCCAGCGAAGATGCCTCCGATGGCCAATAAACGACGCACGCTCACAACGCCTCCTCTGCCCTCTCGACGGGCCGTTCAGGCGCGGCGTGACGAAATCGTCCGCGGGCGCCCGGTGTCGAGAATGGCGCCGGCACCCGCCGGAAGTCTTGAGCGAATCGTGACTGAACATTGAGGAGTTCCTGATTTTACAAGCTTTCCCACGCGCCAGGCGTCTCGCATCCTCAAGGCGCTATAGTCGGGGGATGGCAACCACGGACCTTCGATATCCGATCGGGCCGTTCGCGATACCCACGACCATCACGCCCGCCGCGCACGACGCCGCGGTGTCTGCCCTCGCCGGGCTGCCGTCGGCGCTCCGCGCGGCGGTCCGCGGCCTCAGCGATACACAGCTCGAGACGCCGTATCGCCCAGACGGCTGGACCGTGCGTCAGGTCGTGCACCATGTGGCCGACAGCCATATGCACGTCCTGCTGCGGGTCAAACTCGCGCTCACCGAGGACACGCCGACCATCAAGCCGTAGGACGAGGACGAGACGGCGAGGCTCTCCGACTATCGCCTGCCGCTCGACGTGTCACTGGGCCTCATCGACGCTGTCCACACGCGTTGGATCGAGATCTTCAAGGGAATGACGGGTGACGACTGGTCGCGGGCGTTTCTTCACCCCGAGCGGGGGATGATGACATTGGCCATGCACGCGCAGTTGTATTCATGGCATTCGCGCCACCACGTCGCACACATCGCGGAGCTGCGTCGCCGCGAGGGATGGTGAGGGTGGGCGGGCCACGTCACGGCCACGCGTGGACTGGGTGTCGTCCGGAGCAAAGCGTCCCCCGACTCTGATCGGCAAGAGTCCGACAGGCTGAAAGGCGTTGAGACATCGTCAAACCTGACCGACTGAGAAATTGGCCTCAGCAGCCTGTGCCAATCTCGGGGCGACCGTTGACCTCCAAGTTGTCCGACCGCGGTCGCGTCGCGGCGTGGCCAGCCTTGCGACTCATCGACGACCAACGAGCCGACCACCACATCCCAGGGCGCACGGCGGCTCCGCAAACCGACCATCACGGGACCGGCATAGCCGATCGTCACCCACTTGACGAGTGTCCGGACGATCGCACGCGGGAGCGCCAAAGGACCGCCCGACGGACCGACCACGCGGAGTCCCATCAGACGATGGCCGAGCGTTCCTCCGACAAGGCGAACCATCAGGGGTTCATACAGGACGAAAACGGCCATTCCAGACCAGATAAGCGCCGGCCCGAGCCTGTTCGGGACCACGCCCCAATCCGCCAGCGTCAGGAACGCCAGCATGAGCCCCGCCAGGATCTGAAAGTCGAGGAGGTACGCCCGCGCCCGGCGGCCGGTCGCGACGTAAGAGTTCAGGAGCCAATTCCCTCTGGCGGCACGAGTCGGTCGGCGTTCTGCAGCCACGTCTGCACTGTCTCCTTCTTGGCGTCATCTCATCGACCGAACTTCTGAGCCGGGCTCCACGAAATGGCTGGGCCCGGGGTCGACTGTGCCACCTACTCAAATGACGGACAAAGGAGACCGCGGTTCAAGCTCATCCCATCGAAGTCGAAACGCGTTCGGCTGATCGAGGGATTGGCGAGCGAACCCAACGAGCGCCGCGCGAGAGAACCGACCTCCGCCAGCTATCTCGGCGTCTGGTCAGCCGCCCAGTCCTTGACGGTCAAACGCGGCATCTCAAACAGATCCGTGGTGCGGGCATACCAACCGCTTCCGTGCATGCGACCGATCAAGCCCAGCGCTGGGGTGTTCACGTAG
Organism: Acidimicrobiia bacterium; assembly: GCA_016871175.1. Classification (GTDB taxonomy): domain Bacteria; phylum Acidobacteriota; class Vicinamibacteria; order Vicinamibacterales; family CAVVIG01; genus VFZL01. The sequence continues at coordinate 66,604 of VFZL01000012.1, read as the reverse complement.
CACTTGACCGGATCGATCACGGCTTCGTCTCGGATGTGGATCGCCAGCACGCGACCGAGCACGAGGCCGTAGCTGCCGAGCTCTACGATTTGCATGAGTGAGCACTCGAACGCCACGGGGCTCTCTGCGATTCGTGGCGGCTTCACTTTCACAGACGGCACGGTGGTCAGACGTGCCTCCGCCAATTCATCGGTCCTCGGGTCGAAGTCGATGGCGGTTACGTTCATCGCCTTCGCCGTCGCCTCCGACACCAAGTTCACGACGAACTCACCACTCTCGGCGATGTTGGCTCGCGTGTCTTTCGCCGCACCCGCCTGTCGCCGGCCGACGCCAATGCCGACGACCGGCGGATCTGGCGAAAACGCGTTGAAGAACGAAAACGGCGCGGCGTTCAGCACACCGCAGCCGTCCTGCGACACGACCCAGGCGATCGGGCGGGGCGTGACGGTCGAAACCAGCAGTTTGTACCCGAGGCTCGGGTCAATAGTCGCGAGATCGAATAGCAATTGGGATCCTCTCGTGGAAACGAGTCTAGCCGAACGCGCCGAACCGGCTGCCGGACGAGTAGCGCCGCCCACGCTCGAACACGTCGCTGCGACCCAGCCAGAGGCCATTCGATGTGAGACTGGCTGAGTGATGATGTGACGTCAACCGTATCATCGCCTCAGGAGGTTGCGAATGGCGGATGCCGAATGGATCGACCTTGGGAGTGCCGACGATCTCAGCCGTCAGCCGGTCCGTGAAGTCGCCCGAGGATCTGCTCGAACATGCGCTCGGACACGCACGCGACGCGCTCGGTTGCGACACACAACTCGTGCGAGTCCGAGATTTGCAGTTCCGCAACTGCGAGGGCTTCTACTCGAAGGCGGCTCGCGCCTGCACGTGGCCGTGCTCGATCACCATGATGGACCCACAGGATCAGATGGCGCAGATCTACGAAGGCGTCGTGCACTGGGCGGACGTCATCCTCGTGGCGACGCCGATCCGTTGGGGCTCGGCCAGCAGCCTCTACTTCAAGATGATCGAGCGGATGAACTGCATCCAGAACCAAGAGACCATCGCCAACAAGCACCTGCTGCACAACAAGGTGGCCGCGTTCATCATCACGGGCGGTCAGGACAACGTGCAGGCGACGGCGGGTCAGATGCTGACCTTCTTCGCCGAACTCGGATGTCAGTTCCCGCAGTATCCGTTCATCGCGCACTCACGCGGCTGGAGCGCGGAGGACATGGAGAACAACATGGCCTACGTCCGCGAATCGGAGGCGCTCCACGCTGGGGTCCGGACGCTCGTCAAGCGATGCTCGGAGCTGGCCGCCGTCTTCATCAAGGACGACGCGCCCGAGCAAGCAGTGACGCGCGGCGGCCGCAAAGGCAACGAGCTCGACACGCGCGCCCAGCTCATGCTCGCCAGGCCAGCCGGAACGTGAGACAGAGGGCCGCGGAGATGTCAATGAGAGGGCAGACGATACGTCCTCATCGCGGTGTCGTGGAACATCGCCTTCCGCTCATCCGCCGAGAAACCCCTCGTCAGCTTCTTGAACTGATTCCACAGCACGGTGTACGAGCACGACAGCTTGTCCACCGGGAAGTTGCTCTCGAACATGCACCGGTTCGGACCGAACTGCTCAATGGCGTGCAAGTACCACTTGCGGTTTGTCTCGAGGAGCTCGTCGGACGTCGGGGGGCGCTTGCGCTCGTGCCACCCGTATCCGTTCACGATCATCTGAATGCCGCCCACCTTCGCGACGACGTTCGGGCACTTCGCCAGGGCGACAATCGCCGGCTTCCACGAGGCGAACACCTCGTCCTTCTTGCCGGCGAACGAGCCGATGCCGATCGGACCACCGAGATGGTTGAAGACGATCGGGATGTCGGGAAACGCACGCGCCAGGTCGGTCAAGTCGGCGATATGCGTATGGTAGACCCACCCTTCGAACGACATGCCGTACCGCCGCAGGTGCGCGTAGCCCTTGCGGAACGTCGGATCGAGCAGGATGTGATTCGGCAGATCCGCCGGCTGGCTGGGCACGACGGTCTTGTCCCCCCACGCGGCGCGATGCCGGATGCCGCGGAAGCGTTGCGGGCTGGCGGCCTGCTGCGCCTCCAGCACCGGTGCGACGCGGTCGCCCAGGCGCAGATCCGCGGTACCGACGATGCCCGCGCACGCGCGCATCTCTCCATACCTACCGCTCGCGCTCATCGCCGCGATACCTTGCACGTACTCGGTCTCGCCGACGACCTTGAATTCCTCCGGGCCATCCGCGCGATACATCGACGTGCACTCGACGAACACCGTCTGGCGTACGTTGTGCCCACGCGCGTCGGCAACGAGCTCCTCGAGCATGTACCGATCGTTCGGTCGGTCCCACAGATGGTGATGCGGATCGATGATGGGCAGGGCCGGCTCGAGCGGCTCTTCTTTCGTGAGATCGAGCCACGCCCGCATCGCCGGGGAGCTCTGCGTGGAGCCGGGAGCCGGCTGCGCGGCGGCGCCACGAGGCCAGGAGGAGACCGCCGCGGCGCCGATGGCTACGGTACCGAGTCGGTCGAAGAATGTCCGGCGCGCGATTCGTGTCATGGGTCCCTCCGCGATTCCTCTACCTACCGAGTCCCCTGCCTGCCCAGACGCCCTATTCGAGCGTCAGCGCCACCAGTTCCGCGGGATGATTGGTCGATCCCACCGCAACGACGACATACTGCCGGCCCTTGAACAGATACGTCATCGGCGCTCCCGTCGTGCCGGCGCCGAGGTCCATCGACCAGAGGACGGCACCTGTCGCCTTGTCGTACGCGCGGAAGATATTGCCGCCACCGCCCGGCGGATTGACCGCCGCAGCGGGATCACCCTCACCGATGAACAGCAGCGCCTTCGTCAGCAACGGCGCCGCTCGGCCTGGCTGGCCCATCGGTGGGAGGTTCAGTGCCCTCAGCGCCGGATGGTTTCGCGGGCCGTCACCGTTGGGAACAGTCCAGTCGATCACGCCCTTGTTCAGGTCGATCTTGACGATCGTGCCGTAGGGCGGCTTCAGCAACGGAAGGCCCTGGGGGCCCTCGACGACACGCTCCTTGATGCCGAGCGGGTTCATGTAACGGAAGTCGGACACCTTCGGATCTGGTGCGGACACGACCGAGATAATCGGCGCATTGATCGACGGCACATACAGCGCGCCCGTCTCATGGTCGAACGCTCCGCCGTTCCAATCCGCACCGCCGACCCAGCCCGGCATCTGCAGCAGACCCTTCTTTCCGTCGGCGCCGAGGACCGGCGGCGGCGTGAACATCGATCCGTACACGTACTGATCCGCGATGGCTTTGGCTTCCGCGCGCAGCTGCGGCGTGAAGTCAATCAGATCGTCGACCGCAATCCCCTGCTTGGCGAAGGCGGGAGGCCTGGTCGGAAACGGCTGCGTGCGTGACGCCTGCTCGCCGGGCACGGTGGACTGCGGAACGGGACGTTCTTCGATGGGCCACACCGGTTGTCCGGTCGCGCGATCGAACGCAAACGCGAAGCCCTGCTTCGTCAGCTGCACCACCGCCTTGATCCGTCTTCCGTCCACGGTGATATCGGCGAGGATGGGCGACGCGGGAAGGTCGTAGTCCCAGAGGTCGTGATGGACGGTCTGGAAGTGCCACACGCGCTTGCCGGTCTTGGCGTCGAGGCACACAAGACTGTCTGAGAACAGGTTGTTCCCGAGGCGATGTCCCCCGTACCAATCGTTGGTCGGGGACGACAGCGGGATATACACGTACCCGAGCTCGGGATCCGCGCTCGGCGAGGTCCACATGTTGGTGGCACCGGTGTACTCGGCGGAGTCGCCTCCCCACGTGTCGTGGCCGAACTCGCCCGCATGCGGGATGACGTGGAACGTCCACAACAGGCGGCCCGTCCGCGCGTCGTATGCACGGACGTCGCCAGGCGTGCCCGTCTTCTTGTTGGGAAAGTCGCCGAGATTCGATCCGATGACCAGGACGTCATTCACGACCAATGGCGATCCGCCCCAGTTGTACGCAGCGTCAGGTCCGACGCCCAACTGCAGGTCGAACTGCCCTTGCTTGGCGAAGGTCGGCACTGGGTCGCCAGTCTTCGCGTTCAGCGCGAACAGGAGGTTCTTCCGCACGGTGAAGATGCGCTCGTCATCTCCTCCCCGCCAGTACGCGACCCCGCGCGCGACTGTGGCGCCGGTCAACCCGGCCAGCCCGGGCTCGAGCGGTTTCTGCGTCCAGATCGCACGACCGGTGGCGGGATCGAGCGCTTCAACGAGGCCAACCGAGTTCTGGACGTAGAGCCGCCCACCGACCATGAGGGGCGTCACGCGGTAGTAGTTGCCCGCCGTCAGCCCACGGACCGACGTGCGCAGCTCCGGATCCAGCGCCAAGTGCCGCCAGGCGACCTTGAGCCGGGTGACGTTCCCCGCGTTGATGGCGTCGAGCGCGGAGTATTTCGAGGCCCCAGGGTCGGCGCTGTAGTAACGCCACTCGCCGGCAGCCGACGAGGACTGCGCGCCGGTGCGAATCGCGAGGACGCTGCCAACCAGGGCTACTGCGGCGATCGTGCCACCAACGGTCGCGAGTGAACGGATGCGGGACATCTGGGACCTCACTCCGAAAACGGGTCTTCTCAAGCCGACAGGAAACTGCGCCACAGCAGCCACAGCCCGAGCACGCCCACGGCGGCAGCAAGAATGCGCCGAAACGTGGCCGGAGACAAGCCGAACAAGAGACGCTCGCCGATGACCGTGCCCACGAGGACACCCACCGTCGCCATACCAATCTGGGGCCAGTACCGCAGCAGATCGCCGGCACTGACCGCCGCATACACCGGGGTGCGCGCGAGGTCGACCATGAGGCCGGTCGCGGTGCTCGTCGCGACGAACGCTCTCGGGCGCAGCGCGAACGTCGAGAGCGCGGCCGATCGCAGTCCGCCCTGGTTGCCAGCCAGCCCACCGAAGAAGCCTGATGACAGCCCGAGCGCGCCACTCATCAGGCCGCTCGGCCGGCGGTCCGTGAACGCGCCGGTCAAGTTCGCGATGGCGGTCAGCACCAGCAAGCCACCGAGCACGCCTGTCAACGCGGACGGACCGAGCTGCGCGTACGTCAGAGCGCCGGCGAGGCCGCCGGCGGCGCTCAGCAGCCCGAAGCGTCGCAGCACGCCGCCATCAATCTCGCGTCGCAGCCGATAGCAGCGGAGCGCCGTCGCGAAAAGATGCGGCACGGTGACCGCGGCCACGGCAAGGTCCATCCCGAGGGGCACCGAGAAGAACGGTGTGAGCAGGCTGCCGATCCCGAATCCGACGATACCGGCCGTCGCGCCGGAAAGGACCCCAAGCGCCAGAGCGACAGCCAGAAACACCAGGTCGGGCAAGTGCGGTCCGCGCTACTTCCGCCCACGGAAGAACTTCCGCATGTCGTCGACGAGCAACTGCGGCTCCTCGAGCGCGGCGAAGTGCCCGCCCCGCGGCATGTCGGTGAACTGCTCCACTTTGTACTGTGCCTCGATCCACTTCCGCGGCACCATGCCGAACAGCTCCTTCGGGAAGCGGGCGCAGGCGAACGGCACCTCGACGCGTCCGTTCAACTGGGGATCGGTCCGGTTCTCGTAGTACAGCCGCACAGACGAGGGACCGGTTTCTGTGGCCCAGTAGATCGTGATGTTCGTCAGCAATTCGTCCTTGGTGAACTTCGACTCGACATTGCCGTTCGAGTCAGACCACGTGTGGAACTTCTCGACGATCCATGCCGCGAGCCCAGCGGGTGAGTCGTTCAAGCCGAAGCCGAGGGTCATCGGCTTCGTCCCCTGAACGTTGCTGTAGCCCTGCTCGGTCGTCAGCCTTGCGCGAACGGCCTCGACCATCCTGCGCTCGTCGTCAGGCACACCCTCGAACGGATTCGGTCCGGGCGGTTGATTGGCGATACAGAGGTTGCTGTGCAGGCCGATGAGATGCTGCGGATCGATCAGGCCGAGCTGCCGCACGATGATGCCGCCCCAGTCGCCACCTTGCGCGGCGTACCGTGTGTAGCCCAGTCGGGCCATCAGGGTGGCGATCATGAAGGCGATGCGCTTGTTGCTGTACGCGCGCGCCTGCGGCTTGCTCGAGAAACCGTAGCCGGGCAACGACAACGCCACGACGTGGAACGCGTCGGCAGCGGTGCCGCCGTGCTTGGTGGGCTCTGTCAACGGACCGATGATCTTCGTGAACTCGATGATCGAGCCAGGCCAACCATGAATCAACATGATCGGCATCGCGTTCGGATGGCTCGACTTCTGGTGCACGAAGTGCACGTCGATGCCGTCGATTCGCGTCACGAACTGTGGGAGCGCGTTGAGCTTCTTCTCCTGCTCGCGCCAGTTGAACGTCGTCCGCCAGTACTCGACGAGCTCCTTCATGTAGCCGAGGTTCGCGCCGTAATCCCAAGCCGTGTTCGGGATCTCGCTCGGCCAACGCGTCCGCGCCAGACGGTCCTTGAGGTCCGTGAGGACGCTGTCGGGTACCGCAATCCGATACGGTCGAATCGCCTCGCTTCCCTGCCCTTGCCCGAGGAGCGTGAGCTGACCACACACCAACGAGACCGCCAGAAGAACGACCGCGAGAGCGACGTGTTGAACCACACGCATGGCGAGACTCCCCTACGCGCTCCGGTGCGCGCGCGATGGACCGCGGTGACCTAACGCCGCCCGCCAGCGCCCGTGGCGCGGCCGTCGGTCTGCAAATCCGCCTTCGAATCGGCTTCCGTCTTGTGGGGCGTCACCTTGTCCGGATCGATGCGGACCATCAAGTACGTGATGTGGTCGTCAATCTTGGTGAAGAGGTGTCCGGTGCCCGCAGGGATGACCACCACGTCCCCCTTGGACACATTGTGCGACACGCCGTTACGGATTGACTCGCCGTTGCTGCCCGGGCCATTCAGCAAGCGCACGGTCACATCGGTCGCGGGACGCGGGACCGCGCCGACGATGTCCGGACCCAGCATCAACGTCGCGGACCCGTCGATCACGTGATACACCTCGCTCACGAGACGGTGCTCCGCAACGCTCCGCGGAGCGGGCGCGGGAAGCTTCCCCCGGTGGATCAACGCCACGCCGACGTTGATCTTCCCGATGTCCACCTGTCGCACTTGCTGATCGACGATGCCGTTGGCCATCGCGCGCTTCAGGTACGCCGCGATCTCAGACTGCGGGATGTAGGTCCCCGGACACATCTTGCACGACGGCTCGTATTCCTTGCCGAGGTGGGCCATCTTCGCCCCAGCCGCTTTCGCTTCGTCCGGCGTTTCGATTCCCGACGTCTTGAGATCGGCCTGCGACTCGGCGGCGGACTTCGTGGGCACGATCTTGTCGGGATCGATGCGCACCATCAGGTACTCGACGTGGTCGTCGATCCGCGTGAACTGATGTCCGGTACCGGCGGGAATGATCACCACATCGCCCGGACCGATCTCGTACGACACCGGATTCCGCATCGACTTGGCGCCGTTACCGGGACCGTTCTGGAGACGCACGGTCTTGAGCGATGCCGGGCGGCGCTCCTTGCCCACGAGCTCGGGTCCGAGCGCCAGCGTCGCGCGACCGTCGATCACGTGGTAGACCTCGCTGACGAGGTCGTGCTCGGCGACGCTCGCTTCCGGGTTGGTCTGCCGGCCTCGGTAAACGATGCCAATGCCAACGTTGGATTTGCCGACGTCGACGGCACGGACCTGCTGGTCCGTGATCTTCTGCGCGATCGCGCGCTTCTGATAGGCGTCGATCTCGCTCTTCGGGATGTAGGTGCCGGGGCACATCTTGCAGGACGGCGTGACGCCCTGGGCGGCGACCACGGCGACGGCCGCCACGATGGCCGCAGGAGCGAGCGACGCGAGCGCGTGTCGAGTGTGGGCAGCTGTGCGCATAGCGTCAGGATGGTAGTCCAGGTGCCAGGATTCTTGCTATGCTCCTTCCGCATCGGAGGACGCATGCAGTCACTGCTGAACGACTACTACCTGGGCCGATTGTCGCGCCGTGGATTCCTAAGCGGACTCGTGGCGACCGGCATGACCGCGGCCGCCGCCGCTCGCGTAGTCGAGGCGGCCGAGGCGGGCACACTCGAGGGCGCCGCCGCAGACGAGGGCAAGCCGCTCACCGGAACAGGCGGCGATCTCGTGGTCGAACAACTGCGCGCGGCCGGCAGCCGGTTCGTGTTCACGAACCCTGGCTCGATGGAGGTCGGCTTCTTCGACGCGCTCACCGATCGCGACGATGTCAAAGTCATCGTCGGCCTGCACGAGAGCATCGTCATCCCGATGGCGGATGGCTACCATCGTGCGACGCTGCAGCCGGCGTTCGTGAACGTCCATACGGTTGGCGGCACGGCGCAGATGGCCGGTCAGCTGTACAACGCGCACTTCGACGGCTCCGCGCTCGTCGTCACGTCCGGTCTGGTGGACACGGGCCAGTACAGCGATGAAGGGCTGCTCGCGCCGAGCCCCGGCTACGGCCAGGCCGAGATCAATCGGATGTTCACGAAGATCTCGTGGGAAGTGCGGAACCCGTCGGTCGCCGCGCTTGCGTTGCGTCGGGCGTACAAAGTCGCGACGACGGCGCCCGGCGGCCCCGTCTACATTGCGTACTCGCGCGAGTCATTGGCGGCGAAGAACATCACGAGCCCGATCTACCCCCGTGCCAACTTCATGGTGGACGCGCGTCCGCGACCGGCCATTGATCAGATCCAGACGCTCGCCAAATGGCTCGTCGAGGCGCAGCGACCCATTCCGATCTTCGGCGATGAGGTCTGGAAATCGGGCGCCCAGAAGGAGGTGCTCGAGCTCGTCGAGCTCCTCGGTCTGCCAGCTGCGGGCCCAGGGCTCGGTCAGGGCTATCGCAACGTGCCGACGCGGCATCCGCAGTACATCGGCACCTACGCCGGGCCGACGACGGCATACCCACGCGGATCGGCGGACCTCGTGATGCAGATCGGCGCGCGCGACTGGGGCGGCACGGCGCCACCGAGCGCATCGCGTCTCGCGGCCGGCGCGAAGTTCGTCACGATGGGCATGAACACCGAAGCCATGGGCCGCACACAGGCCATGGACCTCGCGGTGGTCGGTGACGTGAAGGCGGCGCTGCGCGATCTCATCGACGCGGTGAAGGCGACCGCAACCGTCGGTCGCATCGCGAAGATTCGCGAGGAACGGCTCCCGATGTTGAAGTCGGCCGTCGCCCAGCGACACAAGACCATCATGGACGCCGTGGCGGCCAACGTCGGCAAGACCCCGATCCATCCTGACGAACTGTCACTCGAGCTCGAACAGGAGCTCGATCCGGACGCCATCCTCGTGCTCGAGAGCCAGACATCACCGGGCAACCAGAACGAACCCGGAACCACGATCTTCAACGCCGGGTTCCGCGAGAACGAGAAGACCTGGATCACCAACACCGGGCTGAGCCTGGGCTGGGGTCTGGGCGCGGCCATCGGCGTCAAGCTCGGTCAGCCCAACAGACAAGTCGTGTGCAGCATCGGTGACGGCGCGGTGATGTTCAGCGCGTCAGCGTTCTGGTCGATGAAGCGCTATCAGGTACCGGTGCTCACCGTGATCTGGAACAACCAGAACTATCAGGCGGTCCGTAACGGCTTCTACGGTTTCGACGGTCGCATGAAGGCGACCGGTCACTATCACGGGATGTTCCTGGGCGACCCGGACATCGACTTCGTGAAGCTCGCCGAGAGCCAGGGGGTGAAGGGCGAGAAGGTGACGTCAGGCTCGGGGATCAAAGCGGCGCTTCGGCGCGGCATTCAGGCCACCCGCGACGGCAATCCGTACGTCGTCGAAGTGATGATCGCGCGCTTCGGTGGCGGCGCGGACTCGACGTGGCACCAGGGTTACAAGCTCGCCCCGGAGCGGACGCGAAAGGTGTGACGGGCGGAGCGGCTCGAGACGAGCGCAGCACCCTCGCGCATACCGGAGGGGTACCGGGCTCGTCGGCTTCGACAGTTACTGCAGAGGGGGGTAATTCAACGGCGTCGCATCGGTGACCCGCAGCTTCGCTGGCAGCACGCCGAGCTTGCTGCCGCTCACAGGGTCGACCCACGGCCACGGGTTGTGGCCGAAGAACGCCGGCTTTGACTGCAGATACAAGGACGCCTGGAGCTTCCGCGATCGACGACCCCACTGAATCTGATTGGTCTTGTAGTCGAAGTTCCCGTTCCGGAAGGCGGTCTGCCGCACCTTCGGATCGGCCAGCTGGTCCCAGTGGATCGGGTCGTAGCCAAGCTTCCAGACAAAAGCGCCGGGGGCCCACACGCTGGAGCCGTCCCAGTAGGTGCCGTCGGCCGGATCCTCGTAGGACCACTCGTTCATCTTGCCAGGCTCTCCCAGCACGTTCCCGATGAATGAGTGGTACCACGAACCGAACATGAGGCCGGCCGTCCGCGCGTTGCCCATTCCTGGAAACGACTGTCGCACGCCGCGCAGGTAGTTCCGGAAAACGGTGATGGCGAACGCGTTGCCGTGTGTGTTGTCCGAGTCGTAGTTCCACGACTCGTTCCCCTCGAACAGGACGTGGTGACTGCCCACCTGGTGGCTCGCGTTCAGGCCGACCTCCACCCAGTCCGTGGTGTACAAGATGAAGCCGTTGTCCATGTAGTTGTAGCCCACCACGGACCCCGCGCCGCACGAGCGCACGACCATGACTTTGTTGACGTTCAGCACGGCGTTGTTCTCGATCAGGACTTCCGAGGATCCAAACGCGAGGCTGAGGCCATAGCCGCCTCCGCCAGGCTGCGGCCACGCGGTGTCGTGGACGTAGGAATCCCTGATCTCGACCCGGAAGGAGTCGTTGGCGCTGATGCCGTTGCCCAGCCACAGCCAGGTCTCGACGTTCTTGACCCACGAGTACGCGGCGGCCTCGAATCGGATGTTGCCGTCGGCCCCTCCGAGCACCGCGAGATCCTCGACGCCGGCATCGCGCACGTGCGGCCGCACGAAGCGCGTGAGCTCGGCGCGACGCGAGCGCAGGTAGTCGGTGTGCACCGGCGTCGAGAAGGTGATTGTCGTCCCAGAGACCGAGACGATCTCTTTGATCTCGTTCAGCGGGCGACCCGCGCGGCTGAAGTAGGTCAGTGATTCCGGGAACCCATCGTCGGTTGGCTCGGGCGGATTGTGCTTCTGGAACACGACCCGGTCCGTTCCCCAAATGAAGGAGGCCGTGCCTGGGCTGCCCAGTCGCAACGGAAGCGGCAGCCATGACGCGGTGTGGTAGTCGTCCTCGTCCAGGAGCACCAACTGGCCCGGCGCGAAGCCGGCCGCGTCGGCAACCGTCACCGACATCGAACCGGCGCGAACCGTCCGAGACAGGCGCACGCTCGTCCGATCGGCAGTCTTCGGCCAGCGTTCGGGCCCAATGGATGATGACCGGAGACGGATCACCGGCATGGTTGTAGCTGAACCACACGGCGCCATTCGTCTTTTGAAGCTTCGTCAGGGCTGGACCGGCACCGCGCAGGGTGATCCCCTTGTTCACCAGAATGGGTGTGTTGACGAGGAACGTTCCCGCGCTCAGCTGGACCGTTTGACCATCGGGGCACCCGTCGATCGCCTGCTGAATCGCGCTTGACGCGTCAACCTGTCCGTTACCGAAGCTCGCCGCCGAGACCGCGGCGCAGACCGTCGCACGCGCCGGGACGGGCCGCCGCAGGCCGGGCGCCCGCGTGGTGCGACCCTTCGCCGGGACGATGCTCGTGTCGACTTGTGCGCGAGCCTTGGCGCCAAGCTCACGCCAAGGAGCACGAACGCTGCGAGTCTGTGCACGGCTGATGAACCTCTTTTGGAACGCGCTGCTTTGCAGAGCCAGCCTGCAACCGCGGTGCCCTGGCAATCGCGGGACGTGCCAAGAAGTAGTGGTGCGCTCCCTCGAAGCATGGCCACGCGCAGATCACGGAAATGTCGATTCGCGTCCGTTTTGTGATCGCGCCACGGCCAGCGAGGCGGCGCGCGGCGCCGCACGCGGCGCCAGGTCAACAGACCTGTGATCGAGCAGCGCAAATGTGCGGCTGGTTGAATCGCGGGCAGCACCATGGCAACCGTTGACGACGCACGTGCGTCGCCTTCCCACTCAGAGCTCGCCGAGCCGACCTTCGGCGCTCCGACTCGCCACCCCGATTTCGGCTCTCTGATTTCCTCTGGGTCCGGTATAAGATTCCGGTCGACGCGCCCTCGGGTAGCGGGTCGACACAGGAGGCTTCATGGCAGGCGGCATCAGGGCAACAGTGTTCGTCCTACTGATCGGGTGGGCAGCGCTCGGGCCGCGTCCGGTTGGGGTGACCGCCGCTGAGAACGACCAGTGGCCCCAGTTTCGAGGGTCTGCTGCTGGCGTGATCCCCGACGATCCCGCGCTCCCCGACAAGTGGAGCGAAACCGAGAACGTCCGTTGGAAGACGAGCATCCCTGGTCTTGGCTGGAGCTCGCCCATCGTCTGGAACGACCATGTCTTCCTGACGTCGGCTATCAGCGAGGGGAAGGAGGCCGCACCGGTCGCGGGGCTCTACGACGAGCACGATCACATCAAGGCCGCGGCACCCCAGCACTGGGTGGTGATGGACGTCGAGTTCGGGACGGGCAAGATCCGCTGGCAGCGCGAGCTGCACGCCGGGCAGCCGCCGCTGCTGCGGCACGTCAAGAACAGCTACGCGTCTGAAACACCCGTCACCGACGGTGAGCGCGTGTACGTCTACTTCGGCAGCATCGGGCTCATCGCGGCACTGGACTTCGATGGCAAGGTGATCTGGACGAAGACCATCGATCCCTACAACACGCAGGTCGAGCTCGGAACCGGGGCCTCGCCCGCCCTCCACAAGGATCGGCTGTACATCGTGCAGGACAACACGAAAGAGTCGATCCTGCTCGCCCTCGACAAGAAGACCGGCAAAGAGATCTGGCGCGTCAATCGAGATGAGCTCGGCAACTGGTCGACGCCGCTCATCTGGGAGAACGACGTGCGCACGGAGATCGTCACGACCGGCACGCGGCGCGTACGGTCGTACGACTTGGACGGGAAGCTCCTGTGGGAGCTCAAGGGAATGTCCGAGCTAACCATCCCGTCGCCGTTCAGCAAGCTCGGGCTCCTGTTCGTGAGCTCCGGGTATCCCGGCGGTGCCCTTCGCCCCGTCTACGCGATCCGGCCGGGGGCGAAGGGTGACATCTCACTGAACGAGAATGAGACGAACAACGAGTTCATCGCGTGGCACCAGCCGCTCCTCGGCACGTACAACACCTCGGCGCTCGTCTACAACAACTACTACTACACGCTGCTCGACCGTGGCTTCATCATGTGTCACGACGCCCGCACGGGCAAGCAAGTCTACGGACGACAACGGCTGATGACAGGGGCGTCGGGCTTCACGGCATCACCGTGGGCCTACAATGGGAAAATCTTCCTCATGAGCGAAGACGGCGACACGTTCGTGGTGCAGGCCGGTCCCCAGTACAAACTGCTGGGCAAGAATTCTTTGAATGAGATGCCACTCGCCACACCGGCGGTGGTGCGTGGATCGTTGCTCGTGCGAACCGCGTCGCAGCTCTATCGCATCGCGAGGCCAGGGAAATGATCGCGGTGGGCACTTGTCACCGACTCGGGACACACGTAGCGCGGATCGTGCTCGGCTGCGCCGCTGGCGTCCTGTTCGGGCTGAGCGCCAGCGTCGATGACGCTTCGGCGCAGGCGACGTTCACGCAGGTGGCGACGATCCACGCGCCCGCGCATCTGGTTGAGATCGACGGCCGACACGCGTACGTCGTCAACGAAAAAACGCTGAAGCTCTACGACATCTCGAACCCCGAGGCGCCTCTGAAGCTCGGGTCGCAGGAGCTGCCCGAGAAGATCTGGGGTATTCGGATCGTTGGCCCGCTTGTCTATGCCGCAGCAGATTTCTTTGGGCTCGCGATCATCGACACCTCCGATCCCAAGGCGCCGGTGTTGCGTGGCCGCATCAAGACGCCGGGCCAAGCCAAGAATGTGGCCGTCATCGACACCGCATCTGGCAAGACCGCGCTGGTCGCCGATCACATGTCCGGCGTCGACATCGTCGACGTGTCGGATGCGACCAAGCCCGCCGTGCGCGACTCGTTCTTTCTCGAGGGCTACGCTCGCGACGTGAACAACGTTGGCTCGCTGGCCTTCGCCATCGATTCACCGGCTGGGATCTACACCTTCGACCTGGCGAAGAGCGGACCCGTTGAGCCAATCGGCTCCCAACAGTCCGCGCGCGCGCCGGCCAGCATCGAGCTGTCCAAGGGCCCCAACGGGCAGCCCGATCTCGCCGTCCTCGTCGGCGGCGGCTCTCTCCAAGTCTACGAGCTGTCGAAGCCCGCGGCCCCGACGAAGGCCGCCGTCTTCCCGACCCCTGGTGGCCGACCCGTGCGCGCCACACTGACCGGTCGGCGCGCGTTCGTCGCCGATGGGCGCGAAGGGCTTCAGGTCGTCGATCTCGCGACACCGTCCAAGCCGTCCATTGTCGGCAGCTTCAAGACTTCCGCGCCCGCGCGCGACGTCGCGGTGACCGACTCGCACGTATTTGTCGCAACCGGGAACGACGAAGAAGGCGAGATCGTGGTGCTCGCCCGTCGGCCGTAACACGAAGCGCTAGGCCTCCGCTCAGTCGAGGCTGATCTAGGAATCATCATGATGACACGCCTGTCACTCGTTTTCGCGCTCGCCGGATTGTGCTGGGCCATGCCGGTTTCGGCTCAACTCTTCCAGCCGAATCAGATCGGTGTGACGATGGGGCACATCCATCTGACGGTCCGCGACGTCGACGCGCACAAGAAATTCTGGATCGAGCACCTCGGGGGCACACTGGTCAAGAACGGGCCGCTGGAGCTCATTCAATTCCCGGGCGTGTACGTCATGCTGCGAAAGGGCGAAGCCTCCGCGCCACCCAAGGGGAGCATCGTGGACCACTTCGGGTTCATCGTGAAGGACATGAAAGCGTCACTGGCCAAGTGGAGGGCCGCCGGCATCCCCATCGAGCCAACCGAGAATCCGAACGAGGTCTATCTCGTCGCACCGGACGACATCCGCGTTGAGGTCTATGGCGAGCCGGCCGTGCCCACGCCGATTGCGATGAACCACATCCACTTCTATCCGGTCGACATCCCAGGGATTAAGACCTGGTACGTGCAGGCGTTCGGCGCCAACCCCGGGCGCCGGCCGTGCATTGCCTGCCTCTCGAGGCCGGCCATGATCGAATCCGATGACCTGCCGGGCGTGAACCTCTCGTTCTCTCCGACGAAGGCACCGACCCAACCGACGAAGGGCCGCGGGATCGACCACATCGGGTTCGAGGTCACGGACATCGAGGCGCTCGTGAAAAGCCTCGAAGCAAAAGGCATGAAGCTCGACGGTCCCATTCGCCAGGTACCCAACACGAATCTCAAGATCGCCTTCCTCACCGATCCGTGGGGCACGTACATCGAGCTGACACAGGGGCTCGCCCCCAAGTAGCCCCGCAGTCGCATAGGTCGGTCGCATCAGGTGCGGCCGCCACGGCCGCGGTCAGCGGCTGGCCGAGGAGCCCGCCAAATCGGCCCACCCAGCACCGCGGCGGCCACGCAGGCCACGCCAAGCCATCGTCCAGCACCGGCCGCAAAGACGATGGCGCCGTTGACGAACATGAAGACGAAGAACGCGAACCTCGCTACCTCGAGGCCGCGCGCGCGGGCCGCGCGCGACGGGGCGGCGAGCCACCACCAACCGGCATCGAGCGCCCAGATAGCGATGAACGCGTAATTGACGTAGATCCCACCCGACCACCCCACGCCGAGACGCTCCTCGGCTTGTCGCATCGTGTCGAGCGCTGCGGCACCGTGACTCCAGCCGTGCACGTAGTGGAAGGCCAGAACGGCGTGTAGGATGGCGAACACGACGCCGATTGTCCACGCGATGCGCGCACCGCGATCCCCGCGAGGCGACCGGCGTACGCCGACCTCCCCAACCGCCCACGCTGCCGTCGCGAGCCACATTGTCCCGCGCACGAGCAGAGAAACACTCGCGTTGGTATGATGTGCCACGTTTGGGGCCAAAAGGGAGCTGAAGCCCATGCTGACCACCGTCATCATCGTCCTGTCGGCGCTGGCGTGTTTCGCGCTGGGATGGCTCGTGGGCCGTCTGGGCCTCGGGGCAAGGGTAGTCGACCCTGAAACCTTGGACGCCGCCGAACGGGAGTTCGTCGAGCGCATGCGCGACGTCAGTTTGGTCGGATCCTACACAGAACTCGGACGAGAGCGCACGGCGTCCACCCCGGAGCGGTACGACATCGCCAGCGTCGAAAAGGTCGGGCCGACGCTCTGGCGCTTCAATGCGACGCTGACGTGCTGCGGGCTCAACGGGGACTTCCCCGTTGTCGTCCCGATGGAGTGGATCGGTGACACGCCGATGATCATGATGACCGAGACCAGCCTGCCCGGCCTCGGCACGTTCTCGGTCCGGATCTTCTTCTATCGAGACCGCTACAGCGGCACGTGGCAACACGGCGCGCGCGGCGGGTTCATGTCGGGGTGCATCGAGTGTCGGCGCACCGCCGCTGCGCCAGCTCTCGCCGCCGAGCACGTAGCCTGAGCGGCGCTGTGCGATGCGGCGCCGCTCGCCAGTCGAGCGAAGCGAGGATTCCAGCGCGGGACGCAGCGATTGAGTTATATATCTTCCATGACAAACCGGTCTGCCACGCCGCACCCGAATCGCCGCGCTTTCCTGCAGATGGCGCTCGCCGCATCGGTGGCTTCGCCAGTCTACGCGTTCGCGCAACAACCGTCCGCAGGTCCTTTGCCGATTCCCCCGCAGCAGCCGCGCGACTGGACGGGACGTGAGCCCGTTCGGTATCCGGACCCGGACGTGGTGGCGCTCGACCTGCGTTTCCGCCGCTACGTCGTGGGCAACACGACCATCAAGCGGCTGTACACGGGATCGCAATGGGCCGAGGGTCCGGCCTGGAACGGCGTCGGGCGCTATCTGGTCTGGAGCGACATCCCGAACAACCGACAGTTGCGCTGGATCGAAGATGACGATCGCGTGACGGTCTTCCGATCGCCCTCCGGGTACAGCAACGGCAACACGTTCGATCACGAGGGTCGGCAGATCTCTTGCGAGCACGGCGGTCGACGGGTCGTACGCTACGAGTACAACGGCGCGGTCACGGTCATCGCGGAGCGCTATCAAGGCAAGCGACTGAATTCGCCGAACGATGCCGCCGTGCATCCCGATGGCAGCATCTGGTTCACCGACCCGCCGTACGGCATCCGCGGCAACTACGAGGGGTTCAAGAGCGAACAGGAGAACAAGCCAGGTGTGTATCGCGCCGACCCCAAGACCGGGCAGCTCGACTTGATCACCGATGCACTCACGGGACCGAACGGTATCTGCTTCTCGCCCGACTACAAACGGCTGTACGTGTGCGACACGGGAGAGGGCCGTGACATCCGCGTGCTCGACGTCGAAGGCAAGACCGCCAGGAACCTGCGCCGTCATGTCGCGCTGACCATTCCCGGGTCGTCGCCTGCGCAGCCCTCGTTCGGAGATGGCTTGCGCTGTGACATCGACGGCAACATCTGGACGGGCGCGCGACCGGGCGTACAGATCATCGCGCCCGATGGGGTCGTCATCGGCATGATTCGACTCCCTGAGAACTGCGCAAACGTCTGCTTCGGTGGGGCGAGACGCAATCGGTTGTTCATGACCGCCAGCCAGTCGCTGTACGCGGTCCACGTCGAGACTCAAGGAGCGGGCATCGCGTAGCGCGACGGCGGCTGGCTCGACACGTCGACATCCCGCCTTCCCAGTCCACGTTCGTGGAGCTCGGCTGCGACAAGGATCGCGTGCGGGGACCCGCCGATGCTGTCATCCCAGAAGGGTGCACTGCCGCCATCGATTCCTCGCCAAACGCCTAGGCAAGTCCTCGCGCGGCCCGACGCCTCGTGACGGCCCCTGGGCCCTCACCGCTTGGCTCTTCTACCCCAGGCCGAATTCGACCTAAACTGCGCAGCTGCACATCAACCACCGCGAGGAGATTGCCCTCATCGCCGAAATCGCGAGAGCACTCGGTCGGAAGGCGCGCGTCGGTGTCCGTGTCACCACGGCCGGATCGTGGAGCGATCAATTCGGTGTGCCGGTGGCAGGCGGCCTCGCTCTCGAGGCCTTCCGAGAAGCGATGCGATCCCCGCATCTTGAGGTCGTGGGGCTGTTGGCGCACCGCGGCGGGATGATCCGTGGCGAGGAGGTGCTCACCGCGCTCGCGCGGGAGGTCTTGTCGATCGCCGACGAGGTCGAGAAGCATCTCGGTCTGTCGCTGGAGGTGCTCGACTCCGGCGGGAGCCTCGGCTCGCCGACCGTGCGTCCTCTCACCACGTGGGAGGTTCGCCTGAGCGGCGCCGCCCGACGCGCCCTGGATCCCCAGGACCCAAACGAAGCCCTTCGCATCGACCGCTACGTCGCGACGCTGATACGGATGGTGGAGCAGCGGTACGGCGGACGTCGACGACCGCGGATCGTCCTGGAGCCTGGACGTGCGTTGACTGGCGACGCGCAGGTGCTGCTTGGCAGCGTACAGACGATCAGCTCCGTGGGCGACCAGGTGTTCGCCGTGACGGATGTCGGGATCAATCTCGCCGAGAGTTGCCGCTCGGAATACCATCAGATTCTTCCGACGCGCGCGGCTGGCCGCGGATCGGGTGTTCAATCTGCCCACCCTCTCACCTGGGGACACACTCGCGTTCATGGACGCTGGAGCGTACTTCGTGCCGTTCTCGACGTCGTTCTCATCCCCGCGGCCGGCGATCGTTGTGGTAGATCGCGGGCAAGCACGGCTCCTGAGGCGCGCTGAAACGCTCGATGATCTTGTAAGCTGTGATCGCTTGCCGGCTGAGGAGCCACCCCGGCTGAAGGCCGAGTCAGGTGGTCATGGGTCGGGCGTCGAACGACGGCGGAGGGTACGATGACAACGGGTCGAGTCACGCGAACCGCGCTCACACTTCTCGCATGCGCGATGTTGTCCACCGGCGCGGGGGCACAGGATCGCCTACCGCCGCTCCCTGCCGAGAAGATGACCGAGGCTCAGAAGAAGGCGGCGGCCGACTTCGCGGCGGTACGGAACACGCCACCCACGGGACCGTTCAGCGTCATGCTCCGAATCCCTGAGCTGATGGACCTCACGTTCAAGTGGCGACAACACGTGCAAATGCGAAGCACGTTCGACCAACGATTGACCGAGCTCGTCATCCTCGTCACCGCCAGGCACTGGACGCAGCAGTACGAGTGGAATGCACACCAGCCGGCCGCCCTCAAGGCTGGCCTCAAGCAAGAGATCATCGCGGCGATCGCCGAGGGTCGCAGACCCGACCGCATGGCGGATGACGAAGCCGCGCTGTACGACCTCGTGACGGAAGTTCTGCACAACCAGGCTGTCAGCGATCCCACGTACGATCGTGCGCTGGCCAAGTTTGGCGA
Organism: Acidimicrobiia bacterium; assembly: GCA_016871175.1. Lineage (GTDB taxonomy): Bacteria > Acidobacteriota > Vicinamibacteria > Vicinamibacterales > CAVVIG01 > VFZL01. The sequence goes on along the minus strand of VFZL01000012.1, from coordinate 47,140 downwards.
AGCCGGCATCGTCGAAGCGACCAGCGTGGCCGGGTACTACGCGATGTTGGCGATGGTGATGAACACGGCGCGTACGCCACTCGCTCCGGGCACGAACCCACCTCTCGCGCCGTTTCCTCATTAGTCGGGGGCTCTTCCCGACGTGGGGCTCTGCCCCACAGCCAGCCTCGGTCGCTCCGAGGCGGGCCCCAGGCCCCGCTCGGCTTCTTCGCGGGCGCGCGGTGCGCGCGCTGTTCTGCGCTGCAACCGCACCGCAACGGCCGACTCACGATCACTGACCAATTTGGTACCGGTACGGGGATTCGAACCCCGGTTTGATGGCTGAGAACCACCCGTCCTGACCCCTAGACGATACCGGCGGACCTGGCAGGTGGAGGGTGCTGCGTCGAGTCTTCTGCCACCCTCCAGGAGTGGAGATGGTAGCAAACTTGTACAATTGCGTCCATGATGCGATGGCTTCTCGCTCTGCTTGGCCTGGTGCTCCTGGCAGCGGTGGGCCTCTTTCTTCTTTCGAACCGTGTCGTCCCCCTGTCGGTCGACATCACGAAACCCGATCGTGTGGTCGGTCAGGCCGGCATGCTCGACGTCCTGGTGGCCGCGCCGGAGGCACGACTCGACGGACTGAGCATCACCCTGGAGCAGAACGGCAAGACCGTGTCGCTCTTCTCACTTGAGCAGCCAACCTCTGGGTCGATTGCGCAGGTTGACGCCGAGCACATGCGCGTCTCGCGGCCGCTCGGCAAGCAGAGCGTCCCAGAGCTGCAATCTGGTCCTGCGCGAATAGTCGTCACCGCCAGTCGTAAGGGCTTCCTGTCCCTCCGCACCTTCACGGCGACCGCCACGCGTGATGTCCAGGTTCGGCTCGATCCGCCTCGGGTCGCGGTGCTGTCGACGCACCACTTCCTGAACCACGGCGGCGCCGAGATGGTCGTGTACCGGGCGACGCCTCCTGACGTCGTCTCTGGCGTGCGCGTCGGGGACATCGAGTACCTCGGCTACCCCGCCGCCGGCGCTGGCATGGCCGGCGCTGATGAAAGCACCAAGGTCGCGTTCTTTGCGCTGCTGCACGATCAGGATCTCAACGCGCCGGTCGTCGCTTTCGCGCGGGACGATGCCGGTAACGAGGCGCATGTGTCGTTCGTGGAGAAGGTGTTTCCGAAGCCGTTTCGCCGCAGCAAGATCAGCATCGATGATCGGTTTCTGCAGCGAGTCGTCACCGAGATCCTCGCGCACGCGCCGGAGCTCAAGGTGCAGGCGGCGTCCGCAGATCTCGTGAACGACTTCGTCAAGATCAACGGCGACTTGAGGCGGCTGAACGCCGAGCGGATCCGCGAAGTCACCAAGAACACCGCGTCGACGCGTTTGTGGGCCGGTCAGTTCCTCCCTCTGGGCAACGCCCAAGTGGAGGCGAGCTTCGCCGATCACCGCACGTACTTCTATCAGGCGAAAGAGATCGATCAACAGGTGCATCTGGGCTTCGACCTCGCCGTCACGTCAGCCATTCCCGTGTCCGCCGAGAATGCCGGCAAGGTGCTCTTTGCCGAATGGCTCGGGATCTACGGCAACTGCGTCATCCTCGATCACGGCATGGGTGTAGCCTCGCTTTACGCGCACCTGTCGGTCGTCGATGTGAACGCGGGCGACACCCTGAGCAAGGGCCAGTTACTGGGCAGAAGCGGCATGACGGGCCTCGCGGCCGGCGATCACCTGCATTTCACGATGCTCGTGGGTGGGCGCCCAGTGAACCCCGTGGAGTGGTGGGATTCGCACTGGATTCAAGACCGGATCGATCGAAAGCTCGGTCAGTCCGGTGCCCCGCCAGCGGCTGGGCACCCCGCGCCTGGAGTATCATAAGGATCTGCGAGTTCCACGTTTCTTTCAGCATCCACGCCCTCATTCTTCGTAGAGGTACTTGTTCATGCGTTCGCGACACGCTCGACGCGTCACACCAGGACTGCCTTGGCCGGGCCCTACACTGCGGGGAGGACTGTTCGCGGTCGTGTTCGGAGCCTTGACCACCGCGTGCAGTGGGGGTTCCGGGGTGCCGCAGACGGCCGGCAGTCCGGCAGGTGCGCAGAAGATCGACCCGGCAACCGCCGCTTCGGTCACCGGGGTCGTGACGATCGACGGCGCCGCACCGGAGAATGCTCCCATCCGGATGAACGCTGATCCGATGTGCCTGCGCATCGCCAAGGGTGAGCAGTTCCAAGAGACCTTCAAGGTCGGCGGTGACGGCAAGGCACTCGGCAACGTGTTCGTGTGGGTGAAGGACGGCCTGGGCAACTACGTATACGACCCTCCCACCGGCCCGGTCACGCTCACGCAGGAGTCCTGCCATTACGCGCCGCACGTGTTCGGCATCCGAGTCGGCCAGCCGCTCGAAGTGGTCAACAACGATGAGACGCTCCACAACATCCACGCCACGCCGCGGACGAACCAAGAGTTCAACAAAGGTCAGCCGATGAAGGGCATGAAGGACACGCACACGTTCACCACACCGGAGGTGCTCGTTCCCTTCAAGTGCGACGTACACGGTTGGATGAATGCCTTCGTCGGCGTTGTCGACCACCCGTTCTTTGCAGTGACCGACGCGGAGGGTAAGTTCGAGCTCAAAGGCCTGCCGCCCGGGACGTACACAGTCGAGGCGATTCACGAGCGGCTTGGCGCCGTGACGCAGAGTGTCACGGTAGCCGCGAAGGAATCGAAGAGCATCTCATTCGCGATAAGGGCCGACAGGGCAAACCCCACAGCCTGATGGTCAGCGCATTGCACGTTGGTCGGGAGGTTCGCGAGTGAAGCACGCGCGCATCGATCCGGCGTCTGTGCCGATTGCGACCGCACGCCGCACCGCTTCGCTGCTGTCGGACTATATCGCGCTCACCAAGCCCCGCTTGAACGGGCTTGTGCTCGCGACGAGCGCGGCCGGGTACTACCTGGGGTCTCCGGCGGCCCCGGCGCTCCTGCCCATGGCCCAGACCGTGGCCGGCACGGCCCTGGTCGCCGCCGGTTCTGCGGCGCTCAATCAAGTGCTCGAGCGGGATACCGACGCGCTCATGCAGCGAACCCGGCTGCGCCCGCTGCCGGACGGTCGAGTGACGGCGTTCGATGCCGGGATATTCGGCCTCGTGCTCTCCACCCTCGGCATCCTCATACTCGCCCTCTCGGCAAACGTACTCTCAGCCTTGCTCGCCCTCATCACGCTGATCGTGTACGTCATCGTGTACACGCCGATGAAGAAGCGCTCCGATCTCGCCACGATCGTGGGTGCCATCCCAGGCGCGTTGCCACCGCTCATCGGTTGGGCGGCCGGACATGGATCGCTCGCCATTGGCGGATGGGCGCTCTTCGCCATCGTCTTCCTGTGGCAGATTCCGCACTTCATGGCGATCGCCTGGCTCTACCGCGAGGACTACGGGCGCGCCGGATTCCCGATGCTGCCCGTCATCGACCCTGCGGGACGACTCGCCGGCCGCCAGGCGCTGCTGTACTCGTGGGCGCTGCTGCCGGTCAGCTTGGTCCCGCCTGTGCTCTCGATCACGAGCACGACGTACTTCTGGCTGGCGCTCGGGCTGGGCGCGGCGATGATTGTGCTGGCGTGGCGCTTCTCGGCGAACCCAACGGAGTCCACGGCGCGCGGGTTGTTCTTCGGATCGATCATTTACCTCCCGCTCATCTGGGCGGCCATGATCGTCACGCACTGATATGAGCGTTCAGGACCTCCCCGCGGTGAACGCCACGCTCAATGCGATTTCTGGGACGTTCCTACTCGTCGGCTGGCTGTGCATTCGCGCGCGCCGGCGACAAGCCCACCGAGCGGCGATGCTCGCGGCCTGCGCGTCGTCGAGCCTCTTTCTCGTTTCGTATGTCATCTACCACGCGCAGGTCGGCTCTGTACCGTTCACACGGCAGGGCTTCGTCCGTCCGCTGTACTTCACGATTCTGATCACGCACGTCGTGCTCGCGGCGGCGGTGCTTCCGCTGGCGATCGTCACCCTGTCGCGCGCGCTCAAAGAGAAGTTCGCTTTGCATCGCGCGATTGCACGCTGGACGCTACCCATTTGGGCTTACGTCTCGGTGACCGGCGTGCTCGTCTACGTCCTGCTCTACCAGCCGACCTGGCTCCTGTAATCGGGGCTCCCGCCGCGAACCCGGCTGGACGAGCAGCCGCCCCTGACCATTGACCCAGGCCAATCCAGCTATACTGGAAATGTGGGAGGTCGCTATGCGTGAGCGGCACGCCGCGGTTGCAGCGATTGTTGGCGCCCTGGCCATCTCGGTGTTCACGGGCTCCCTCAGCGTCGCACTGGCTCAACCTCCTGGTCGTGTGAACGGCGTCGTGCGGGACGAGGACGAGCAAGCGATCAAGGGCGCGACGGTCACCGCGCAGAACCTCAACATCGGCGTCAGCTACACAGCGTCCACCGACGAGAAGGGCCGCTTCGTCATCCTCGGGCTACGACCTGGCGAGTGGGCGTTCATCGCCGGCGCCCCCGGCTTCGCCAGCGCCGGCAACCGGATAAATGTGCGGTCGGCGTCGAATTTGAATCCCCCGCTGCTCTTCGTGTTGCGCCGCAATGGCCCCGGCGCGGGGGGCGCGTTGGAAAGAGTGACGGCCAAGGATCTCCAGAATCGGCTCGACAGTGCGGAGAAGCTGTTCACGCAGAAGAAGTGGGACGAGTCGATCGCGGCATACCGATCGATCATGTCGGCCGCTGAACCGCTCGCGTTCCTCAACCTGCAGATCGCATCCGCCTACGTAGCGAAAGGCGACTTGGGGCGTGCGCAAGCGGCCTACGAGGATCTTCTGAGAGTTGACGCGACCAACGACCTCGCGATCGTCGGCATCGCCGAGATCAAACGGAAGCAGGGCGACGAGGCTGGGGCGCTCGAGCACTTGACACGCGCGTCGCAGGCCGAGGGTGCGGGGCGCGAGGTCTTCTTCGCGCTCGGTGAGCTCAGCGCGACCGCCGGGAAGACCGGTGAGGCCTCACAGTGGTTCACCAGGGCCAATCGGGTCGACCCCTATTGGGGGCGACCGCTGTACCGCCTCGCCCAGCTCGCGTCCGATAGCGGAGACAAGGCTGCGGCGGACCGCTTCATGCAGCGTGTGATCGCCGTCGATCCGTCCTCGCCGGAAGCGGCTCAAGCGAAACAGGCGCTCGGTCGGCCCAGCCGTTAGGCCGCTGCCGCGTGGCTGCCAAGGGCTTGGCGTCACGATGTCGCACGCGTTCCGCTACTACTTCATCCTCGGCCTCGTCGCACTGAGCACCAGCCTCGCCGCAGTCGCGGGGTGGAGATTCGCGCGCGCGTCGGCACCGGTCAGCGGCCCCATCGTGCTCTTCACACTCGATGGCATTTCGGCGGATCAGCTGTCCCTGTATGGTCATCGTGGCGTCTCGACACCTGCGCTGGATGCGCTGGCCGCCGATGGCGTCGTTTTCGAGCGTGCGTACGCGCACGGGCCGCTGACGTTGCCCTCGCACGTGTCGCTCCTGTCGGGTCGATTCCCGTTCGAGACCGACGTGCGCGACGACGTCGGCCACATCGTCCCAGAGTCCGTTCCGCTTGTCTCGTCGATGCTGGCTGATCGCGGATATGCGACCGCCGGCGTCGTCTCCTCGTTTGCACTCCGCGAGAACACGGGACTCGCCCGCGGCTTCACCGTCTTTGATGACACCGGACGCGGTCAGCTCGGTGGAAGTGACCCGCGCGCCAACCCGTCAGCGCAACGCGTGGCACCACACGCCTCGGACTCGGAGAAGCGCGTCGAACGTTGTCTGAGCGCGGTGGGGACGACGCGGGCCTTCGTCTTCCTTCAGGTGAGCGCGAACGTGGCGGGCGTGCGCCACATGGACGCCGATCCGTTCGCACCCATCGACCCGGAGGATGCGGAAGTGGCGCATGCGGACCAGCTGATCGGACGCCTGGTGGCATACCTGAAGAAGCAACAGCTGTACGAACACGCGACGGTGATCGTGACGGCCGCACACGGTGAAGGCGCCGGATCGCATGGCCAATACGGCGCGGACCTGTCGGCGTTCGATCGCGTCGTGCACGTCCCACTCGTCATCAAACAGGCCGGAAACGTGGCTGGGTCTGATGGCGCGGGCCGGCGCGTCAGCCAGCTCGCGCAGCACGTGGACATCGTTCCGACAATCCTCGATTTCGCGAAGGCGCCGCTGCCGGCCGGGCTTGCGGGGCGGTCGTTGCGGCCTCTGCTCGACGGGCGCGAGCTCAACGGACAGCTTGCGTACGCGGAGTCGCTCTTTCCGGCGCTGCACTACGGGTTGGCCCCGGTGCAAATGGTCACCGATGGTCGCTACCAGCTTGTGAAGGGAGCGACATCGGCACTGTTCGACCTGAACGTGGAACTACAGAACCGCACAGACCTCTCCGATTGGCAGACCGAAGTCGTGACGCGGTTGACGAAGGCACTCGACGAGTGGACGAGCGACACCGAGTTGCCGACGGTCACGCGCGCGTCAACCCTGTCCCTCGACGAGCGCGATGCCTGGCTGGGGCTTGGGTCTCTGGGACCGCTTTCGGTTGCGGGCGACCCGCGGCACCCGGTCAAGCCGTCTGCGATGACGTCGGATTCTGAGGATGTCAAGCCAGACGTGGTGCTCGTTGAGGGCTTCGCGGCGGCGATGCGTGAGGTTGCGAACCGCCGATGGGCGACGGCGATTGAGCGACTGCGAGCGTGATCGACACGGTACCCCGGTCGGCTGGACCTGGCGGCATCGCTTGGGGTGGTCCCCGAGCGGGCAGGTCGATGGGACCTCGCGGTGGAAGCCTATCGGCGCGTGCTCGCCGTCGCGCCCTCGTCCGCTGAGACGCGACTGCAGTTGGCGTCCACACTTGCACGGGCGCGCCGCTTGGACGAGGCGAGACAGCAGGCGGAGCTGGCGACGGAGACCGAGTTACCAGACCTGCGAGTACGGGCGCACGAACTGCTCGCCCGCATCGCGGTCGCGAAGCACGAGCCGGGTTCGGCGCGTGTCCATGCGCAGCGGGTGCTGGAAGTCGACGCCGCGTCGGCGGTGCCGGCCGCGATCGAGGGCCGGCTGCTCTTCGAGCGTGGACGTTTCGATGAGGCCATCGAATGGTTTGCCACGGCTGCGGCTCGCGCCGACAGCCCGGTGCTCGAGCTACACCTGTGGCGGGCCGAGGCGCTCCTCGAGCTCGAACGCCAGGCCGAGGCGGAGGATGCCCTGCTGACCGAGCTGAGACTGTTCCCGGAGAGCACGCGACCCTACACGACGCTCGAGACCCTGTATCACGCCCAGGCTCGAGACGACGAGATTGCCCCGCTGCTGTCAGACATGACGGGGCGGTTGCGAACTCCAGACGCCTTTGACAGCGCCGCGCGGCTGTGGGCGTCGCTGGGTGATCGCGCGCGCCCCGCAGCCGCGCGGGCCGAATCGCGGCAGTTGTCTACCGCTCGCCCCGCCATCCCAGCGCAATGAGCTCGTCACCAACGCCGTCACTACAGCCGCGCGAATTGATTGAGATGAAACGGCGCTAACATCGTTTTGCCTATGCGGCATCTCCACGCTTTAGAGTCCTGGCCGTGCCGGCTTCTCGGCCATGCCACCATGTCAGCATTAGCCCTGCCGGCGTTGCTGTGGTCGGTTCACATGCCGGGACTCGTGTCGAGACTTGAGACCGCGCAGCAGCAGGGCGCCGCGCGCGTCATGCTGGCCGCAGTCCTCGATCGCACCAACAAGCCGACCGTCGATGTCGGCCCTGACGATTTCGTGATCGAAGAAGGCAACGACGAACGCGAGATCCTGTCGGTCCAGGTGGCGGACTATCCGGTCACGCTCGTCATCGACAACGGCGAGAGCCAGGATGACGCCCTGCGATTGATTCGAACCGCAGCTGCTCGCTTCATTCAGCGCATCGGGCGACGTCCCGTCGCAGTCGCCACGCTCGCGGATCCGCCGACGTTCGTCGCCACCTTCACTGACGACCGCGCCGAGGTGTTTAAAGCGGTGGAAACGATGACGACTGTGACGGGCGCCCCTCTTCGACCCCTCGCCGCACTCACGCAAGCAGCCGCGCAGATCCAGGAGCTCGCGTCCCCGTTCTCGGTCGTCGTCGTGATCTCGGGAGGCGCTGTGGGTGCGGCCGAGCAGCCGGAAGCCGATCGCATCGCGCCGATCGTCGAGAGCGGGGCCGCCGTTCACGTGATCGCTTTGCGCCCTTCGGGCTTCCTCGCCGACGATGGCACGCCCGATCTGCTGCGCACGCTGGCCGATCAGACTCGCGGCCAGTTCACGCCGATCTACGCACCCGTGTCGTATGGGATCGCGCTCGATCGCCTCGCCGATCGGCTCTCGAGCGAGATCATGATCGACTACCTCGTGCCGCCCGGCTCGTCGGGCGAGAACGCGCGCGTAGGGGTCCGCATCCCCGGAGCGCAGGTTCGCGCGCTCAGAGTTTCCAAATAGACCGGATAGGAAGGTCAGCCATGGCTGATGCCGCGGCTGACGGAAAAGGCCCGCTCCTTGTGCGGGACCGGGCCTGCGCTGGGCGAGTGACGGCGACCGCGTCAGAAGCGGATGCCAAAGGCGAATCGGAACGTCCGCCCGCCGTTGAGTCCACCTCCCCACTGCGGGTACGAAGGAATATTCGTGATGTCGCCGTTGGTCCACATGTTTTCACTCTCCTTCGAGCAAGATCGGAGCGTTCGCAAGACGACGCGGGCAGCCCGCGACCACGTCTGCTCCAGCGAATTGGCGAGGGGACCCAGCCCCGGTCTCACCGGAAGTGGGATGTGAGGGCGCGTCACGTGAGGCGAACGACTTTGAGCTTCGCCGCCCCACACCATCATCTGCGGTGAGAGCGCTGGTCGGCATCCGCATTTCAGGGGCGAGGGCGCGGGGGATCCGGATCTCGAAACAGGCGCTCAGGCGGGTGAGGATGGTTGGCGGACCGCTCAGAGGATTGGCTCGTTCGGTCACGACAGGGGTGCCGCGGCGGTGAGGCCGAGTGAGTCCCCTACCCGACCCAGCCCTTCCCCACCCGCCGACCTGCCTGGCCCTACCCACCTGAGCACTAGTGCAGCTGGCGCAGCGTCTCGTCGATGAGACGCTGATTGTCTTCCTTGGATAGATTGCGCTGGATGATCTTGGACGCGATCGCGACCGACAGATCCGCCGCCTCGTGGCGGATCTGCTGGACGGCTCGCGCCGTCTCGGCCTGGATCTGACGCTCGGCGTTCTTGACGATGCCGTCCGCTTCGGCGCGGGCCTTGGTGCGAAGCTCCTCGCGAAGCGCCTCGCCATCGGCTCGACTGCGCGTGATGATCGCGTCGGCCTCCTGCCGCGCCTTGGCGATGATCTGCGCCGACTCGTGTTGGAGCCGCTCCAACTCCGTTTTGGCCTGCTGCGCATCGTCGAGCGCTTTGCGGATCGCTTCCTGACGACCCTCCAGCGCCTTCAGCAACGGCCCCCACGCGTACTTCGCGAGCAGCGCGAGGAGGACGAGGAAGACGATGATGGTCCAGATGAAAAGCCCTGGATCGGGCTGGACCAAGGGATTGTTCATGGACCGCTCCTACTTCAGCAGGACGATCAGCAGCGCGAACACCTCGGCGAGGATCGCCACGCCTTCGAGGAGGAAGAGCGGGAGGTTCACCGCACCGGTGATCTTGTCAGCCGCGCCAGGTTGACGCGCGGTACCTTCCGCGGCCGCGGCCGCCAGCCTGCCGATGCCCAATCCCGCACCAATCACGATCAGGCCGAGGCCGATACCAGCGCCGGCGTATGCCACTGCATTTTCCATGTTTCCTCACTCCTCGTTGAATACTCCGGGGGCCCCTACCCCCCGGGTCCGATGCCTCCAGGGTTCTACCCCTGGTGTTTCGCGCGCGCGCCGTGACGCTCGCGCGAGCCTCACGGCCCAGCCCCTGCCGGCCTCCCTGCCGCCGACCGGGATGAACAGGCCGACCAGGCCCACACGGCTCAATGGTGTACGTGAATCGCCATGCCGATGAACACCGCCGTCAGCAACGTGAAGACATACGCCTGCACCAACACGACGATGATCTCCAGTGCTGAGATGCCGACAGCCATCGGCACCGATACCGCGAGTCCAACGCCAATGCCCGCGATCGCGCGGCTGAACATCTCGGCGAACACGAACACGAACGAGAGGATCGCCAGGATGGCGATGTGCCCCCCCGTCATGTTGGCCGCTAGTCGCATTGTCAAGGCGAACGGCTTGACGAACATGCTCATGATCTCGATGGGAATGAGAATGACGTAGATCGCTTTCGGCAACCCATGCGGCACCAGGTTGATCCAGTGCTGCACGAACCCGTGCGCCCGAGATCCGGCGATGATGATTGCAAAGAACGTGATGGTCGCAAGAGCCGCCGTCACATTGAAGTTCGCGGTGGCTGTCGTCCCTCCGTGAACGACGCTCCCGAGGAACGAGTGCTCGTCTGGCTGGAACACGTAGTGGTTCAGCAAGCCGAGCACGTCGAACACCGGAATCAACCCGATGACGTTCGCGCAAAAAATGAACACGAAGAACGTGAGCAAGAGCGGTGTGTACGCGTGCACCCACTTCTTCCCCACGTTGGGTCGCGCAATCCCGTCGCGGATGTACTCGACCACGAACTCGATCACGTTCATGAGCCCAGACGGCACGAGACGCTCCTGCCTGAGGTACGCGCGTACCGTCGCGGTGACGACCACGAACACGAAAACGGCGACCAGCCACAACATGAAGACGTGCTTCGTCACCGACAAATCGATCCCGGCTATCGTCGGCAGGTGGATGAGCGGATGGTCAATGGGGCTGTTCGCGACGTGTTCGATGAGGGTCTTGCCGGCGTCGAATTTCTCCGCGGCCCCGTGTTCTGGGGCGTGTTCGGAGTGCTCTTGAATAAGTAGGGCGAACATGCGTGGGGTAAGTGGGCGAGTAAGTGAGCTTTGAGTTATGAGTTCTGAGTGTTGAGCTCTGAATTCTGCGCGTCGGACCCGCCTGACCAGAACAACCGCTGCAGCCACCACGCTTCGGCGACATGGAGGCCGACAAAGTACGCCGTGAACCCCAGCATGAAGGGCACGGGCCGCAGCGCAAGTCCCCGCAGCATCACGGCGACGTAGACGCCGAAGAACACCAGCTTCACGCCAAATGCGGCCACCATCACGTTGGTGACGCGGCCGGGACTGCGGCGAAACGTCCGCGCCACCCACACCCAACTGGACACCGCCGCGATGAGCGGCGCCAGCATCGCGAACAAGATCTCACGGCCAAATGGGGCGGCGATCGCCGTCGCCGCCAACCACGTCGCCACACTGCCCGCGGCGAAAGCCACCGCCGGTCCGACCACCGTCGGCACGTTCGACGATGAGGTCATTGCTGCCGGGACCGCTGGCGGTCGGCAGGCTTTGGCCGCCAGACCACCTTCGCCAACTCGTAGAAGCCGACGATGAGGCCGAGCAGAAGACCGCCGAGCAGCAACCAGGGAGACGTCTTGAGCCAGGCGTCCAATGCGTACCCTGCCCCCCCGAGCAGCAGGATGGCTCCGATCAGGGCGTATCCCGCGCCAGCCGCCGGTCCCGATCGACGGACGTTCTCCTGGAACCGACTTAACGAACGTGAGAGGAACTCACCGCGATCGTCCTCAGGCATGACGTTCCCCGACCCCAACCGCGCTGCATCATACCGCTACGTGACAGCGCCTGCTCGAGCCGAGCGCGCGTCCCTGAGGTGCCGAGCGCTCGCTGTCCAAAAAGCAGGGGGAGTATAGCGTACCTTGTGAAAAAGTTCACCAACCCGGCCGAGACGGCACCATCCGAAGCCAGACCCGGAATCGCCGGTCCCATCGCCTCTCCGAAGCACTGGGGCCACCTTCAGCGGGAGGGCTCGCCGGTTGTCGCGGGGAGCGTCGATGTCGGCTCGAGCGGCTTGCCGTCTGGGCCACAAGGGACCGACTGTAGAAACGCGGCGGCAGCGTTGGTCTTCGCCAACTCGGGCGTCGGTGCGGCACCACACTCGGCGATGGCACGCTGACCGTACTCCGGCGCTACGCGGGCCACCACGCGATCGACCCCTGTGGTCAGTCGCGCGAGCAGCGGACTGGGATACACACCGGCCCACACTGTGAGCGCCACGAGCGGCGCGTGCACAAGCCAGCCAGTACGTGCGGGTGCGGCGTCACGCGAAGGCCAGGACCCGAACACCTCCGCCCGCACCGGCCCATGCCCGAGATCGCGTGCAGCCCGCAGCAGAGCCGCTGCGCCAAGTGCAAGTCCACCCACCGCTACAGCCGCCCATCCGACGCTGACCGTCAGGACGCCTTGCATCACGAGGAACGAACTGACGAAGCCGCTGAGCATGGGTAAGCCAGCGGCTCCGAGCACCACCACACACATCAGGGCCCGTACCCCGCGCGAAATCGCCGACGTCGAGGCGCTCGCCAGCGCCGTGGCGATCAGCCAGAGGGATCCGATTGAAACACCGTGATTGAACTGGTGGAGGGCGCTTCCCGTGACCCCGACCGGATTGGACGTGAACAGACCGACGACGATGAGCGCCAGGTGGCTCGCGCTGGCATACGCAATCGACTCGGTCCATTCCCTCCGCCGGAGGGCCAGCACGCCGGTGACCGCGATCGCGAGTCCGCCGGCGCCCACGGTCAACGGCAAGAACGCGCGGGTGGCCTCGGGAAGCATCGGGAGGCCGACCCGAATGAGGCTGTACGTCCCCATCTTCACGACGACGCCGGTCACCAACACGGGGCCGACCATCGAGGTCGACGTCCGATCGCGTAGAACGACGCCCGGTAGCGCGAGCGCCAGGCACGCCGCCATCGCCATGAGGAGCGCGAGAAACACCCACCGCTGGGTGCCGGCATCGAACCCGAGCTGTTGAAGCGTCACGATATCGAACGAGAACCGCCCGGCGATCTCACGATGCGCGAAGCCGAGGCCAAGCACGACGACGAGCAGCGCGACGCTACTCAGGACCGACAGCCCGACACCCCAGCGCTTGGGCGCTCCGCTCGCGCCATCGCCACGCTCGGGTGCACACACGCGGTGGGCGGCGATCAGTGTCAACGTCCAACCTGCGAGAAACAGCAGCAGGTCAAGGGCGAGATAGGCGATCAGCACCCCGAATTCGAGCGCAAAGACCGATGCGGAGCGTGACTCGTGCACCAGAATCGACGAGCGAGACGACAGGACCGTCACAGCCACCAGCAGCGTCGTCAGAATGACGAGCAACACGCTCACGCCATCGACGCCGACGTGGTACTCCAGACCGATGGCCGGGAGCACCTGTACACGCTCGACGAGCTGATAGGACGTCGTGTCGCGGTCGTAGGTAAACCACAGGGGCGCCGCGACGACGAGGCTCAGGACGGCGAACGCCTCGGCCACTCGGTCGCGCTGTGCGGCGGGCCCGCGCCAGAGGCCGACCGCCAGCGCACCGACGAGCGGCGTCAACAGAATGAGCGACAGATGGTGGCTCATCGCGAGGCCGTCCGAAGGCGATGGGTGAAGAAGAGCGCAAGTCCCCCGATTGCGCCGGCCACACCAATGGCCGTTGGCGCGCGCATGGCCAGCGTCGCGACCTGCCAGAGCACGCCGAACGCCGCCACGCAGGGGAGCCACGCCGAGAGCGCGATCGCGATCGACACCCGCTCGGTCGGGTGAAGACGCGCGAACCGTCGAGCCGAGTGAGCGACCAACCCGAACGCCCCACTGGTCAAGACCAAGCCGATGATGCTCAGGAAGGTGATCGTCGAGACCGGACCCCACCGAGCGATCTCCAAGGGCATGTTCGCCGCCGCCCGATCCACGGCGCGGATGTCGAGTGAGCCGAAGGTCACGAACGTGAATCCGATGGCGAGCACGAACGCGGCCAGCCCGACAGGAATCAACGTCGGGAGCTCCGCACCGACGTCAGCGCCCGCATCCGAGCCCCTCATCATCAGAGCCGACAGGGCGACGATGCCCGTCAACCCTGCAAAGACCATGAGGAGGCCGTGACCCAACGAGACGAGGACCAGCAAGCCCAGCGTGGCTCCCAGGTATGGCCACAGTGAAACGCCCAGCAGGCGAGACTCGCGCGCCGGGGGCCGACTCGCACGAACCAGTGCCAATGCCACAGAGACCAGTGCGGCGAGCAAAAGGGCGGCAGACTTCCGATCCAGCCGAAGTGCCCATGACACTTCGAGAATCCCCGTTGCATCCCGTGTGGCAACCGGCAACTTCGGAATCCACGCGCCGAGGACGTCCAGGCGCCCGGCGGCCACGTCGGGGGATCGCCACACCTCGGCGATGATGGGGACAGACAGCGCGAACGACAGCACCAGGGCCGTCGAGACCAGCCGTCGTCCAACCGCGGGTGACACCCCGCGGGCCTGGTGACCGTCGTCGGTGAGCGCCAGGCTCACCACCGCAGCCGCGGCGGGCAGCACCGGAATCAGCCAGAGCGAATACGAACCCATAGCCGCAACCCCTAGATTAGACTGGAGTTTACGCTCGGCGTCGAACCTTGACGCTGGTGTGCTCGGCCCCTATACTCGGGAGATGAGGCGTCCGCTCCGCGCGGCGACAGTGTTTGTGGTCAGCGCAGGCCTGGTGGGCGCCGTGGCGCTTCGCGCCCAAGGTCGACAGCGGACGATGTATGTCAGCGTCCTTGATGCGAAGGGCGCGTCTGCCGAGAACATCGGACCGAACGACCTCGTCATCCGGGAAGACAACGTCGCACGCGAGGTGCTCCGCGTCTCGCCCGCGACCGATCCGATTCAGATTGCCCTCCTCGTCGACACCAGCCAGGCCGCACAGAGCTTCATTCGGGACTACCGCCAAGCCGTCCCTGCGTTCATCGACGTCGTGCTGGGGGAGGACACGAGCGGCGACAACCAGGTGGCGCTCATCGGTATCGGCGAGCGCCCGACGATCCTCGCGGATTACACCTCCGATCGTGCCCAGCTCACCGCCAGCGTGAACCGATTGTTCGCCATCCCGCAAGCGGGGACGTATCTGCTCGACGCGATCATGGAAGTGGGCCAGGGCCTGCAGAAGCGAGGCGCCGAACGGTCCGTAATGGTGGCGGTGACCAGCGAGGGCCCCGAACTGAGCAACCGCGGCTATCGACAGGTGCTGGAACGACTGAAAGCCTCGGGCGCCACGCTCCATGTCGTGACCGTGGGCACACCCGCGAACATGACCCAGGATCGCGTCCTAACGCTTTCGCTGGGCACGAAGGACTCCGGCGGGCGCTACGACACGCTGCTGATACCGTCGGCGCTCACCACTCGATTGAAGGACGTGGCGCGCGAGATCATCGGACAGTATCGCGTGACGTACGCGCGCCCCGACTCACTCATCCCGCCGGAAAAAATCGAAGTGTCCGCTCGGCGTGAAGGATGGACGGCGCGCGGCATTTCCGTGCCAGAGGCGCCACGAACCGCCCCCCAGGATCGAAGGGGTAGATGACATGCGCGGTCCGAGGACGCGGGCGCTCGGCAGTCTGCTGACGGTCCTCGCGGCCGCGTGGGCGGCGACGTGGTCGCTGGGCGCGCAGCAGCGGGAGCCCCAGACCCCCGTACCGTCACCAGCGCCGCAGAGCCCCGGCACGCCACCGGCGGCCGGCGGACAGCCGTTCCGCGCCGGCGTCGACCTCGTATCGCTCAACGTCACCGTCTCCGAGAACGGCGCCAACCGGTATGCGACCGATCTCGAGCAGGCCAACTTCCAGGTGTACGAGGACGGCGTCAATCAAGACGTGACCTACTTCACGCGTGCGAACCTGCCCATCGCCTTGGCACTCCTCGTCGACACGAGCGCGAGCATGGAGTCGCGGCTGCAGACGGCACAGGACGCCGCAATTGGATTCGCGAAGCGGCTTCGTCCCCAGGACCTGGCCGAGGTGATCGACTTCGACAGCCGCGTCATCATTCTGCAGCCCTTCACGAACAGCGCCAGCGAGCTCGAGCAGGCGATACGCCGAACCTCCGCAGGCGGGTCGACCTCGATGTACAACGCCGTCTATATCGCGCTGAAGGATCTCAAGAAGGTCGTGGCGGCCAACGTCGATGAGATCCGTCGACAGGCGATCGTGCTGCTCTCGGACGGTGAAGACACGTCGAGCCTCTTGCCATTCGAGGAGGTACTGGATCTCGCCAAGCGCTCGGAAACCGCCATCTATACGATCGGACTGCGGTCGCCGGATGGAGGCGGTGGGCGCGGGTTCAAGGAGGCCGAGTTCGTGCTCAAGCAGCTCGCGCAGGAGACCGGCGGCCGGGCGTTCTTTCCGATCCAAGTCACCGAGCTCGCCGGCATCTACGGACAAATCTCCGATGAGTTGTCGAGCCAGTACACGATCGGGTACACCTCCCGAAATCCGAAGCGCGACGGCGCCTGGCGTCGCGTGGTCGTTCGTATCGACCGTCCAAACCTCGTGGCGCGTACCAAGCAGGGATATTTCGGGCCTGCGATCGCGCGATAGCGCTTCGGCCTCATCATCATGAATGCTGTCCCGCTTGCGCTGTATGCCGTCGCACTGGTGGCCTATCTGTGGCACTTCGTCCGTCGGCAGCCGGCGGTCGGACGGACCGCGACCACCATGCTCGTCGCCGGCGTGCTCGCCCACACCTTCGTCGTGGGCATGCAGACGATGGATGCTGGGCACGTGCCGGTGATCGACGCCTCATCTGCGATCTCGACGTTCGTCTGGCTGCTGGCGCTCTCCTACCTCTACCTCGAGATGACCACGGACGAACGGGCGATGGGCGCTTTCATCCTACCGTTGCTCGTCGCGCTCCAGTGCATCCCGGCGATCGATCCCGGCATCGAAGATCGTGCGGAGATGCTACGGGGCCCACTCTTTGGGATTCACGTGTCGTCGTTGCTCTTCGCCTACGCCAGCTTCGCGCTCGCGTGCGTCATCGGCGTGACGTACGTACTCCTCTTCAAGGAGATCAAGGCGAAGCACCTGGGCTTCTTCTACTCGCGCCTGCCGTCTTTGCAGGTCCTGGACACCATGAACCAGCGCGCGATCGCGTTCGGATGGGTGTTCTTGACCATCGGGATGGTGGTCGGCGCCATCTGGGCGAACCAGGCACGCGGGGATTCCGCGGTCGACCCGCGCGTGCAGGCGATGTCGCTGCAGGATCCGAAGATCGCTGTCGCGCTCGTGTGCTGGGCGGTGTACTCGTTCGAGGCGTTCGCGGCGCGCCGCCTCGGGTGGGGTGGCAGACGAACGGCGTATCTCTCGGCCGTCGGGTTCGCTATCGTGCTGCTGAACCTCGTGCCGATCAGCTACCTGCTGCCGAACAGCCATAACTTCTAGACACGCATGCATCTTCTTCTCGTCGGCATCAGCCATCGGACAGCGCCCGTGGAGGTCCGCGAGCGGCTGGACTTCCAAGCCCGCGGCATCGACGCCGCCCTCCGCACCCTCACGTCGCGGGCCTCCGTACGGGAAGCCGTGGTGCTCTCGACCTGCAATCGCGCGGAAGTGTATGCGGTGTGCGAGACCACCGAGGGCGGGAGCCAGGAGATCGTGTCGTTCGTCGCCAGGTTCCACGAGCTGGACGTGTCCGAGGTCCTGCCACACGTGTACGAGCGCACCGATCTCGATGCGGCTCGACATCTCTTCCGCGTGGCGGCCGGCCTTGACTCGCTGGTCGTGGGAGAGCCGCAGATCCTCGGGCAGGTGAAAGGCGCGCACGCCGCCGGCAACAGCGCGCAAACCGTCGGCCCGGTCTTGAACCGCCTGTTCCACTCGTCGTTTGGCGCGGGTAAGCGCGTGCGTTCGGAGACGGCCCTGGGCGCGGGCGCCGTATCGGTCAGCTTCGCCGCGGTCTCGTTGGCTCGCAAGATCTTTGGTGATCTGACCGGCCGGACCGTGCTCGTCGTGGGCGCCGGAGAGATGGGTAAGCTGACTGCTCAGCACATGCGCTCGCAAGGCGCACATCGCGTCACCATCGTGAGCCGTACGCTTGCGCGCGCAGCGCGGACGGCCCAGGCCATCGGCGGCGCCTCCGCCGCCCCATGGGACGCGCTCGACAGCGCGCTGAGCGCCAGCGATATCGTCATCACCGCTACCGGCGCCGCGGCGCCGATTCTCACGAAGGCGCGCATCGAGGCCACGATGCGATCGCGACGGAATCGGCCGCTCTTCATCATCGACATCGCGATGCCGCGAGACGTCGAGCCGGCCGCCGGTGAGATCGAGCAGGTGTTCCTCTACAACATCGACGACCTCCGGGCGACGATCGCCGAGAACCTGGCGCGCCGCACGAGTGAAATCGCGCGCGCCGAGACCATCGTCAGCGAGGAGATTGACAAGTTCGGCGGCTGGCTCCGATCGCGTGGCGTCATCCCGACCGTGGTCGCGTTGCGGCAGCGTTTCGAGTCGATTCGGCGATCCGAGCTGCAGCGCTTGGATTTCAAGCTCTCGGGACTCTCGCCGGACGCACGTGCGCGGTTGGACGAGATCACGCGACTGCTCGTCGAGAAACTGCTGCTCACGCCGACCGAGCAACTGAAAGCACTGACGGACGGCGACGCCGCTGGTGCCCACGCCGAGGTCCTGACGCGGTTGTTTGCGCTTCAGGCGAACAGCGCGGTCTCAGAAGGGGCGGGAGTCGCAGAGGACGCGGTCACGCCGCGCCCAACCGCCGGCCGGGTGGAGCCGTTCCCGAGCGCGGCGCGCAGTTCGCGGTGAGCGGTTCGGTGGGAGAGCTACGACTCGGGACGCGCGGCAGTCGGCTCGCGCTCTGGCAGGCCCACACCGTCGCCGCCCGCATCGAAGGGGCCGGCGGACCGCCCTGCCGCCTCGTCATCATCAAGACCTCCGGCGATCGCCTGCAGCAGGCTCCGCTGTCGGCGGTCGGGGCCAAACGGCTCTTCGTCAAGGAAATCGAGGAAGCGCTGATCGGGAACGAAATCGACCTTGCGGTGCACAGCAGCAAGGACATGCCGGCCGAACCCGTGCAGGGTCTCGACGTGGCCGCCGTCCTGCCGCGGGAGGATCCGAGGGACGTGGTGGTCCTATCGGCGGGGCGATCGGGCCCCATCGACTCGGTCGCAGGACTCGTCTCCATCGTCGGACGCACGCCGAGGTTCGCGACCGGCAGCGTGCGACGCGTGGCGCAGCTCAGGCGGTTGTTGCCCGGCGCCTCGTTCGAGGGCATTCGTGGCAATCTCGACACACGCGTGAGGCAACTCGATGAGGGGCGGTACGATGCGCTCGTCCTGGCGGCCGCCGGCTTACGACGACTCGGCTTCGAGTCGCGGATTTCGTTCGCCCTGCCATTTGAGGCGTGCGTGCCGGCACCGGGTCAGGGTATCGTCGCCGTAGAGATCCGAGCGGACGACAATCGGACTCGTGCCGCCGTCGAACGCATCAACGACGTTCAGGGCGCCGACGCGCTCGTGGCCGAACGCGAGCTGGTGCGCGCGCTGGGTGGAGGGTGTCAAACCCCGGTCGGCGCCGTGGCGTCGGTCGGCGAGGACGGCATGATGGATCTGACGGCGGCGGTCATCTCACTGGACGGTACGCGCATTCTCCGGACGACGGTGCGCGGTCCGAGGGCGGATGGCAAGACCCTTGGTGCTCGCGCAGCCGAGCAGCTCTTCACGCAAGGCGCCGAAGAGATTCTCGCCGACGCTCGACGCACCTGGGAGAAGCGATCCGCAACGCATTGACCGCTGAACCGCGACCATTGACCAACCGCTCTTGACCGACGACCATGCGCCCAACGTCCAACGCCCAACGTGCAACGACCACACCATGGTGTACCTGATCGGAGCTGGACCCGGAGACCCCGGACTGATCACCGCGCGCGGCCTTCGTTGCCTGGGCCTGGCCGATGTCGTGCTCTACGACCACATCGTGCCACCGCGTTTGTTGCGACACGCCAGGCCAACTGCGGAGAAGATCGACGTCGGCACGCCAGCGCCACAGCCACAGGAGCAGGAAGCCATCTGTTACCTGCTGGCTGAGAAGGCGCGCGACGGCAAGGTGGTCGCTCGGCTCAAGTGGGGCGACCCATTCGTCTTCGACAGCGGGGGTTCGGAGGCGCTGTTCCTCCACGAGCAACACATTCCATTCGAGGTCGTGCCCGGGGTGCCGGCTGGCGTCGGCGTCTCGGCCTATGCGGGTGTGCCGATCTCATATCCGGGCGCCGGAGACACGATCGTGTTCGTCCGCGGGTTCGAGGACGATGGCCGCGCCCAGGGCACGAAGGATATCGATTGGTCCGCGCTGGCCCGCCTCGACGGGACCATCGTCTGCTACACGGGTCCCGGCCAATTGTCCACGCTCGTGAAGGCCCTGCTGTCGCACGGGCGTCCGCCCGAAGAACCAGCCGCGCTGGTCGTGCACGGCACATTGGCGACACAGCGGACAACCTACGGGACGCTGGGTGATCTCATGGAACGAGTGGACGCCGCTCGCGACCGCCGGCCGGGCCTCTTCCTCTTGGGGCGCGCCGTGGGACTCCGCGAGCACTTGCGCTGGTTCGACGCCAAGCCGCTCTTTGGGCGCCGAATCCTCGTCACGCGGCCGCGCGAACAAGCGAGTGAGATGTCCGACCTCATCGAGTCGCTCGGCGGCGAACCGATCGAGGCGCCGTTCATCCGCATCGTGCCGCCCGACGACTACAGCCAGATGGACGCCGCCTGCGCGGCCATCCAGCAGTTCGACTGGCTGGTGTTCTCGTCGGCCAACGCGGTGGAGGCGTTCTTCCAGCGGCTATTCGCATCGCCGCTTGACCTGCGAGCACTCAGCCGGACGAAACTCTGTGCGGTCGGACCGGCCACGACCGAGCGTCTCGCCAGGTACGGGCTCAAGGTCGACCTCGTTCCGGCGGAGTATCGGGCCGAGTCGGTCGTCGAGGCGTTTTCGATGTTGGGTGCGGTGAAAGGGCTGTCGGTCCTCATCCCGCGTGCAGACATCGGCCGCGAGGTCATCGGAGACGAACTGCGCCGGCAAGGTGCGAGCGTGACCGAGGTGGTGGCGTACCGGACGGTCGTCGTGGATCCGGAACGCGAGGGCGAACCCGACGTCTACCGGATGCTGCTCGACAAGCAGCTCGACGTGGTGACGTTCGCGAGCGCCTCGTCCGTGCGCAGTTTCGTGCGGGCGTTCGGTAAGGACCAAGCCGCCGATCTCCTCCGGCCAGTCGCGGTGGCGGCGATCGGTCCAGTCACCGCCCAGGCCGCCGCCCAGTACGGCATCCACACGACCATCATGCCCACGCAGTACACCGTGCCCGCACTCGTCGACGCGCTCGTGCAGTATCTCAATCGCCGGCCTCACACAGGGGACACCGCATCATGAGCACCACGACCCACGCCGGTCTTGCGCTGACCCATCGACTCCGTCGCCTGCGGCGATCCGAGAGCATGCGGGCGCTCGTCCGTGAAACACATCTCTCGCCGGATGGCCTCGTCCTGCCGCTGTTCGTCTGTGAGGGCGACGGCGTCCGTCGAGAAGTCCCTTCGATGCCGGGGGTGTTCAACCTCTCGGTCGACGAGGCGGTGAAGGACGTGGCGGCCGCGGCGGCAGACGGCGTGAAGAGCGTGATTCTCTTCGGGCTGCCCGATCAAAAGGATGACGTAGGGTCGAGCGCGCACGATCCGGAGGCGCCGGTTCAATCGGCGATTCGGGCCATCAAGCGCGAGGTCAAGAACACGCTCGTCATCACCGATGTCTGCTTGTGCGAGTACACGGACCACGGACACTGCGGCATCCTGATCGACGGCGAGATCGCCAACGATGCCACCGTCGATCAGCTGGTGCGAACCGCTCTCTCGCACGCAGCGGCGGGTGCGGACATCGTGGCGCCGTCAGACATGATGGATGGCCGCGTCGGCGCAATCCGGCAAGCGCTCGATGCGCGAGGGTACGAGCACGTGGCTCTCCTGTCCTACGCCGCCAAGTACTGCTCGGCGTTCTACGGCCCGTTCCGTGACGCCGCGGGCTCGACGCCCAAGTTCGGCGATCGGCGGTCTCACCAGATGGATCCCGCGAACGCGCGTGAGGCGCTTCGAGAGGTCGAGCAGGACATCGCAGAGGGAGCCGACCTGGTGATGGTCAAGCCGGCGGTGACGTACCTCGATGTGATCCGTCAGGTGAAGGACCGGTTCGGTTACCCGACGGCGGCGTATCACGTCAGCGGCGAGTATGCGATGCTCAAGGCCGCGGCGCGCAATGGCTGGATCGACGAGACGCGCGCCATGATGGAAACGCTCACCAGCATTCGGCGCGCGGGCGCGGACATCATCATCACCTACTATGCGCGCGAGGCTGCGCGGTTGCTGAAATAGCGTCGGGCCGTCTTGCTCATCCGCATCGGCACGGGATCCTATGGCCACGACACGTTCCGCTCGCCTGTTCGCCCGAGCACGAAAGATCTTACCGGGCGGCGTCGACAGCCCCGTTCGCGCCTTCACCTCCGTGGGGGCATCGCCGCGTTTCATCGCGCGTGCCTCTGGCGCCACGCTGTTCGACATCGACGGAAACCGCTACATCGACTACGTGATGTCGTGGGGTCCGCTCATCCACGGTCATGCGCCCCGCGGGCTCACCAAGGCGCTCAAGGCCGCGGTAACGCGCGGTACCAGCTACGGCGCGCCCAGTCCGCTCGAGGTGGCGCTCGGCGAGAAGGTCCGCGCGCTGATGCCCTCGCTCGAGCGTGTGCGATTCGTGAGCTCGGGCACCGAGGCGGCGATGAGCGCGATCCGCGTGGCGAGGGCGGCCACCAAGCGCGAGAAGATCATCAAGTTCGAGGGGTGCTACCACGGACACGCCGACGAGTTCCTCGTCCGGGCGGGCTCGGGAGCGCTGACGTTAGGCGTGCCAACCAGCCCCGGCGTCACGCGCGGCGCCGCCGAGGACACGCTGATCGCGTCGTACAACGACCTCGGTTCTGTCGAGCGGGTCTTCGATGCCAACCCTGGTACGGTAGCAGCGCTCATCGTCGAGCCGATCGCGGGGAACATGGGACTTGTGCCACCCACCAACGGCTTTCTCCGAGACCTGCGCGCGGTGTGCGACGCGCACGGCGCGCTCCTGGTCTTCGATGAGGTAATCTCGGGCTTTCGCGCGGGCACGGGGGGTGCCCAAGCGTGGGCGAACGTGAAGCCGGATCTGACCTGCCTCGGCAAGATCATCGGCGGCGGTCTCCCGGTGGGCGCGTACGGTGGACGCGCAGATCTAATGGCTCTCGTAGCGCCTGACGGTCCGGTGTACCAGGCGGGCACGCTCTCGGGGAATCCGCTCGCAATGACCGCAGGCTTGTGGTGTCTGGAGCACCTGACCTCGTCCTTATACAAATCCCTCGCCGCGCTCACGACGCGTCTCGCGGCCGGACTCGCCGACGCCGCTCGCGATGCGGGCGTGCCGGTCCAAATCAACGCGTTCGGCTCACTGCTCACGCCGTTCTTCACTGACCGCCCGGTGCGTGACTACGCCTCGGCCACGAGCGCCGACACGACAACCTACGCCCGTTTCTTCCGCGCGATGTTGTCGAACGGGATATACGCGCCGCCGTCGCAGTTCGAAGCGTGGTTCGTGTCAGCCGCTCACAGCACCCGCGACATCGATCGCACAGTCGCGGCGGCGCGAACGGCCTTCCGCGCGTGCAGGGCCGTCAGCGCGTCGACGTCGTCACGGGATTCTTCCACTGGCGGCGGGGCCCCACCCCCCGCCGCGAACTGACGCTGACAGCTTCGATCGGAGTGCATGTTCTCGCTCAGGTGTGGCCGCAAGGACTCCCACCAGCCTTCGACCCGGCCGACCCGGTTTACCTCGGCCCACCAGCCTACTTGACCCCCTCCTTGAGGAACGCGAGGAGGGGGGGGTATGTCTTGTCCGGCGCTTCGAGGTGCGGCACGTGGCCGAGGCCGGGAATCAGGTGTAGACGACCGTTCCCGTTCGGGATCGTCTGTGCGATGAACTTCATCCGCTCTTGAAACACGGCCGCCGAACCCGGCAGGACATCCTCAGCGCCCCCGAAGAGCAGCGTCGGCGTCTTGATGTGGGCCCAGTCGTTGACGACGGGGTCTGTGGCCAGCATCTGACCGATGAGGGTCTGCACCATCGCGAGACGCGGCCAGTCGGCGCTGAGCGTCCACGCATAGCGGATGCGTGTGTACTTCTCGAACTCGGGCGTCCACGCCTTCGGATTGTGCGCGACGTAGCGGAAGATGCCTGCGCGAATGGACTGGTAGGTCGACCCTAACGTCCGCTTGTAGCCCTCGTCCACACTCGGCTGTGGCCCGTTGAATCGGCCATCAGTGACACCAATCGGATTGTAGATGACGCCGCGCTCCACCACGTCCGGATACTGGCTCAGGAACCGCGCGGTGAGCATGCCACCCATCGAGTGGCCGATGACGAGCACCTTCGAGATACTCAGGCTGCGCAGCAACTGCCGGCTGTTGCGGGCCATGTCGTGGAAGTTGTACGGGATGATCGGCTTCGAGGAACGACCGTAGCCAATCTGGTCAGGCACGATCACGCGGAAGCCTTCCCTGCGCAACACCTCGATGAGCGAGTGCCAATAGAACCCGGCGAAATTGTTCCCGTGGAACAGCATCACCGTGTGACCGTTCGGTGTGCCCTGCGGCGCGACGTCCATGTACGCCAGCCGCACGTCCTGACCGTATACCGTCAACGGCAGGTACTTCGACGGATACGGATACTCGACGTCTTCGGAGGTGATACTACCCGGCTTGACATCGGTTGGTGTGGGAATGGAGTCGGCACCCCCCTGCGCCCACACCGCGGACGGCGCGTATATGAAGGCGCACACGAACAGGGCACAACGCAGCGATGTGATGACTGTAGGCATAGCAGCCTTGCAGTCTACCGCAGCGCGAGACGAGGGAGAAGCGATTCGAGTCGACCGGCGCGACCGCGCGGGTCAGCGCCGATGATCGTCTCGGCTGAACTCGACATCGATGATGTCGTGCGAGGCTCGACTCGTGCCGCCGCTGGCCGACGCCGGCGCAAAGGGGCGGCCGGCCGCCATCGCCGATCGGTGAAACGCGACGATGTGATCCGGACACAGCTTGAGGAACGACTGGAGCGCAAGCAGCAGCACGCCGAGGTCATCCAGCTGGCCGAGCACCGGTAGGAAGTCAGGAACGCCATCGATCGGCGACACGAGGTACAGCACGGCCGCCAGCGGAAGAACCTTGATCAGCGTCGGAACCCCCGGGTCCCGCAACAGCCGCCACGCCAACTGGCCGTGGGCCACGAGCGTACGCAGCAACGACGGCAGCGACAGCCAAGACGTCGTGCGAACCGCCATAGTCCTGTGATTGTACCGCTGGACAACGGCACCCTGCGCGGAGTCGAGGCGCCGGCCCATGTCCCGGATTCCCGGTGTGACACGAATCCGCACTTGCGGGCTCCATTCAAGCGCCGAGGGTCGAAGCCGATTGCTCCTTCATGGCGATGTCTGTCTCTGCCGTCCCGAGCCCGGCTAACGTCGCGACCGATCGCGCGATATTGGTGATGAAGAAGACCCGCAACGTCGAGAAGCAGGCGGCCGAGTCCTTGATCGAGCTCCTCAAGCAGGTACCGAGTGCTGCACGAGGACGAATCGACACCTACGCGTAGCGTCCCATCCCATTGCAACACCCGCCCTGTCTAGACGTCACCTGACGCGCGCCCACCCGGCCTGACACGACAGCTCGTGTCCGTCCCAAAGGACACAGGACCGTAAGGCTCCCCGCGACGACGGAAATCGCACACAGAATCTCACTCGAGCTTCTGGCAGGGTTGTTGCCATCGGCCATCCTGAGGCTCAACGCCTCGAACCGAGGGAACGGTCATGAGAGTCCGGAGAACGCTCGTGTCAGCCGGCGCCTTGGCGCTGGTGTTCGGCATTCCATTGTGGGCTGCGGCTGAGCAGCGCCGCGGCAGCCGGGCGGCTGGGGACGGCGAGGGCGGCCGCCAGGTCGTTGAGCGGGGCGGAGGCGATGAACGACCGCGGGGCGGCGAACCACGCGGCGGCGACCGGCCTGTCACGGCCCCATCAGCGCCCGAACGCGGCAGCGACCGAGCCGTCCGTCGTGGTGAGGCGCAGGGTCGACGTGACGCCGGCCCATCCTCCAGGGCCGAGCGTCGCGATGACCGCGACTGGGACCGTGATCGGCCCCGGGGCAACGCGGGCCGCGAAGGTCGGGCCTACCGTCGTGGCGACGACCGCTGGCATGGGCGCCCCGGGAATCGGGACCGGTGGGATCGGTGGGACCGTCGTCCGAACTACAGGTATGCACCCCGTGTGGTCGTGCCGCGCTACCCGTCGCGCCGCTTCTACGGGCCAGGCGGCAACTTCAGCGTTTACTTCGGTAGGGGATCTGGCTACCGCTTTGGGAGTTGGTATTCGGGACGCGTGTACGGGTACGTGCCGCCGGTGGCCGCGTATGGCGCCGCACGCTACTACGGCGAGGTGCGCTTGCGCGTGCGTCCTCGTTTCGCTGATGTCTACGTCGACGGCTACTACGCAGGCATCGTCGATGACTTCGACTGTGTGTTCCAGCGGCTGACGATCGAAGTTGGCCCGCACCAGGTGGAGATCGTGGCGCCCGGCTACGCACCTCAGCTGTTCGAGATCTATGTCGACCCTGTCCGCACGGTCGAGCTCCATGCGGACCTCTATCCTGAGGACTGACGGAAGGCGAGGACCGAGAGCGGAGGTCCATCTCAGCTCTCAGCTCTCGCCTGCGTCCGCTCCCCCAACCGCAGCAGCAACCGTTCCGCCGCCTGCGTGTCCGGATGACTCGCGCCGAGGCCGTTTCGCAGCGCGACTGTGGCGAGCTCGGCGTCCTCGCGCGCACCAGGTACGTTGCTCAGTTCAAGCCGGGCCTGTGCACGCGTGAGCGCCGCCGCGCCGACATCCGCGCTGTGAAACGGGTCACGCGCCATCGCACGCGATCGGGCCAGCGCGTCGGTGGCCAGTCGATCCGCTGCCGCGAAGTCGCGCACGCGGAGCATGATCGTGGCCCCCAATCTCAGCGCGCGATCGAGCACACGAGCATTCAAGCGTGTCGGGCAGTCCATCGACTGTAGAAGCGCCTCGATGGCGGACCGCGCCTCCAGACCGCGGCCTTCGGCCATCAGGATCGCGGCGTGCTGCATGCTGGATTCTGCCCGGTCCAACCGGAATGCGGTGGGCTCTGCCTGCCAGATTGCATCAGCGGCCGCCAGCTGCTGACGCGCCTCGTCGAGTCGATCGAGCCCCACCAGTGCTCGCGACATGTTCAAATGGGCAATCGCCTGACCTCGTAGGTTCTTGACCCGTTTCGCCGGCTCCAGCGTCGAGGCGATGAGCTCGAGCGCTCGCGCGGGCTGACCGAGGCGGGTCAGCGACATCCCAAGATTGGATCGATACGCAAGTGGCTCGATGAGGGCGTCGCTGCGTGACACGCCGGCGACCACGCGCTCCTGAAGGACAGCGGCGGCATGGACCTCTCCAACTCGATACAAGTGGCCCGCGTGCGTGGAGAGCATGAGGATCTCGGCCATCGAACCCGTGCGGCCGGCATCCCGCAGCGCCTGCAGTGACCGCCCACTCAGCCCGAGCGCGTCCCGTGGCCGGTCGGAGTCTACGCACAGGCGGTACAACGGCGCACGCAGCAGCTCACGCTGTGATTCGCCGGCGGAGCTGTCGCGCTCGAACGTCGACAGCATCTCGGACGCGACCGTGACCGCACCATCGAGGTCGCCGGACGCCCTCTGGAGCCACGCGCGGGCCCGGGCACAGTCGACACGACTGAGCGGCCGAGTCGACTCGTCTGCCGCGAGCCATGGCTGCGCGTCCTCAAACGCCGTTTGAGCCGCCGCGAGATTGTGCATCGCGAGGGAGGCCGCTGCCGCGCATCGGGCAGCGGCGTACAGATCGAGGTCACCAATCCTTCGCGCCGTCTCGGCGCTTCGCTCCAACAGCTCGCGCGCGGGCTCCACCTGTACGAAGCGCTCGTACAAACGTGAGACCTCGAACTGCATGTGCGCTCTGACGCGATCGCTCAGGCCACTCCGCTGCTCGAGCCGCGCCGCGCCGCGATCGAGCAGCTCCATCGCGGTCAGCGGACGACCGTTCTCACCGGCATCGAGGAGGCGCGTCTCCAAGAAATCGCCGAATGCCTCCGCGCGCTGCCGACTGGACAGCGCCACATCACGTTGCCGTTGAGCATCGCGCATCTGCCACGTGGCGACCCCCGCCGCCGACAGCAGCCCAGCGACCGTCGCCGCTGCCGCCGCGACGCCCCATCGGTGTCTGACGATGAACTTCCGGGCGCGATAGGCGCGGCTGTCGCCCTGCGCCTCCACAGGGAGGCCACGCAGGTACCGATCGAGATCCTCGCCAAGGGCGGCGGCGGTTGCGTAGCGCTCCGCGGGGGCCTTCTTCAGGGCCTTCAACACGATGGTGTCGGGATCGCCTCGCAACGTTCGTCGTCTGACTGGATCCGCACAGACCATGCTCGGGCGCGTCGGCTCCCGATCAAGGATCGCCTCTTCCCAACCACCGGGAGTCTCCCGTGTCGGCGCGTACGGCAGCGCACCGGTCAACAGCTCATGCAGCATGACGCCCAGCGCGTAGATGTCGCTCGCCACACCGAGCGGCTCCCGCCGAATCTGTTCCGGTGAGGCGTACGGGAGCGTCATCGCGTGGCCGCAGATCGCGGGCAGCTGCTCAACGGCACCCGACTTGTGCTCCACCAGTGCCGCGATACCGAAGTCCAACAGCCGAACGTCGCCCTGATCGGTCACCAGCACGTTGGTCGGCTTCAGATCGCGGTGGATCACGAGGCGTCCGTGGGCGTAGGCCACGGCGTTCACCACCTGCCGAAAAAGGCCCAGCCGCGCCTCGGTGTCG
Source organism: Acidimicrobiia bacterium (assembly GCA_016871175.1). GTDB lineage: Bacteria > Acidobacteriota > Vicinamibacteria > Vicinamibacterales > CAVVIG01 > VFZL01. The sequence continues at coordinate 18,270 of VFZL01000012.1, read as the reverse complement.
AGCGCGCGCGTCTCACAGTGCTCGGTGATCGGCACGCCCTCTATGTACTCGAGGGCAAGAAACGGCACTCCCGCGTCCGTGACGCCCGCGTCGTAGAGCCGCGCGATGTTGGGATGGTTCAAGCCGGCGAGGATGTGGCGCTCGCGTGCCAGCACCATCCGCAGGTCCGCGCGATGCGCGAAACCGTGCGGAAGCTTGATGGCCACGGTTCGGTCGATCAGCCCGTCGGCACGGGTGGCGAGCCACACCGACCCGTGGCCGCCGCTGGCGAGCCGTCGAATGAGTCGGTAGGGGCCGACGATGGTATCCGGCGCGAGGGGGCTATGTCGTTCCTCACCCTCGATGTCGCTGACCGAGGTGGAGGACGCGGTGAGGGCGAATCGAGGGAGCGTGCCCATAAAGGTCCCGGCGCCTGTCGAGGTGCCGAGCTCGAGCAGAGCCTTGAGGTACGGCCTGTGGGCCCGCAGTTCGCCACCCAGCTCTTCCAACCAGCGCTGTCGGTCGGGAGCGGCCAGGTCCAGTGCGTGGTCGAGCATGTGGCTCACGACGCTCCAGTTGTGCGCGTCCATCCTTCAGCCGCAGTAGTGGCGCGGGCCCGTCGAAGCGTTTCACCACGTTCCCCACCACAGCTCTGGCTTGCTCCGGGGATGAAACTGTGGCTTGATTAAGGTGGCATTCTTGACGCGTTCGGGGCGCGCTCATCCTGGGGGACTCACAATGCGGGTGCACACGCGACTGCTGGTCACGCTGGCGACTCTTACGGCAGCGTCGGCTCTGGTCTTCGCTGCCGAGTACAAGATGACCGTCAGCCAGGATCGGCTCGTCAATGCCATGAACGAGCCGCAGAACTGGCTTCTGATGAACGGCGATTATGGCGCGACCCGCTACTCCAAGCTGACACGAATCAACCGCGACAACGCGAAGAACCTGCGGATGGTGTGGGCCCTCGCGCTGGGCGGCATGCAAGACGTCGGACAGAACGGCCCGGAGAACGAGACGAACCCCCTCATCGACAACGGCATGATGTACACGACCGACGGCTGGGGCACGGTCTACAAGATCGATGCGACCCTTGGGAACTACGGGAAGTTCCTCTGGACCGCCGACCCTGGCGTTCGTCATGAGGGTAACGCCCCCCGCACGCGAGGCATTGCGCTCTGGGAAGACAAGGTCATCGCGAACCTGCCGGACGGCCGCGTCATCGCGATCAATCGCGACGATGGCGAGATCATCTGGGACAAGCGGATCGCGGGCAAGAACGAGTTCGGCGGTCAGGAGAGGTTCCTGACGGCACCGCTCGTCGCCGAGGGTAAGGTTCTCGTGCAGAACGGCGCGGGTGACGGCGGCACGCGCGGCTGGGTCGCAGCACTGGATGTGAAGACCGGCGAAGAGCTCTGGCGGTTCTACACAGTGCCGAAGCCGGGCGAGCCCGGCAGCGAAACGTGGAAGGACGATCACAACGCCTGGAAGACGGGGGGCGGCGGCATCTGGCAGACCGGCTCCTTCGACCCAGTGCAGAAGCTCTACATCGTCGGCACCGGCAATCCGTATCCGATCTATGACCCGCAGTTCCGGCCGGGTGACAATCTCTACACGAACTCCGTCATCGCCATCAACGTCAACACCGGCAAGCTCGCGTGGCACTTCCAGTACACACCCAACGACTCGTGGGACTTCGATGAGGTCGGGGTCCACATGCTGTACGACGTGAAGATCGACGGCGTGATGCGGAAGGTCGTCGGACACTACGCACGCAACGGCTTCTTCTACACGATCGATCGCACCAACGGTCGCTTCATCAAGGGCGAGAAGTACGTCAACGACCTGAACTGGACCAAGGGTCTCGACCCGAAGACCGGCAAGCCGGTCGAGTACAGCCCCAAGTTGGATATCCAGATCTACAACCCCGAGGCGCGCGCGTTACGTGGCGAAGGGATGAAGCGGGCCTGCCCGACGTGGCACGGCGGCATCGCGCATCAGCCGCTTGCGTACAATCCGATCAAGAACATCGCCTACGGCGTCGGCACCGAGGGCTGCTTCTCCCAGAACGGCGCCGCCGTTGTGCCGCTCGGTCCGAATGGCGGCGTCAACATGAAAGCGAGCGAGCCGAGGAAGTACAGCAGCGATTTGTACTACGGCGCGGTGACGGCCTTCGACGCGGTGAACCACAAGGTGCTCTCGAAGGTGGCGACCGATATCGAGGTCCGTTCCGGTATCACGGCAACGGCAGGCGGGCTTGTGTTCAGCGCGCTGCAGGACGGCTGGATCGTCGCTTACCACGACGAAACACTCGAGGAGCTCTGGCGTTTCAATGTGGGCACGCCTCTGAAGGGCGCGCCGGTGACCTACGCGGTCGGTCCCAAGCAGTACCTCGCGGTGCAGTCGAGTGGGCGTCACCTGCACCCGGTCAAGTACGACAACCTGCAGAACTCGAGCTACCTCTTCGTCTTCGCACTCGATTGAGGGAGGGTTCTCGGGTTCAAGGGTTCAGGGGTTCGGCACCGAACGCGCTCACAGCCAAGACATGCGTCACACTCGTCGAGCTGCTCTCGCCATCGGAATCAGCGTCGCGCTCGCCGGCGCGCTCGTGACGCGCGCGCAGCAAGACGCCTTTCGGCAGGTCGAGAACTGGGCTCAGCTCCCGCCTGGTTTCACGTGGGGTGAAATCGCCGACGCGGACATCGACGCCCAGGGCAACTTGTGGGTGCTCCACCGCCCGCCTACTCCTGGCGGCACCGCGGCGTCAGCCGGGAGTAAGGGTGGGGGCGACGTTCCCGTCTTGATGTTCGATACCTCGCGGAAGCTCGTGAAGAGCTTCGGCCAGGGCCTGTTCCTCCAGCCGCATGGTCTACACATCGATCCGGACGGCAACATCTGGGTCACCGACAGCGGACCTTTCTACAAGCCGGGCCAGGTGGCGGGGAAGGGCTTTCAGATCTTCAAGCTCAACCGCGAGGGCAAACTGCTCATGACGCTGGGGAAGGCGGGCGTGGATGTCGCCGGCCCCGACACCTTCGTCGGACCCACGGATGTCGTCGTCAACGCGCGAGGCGAGATCTTCGTCGCCGATGGTCATACCCCACGGCCCGGTCGTCCCGATGGGGACCGCATCGTGAAGCTGTCGAAGGACGGCGCCTTCATCAAGGCCTGGGGGACGCAAAAGGGGTCCGGGCCGGGCGAAGTCATCGGACCTCACCGCCTCGCGCTGGATTCACAGGGTCGCTTGTTCGTCGCCGATCGAGGGAACCGGCGAATTCAGATCTTCGACCAAGACGGCCGCTTCCTCGATCAGTGGACACAGTTCGGGAGCCCGAGCGGCATCTGGATCGACAAGCAGGACACGTTGTACGTCGCCGTGCCCGGTCGAGACGGTGGAGTGAGGATTGGCAACGCCAAGACCGGAGTCGTCACCGCGTCGATCCACGGCACCTCACCAGAAGTCGCCGTGTCGGATGCACAGGGAAAGGTGTACTCCGGCCTCGTTGGCGGCCAGGACCTGCAGCAGTTCGTTCGGAAGTAGGGAATCCTCCAGCCCGCCTATTTAGCGAGCTCGCGACACGCATCGACGTCCTCGCCCCAGTACTCGACGCATTTGGCGTGGTCCATCGGTCCCTTGCCGATGACCCGTTCGAACAGGAAGTCAGCGATCATCTCGATTTCGCGCAGCTGAAGCGTCGACGCGGGATCCGTCAAGGCCTGTCCGTTCTTCTGAAGATCGGCGAGCGTGGTGTTGTTGCACCGCGCGGCATCCTTGTACGCCTGGCGATCAAAAGCGGGCATGCCGCGACCAGGCCGACCGCATCGGATCGCGTAGATGATGCCCGCGCGACCGAGTCGTGAAGTCCGGAGACTTGGCGCATCCGGCATCTGCGTATCCATCTTGCGACCGTCCGCGGCCCATCCGTGGCATGTCTGACAGTCCGCCTTCGTGCGATACAGCCGCATGCCTTCGGCGACGTCCAGCGGATCCGGTGCGGGTTGCGCAGCCGCCGACGTGCTCCACGCCAACCCGAACCCAACCGCGATCGACGCCAGCGCTGTCGTGAACGTCGATCGCTCACGCACGCTCCGAACCGTCATCGTCCCACCTGTCCCTTCGGCTTCACCTCGGCGAGTTCGATGCCGGGCGCCGGATCCACGTTCGGAATCTGAATCTCCACATACTCAATCGTATCGTCGATCTGACTCAGCCAGTGGGGCGTGCCTGGGAGGTTGACGAGCACATCCCCTGGGCCGATGCGACGCGCCAGCCCGTCCTTCACGCCTACCATGCTGCGAATCGTCGCGTTCGGATTCTCGTTCGGATACGGATCGCTGTCGAGCGTCGGAGGAATCAGCGTGCCCCCCGTCACCATGGTCCCGGTGCCCTTGGTCACGATGATGTACTCGAGCGAACGGGTGTGCGTGATCGCGTACTGTGGGCCGCTCTTCCGGCGTCGAACGACGCCCGGCGCTTTGCCTGCGGCGAACGGCACGGCACCACCGGTACGAGAGCCGATGAGCGCCGGGTCGAGCCTGTTGAGACCGATCTGGATCTCGGCGGCGGACATGTACGGCGATGGCGCGCGAAAGGGCGGCACCCGTTCGTGGCCAGGCTTCATCGATTGTGCGGCCTGCAGGCCCGCCGACGTGGCGTGCGCGGCTGACGCGCCGCGCCAGAGCCGCACACCTCCGGCTCCCGCAAACGCCGCACAGGTCAGCGCCGCCGTGGCGGTGAAGAACCAGACATGCACGATGCGCATGACAGTCTCTACTTGCTCAGCCCGAGCACGTGCTCAGGATCGACGCGGATGATCATGTAGTCGATGCCGACCTCCGCAATCTCGGTCCACACGTGGCCGACGCCGGGCGGAATGATCTGCATCTCACCGGGCCCGAGCCTGGTCGCGCGCCCGTTTGCGATGGGATTCGTGCTGCTAAAACCAGGTCCGATCGTCGTCGATCCCCCCTCCTTGACGGCGTTGACGAGGGGGCCCGTGACCTGCGTGCCCGAGCCGCGCACAACGTAGTAGATCTCGGTGATCTTGTCGTGGCTCAGCGCGCGTCCAGAGGGCGTCTTCGTCGCCGGTCGAGTCACGAACGCAACCGCGACGTTGTACGCGCCGGTGTCCGAGAGGGCAATATTTCGGTCGCTCACACTCACGCCGGGCTTGAGTGCCGCCATCCCAATCCTCACCGCCGCCTCGAGATCCGCCTTGGTGATGTCGACGGCGGCCTTGGGCGTGCTGCTCGGGGATGCCGTCCCCTGAGCCAGCGCGAACGTCGGCGCACCGAGCGCCGCGACCAGCATCGTGAGCGTCATGAGTCGCATGCCGTGCTCCTTCGGTCAGTCTCCCGATCGGCGAATCCTACAACACGGGCGCATGCGGTCGTCGACAGAATCTGCGATCCCCCCTTGTGAGCGAACGCGATCCTGGGCGACACGTCCGACGCGCTTCTCGCACATGACTCCACTGAACAAACGATGCTACGATCCCCTGGGTGGATGGAGACCGCCCGATGCGTTCCGCACGGCAACCCGAGCGGCGACCCTCGTCCGTGCGCAGTCTGTTCCTGCAGAGCGACGTGTAGCCGTGCCATTCCTGGTCGACTTCCTGAGCGGACTGCGACAGATCATGCGAGGGCTCGCCATGCCCTCGCACGGTACCTGAGGGCTCGACCCAGTGGCCTGGCGTCAGGGCACACAAGCGAAGTACGAAGCCAGTTGTCGCGAGTCGCAATCGGACGCGAAGGCCGGCGACGTCTCCGTGCCACGGTCCGCCTGAGGCGTGGTCATGGGCGCGGAGGCAGCGCGAAGCTCAGGATGAGGTCTCCCCCGCGACGGCCGCGATCGCCGCCGCCTGACGCCACCGCGATGAACTGTTCGCCATTCACCATGTAAGTGGACGGCGAGGAGAACACGCCGGCGCCGGTGTTGTACTTCCAGAGCAGCGCACCGGTCCTCGCGTCGTACCCGAAGAAGTACCCGGCGATGTTGCTGCCGGTTCCCACGAAGACGACGCCGCCGGCCGTCACGACTGCCCCGGCCTGGCCAAACCCCTCGAAGATCTGCCGCCACTTCAACTCGCCCGTCGTCGGATCGTAGGCCGAGAAGTATCCCTTCGGCCCGCGGCCGCCGTTGTACGGCTGATCGATCGCGTTCACATAGAGATAACCGGTCTGCGGACTGTACGCGACCGGGCTGTAGTTCGAGCCACCACCGAAGCCAGGAGCGTGCACCTGGTTCCCGCGCATGGGCGAGAAGATTGGGACGATCGTGTTCTTCGCCAGCACTTCCGCGGGAATGTCGAGCGGTTCGATGGGACAGACCGGCTCCATCGGCTTCCCGCTCGCGGTGAACGGAATCGGCTGGGTGGGCCACGGTTGCTCGCCCTTCGGCGGGTTGTCCGTGGGCACGGGCATCTCTTTGATCGGATGAACCGGTTTGCCGTCGACGCGGTCGAGGATGTAGAGGAAACCGTTCTTGCTCGCGTGCGCGATCGCTTGCACGGGCTTCCCCTGCACACGCATGTCGAAGAGGGTCGGCGGCCCCCCGGAGTCGTAGTCCCACACGTCGTGGTGCGTCTCCTGGAAGTACCACTTGAGCCGCCCGGTATCGAGCGTCAGCGCGAGGATGGAGTCTGTGAACAGATTCATCCCGGCGCGCTTCGTGCTGTCGCCGAAGGGATTGCCCACGGCGACGTACAGCATGCCCAACTCGGGATCGATAGCCGGCGTCTCCCAGATGCCGCCGCCGTTGCGCTCGCCGCCCACCCACGTTGGACCTGCGACCTCCCACCCTTGATCTTTTTCGTCTTGCGGCACGGTGTTGAAGTGCCAGACGACCTTGCCGGTTCTTGAGTCAATCGCGAGCACGTGTCCGCCCGGGATGTGACTCTCGCTGCGCGTGCTGCCGATGTACAGCATGCCCTTGTGGTACTGGGGCGCGGTCGTGAACCAGTAGCCCATGCTGATCGCGGTGGTCACGTCCGGATACCGTTGCTTGAGAACGTCCAGGATGGCGCTTGACTGGCCGTTGGTGCCGAACGTGGGAATCGGCTTGCCACTCTCGGCGTCGAGCGCGAAGATGAACGACCCTGCAGCCGTGTACACCACGCCGTCGCCGTACGTGGCGCCGCGATTTCTGAAGATGTAGCCCTCGCGTGCTCCGCCGCCCAGCATCTTGGTCACATCGTAGGACCACAACAAATGACCGTCCGTCGCGTTCAGCGCGTACACGCTCCCGCGTGAGTCGGTCACGTACATCGTGCCGTTCACGACGATTGGTGTCGTTTGGTTGCTGACGCCGTCGATGACGCCGTGCTGGAACAACCAGCGGGGGGTGAGGCTCTTGACGCTGGACCGATTGATCTGGTCCATTGGCGAGAACCGCGTCCCGGCCAGGTCGAGGTTGTGCAGCGCCCAGTCGACTTGGGTCCGAGGCGGCTGGGCCCCGGCGTTGCGCGCCTGAGCGGCGAGCTGCGGCACCCAATGCACGAACGCGGCCGCGACAACGACGCAAACGGTGGCGACGACGGCAAGCGGGCGGTGACGCTGCACTTTCCCCTCCTGGAGATTTGAACCCCGCCGAACCGCAGTGCGGCTACAGGGGCGGCTGCTCGATGAGCGCGAGTCCCCACGGACCATCGCCCACTGGCACTTTCTTCACGACTTGGCGAGTGGTCAAGTCCACAATCGAGACGTCGTTCGAGGGTCCGTTTGCGGTGTAGAGCGTCTTGCCGTCCGACGAGACCGCAATGCCCCACGGCCGAGGACCGACTTCGATGGATCCCACCACGGCGTCCTTGGTGGTGTCCACGATCAGAACCATCTTGCTACGACCGGTGCTGACGTACAGCGTCTTGCCGTCGGCCGCCATCGCCGTGGCCATCGGACGCATCCCTTCGCCCAGCTTGATGTCCTTCAGTCGCCGCAGCGCTTTGGTATCGATCACGGCGAGCGTGGCGCCGTTCTCGGACGGAACGTACGCGCGCGACCCATCGGGCAGGAACGCGACCGAGCGCGGGCGAGGCCCGACCTCAATCGACTTCAACACCTTCTGATTCACCAGGTCGACGACGTACACGGCGCCCGCATCCTCCGACGTCACCCAGAGCTGGAGTCCGTTGGGCGACACGGCGATACCTTCGGGCTCCTCACCCACTTTGAACGTGGTGACAATCTGACCGTCCGCCAGGTTCACGACGCTTGCTTGCGCCGTGTCTTCATTGGCGATGTAAGCGCGCGTGCCGTCCTGACTGAGCGCCAGTGTCTCGGGATCGGAACCCGCACGAACGACCGTGAGCATCTTGGTCGTCTTCACGTCCACGACACCAATGCCGTCGGCGCCGCGATCGGGGGGCGGCAGCGCCTTCTCGTCGACGCCCGGACCGGCGATGGGCGACCCGCTGAGCGCGACGTAGACACGCGTGCGATCGGGGCTGACGGCGATGCCTCGCGGCCGCTTACCGAGCGGCAGCGTCTCGATCGCTTCCTGCTTGACGGTATCGATCAGCGTCACCGTGCCACCGCGCTCATTGGTCACGTACAGGACCGGACCCGTCGGCTTCACCGGCTCAGGCCGCGCCGCCTGAGCGGGGGCCGGCTCGGCCGGCGGCGCGCTCGTCGTCGCGGATTCAGGAGCCCCACCGCACGCAGCAAGCACGAGCGCCATCGGAATCGCGATCGAAAGCTGTCGGGACATTTGCAGGCTCCGTGGCAGAAGTATCCGACTACGGCCGACCTTCGTCTTCGTCGCGACCATCCGAATCCTCGCCCCACGGCGAGGGCTGGGGACCAGGGACGATACCCGCGATATCCGGATCCTCGTTGCCCACCGGCCTTGGGCCTGAGCCCTTCTGCGCCTTCGCCGTGGCCCGTCGCTCTTCCTTCTGCTTTCGCTTCTCTTGGCGTGCGCGCTCTTTGGCGCGCTTCTCGAGTGTCGGTCTGGTGCGATTGGCCACGAAGTCCTCCCTCATCGGGGCTCAGCCCCGAACCCCGGCTCGGTCACTGAGCGGGGGCCCCAATGCCCCGCTCCGTGTCCTCGCGGGCGCGCCGTGCGCGCCGTTTCCTGTCGGGCTCCGCCCCGAACTCCCGCCGTGCCCGCGAAGGCCACCGGCTCTGTCAAGTAATTTACCACGCCGACTCGTGACACTCCGGTGACACCGGCGTGCGCTGACAGACCACGCACGCGCTCGAACGAGCGATTCACACCTCTCGAAACGTCCCCGCCTGCCTGCTTGCCTCCGTACCAGGCTCACACCCCCGACGCCAGCCCTCCGGGAGACCGAGTGCATCAGCAAGTTGCCTGCGGTTCAAGAAGACGATAGGCTTCGGCAACGATGACCTGTTCCGTGGAGCGTCGGATGCCATCGACCAAGATCGTGAGTGTAGCGACGCTGATCTGGTTGCTCGGTGTGGCTGTCGCCACCGGGCAAACGCAAGGCGGCAATCCCCACACGGGGAACGAGGCCGCCATCAAAGCCGGCATGGCATTGTTCCGCTTTCGATGCGCCGACTGCCACGGCATGGACGCCAAGGGCGTGCGCGGCCCTGACCTGACGCAGATCTGGGCCTCCGGGCGCACCGACGAAGGGCTCTTTGGGACGGTCCGCAATGGCGTGTCCGGCACCGAGATGCCCGCGGTTGACCCTCGCACGAGTGACGATGAGGTGTGGAAGATCCTGGCGTACCTCCGGACCCTGGCCGCGCCGACGTTGACCGACCAGGTGGCGGGTAACGCCGACAACGGTGAGCGGGTGTTCCGCGCCCAATGTGCGGGGTGTCACCGCGTCAAAGGCCGCGGCGGACGGCTCGGCCCCGACCTGTCGAGAGTGGGCAATGCCCGTACCCGGCCGATGCTGGTGCGCCGCATCCGGGGGGCCGTGGAAGACTCGCTGTCAGGCTACGAGCCGGTCACGATTACCACCAAGAACGGCCAAACGATCCAGGGCGTGAAGAAGAACGAGGATCTCACGTCCGTGCAGATCATGGACACGCGCGAGCGGATTCAAGGGTACCTTCGGTCCGACGTGCGCAACGTGGAGAACCCGACGAAGTCCGCGATGCCGGCGTTCGGACCCGACCGCCTGAGCGAATCGGACCTCAACGACGTGCTCAGTTACTTGTCGACGCTCAAGGGCTTTGATCCGTCGGCACCCAAGTAGGCCAGGAGACTCTCATGCGCGTGACCCTTTCGCGTACCGTCCGTATCGCGTTGCTGCTCCCGCTCGCCGGCATCGCCACGCTCGTGGCGCAGCAGGGCGCTCCCGGACTCGTCACCAACCAGGAGATTCTCGATGGGTTGAAGGAGGATGGCAGCCGCTGGGTCACGTTCGGGGGCAACTACGCCAACCATCGCTTCAGCCCGCTCACCCAGATCACGCCCGAGAACGTGGGCCGCCTCAAGCAGCAATGGACGCTCCAGACCAATACGCTCGGCAACTTCGAAACGACGACGCTCGTGCGCGACAACGTGTTGTATGTCACCGGTCCGCAGAACGTGGCCTGGGCAATCGACGCGCGGAGCGGCCGGCAGATCTGGCGCTACCGGCGCGAGCTACCGGCGACCGGCCTCACGGCGTGCTGCGGGCTCGTGAATCGCGGCTTCGCGGCGCTGGGCGACAAGCTGTTCATGACGACGCTCGACGCCCACGTGCTCGCGCTCGACATGAAGACCGGCGCCGTCGTCTGGGACGCGACGCTGGAGGACTACAAGACCGGGTACGCGGCGACCATCGCGCCGATCGTCGTCAAGGACAAGGTCATTGTCGGTGTGGCGGGCGGTGAGTTCGGCATTCGCGGGTTCATCGATGCCTACGAGGCCAACACCGGCAAGCGGGCGTGGCGGTTCTACACCATCCCGGGACCGGGCGAGCCTGGCCACAACACGTGGGCTGGCGACTCGTGGAAGATCGGCGGCTCCGGCGTGTGGGTAACGGGCGCATACGATCCCGAGCAGAACCTGTTGTTCTACGGCACAGGCAACCCTGGTCCGGACTATCACAGCGAGAGTCGCGAAGGGGACAACCTCTATAGCGATTCGATCGTGGCGCTGGACGCCGACACCGGGAAGCTGAAGTGGTATTACCAGTTCACGCCGCATGACGTGCACGACTACGACTCGACCGAAGTGCCGATCCTCGCGGATCTCACGATCAACGGTCGGCTGCGCAAGACCGTCATGTTCGCGAATCGGAACGGTTTCTACTACACGCTCGATCGCACCGACGGCAAGATCATCGTAGCGAAACCCTTCGTCACGACGACCTGGGCAAAGGAGATCGACGCGCAAGGTCGGCCGATGCTCCTGCCCGGCCATAAGCCGGACGAGAAGGGTGAGACGACGTGCCCCGATCTGACGGGCGGCACCAACTTCTGGCCACCGTCCTTCGATCCTCGGACGCGCACGTTCTTCGTGAACGCGCGCGAGGCGTGCGCCATCTTCTACGCGTACAAACCGGAGTACGTGCCGGGGCAGCGATTCACGGGCGGCGCGCAGCAGTTGATCAACACCCGCGACCAGAAGCCATTCGGAGCGATCCGGGCGATCGACCCGACAACGGGCGACCGGAAGTGGGAATTCAGAATGGAGACACCCTCGCGGTCCGGGATCCTGACGACGGCGTCGAATCTCCTCTTCACCGGGGACAGCGAAGGCAACCTGGTCGTGCTCGATTCGCGAAACGGCAAGCTGCTCTTCACCTATCAGATGGGCGCGAACCTCCACGGCACGTCGCCGGTCACGTACATGCTCGACGGCCGGCAGCAGATCCTGGTGCCGGCCGGGACGTCGCTGACGGCCTGGGCACTGCCCGACGTCCCGCGTTCGACCGCGCAGTAGCGGTGGACGGATCCCAGAAGTTCGTCAACGAACTGAGCACGTTCACGACCGTGTTGGCTGTCAAGCTGTATCGCATGCAGCTCGAACGGCCGGCCGGTGTGCCGGTGCTTCCGTGCCTCGATCACGAGGCGATGCTTCACGAAGGGATCGCGCCGCACACGGCTGCCTACGTGCGGGACGCGGGCGACAACCTCCACGAAGTGGTGTTCATCCCGGATGAACGGCGCCTCGACGTCGAGGTGGCGTCAACCATGGGCGAATGCACCGAGGCGTCGCGTGAGCAGTTCATCGCGGAGCTGCGCAAACGATTTCCCGGTCACACCGTCAAGTTGGCGCGGCCGTCGCGGGTGCGCGGCGAGTACCGCGTTGTCAACGCGTGCCGCGCGCAGGTGACGCTGCGAGAGGTGTTGCTCGGGGACAACCTCGATCACACGAAGACCTCGGTCGATCGGCTGCAGTTGATCAGCTCGCTCATGGAGAAGCAATCACGGTCCGCGTCCTGGGGCGCGCGGACCGTCATGACGCCGATCGTGGCCGTGGCGGGGTTCCTGACGTACGAGATCTTGGGCACGATGCGCGACAGTCTCGGTGACGCCACCATCTCCGCGGTCCGGTACGTGGTGATCACGGTCGTCGGTGGATTCCTGCTGTATTACGGTATCAAGGCCGTGCAGCTCACCGAGATGGCCAACCGCGTGTGGAAGCGATCGGCCGAGTATTCGCTCATCCTCAACGAACGTCGCAAGCTCAGAACCACCGAACCGCGGCAGCGTGCGTGAAGAACACGGCCTGAGTCCAGTGGCTCAGAGGACGCGCGGACCACTTGAACCGTTGAGCCCTTGATTATGCTCGCCACGCTTGGCTTTCTGACCGTCGGCGCGCTCTTCGTCTTGATCGCCACGGGTCGTGTGACGCCGCTGGTTGCCCTCGTGCTCGTCCCCCTCCTCGCCTCACTCATCGGCGGCTTTGGACTCGAGACAGCGTCCTTCATCGTTCGTGGCGTGCAGCAGATTGCGCCGGTGGCCGCGATGTTCGTCTTCGCGATTCTGTACTTCGGCATCATCAGCGACGCGGGCACACTCGATCCGGCGATCGACGGCATCCTGCGAGCCGTGGGTGCGCGACCGACCCGCGTTGTGATGGGCTCGGCGCTGTTGGCGCTCCTGATCCACCTCGATGGGTCAGGAGCCGTGACGTTTCTCGTGGCAATCCCGGCGATGCTTCCGCTCTACGACCGGCTCGGGATCGATCGTCGTGTGCTGGCATGCGTGACGTCGATGGCCGCCGGCGTGAACTTCCTCCCGTGGACCGGCCCGATGGTGCGCGCGTCGGCATCGCTGGGAGTGCCGGTGGCCGATCTCTTTCGTCCGCTCGTGCCGGTGCAGCTCGTGGGTCTGGCGTTCGTCTTTGGTGTCGCCTATCTCCTCGGTCGACGCGCCGAGCGTGGCGCCAAGGCGGTGGATGCGGACAGACTCGGCGCCCGAACACTCTCGGAGGAAGAACGCCACGTACGGCGCCCCGGCCGCTTCTGGATCAACGCCGCCCTCACCCTCGCCATCATGGGCACGATGGTGACCGGCGCGGTCGATCCGGCGGTCATGTTCATGACCGGCACAGCGCTGGCGCTGGTGGTCAACTATCCCGAGCCTTCGATTCAGCGCGCGCGGATCGACGCACACGCGCGCGCGGCGATGCTGATGTCGGGTATCCTGCTGGCCGCTGGGGCGTTCACGGGCATCATGAAAGAGACTGGCATGCTGGCGGCAATGGCCGAAAGCGCGGTGCGGGTGGTGCCGCCCGCGTGGGGTCCACGCATCCCGGTGGTGCTGGCGACCCTCTCGATGCCGCTCAGCTTGGTCTTTGATCCCGACTCGTTCTACCTTGGCGTGCTCCCAGTGGTGGCAAAGACAGCCCAGGCGTTCGGCGTCGAACCCATCCATGTCGGGCAGGCGGCGTTGCTGGGACAGATGACCACGGGCTTCCCGATCAGCCCGCTCACGCCGGCGACGTTCCTCGTGGTGGGCCTGACCGGCGTCGAATTGGGCGCGCATCAGCGTTTCACCGGTCCGCTGCTGTTTGGCGCGACGCTGGTGATGACCGTCGCCGCCCTGGTTCTGGGAGTGATTCCGCTGTGACGACCTTTCGCATCGGCTGTGGCGCGGGCTACTCAGGCGATCGCATCGAGCCTGCCGTGGAGCTGGCAGAGCGCGGGCACCTGCATTGTCTGGTCTTCGAATGCCTCGCGGAGCGGACGATCGCCGTCGCGCAGCAAGCGCGCGCCGCCGATCCCTCGAAGGGCTACGACGAGCGGTTGGACGAGCGGATGGAGGCCGTCCTGCCGGCCTGCGTCGCGCACAACGTCCGTATCGTGACCAATATGGGCGCGGCGAACCCGGTCGCGGCTGGCGAGCGCGTCAAGGCCATCGCCACGCGTCTCGGTCTGCACGGGCTGAAGATCGCCACGATCGCGGGCGACGATGTGCTGTCCATCGTGCAGCGCGAACCGTTCACGGATGTGGATGATGGGTCGCCGCTGCGTGCGGACCGAATGGTGTCCGCCAACGCGTATCTGGGCGTCGAACCGATCGCCGAGGCGATTCGCCGCGGGGCGAACGTCATCATGACGGGCCGCGTCGCGGATCCGTCGCTGTTTCTCGCGCCGATGCTCGTGCATCATGGATGGTCGCTCGACGATTGGTCCTTGCTGGGTCGCGGCACCGTGATTGGACATCTGCTGGAATGCGCGGGTCAGGTCACCGGCGGCTACTTCGCGGACCCCGGCATTCCGGGGGGCCGCAAGGATATCCAGGGGCTCGCGCGCCTCGGGTTCCCGCTGGCCGAGGTGTCGAGCGACGGCTCGGCGGTGGTCACGAAGGTCGTGGGATCCGGCGGGCTCGTGTCCACGGCCACGTGCAAGGAACAGCTGCTCTACGAGCTTCACGATCCATCCGCGCACATCACCCCCGATGTGGTCGCCGACTTCAGCCAGGTCCGTCTGACACCGGACGGCGCGGATCGCGTGCGTGTCGACGCAGGAAGCGGACGTCCACGGACCGACATGCTGAAGGTCTCCGTGGGTCTGAGAGAGGGTTGGATCGGCGAGGGGCAAATCTCCTACGCCGGGCCGGGTGCCGTCGGTCGCGCGCAGCTCGCGGCGGCGATTGTCGCCGAGCGCCTGCGGCTCGTCGGCGTCGCCCCAGCGGAGATCCGCTACGATCTCATCGGGCTCAACGCCCTGCACGGATCGGGACCATCGCATCTGGCGCCGGAGCCGTACGAGGTTCGGCTGCGCGTGGCCGCGCGGACCGATTCACCGGTCGAGGCACAGCGCGTCGCGCGCGAGGTGGAGACGTTGTACACGAACGGCCCCGCGGGCGGCGGCGGCGCAACGATGACGGTCCGCCCTGTGCTCGGGATGCGATCCACGCTGATCCCACGCGCGCGCGTGCGACCACGCATCGCGCTGACGGATGTCTAGCCGTTGAACGAGGCCACTGGAGTGATCATGCAGCGCATCACACTGCGAGAGGTCGCGCACGCGAGAACCGGCGACAAGGGCGATACGTGCAACATCTCGGTGATCGCGTTCGAGGAGCGCCAATTCGACCACCTGCGCCAGCACGTGACCGTTGAACGCGTCCGCGCATTCCTCGGTGACCTCGTGCGCGGCGAAATCGTCCGGTTCGAACTGCCGAACATCGGCGCGCTGAACTTCGTCCTGACGCACGCTTTGGGCGGTGGCGTCACGCGCTCGCTCGCGCTGGACGCGCACGGCAAGTCGCTGGGCTCCGCGCTACTGGCGATGGAGATCCCGGCGCCGTGACGGCGGAGCCGGACGGCGCGGCGCGCGATGAGTGGCGCCGCGGTCCAACGAGTCGCGTTCGCGGTGCTGGCCGCGCTCGCCGCGGTTACCTGGTTCGGAGCACTGCCCGCGAGCGCCGAGGCCGTCCGCCTCGAGATCCGGTCGCGTGAACCGGCCAACGGCGGGAAGCCCGTGGGAACCGTCGGACCCTTCGAGATCATCCGCGGATTGATCCACGGCGAGATCGACCCGCGCAATCCGCACAACACGATCATCCAGAATGTCGACCTCGCGCCGCGCAACGCTCGCGGTCGCGTCGAATACGTGGCGACGTTTGCCTTGGCGGCTCCGGTCGACCGTTCGAGGGCCGCACGCGTGCTGCTCTATCAGGTCGTCAATCGCGGCAACGGGCAGGTGACGATTGGCGACGAAGGCTACGTCTCGCTCATCAGCGGCTGGCAAGGAGATCTCGCGCCGTCGTCCAACCTGCAGACCATGACGGTGCCGGTTGCGAAGCGGCGAGACGGATCGGCTCTCACCGGTCCCGTCCTCGCACGATTCATCGACGTGCCGACCGGTAACAGCACCGCGCCGATCCGACTCAGTTCGATGGGCGCATCGGGGCCGCAATACCCACCGGCAGGGTTGGCGCAGCCGAACGCGACGCTGACGATGCGTGCGAGCGAGTCGAGGAACGGCGTGCTCGGCGGGACCGAGACGATCCCGAGGGGGGACTGGGCCTTCGCGAACTGCCAGCAGACACCCTTCCCCGGCACACCCGATCCGACGCGCCTCTGCCTGAAGGGCGGATTCCGATCCGATCGGGTCTACGAGCTCGTCTACACCGCACGAGATCCGATGGTGCTCGGCGTCGGTCTCGCCGCCACACGCGACATCGTGTCGTTCTTCCGCTATTCCAAGGCCGATCGCTCCGGCACGCCGAATCCCGTGGCGGGCATCATCGATCGCGCGGTCAACATCGGCGACTCGCAGTCCGGCAACTTCATCAAGACGTTCATCCACCTGGGTTTCAATCAAGACGAGGCGAATCGGATCGCGTGGGATGGCGCGTTCCCCCGCATTGCCGCGCGCCAGACGCCAATCAACTTCCGATTTGTGCTGCCCTGTGGCGCTGCGACGCTGTACGAACCCGGCAGCGAGGGCGTGCTGTGGTGGTCGCGCTACGAGGACCGCGTGCGAGGGCTGCCAGCGGCAAGCTTGCTGGACCGCTGAGTCGGGTGCGTAACCGCTCATCCGGACTTTTGGACCGGCGGCCCACGCGCGGGGCTGTCGGCCGCTTCCGGGTCTCGATTTGCTGACCTGGAACACGAGGGTGTGCTACGTTCCGTACCTGTTTCCGAGGAGTTCTGCCCGGAGCGGAGGGAGTATGTTACATTCCCAACGTTTTACCGACGTCGCTCAACGGCTTTCCGTGTTTTGGGAGGTTTGAAATGGGTCGATTCTTCGTCCGCGGGCTCGGCTTGGCGATTCTGTGTCTGGTCATCACCAGCTCGGACGCCCTGGCGCAGAGCGCCATCAGTGGGATAGTCCGCGATGCCACCGGCGCGGTCATACCCGGCGTGACCGTCGAAGCCGCCAGTCCCGTCCTCATCGAGAAAGTCAGGTCCGTCACCACAGATGATCAGGGTCGCTACACCATCGTCGATTTGCGCCCTGGCACCTATAGCGTCACGTTCACGCTGACCGGCTTCAACACGTTCAAGCAGGAAGCACTCGCGCTACCGGCAGGCTTCACGGCCACGGTCAACGCCGAGATGCGGGTCGGCGCGCTCGAAGAATCCGTCACGGTCACGGGCGCTGCGCCCGTGGTGGACGTGCAGAACGTGCAGCGCGCGCAGGTGCTCAACCGCGAAATTCTCGACGCGGTGCCGACCGCGCGGAATTACTCGGGCCTCGCCGCGTTGATGCCAGGCGTCCGCATGAGCAACACCGACGTCGGCGGCAACCAGCAGGTCGAGCAGATCTACATGACCGTCAACGGATCGCGACAAACCGACGTCACCCTGCAGGTGGACGGGCTGAAGCTGAACAGCATCATGGGGGACGGTCAGATCCAGGCGTACTACAGCGACGCCGCACAGGCCGAGATCACCTACCAGACGAGCGGCATCACCGCAGAAACGTCAGGCGGCGGCGTCCGCATCAACATGGTCCCGAAAGACGGCGGCAACACCTTCAGCGGATCGGCGTTCGTCGGCGGCACCGCGGGAGGCTGGCAATCGAGCAACGTCAACGAACGACTGCGGACCACCGGACTCGGGCTCACACAGGGCAGCAGGGTGGACCTCATCCAGGATATCAACGGCGCCCTCGGTGGTCCGCTCATCCAGAGCAGGTTGTGGTTCTTGGGCAGCTACCGGCGGATCGCGACCGACGCGATCATCGCGGCCAGCTACTGGGCGGACAACCGGCCCGATCGGCGGGCGGAGGAACAGGCCGTCCAGAACCAGATGCTCCGGCTCACCTGGCAGATCAATCAAAAGAGCAAGCTGAGCGCCTTCCACGATCGGTATCCGAAGTACAAGCGGCACGAGGCCATTGGCGGCTGGATCACCGAGTGGGGCACGGCGTCGGGACGCCGCGATCAGCAACACGCGCTGTACGCGACAGGTCAGGTGAAATTCAC